>CAMNAO010000006.1 GCA_946531435.1 uncultured Clostridia bacterium
GCACGGGCGGCTGATAGCCGCCCCTACGGTGTCTTGGGAAATACCTGCGTTTCCGTGTTTCTCCTCATCATCCGGGCTTTGTCTATACGCTCAGCACAGGTCAAGCGACCTGTGCTTTCTTGCGTAATGGAATCATCCTGTCAGCCGTTCTGCCGGTCCCGATAGGCATGGGTGCACTTCTCCACCACCCCGATTGCCTCCTCCCGGCCCCGGTACTCCCCTACGGAAACCGGGATTCCCTGGAGAACCTTGTAATTGGAGAAGAAGTTGGCGATCTCCTCCAGCACGAAGTGGGGCAGATCACCCAGCTCCCGGACGTTGTCATAGCGGGGGTCGCAGTCGAGCACGGTGATGAGCTTGTAGTCCAGCTTGCCCCCATCCGTCATGGAGAGGTAACCCAGAATCCTTGCGGGCACCACACAGCCCGGAAAGGTGGGGTCCTTGCAGATCACCAGCACGTCCAGGGGATCGCCGTCCGGAGCCAGGGTGTTCTCCAGAATGCCGTACTCTGTGGGATAGTTCATGGCGGAATAGAGCACCCGGTCCAGTCGGATGCGGCCCGTCTCTTTATCCAGCTCATACTTATTGCGGGAGTTCAGCGGGATTTCAATGAGGACATCCACCACGTTGGGATCTTGATTCATAGTTATCTCCGTTTCTTTTATTTCAATACCGCAAAGGACTGAGGGGCCAAGGTAATGCCGCCCCGCTCCGCCGAAACGCCGCCCAGCACAAAGAGGGGGCTCCTCCCTTCCGGGTCCACCGGGGCGGTAAGGGCTTCCAAAGAAGGATTGACCGCCAGGTAAAGCGATCCCCGGCGATAGACGAAGGGGCTTCCCTTCTCCGTACAAAGGGCCTCAAAAGGCCCCTCCGCCCGGAGATCCTCCTCCCTGTGCCGCAGCGCGAGAAGGGCGCGGACCGTTTCCAGAAGGGAATCCGGATCCCCCTCCTCTGCCGCAACAGTGGGGGCATCGGAGGCCGGGTCCACCGGCAGATACAGCTGATCGGAGGGCGCCTCGGAAAAGCCGAGATTTTTCCCCGGTTTCCACTGCATGGGGGTTCGGCTGCCGGTGCGGGTGTAGCCGCCCTCCTTGGTAGGAAGCTCCAGATAGCGCATGCCGATCTCGTCCCCGTAATAGAGGAAGGGCACCCCCGGCATGGTGAAGAGGAAGGCGTAGCAGAGCTTCAGCTCCCGCTCCGTCAAGGTCCGCCGGGGCCGCGGCGTATCGTGGTTGCAGGTGAGAAGGGAGATATAGCCCAGCCCCCTGGTATCCTCATACCAATCCCGGTAGATATCCAAAAAGCGGTTGATGTCCCGGTCGGCCGCCGCCCGGAAGTAGCTGTTGTCCACGGGCTGGTCATAGTCCCGCATCAGGGTGGAGTAGCCGTTGCCCCAGTTATTGAGATAGAAATCCATATCAAAGCCCGCCCGAAGGGCCAGCTTGGGAGCGCCCCATTCAGAGACCAGAACCGCTTCGGGATAGTCGGCATCCAGCATGGCCCGTACATCCCGCCAAACAGAGGAGGTAAAGGATTTCCGTTCATCGTCGTTCTTCACCAGGGAATCCGCCATATCCACCCGGAAGCCGTCGCAGCCCCGGTCCAGCCAGAAGCGCATGACGTCCTTCATGGCCTCCCGGGTCCGAAGCGCGGCGGGAGAATCATGGGCCATCTGCCAGGGCGCCTCCACCCTGCCGAAGCCGTAATTCAGCGCGGGCTGGCACTTAAAGAAGTTTACAATATATACGGAGGCCCGCTCCGCCTCCCCGGCCACAAAGTTGAGTCCTCGCCCGCCGGAGATCCAGCTGTCGGTCCAGATATAGCGGTCGGAAAAAGCGTTCTTTTCCTCCTTCTGACTCTCCCGAAACCAGGGATGCTCCTCGCTGGTGTGACCCGGCACCAGATCCAGGAGAATGCGCATTCCTCTGTGGTGGGCTTCACGGAAAAGGCGCTCCAGATCCTCGTTGGTACCATAGCGGGGCGCCACCTTCTTGTAATCCCGCACATCGTAGCCCGCGTCCTTAAAGGGGGAATCGAAGCAGGGATTCAGCCAGATGGCGTTGCAGCCCAGGGATTTCACATAGTCCAGCTTTTGAATGACGCCGGGAATATCCCCGATGCCGTCGCCATTGGAGTCATAGAAGGATTGCGGATAGATCTCATAGAACACCGCGTCCTTGAGCCAGCTTGCCGCCATAGGGAGTCCCTCCTTTTGTTTTTCCTTTTGATCGCTTTTTATCATATCACGGGGGCGGGGATCTGTAAAGGAAAAGAGCCCGGCCCCACATGTGCGGGGCCGGGCTCGCTTTGGATCACATTACCGTTCCTCTCGGAAATAGGAGAGGCCCAGACTCTGGGGCGGAAGATTCTCCCGCTTATTGCGCATGCTGGTGACCACCAGGACCACCAGGGTGACGATATAGGGGATCATCTTATAAAGCTCCTTGGTGGCAAGGTTCATGCCGGAGGGAATATACATGTGGAGAATGTAGAGGCCGCCGAAGAGGAAGGAGGCCAGCACACCCACATTGGGCCGCCAGATGGTGAAGATGACGAGGGCGATGGCAAGCCAGCCCCGATCGCCGAAGCCGTCGTTGGACCAGACGCCGCTGGCATAGTCCATCACATAGTAGATGCCGCCGAGGCCGGCGATCATGCTGCCGATGCAGGTAGCCCAATACTTATAGCGGCCCACGCTGATGCCCGCAGCGTCCGCTGTAGCGGGGTTCTCCCCCACCGCCCGAAGGTGAAGGCCGATCCGGGTCCTTTTCAGCACATACGCCACCAAAAGGGAGATGATCACCGCCGCGTAGGCCAGGAAGCTATAGGAAAGGAAGACCTGGCCGAACCACCCCAGCTTGGAGGCAAAGGGCAGGGAGCGCTTGAAGCAGGCGCTGGTGGCGGAGAGGGCGATGGAAGGCACATCGGAGCCCGCCAGCTTGATGAGGGCGCCGCCGAAGAAATTGCCGAAGCCCACGCCGAAGGTGGTGAGGGCCAGGCCGGTCACGTTCTGGTTGGCGCGCAGGGAAACCGTCAGCACGCTGTAGATAAGCCCCATGCAGAGAGAGCCGAAGAGGCAGCTGAGGAGTGGGATCAGCACAGCCAGGACGGGATTCAGCGCCCCCTTGGCGGACTGCTCATAGAAGAAAGCACCGATGACGCCGCTCATGGCACCCACATACATGACGCCGGGGATGCCCAGGTTCAGGTTACCGGATTTCTCGGTCAAGGTCTCACCGGTGGAGCCGTAGAGCAGCGGGATCCCCTGTTGGACGGCACGGGTGATGAAGAAGGTAAGATCAAACATCGCTCACGCCTCCTTCTCCGCCTTGCGGAAGTTGATTTTATAGGTAATGAAGAACTCACTGCCGATGATAAAGAACAGGATGATGCCCGTCAGAATATCGGAAAAGGAGTCGTTGATCTGGGCAAAGCTGGAGGAAAGCTCCCCCGCGCCCCGCTGCAGGAACACGATGAGGAAGGTGGTCAGCACCATCATCACCGGGTTGAATTTGGCCAGCCAGGAGACCATGACGGCGGTAAAGCCGCGGCCGCCGGCAATGGTGGTGGACACGGTGTGGCTGGTGCTGCCCACCAGCAGAAGGCCCGCAAGACCGCAGAGGCCGCCGGAGAGCAGCATGGTGCGGATCACCACACGCTCCACCTTGATGCCCACATAGCGGGCCGTGCGCTCACTCTCGCCCACCACGGTGAGCTCATAGCCATGCTTGGAGTAGCGCAGATAGATATAGACGCCCACGGTGAGCAGCGCTACGACCACGATGTTCAGAAGGTACTTCTGTCCGCCGGGGCTGTTCCAGCCGGGCATCCAGCCGCTGTGGGTATTGGGGTTGATGATGCCCACGATGCCGGAGCCCTTCTTATCCCAGACGTTGCAGTAATAGGCCACGAGCTGGGTGGCCACATAGTTCATCATCAGGGTGAACAGGGTCTCATTGGTATTCCACTTGGCCTTGAACACCGCGGGAATCGCGCCCCAGATGGCGCCGGCGGCGATGCTGGCCACCACCATGGTGAGGATCAGAAGTCCGTTCGGAACCTTATCCCCGAAGACGATCATACAGGCCGCGGTGGCAAGGCCGCCCATCAGGATCTGGCCTTCGCCGCCCACATTCCAGAAGCGCATCATGAAGGCGGGCGTCACCGCCAGCGCGACGCAGAGCAGGATCGACATCTCCTGGAGCAGCACCCAGAATTTGCGGGCGGTGCCGAAGGAGCCACGGATAATCGCCGCGAAAACGCCCAGGGGGTTGACGCCGGTAAAGACCGTGGTTACAAGGGCGCAGAGCAGCAGGGCAACGGCAAGAGCGATGCCGCGAATGAGCCACGCCCGATACCAGGGCAGCTGCCCGCGCTTGGAAATATGGAACAGAGGGGTATGGGTCCTGGTATTCATCCGCGTCCACCTCCCAGTTTTGTCATCATAAGACCAACCTCCCGTTTGGAGGTCCTGCGTCCGTCCACAATGCCGCTGACCTTGCCGCCGCAGAGCACCAGGATCCGGTCGGAAAGCTCCAGCAGCACGTCCAGATCCTCGCCCACATAGATCACCGCAACACCCGCGGCCTTCTGCTTGTTGATGAGGTCATAGATCGTGTAGGAGGAGTTGATATCCAATCCGCGGACGGCGTAAGCCGTCAAAAGGACCGTAGGCGCGGCGGCAATCTCCCGCCCCACCAGGACCTTCTGCACATTGCCGCCGGAGAGGCGGCGCACCGGGGTGGCGATGCCGGGGGTCACAACCTCCAGATCGGAGACCACCCGCTCCGCCAGGTCGTGGGGAGACTTGCGATCAGTAAAGAAGCCCTTCCGGCGGCGGAAGGAGCGCAGCATCATGTTGTCTGCCAGGTCCATGTTGCCCACAAGGCCCATGCCCAGACGGTCCTCCGGTACGAAGGAGAGGGAGACGCCCATGGCGGCAATGCTCAGGGGGTCCTTTCCGATGAGCTCCTCCGGCGTGCCGTCCTCCTCCAGATAGGAGATGCTGCCCTTCTCCACGGGCTGCAGACCGGCGATGGCCTCCAAAAGCTCCTTCTGGCCGCTGCCGGAAATGCCGGCCACGCCCAGGATCTCTCCCGAGTTGGCGGTAAAGGAGACGTCATCCAGCTTCAGGATTCCGTCCACGGAGCGGACGGTAAGCCCTTCCACCCGGATCCGGGGTTTGGGGTCTTTCGGCTCGGGCCGCTCGATATTCAGCACCACAGGGTGGCCCACCATCATGTTGGTCATCTCCTGGGCGTCAGTATCCTTCGTCAGCATATCGCCCACGAACTGGCCGTGACGCAGCACGGCCACCCGGTCGGAAAGCTCCTCCACCTCATGCATCTTATGGGTGATGATGACAATGGCCTTGCCGTCATCCCGCATGTTCCTCAGCACGGCAAAGAGCTTGTCCGTCTCCTGGGGTGTCAGCACCGCGGTGGGCTCATCCAGGATCAGAATATCCGCCCCGCGATACAGGACCTTGACGATCTCCACCGTCTGCTTCTGGCTGACAGACATATCATAGATCTTCTGGTCCGGATCCACCTCAAAGCCATAGGCGTCGCAAATGGCCCGGATCTTTTCCTTAGCCGCTTTGAGATCCAGCTTTCCCTCCAGGCCCAAGATGATGTTCTCCGCCGCGGAGAGCACATCCACCAGCTTGAAATGCTGATGGATCATACCGATCCCCAGGTCGAAAGCGTCCTTGGGAGAGCGGATCACCACCTCCCGGTCATCCACCAGGATCTTTCCCTCGTCAGGGAAATAGATTCCGGCCAGCATGTTCATGAGGGTGGTCTTTCCGCTTCCGTTCTCCCCCAGAAGGGCAAGGATCTCTCCCTTATAAATATCCAGCCAGACGCCGTCGTTGGCCTTCACGGAGCCAAAGGATTTGGTAATATCGCGCATTTTGACTGCGGCGACCTTCTCCATCGTTATCACGCCCCTTACATTTTACTGCACTTTATACTATAACACGACAGTCCGGCCTCAGACAAGGCCGGAGAAAAGAAAAAACCGGGCGGACTGAATACACAGCCCGCCCGGAATCATTGCAGAGCTATCCCAGCTCTCTTCGAACAGCCCAGGGGGTCAGAGCGAGGCTCAGGCGTCGATGTTGGT
Source organism: uncultured Clostridia bacterium (assembly GCA_946531435.1). Classification (GTDB taxonomy): domain Bacteria; phylum Bacillota; class Clostridia; order Oscillospirales; family Oscillospiraceae; genus CAMNAO01. Next base: position 6,127 of record CAMNAO010000006.1, read on the forward strand.
GATGCCGTCGATGTCGATATCGAAGGAAGGAGCGGAACGGAAGAAGGACTCCACGAAAGCGCCATCCTTGATGGACTCGGTCTCACCGGTGAAATCGCCCCAGTCGTTGATGTCGGCGAGGTAGGTCTCCAGGGTCTCGCCGTTCACGGTGAAGGTGGCGGTATCGAAGACCTTCAGGCTGCCGTCATTGAGCATAGCCTTGACCTCGTCCAGCTTCTCCTGGGTGCCGGCGGCCACGGTGTTGGGGTTGAGATCGGTAAGAGCAACGGAGCCGGTGGCAAGGGTGCCGGTCCAGTCGGCGTTGATCTTCTGCTTCTTGGCGGTGCGGCCGATCATGACCTGCATATAGGGGACCCAGTCGATGCGGCTGGACACCAGGAAGGTGTTGGGGCAGGCGTCGATGGTGCTGCCGTTGTAGGAGACGTCGGGGACACCGGCCTCTTCGCAGGCGGTGGGGGCGCCCATGGAGTCAGCGTGCTGGCTGATGAGAACGCAGCCGCGGTTGATGAGCTTGTTGGCGCCTTCCTTCTCCAGGGCCTCGTCGTACCAGGAGTTGGTGAAGGTGACTTCCATGGTGGCGCTGGGGCAGATGTAGCGGGCGCCCAGGAAGAAGCTGGTGTAGCCGGACTTGACCTCGGCATAGGGATAAGCGCCCACGTAGCCGATCTTGGCCTCGTCAGCAGTGATCTTGCCGCTGTCGATCATCTCGTTCAGCTTCATGCCGGCGACGATACCGGCCAGGAAACGGCCCTCGTAGATCTCGGCAAAGGCGTTGTGATAGTTCTCCAGGCCCTCGGTATGAGCCTTGGTGCCGGTGGCGTGGCAGAACTCCACCTCAGGGAACTCACGGGCGGCCTGAATCATGAAATCCTCATGGCCGAAGGAGTCGGCGAAGATGATGTTGCAGCCGTCATCCACGAGCTCGGCAGCGGTGTCATAGCACTCCTGGCCCTCGGGAATGTTGGTCTTCAGAACATAGGGGACGCCGAAGCTGTTGCAGGCCTCGACGGCGGCGTTCAGGAAGTTCTTGTCGTAGGTGGAGTTCTCGTCATGCAGGAAGATGAAGCCAACTTTGAAATCCTTGACCTCGTCAGCAGTGACAGAGCTCACATCAAAGGGGGTGGAGTCGTTGTCGAAGACGACCTTGGCATCACGATCCTCTCCCTCGGGAGCGGTCTCCTCCTTCTTGCCGCAGGAAGCCAGCGCCAGCATGGCGGCCACGGAAGCGGTACCCAGGCCAAAAACCTTCATAAAGTCTCTGCGCGTCAGAGTGTTTTTCATTTTTTGCTCCTTTCACTAAGCAAACAAACATTTATTTCTACGCCTTGTTGCGTAAAAAGCGAATCAAAAAGGCAGACCGGCAGGTCTGCCAAAAAAGCTCCGCCCGTCCCCAAAGGGGTCGATTCTACCAATAGTCGTGACTGCGGCGTCACGGTAGAAACGTCCGGGCCATCCATCCGAACTTATATTGGCAACATTGGATTCCGATTCATCTTACACCGGAAACGCGAATTTTGTCAACGAATAATTGCACCATCAACGCATTTTTGACGATATCATAGCTTTTTTGTGAGTTATCGTTCCGGATTTGTGCAATTTATAATTTCCTGCGGTCAATCAGCAGAAGGTGACGCCGGAGACGGGGTCCATAGCGGCGACCCTGGCCAGGGACTCCACCCGAATGCCGCGGTCGCGGATCAGCTTTCCGCCGGGCTGATAAGCCTTTTCAATGGCAATGCCCGCGCCGACCACCGTGGCGCCCGCCTGGCCGCAGAGCTCAATGAGGCCGCCCAGAGCCGCGCCGTTGGCAAGAAAATCATCCACGATCAGCACCCGGTCCGTGGGCAGAAGGTAATTTCTGGAAACGATCACGTGGGAGACGTTTCCGTGGGTATAGGAAACCACGTCCACGCTGTACACGTCCCCGGCGATGTTTCTGGTTTTGCTCTTCTTGGCAAAAACCAGGGGGCAGCCGAAGGCCTGGGCCGTGAAGCAGGCAATGCCGATGCCAGAGGCCTCAATGGTCAGGATCTTGTTCACGCCGCAGTCATTATAGAGGCGGAGAAACTCCTTCCCCATCTCCTCCAGAAGGATTACGTCCATCTGATGGTTCAGAAACCCGTCAACCTTCAGTACATCGCCCTCCATAACAAGGCCATCACGCAGAATACGGTCTTCCAGCAGCTTCATATCGGTTCCCTCCCCAAAAACGCGCCCGTGCACCCGGACGGTATACGGTAAGGTTACAGGAAAGCCCGACTGTTTTCAACACTTTATTTGAACAATTTATGAAGTTTTACGATCCAGCCGGTTGGTAAAAATGCTGTCGACGCAAAAAAGCCCCGCATCCCCGATGAACAGCGCCCCATTTGTCAGACAGTATGGTATACTGCTGCCGGTCCGTGCCATGGGGCAGTCCGAGCTGTCGGGTCCGATGGCGGAAGCTTTTTCTCCTATGCCGCTTCACACATCGCCGGGAAACAGGATCCCGGCGTTTTTCCTCGCGTTTTCCACAGTCTCTACAACCTGCAGCATCAGCTCAAGTCTGCTGTGCAGCGCTTCACGGTCGCCGTCCCGTATCAGCTTTGTCAGTGCCTGCACCTCATAAAACCAGCGGTCAGGCACCGGCTGTTCATTGACCGTCTCATCGCTGTCCCTCGTGACGATACGGACCTCCGCGAGCCCGTTGCTGCCGTCTTTCACATAGAGATACCCCTGCTCGCCCTCGATCTGATAGGCGTTCACGCCCCAGGCATCCTTCGCCCCGACGCAGGAGGCCGCAAAACTGTCATACTGCATCAGCATGACGCCGGAGGTATCGATCTTCCCCATATAGAGATTGGGATGATATACGGCGCTCTGCGGTTTGCCGAAGAGCGCAACGGTCAGATAGACGTTGTAATAGTTGATATCCATCAGACACCCGCCGGCAAGATCCGGGTTGAAGATGTTCGGCAGCTCGCCCGCCAAAAGGCTGACGTAACGGGAGGAAAATTGACTGTAGTTTGCCAGCACCAGCTTCACCCTTCCGATCTTCTTCAGGGCGTCTCTCAAGACCCGATAATTCGGCAGAAAGGAGGTCGGGACGGCCTCAACCAGAATAAGGTGCTTTTCCTCGGCAAGCCGGACCAGCTCCCGCGCCTGGGAGACCATCGTGCAGAAGGGCTTTTCACAGATCACATGCTTGCCGGCCTCCAGCGCTTTTCTCGTTTGGGCGTAGTGAAGCAGATTGGGCGTTGCGATATAGACGATATCCAGGTCCGGATCGGAAAGAAAGGCGTCCATATCCGTATAGACTTTCTTCGCCCCAAACTTGTCGGCCAGGGCGCGGCCCTTTTCCTCACTGCGGGAATAGACCGCCTCCAGGCGGATTCCCTCGGTCCGCGCCACATTCTCCAACACACTGTGTACGATCACGCCGGAGCCGATGCTTCCAATGCGCAGTTCTTTCATATCCATTCACCTCCGGAGGATCTGGGCGCCGCGTCCCCGAAATTCCCTTTGCCGGCGGCCATGGCGTTCTCCCGCCTCCGATCCGGCTGTCTCAATCTCAATCTTTCTGTTCCGCCGTGTCCCGCCGTCCGGTCACCTGGTAGCTCTCCGGCGTATACTCCATGATTTCAAAACGATTCCCGTCGGGATCGTGCATCCAGAATACCCAGGTGTTTTCCAGGCCCATTTCGATCTCGGTTTCCACATAGGGTGCGCCGCCCCGGGCCAGGACCTGGTCCCGGAAGGCCTTCAGATCGCTGACCTCCAAAGAGAAGTGGGTATAGTTCAGGTCGTTTTTCGCATCGGCAACACGCTTGCGTCTGGCGCTGGGGACGTAAAAAAGCTCAATAAAGGTGTTGTCGGTCCAGCTCATATAGACGGACCATTTCTTTCCATGAAGCCGCTTTTCCATTTCCTTCACATAAAACGGAAGCTTTTCGCCCTTCTCCTCAGCCTTTTTCCGCATATCCAGGGCCAAATCATCCCAGGTGAGGGTGAATTTCTCCCGACAGCCCATGATGTCCCGATAAAAGGCGACGGACTTTTCCAGATCCCGGCAGTTGAAGCCCAGGTGGCTGATGGTGCGGATGAGGTTTTTCTCCGTGTCCACCTGCATTTCAAAGGGGTAAACAAGGCCCATCTGGCGACGGCACTCATCCATGATCTCCATGACATCCAGCGTGGCCGTATGAGGGACGAAGCGGCTCTCCGTCAGCCCCTCTCGGATCTCGGAGGATACGAGATCAAATTCATTCAGCATGCCGCCGCTGCCGCTGAAGCTTTCTCCCGGTCCGCTGCGGCGCTGAAGCTTCACCCGGTTCATGCTGTGGAAAAACAGGAGATCCGTCGCAGCCTTTGTTCCGGTAAGCGTCAGCCGCTCCAGCCCCTTCATGTCCACGATGGAAGTGCTGATGGTGCACTCTTTCCCACCGGGAAAGCAAAGCCTGATCTCCTCTCCCAGGTCGATACCGCCCTTTAAGGTGCCTGTGCATTCCACCCGTTCCGGCTTGCCCAGGAGGCGGCAGGCGTAGGTGATGGGATAGATGCCCACATCCAGCAGCGCGCCGCCGGCCAGACTGGGGTCGGATACGCGGGGCGCGTAGCCGATGGACTTCAGGTGATAGGTCATGTGAAAGCGCTGCAGCTCACCGTACTCTCCGGCGTCATACCATGCTTTCACCTTGTTGGCCACCGGGGAAAACCAGGTCCACATGGCCTCAGTGAAATAGATCCCCTTCTCCTCACTGAGTCGGATGAGCTCTCCCACCTTCTCCGCGTCAGTACTCACCGGCTTTTCACAGAGAACGGGCTTTCCCAGCTCCAGCGCCAGCTTCGCGTATTCATAGTGGCTGGTGTGGGGCGTCACGATGTATACGCCGTCCACGCCCTCAGCAAGCATGGCCTCAGCCGCCGTCTTCGCGCTGAGCGCTCCGTAGGTTCCGGCAAAGGAGGCGCGTTTCTCCGGATTTCTCACATAGACGGATACGATCCTGTGCCGCCCGGAGGCGGTGATTTCCTTGGCAACCTTTGCCCCCAGCGTCCCGGCGCCGATAAATGCCCATCCAAAGGGTTTACTCATGTTCACTTCCTCCTTCATAGACCTTGATTGCAGCTGTGGCGGTCTTTTCGCCATCGATCGTCCGGATGATCATATTGCCGCTTCTTCAAAGCAGCAGGTATTCTCTATGCCCTCGCAACCGTGATGATGACCTGCTGATAATGTGAAAGACGGAAGTGGCCTCCGGCCTGGGCCTTGATAATGATGTGAAGCTGATCGCCCGAGGCGGCGCCGTCGGGGATGAAAACCGACGCCTCCCTCCCCCGGACCGTGAGAAACGCGGAACCTGTCCAGGCCGCGCCTGCCTCGGGGTACACACGGAAAGAGACCTCCACAGGAAGCCCATCCCCGCTCTCCGCCTCAGCGTGCAGGGTCACGGTCTCTCCCGGCTCAGCGCAAAGATCCAGGCCTTCCGTGATCCTCAGGCGCGGAGCATGCTCCCCCTCGGCATAGGTCCCGGCAGAGGCCCAGGCCGCCCGTGCCGCGAAATCCCGCTGGATATCGACAACATAGCGCCACATGGGCTCCTGCATCGTCACAGTGCCTTCTCTGTCCTCATAGGGCTCCGGCACCGGCTCCCAGAGGTTCAGCGTCTCCCCCTTGGAGTTCCGCTCTCCCTCCACCTTCCGGTAGCGCCCGGCGATCCCGCCGTAGCCGAAATCCTCCAGCGTGCGGAAGCCCCAGTCAAAGAAGGCGAAGAAGGTGGGAGAATCCCCCTCGGAAAGGAAATCGTAGGGCTCCGGCTTTGGGACCCCCAGCTTTGCACCGTACCAGGTATTCACGATCTCTGGATTGGCGCCGAACTGCCCTTCCTCGGGCTCCCCCTCGTAGCGGCGCCCGTCCAGCCAGGTACAGTAACCCGAAGCCAGCGCGCTTTTGCCGTTCAGGATCTCCCGCTTCATAAAGGCCGCGCCGAGGCTGTCCTTGCTCTCCCCCGATGGCATCGACAGCCAGGGATAAGCGTAGCTGAACATCTGCAGCATCTTGATGAAGGGGATCTCCGGCCACTCTTCCGCGATATAGTCCCGGTAGGTGGAGTCCTGTTCCCCGCAGGCGGTAAGGACCACCTTTTTCATGATCTTTTTCCGCAGCCCCGGCCACTCAGGGCGCCCCTCATACTCCCGCTGAATATCCAGGAGGGCACGGGCGATGGTATTGGTGCCGCCCCAGACCTGGAGGTACAGAAGGCGGGAATCGTCGTCCAGGATCCGCTGCCGGATGAGCTCCGAGCCCTCGGTGGGGGCCTCCATCTCACCCTCATAGCCCACATTCCCGATGCGGATAAGCCCACGGACCTCTTCCGGTGTGGGATAACCCTCGGCATGGCGGATGAGATTGGGGTAGTCCCTCTCATAATCCTCCACCACCCGCCACATCCAATCGGTCCCCGTCCAGCGATAGGGCTCGTCATAGGGGCCGTTCTCCTCAAAGCTGAAATCGCCGGATTGACGGCTCTCCCCTTTCTTCGCCCCGGGGATGCCCCGCCAGTGGAACTTGGAGGATGTCTGGACGATCCCCTGCAGCTCCACCTCATTGGCATAGAGCAGAAAATGGCGCAGCGAATTCTGATCGTCCACCTCGGCATCCTGGGTGATGATGGTACGTATTCTTTCCATAGAAGTTCCTCCCTCGCTCAGAAATCCATGGCCATTTGCTGGCCCTGTTCTCTATTGTACCGATGCAGAGGGCAATTGTCCAGCGGTTGATCAAACAACGCTTTTTCTTTTACGGAATGCCCCGAAAAACAATGGTCACACCGATCCAAAGCATCCTGTTGCCGGATTTGCCACGCCTGGAGGCTTCCGAATCCGGTAATCCGTTTTCGTCCAAAATATTATTTCAAAAGCAGAAAAACCACCGATTTCCATGAAATCGGTGGTTTTTGCTGGCACGCCCGACAAGATTCGAACTTGCGACCTTCAGAGTCGGAGTCTGACACTCTATCCAACTGAGCTACGGGCGCATATCAACGTATCAAATTGACAGCTTATGAATTATAGCACCTTCCCTCACGATTGTAAAGACCTTTTTTGCTGTCTGCTGTCCCACATTTTTTGCCGTCTGCTGTCCCGCTGCCCCGGTTTTCATCGGCAATCTTCGATTCCATGTTGTCAAAACCGGCAGTTTGTGGTATTCTTTTGAGGTAATCAGGAGGTGCAGCATGAGCGGAGACAATGGTTTTAAAGGAAAGCTCTTCGGCGGATTTGACCGCCGGGATGTGGTAGAATATATTGAGAAGCTGGCCGGAGAGCGCAATGACCTGAAGGTGGAAAAACTGCGGCTGCAGGATGAGAAGGACGCCTGGAGAGCCCGGGAAGAGGCAATGCGGGCGGAGCTGGAATCTCTTCGGGCCTCCCTCGACGAGAATGAGCGTCAGCTCACCTCCCTCCGCGAGGAGCTGGAGTCCGCGAACCGGGAGCGGGAAGCGCTGGAAAGCGGTCTGAACGAAAGCCGGAAGCAAGCGGAGGAGCTGGAAAAAGAGCGGGACAAAGCCAGAGAAGAGCAGGAAAACCAGCGGCTGAGCGCCCTGGACGAGGCCGCCGAGCTTTTGGAAGCCCTGTTTCAGCGCTGCGAGGAGCTGACGGAAAGCACCGGCACCGCTGCGGACCGGGTCAACGGTGAATTCTGGAAGGTCACCGCCGCCATGGAGGATTATGCCGCCAAAATTCAGGAGGCCGGCGCCTTCTTCCGGAAAAAGGCTGAGGCTCTGCGGAACGAGAAGGATTCGTAACATGTATAACGGGATCACCGGCGGGCAGTCTATTCCCGCTCCGGGGTCCCGTTCTTATTTTGTTTACAAATAAAGTAAATATATTTTACCTTTCACTCTTGACAAATACGGTAATTTGGTTTACTATATGCTCATACATGAAGAGGGTTTATTGGAAACAGCGCCCGGCACACAGGAGGAGACGACAATGAAAAAAGTTTTGGAGAATCGGGGGACCGCCATCGCGGTGACCGTCCTGCTCTGTCTGATCTTTGCCGTGCTGGGAATCAATCGGAGCATCGCAAAGGAGGCAGCCGCTTATACCAGGGGCTTTTATGATGGCGTTGCAACCCAGGAGGGGTACACCTCCGCCTCCCTCTACAGCACACTGAAGAGCATCGATACTTACGCCCTGACCCTCTCCTCCGTCTACGCCGACGTAGCGGATCTGGAAACGGAGCGGGAGACGCTGCAGGCCGCCCGCAGGACCCTGGTGGACGCCATGGAGAGCGGGGACATCCAGGCGATGTACAGCGCAAACCGGAATCTCTCCCGCACGGCAGAGGCCCTGATGACAGCGGCAGACGAGCTCTCCGACCTGAGCCGGGGCGATGAGGAGAAAGGCCGGGACGCCTACGCAAAGCTCCAATCCGCGGAGGGCGCTTTGGAGCGCAATCCCTACAACGATTCCCTCGCCGACTTCGATACGAAAGTGATGAGCACCCTTCCCGTGAGGCTTTTCAAAGCACTGATCTTTGTAAAAGGCCCTCAGGTATTTGCATATAAGGAGTTATGACCATGAAAAAGACACTGCTTTCCCTTCTGCTGATCCTCAGCCTGCTGCTGGGGCTCTCCGGCAGCGCGCTGGCAGTGGTGGATGCCAGCGATGAATTCTATGTCAACGACACCGCCGGCGTCCTCTCCCAGGAGACCAGGGACATGATCCTCAGCTACAACGGCGACCTGGAGTATTACTGCAAAGGCGCCCAGATCGTTGTGGTCACCGTGGACTACCTGGACGGCATATATTCCGATGAGTACGCCGGAGCCCTTTTTGAAAACTACGGCGTGGGCAGCGCCACCTACAACAACGGCATGCTGCTTCTCCTGGCCGTGGGCGAGAACAAGGCCTGGCTCACCGTGGGCAAGGGCATCACCGACGATTTCACCGACGACATGGTGGATCAGTACTTCAACGACTACTTCTGGGATGACTTTGACGCGGGCAATTACGACGAAGCCGTCAGCACCATGTTCTATGAGCTGGCCTGGTGGTTCGCCGACTACTACAATGTAACCGAGCGGGCAGATAACCCAAGCGGCTCCGCGGTCAATCCCGCTTATGAAAACACCAGATCAAACTACAGTTCCGGAACCGCCAGCCCCACTACGGGCGTTCTGTCCTGGATCAGCTACTATATCTTCCGGTTCTTCGCTTTTGTCTCTGCCTTTATGCCTTTTATCTTCTTTGTCCTCGTGTTCTTCCTCAACGACCGGGCACGGTATCGCGCCTACTACCGGTACATGGGGCTTCCCATTCCGATCTATCGTCCCTGGTTCATTTTCTCCGCCATGCCCTATCACACCTGGCGCGGACCCCATGACCGGGGCGGTCCCAGAGGGCCCGGCGGCTTCGGCGGCGGCTTCGGCGGCGGCGGCAGCGGCTTCGGCGGCGGCGGCGGTTTCGGTGGAGGCGGCGGCTTCGGCGGCAGCTCCGGCGGTTTCGGAGGAGGCGGCCACGTGGGCGGCGGCTTCGGCGGTGGCGGCGGCATGGGAGGCGGCGGCGGACGCCGCTGATTGGTTGCTTCCCCCCTGCCAATAAAAGGAGGTGGCATTGATGGGCTTTCTTCTCATTCTGATTGGGCTCTTCAACCTTATTTCTCCGCAGACAGGCTGGTACCTCAAATACGGATGGCGCTATAAGGACGCAGAGCCCTCTGAAGCTGCCATCGTCTTCGGCAGGATCGGCGGCATTGTGGCCATCCTCATCGGCATTGTTCTGCTGGGGACCCGGGGCGCAGGCTGATGACTGACAATCAAATAAAGAGACTATATCACCCCTTCCGGGCTTGCATTTTTCCGGAAGGGGTGGTATTATTTCCCAGGTCAGGGGTATTTAACCCCTTCCCGCAAAACAGAATATCGATATCCTTCGCTCACCGCTTCGGTGCGGAACGCGGAACGGAAACGGGGCATATGCTCCGAAACCACGGGTGGGCCACGGTGCGGCAGAGATTTCTGTCTAGTCCGATACACGGAGGAAGGATGAGTTGATTGCCGCTACCATGAGACTTAAGGCGCAGAGGCCCTGTCGGGCCTTGTTTTGCTGTGCCCGCGGCCCCTGGGAAACCGGGGGCCGCCGCATTTGCAGGGCAGGGCCGGCGTTAGCGTACCCCTGCGCTTTGTCTATATTACCAACAAAAGGAGAAAGAAATCCATGAACAAGAAAAAAATCGCCCTCATCGCCGGCATCCTGGTGCTGCTGGTGGCTGCCGCCGTCATCATCTATTTTGTGACGAAGCCCGCAGCCACCCAGGGAAGCAAGACGGTCACCCTGAAGATCACCGACTATGACGGAAACGAAAGCACCGTGGAGCTTCACACCGACAAAGAGTATCTCCTGGAAGCCATGCAGGAGGTGGAGGGTCTTGTGGACGGCTATGACAGTGAATTCGGCTACACCATCACCACCGTGAACGGGTATTTCGCCGACGCCGAAAAGGGCATCTGGTGGACCTACACCTGCAACGGCGAGTGGGTCATGACCTCCGCCGATGAAACCCCCATTGAGGACGGTCAGACCTACGAATTCACCGCCGCCAAATACTGATGAAAAAGCCCCGGATGACCGCCCGGGAGCTGGCTATCCTCTCCATGCTGGCCGCCATGATGATCGCGGGGCAGGTGGCCCTCTCCCCCATCCCCAATATTGAACCGGTAAGTCTGCTGATCCTTGTCACCGGAACCGTCTACGGATGGAAGACCCTGTACCCCATCTACGTCTTCGTTCTGGTGGAGGGGCTCATCTACGGTATGGGGCTCTGGTTCATCTCCTACCTCTACATCTGGCTCATTCTTCTGGTGGCTGTCATCCTCCTGCGGCGGTATGACTCTCCCCTGCTGATGGCGCTGCTCTCCGGCTTTTTCGGTCTCCTCTTCGGGACCATCACCTCCCCCGCCACCTTTATCATCGGCGGATGGCGGATGGGCCTCGCCTACATCGCCCGGGGCCTCCTCTATGACGTGATCCACTGCGGAGGGAACTTTGTCATCGCCCTGCTGCTCTACCGGCCTCTGGTGGCTTTGGTGCGGAAGCTGGACGGGCGGGAGATCCAGTCGTGAATACTCATACGCAAGAAGGAAGATCCTTTCGTCGGGATCTTCCTTTTTTGGCGCCAGAGCGCAAATGGAACTTTTTGTCGAATGTGCTCAAAATATCTGGACAACGCCTCCCGCTCTGTGTTACTATTGTCATATCTTAGGGGATGGAATTGCCTTGCAACATCAGAAAGGAGTGGAAATGAAGCGGAGAATTTCATGGATCGCCGTACTGCTGATCGGAGCGCTTATCATCCTTACCGGCTGCAGCAGCAGACAAACGCTGTCCCAGAAAATCAATCAACCCGCCGCCGTATCCGAACCAGGGCCCGTGGACAAGGGTTCTGAGCAGGAGCCCACGGAAAGCACGGAAAGTCCGGAACCGGAGCCCACGCCCGAGCCGGAGCCGGAGCCACCAGCCGCTGAGACCTGGAAGGCGCTGGAGGAAGCCTTTTCGGGCCCCGATTCCTATGTGCAGGAGCTGAGCTTCCAGTCCACCCGGATCACCGGGGGCGAGACCTTTACGGATGACGACAGCTACACCCTGCAGGTCATGGGCCTGGGGACGGACCATCCTCTTCTCCGGCTGGAGGGAGAGCGCACCATCGGCAGAGCGCAGCAGAGCTACACCGAGTTCTGGCAGGAGGGCGTCCTGTACCAGGATGCGGAGGGGGCGAAATACTCCAGTGAGCTGTCAGCGGAGGATTATCTATCTACTCTGTTCCCCCTGCTGCTCCTCCACGGGGAGAACTATGAGGAGATCACCCATGAAGGGGATACTTATTTCTTCTCCCATCCGCTGTCTCCGGAGGCATGGGCGGCCCCGGGCTACGCTGTGCTGATCTCCGCCGAGGGAGAGGCCACGGTGGAAAACGACAGCATCGCCGAGACCCGCTACCGGGCGGAATATCTCCAATCCGGCAGCCGCTTTACCATTGATGTTGCCTGCCGCTGGCACGAGGCGGAGGCCGATCTGTCAGAATTCGTTCCCTCCGAGCCGGAGAGCTATCTCCGCCTGTCGGATATCCGCATCCCTGCCCTCTGGGAGAACGCCATGGCATGGTGGAACACAGACAGCTATCAGCTTCGCATGACCTCCCACATCACCAGCGCCGCCGCCGGAGCCATGATTCTGGAAACGGACGAGGTCTCGGTCTTCAGTCCCGGTCAACGGATGCTGTGGGAGAACAATCGGACGGTGTATCAGCAGGGAACCACCACTTACCACGCCTCGACCCAATTCCGGGACGGGACTCTGACCCATGAAAACAGCGATGGAGACGTCAAGACCGAGCACCTATCCTGGGGGCAGATGCTCGGCAGGTATCTCTCCTGGCCCGAGGAATACTTTCCCTTCCTTGAAGAAGCGGAGTCCCTCACGCTGGAGGACGCGGAGGACATGCTGCTCATCCACTTTACCGGAAACGAGGACATGGGTCTCTGGGCGGAGGACCTGGCAGAATGGATGCTCTACAGTCAGGAGGATCTCTTGGATGATCTCGCCGCGCAGTATGAGACGTCGGCCATGGAAGGCCACCTCAGCATCGACAAGGATACGCTTCTGCCCCGGGCGCTGTATTTTGAGTTTACAGGCGTTCATGAGATCGACCGCAGGATCTATCCCCTGATCCTGCGCCAGGAGATCTGCTTCCGCCCGGCCGACCCGGACGCGGACGAAGCGATCACAGAGGAGCTGCCCCCGGATCCCGAGCCGGAAACGCCCGCCACGCCGGTGTTTTACAAGGTCACTTCGGCCGAGGGGCACGTCATGTGGATGCTGGGCACCATCCATGTGGGCGACGGCCGCACCGCCTGGCTGCCGGAGGAAATATACGAGGCCTTTGACGCCGCCGACGCCCTGGCGGTGGAATGCGACGTGGATACCTTTACCGAATTGCTCGATGAAGATGAGGAGCTTGTCGCGGCCTATCTGGACGCCTATATGTACCAGGACGGCACCACGGTCCGGGATCATGTGGAGGACGAGGAGCTTCTGGAGGAGATGGAGAAGGCTCTGAAAAAGTACGGCAGCTACCTCTATCTGGATCTGATGCCCTACAAGACCACCATGTGGGAGTCGGAGATTAGCAACGCCTACCGCTGGCTGGGACGAAGCCTCAGCGGCAGCCGGGGCGTGGACAGCCGCCTCATGAAGCGGGCCCGTCAGCAGGAGAAGGAGATCCTGGAGGTGGAATCTGTCCAGTTCCAGATGCAGATGCTGGGCAACTTCTCCGACCTCATCCAGGAGCTGGAGCTGGAAGGGACTCTCTCCTCCGGGCGCTACGGGTACAACACCTCGGTGGAGAAGCTCTATGAGATGTGGTGCCGGGGTGACGAAGAGGAGCTGCGGGACTATCTGAATAAGGAGGAGGAGCTGGATACCTCCGAACTGACGGAGGAGGAGCTGGCCCGCTATGAGGAAGAGCTGGAGGCCTACAGAGACTACAACAACCAAATGCTGATCCAGCGGAATGACGCCATGCTGGACGTGGCCAAAGGATATCTGGAAGGCGACAAAACCGTGTTCTTCGCCGTTGGCCTTGCCCATCTTTTGGGGGAAAACGGGTTGGTAGACGCCCTTCGCGACGCCGGATACACGGTGGAGCTGGTACCATACGCCGGATGAGGCGAGGCAGGCTTTGAAAAAGCAAAAGCGGAAGATTCTCTTTGCAGAATCTTCCGCTTTATTCTTTTATTATGAAGAAGGGGGAACGGAGAGATCGACAGCAGGCGGCTGCCCTCCCAGGAGGAGCCAGAAGCTCAGTCCCCGAAGGTCCACCTTCTCCAATAGTCGATGCTCTCACCGGGGGCAAGGGTAAAGGCGTTATAACACTCACAGGAAACGATGTGGTCGATGGACCAGACCGGCGCTTTCTCCGGGAAGAAGGATGTTTCCTCCATCACCCAGGCCGGGCTTTCCCCGTTCGTCAGCTTCCAGAAGAAGGGACGGCTCATATCCACGTTCTCCCGCTGAATATGGGCCATACAGGAGGAATTGGTATAATCCCTCCAGCCAAAGCCCTCCGCCGTGCCATAGGCGGGGCCGCCACGGGGCGGCTCATAGCCCTCCAGGCCCTTGACCGCCGCCGTCAGGCGGTAGGCGGGCCCCAGGGGCTTTTTCTCAATGGTCATGAAGTTGTGGACGTACTCCCCCAGAGAAAGGGACTTCTCCCCCACATTCTTGAAGTGATAGACGATGGTGAGGGTATTGCCCGAAAGGCGAAGGTCCCGCTTTTCATCCAAGGCATAGCCCATGCACAGCTCCGGAAGTACATGGAAGGAGGCCCAGTCCTTCCCCTTCTCCACCTCGACCTCGAAGGGCTTCATCTCATAGGGGCTGCGGAAGGAAAACTTCTCGCCGGTCTCATTCTTCAGAAGGCCCACGCCGAACTTGGGGAACCAGCCGCCCTTCCCGGCCTCAACGCCCAGCTCATCCGCCTTGATTTCACTGACGAGGCCCTTGCCCCCGGTGAGGCGGTGGGGCAGCAGCTCCCCCGGCTCACCGGTGAGGAACTGGTATTTCCCATCCAGGGTCAGTTCATCCACGTAACAGCTGCGGTCAAAGCGCTCCAGATTGTTGGTGCCCTCGCCGGGCTCCCAAACCCGGGCGGAGAGGCGGTCGCTCTTCAGATAGAACATGGCGGATCCCTCCAAGTAATATTTGTATTGGTATTATGATTATACCGCGTTTGGTCTCACTTGGCAACCACGTTTTCCGGTCCCATCATGGTCTGCAGCTCCTCCACCAGGGCCGGATGGATGAGGCAGTCCGCCGCCACCCGTGTTTTATTGTCCCTGGCACAGAGCACCAGCTTCTGTCCGCCGCCGTCGGAGGGGAACATTTTGATGAGGCGGGCAATGTGCCCCGCCGCGGGATGATTCATGGATGGGATCTGAACATAGAGGCGCTGGGGCGCCGGCGCACGGGAGGGCGCAGAGGCCCCAGGCGCCGGCGGCGCAGGGTGGGACCGCTCCTCCCGGGGGCGGGAGCTATAAGATCCATAACCGCCCTGCCGGGGCTGAGAGAGGGGGCCCGTGGCCTCCTCCAGAGCCTTCACCGTCTCCGCCACCAGCTGGGGATCCTTATCATCCCGGATGGAGACCCGACCCAAGAGCGCCACGGCGCTGTCCTTTCGGAGGGCGGGCCCGGCGGCGTCCAGTACCCGCTGGAAGCAGAGGGCTTCCACGGCGCCGGAGGCGTCCTCAATGGTGGCATAGGCCATAAGGCTTTTGTTCTTGGTGGTGCGGGAGCGGAGGTCCGATACCATCCCCGCCACGGTGACGAAGTCCCCGTCCCGGTAGCTGGGGTCCTCGGGATCACCCAGTGCCTCCAAAAGGCGGCCGATGGGTACAGCGCCGATGGCCTTGATCTTCTCCGCATACTCCTCCATGGGGTGGCCGCTGAGATAGAGGCCGGTGACCTCCTTCTCCATGGCCATCTTTTCCCGGGGACTGTACTCCGGGATATCCGGGTAGGAAACGCCGGTGACCCCCTGCTCCGACTGGGCCTCCAGCCCGCCGAAGAGGTCCATCTGGCCGTCCAGGTTCCGCCGCTTGTCCGAGGCCACGCTCTCCAGCACCATTTCGCAGACCTTCATCAGCTGGCTGCGGCGCTTTCCCAGGCTGTCAAAGCCGCCGCATTTGATGAGGCTCTCCAGCACCCTGCGGTTCAGCTCCGGCCCGTACATCCGACGGACGAAGCTCTCAAAGCTCTGGAAGGGGCCGTTTGCCTGCCGCTCCCGCATGACTGCACGGATGATGCCCCGGCCGATGCCCTTCACGGCAACGAGACCGTAACGGATGTTCTTGCCCACCACCGTAAAGTCGTCGTCGGACTCGTTCACATCCGGCGGCAGGATCTCAATGCCCATCTCCTTGCACTCGGCGGTGTATTCCGCGATCTTGGCGGCATTTTCCAGCACGCTGGACATGAGGGCGGCCATATACTCCCGGGGATAGTGGCACTTCAGATAGGCCGTCCAATAGCAAACCACGGCATAGCTCACGGCGTGGGCCTTGTTGAAGGCGTAATTGGCAAAATCCAGGATCTCATCGTAAATGGCGCCGGCCACCTCCGCCGGGACCCCGTTCTTCACGGCGCCGGAGATCCCGCGGCTTTCATCGCCGCCTATAAAGGTCTCCCGCTCCTTGACGATCTCCTTCTGCTTCTTCTTGCTCATAGCCCGGCGGATCATATCCGCCTGGCCCAGGCTGAAGCCGCCCATACGGCGGAAGATCTCGATGACCTGCTCCTGATACACGATGCAGCCGTAGGTGACGTTGAGGATCGGCTCCAGCATGGGATGCCGGTAGGTGATCTTCTCCGGATGGCGGCTATTCTCAATGAATCGGGGAATGGAGTCCATGGGGCCCGGCCGATAGAGGGCGATGATGGCGGTGAGATCCTCGATGCTTTTCGCGGCAATGGCAGTACAGACCCCAGTCATGCCGGTGGACTCCATCTGGAAGACGCCCTCCGTCCGCCCCGCCTGGAGCATGGCATAGGTCTCCCCATCGTCATCGGGTACCTGCCGCACCGAAAAGCCGGGTGTATGACGGTGGATCATCTTCTCCGCGTCGTCGATGACCGTCAGGTTCCGAAGGCCCAGAAAGTCCATCTTCAGAAGGCCCAGCTCCTCCAGGGTAGTCATCACGTACTGGGTGGCGATGGAATCGTCTTTTTTGGAGAGGGCCAGAGGCACATAGGTATACACGGGATCCCGGGTGATGACCACGCCCGCGGCATGGGTGCCCGAGTCCTTGGGCATATCCTCCAGATCCCGGGCGGTGTCAATGACCCGGCGGGTCCGCTCATCACTGTCATAGGCGCTCTTTAACTGGGGAGAGAGGGCCAGGGCCTGGTCGATGGTGATATTCAGGACATCGGGGATCTTCTTGGCCAGCTCGCTCTCCTCCGAGAAGCTGAGGCCCATGGCCTTGGCCACGTTCCGCACCGCGTTCTTGGCCTTTAAGGTGTTAAAGGTCACGATCTGGGCCACCCGGTCCTCCCCATAGCGGCGCTTGACATAGTCGATGACCTCTCCCCGGCGGCGCTCGCAGAAATCCATGTCGATATCCGGCATGCTGACCCGCTCCGGGTTCAGGAAGCGCTCGAAATAGAGGCTGTATTTCAGGGGGTCGATGTCTGTGATCTCCAGACAATAGGAGACCACACTGCCGGCGGCGGAGCCGCGGCCGGGTCCCACGGGAATTCCCGCGCCCTTGGCAAAGCTCACAAAGTCAGAGACAATGAGGAAGTAATCCACAAAGCCCATGCGGGAGATCATGGCAAGCTCATACTCCAGCTGCTTTTTCGCGTCCTCCCGATTGCCGTAGCGCTTTTGGAGGCCGCGGTTACAGAGCTCCCGGAGCCAGCTCTCGGAGTCGTAGCCCTCCGGGGGATCGAAGGCAGGCAAATGGTAGTGGCCGAACTCAAAGTCCACGGTACAGCGCTCCGCAATGGCAACGGTGTTGTCAAAAGCCTCCGGACAGTCCGGGAAGAGGGCGCGCAGCTCCTCCTCACCCTTGACATAGAACTCATGGGTTTCAAACCGCATGCGGTCCGGGTCCTCCACCGTCTTGCCGGTCTGGATGCACATCAGCACGTCCTGGGCATACCAGTCCTCCTGCTTGATATAGTGGCAGTCGTTGGTGATGACAAGGGGGATCCCGGTCTCCTCGCTCATACGCCGGAGGGCGGCATTCACCGTCTTCTGGTCCCGGATGCCGTGATCCTGCATCTCCAGGAAGAAGTTGCCCTCCCCAAAGATATCCAGAAGCTCCAGGGCGGCGTTTTTAGCGTCGGAATAGCTGCCGTGAAGGATCTCACGGGGAATCCGTCCCGCCAGGCAGGCGGAGAGGGCAATGAGGCCCCCGTGATAGCGGCGAAGCTCGTCCATATCCGTCCGGGGCTTGATGTAGTAGCCCTCGGTAAAGGCGTCGCTGACAATGCGGCAGAGATTCCGGTAGCCCTCCATATTCTCACAGAGCAGCACCAGGTGGTAGGGAGCGCTGTCCACCCCATGCTCCCGGTCAAAGCGGGTCCGGGGGGCCACATAGACCTCGCAGCCGATGATGGGCTTGATCCCCTTGGCCTTGGCCTCTTTATAGAACTGGATGGCGCCGTACATCACGCCGTGGTCCGTCACGGCCACGGCGTTCTGCCCCAGCTCCTTCACCCGGTCCAGAAGCCGGGAGATCCGGCAGGCGCCGTCTAAGAGGCTGTATTCGCTGTGAACATGAAGATGCGTAAAACCCATGGTATCTCTCCAAATTGTCAAGTAAAACGCCGCAGAATTCTACGGCAGGAAAAGTCAGGGGAAGCGTATGATAGGGACGGCAGAGTTCGAGCGGTCTTGACACGCAGTTCGCCCCTGCTACCTTGTCTCACATAAAACTCCGCTTTTCACCTCATCCGTCATCCGACTTGCGTGAGACGCCGGATGCCACCTTCCCGCACAAGGCACCTCACCGCAGCACGGAAGCAAGCTTCCGGCTGCGCTGGGCCTCCAGGGGAAGGCATGGATTCGTGGGATTTCTGGCTTCCCCTGGAGGGGAAGCTGTCGCGGCAGCGACTGATGAGGTGGTGTACAAACATCATCAAGTTTTCATTGTGACAACATACTACGAGGCTGGTTCATAAAAAAGGGCAGGGTTTTCAAAGAGGACGGAGGTACGGATTCCCACGTCGGGCTTTGCCCTCCTCGGAATGACAGTGGTGGATCGGTGATTCCATCGACTAACCCGCCCGTGGGTAATGAAGGGCGATGGATTTATTGCTCCTCGCCCACCCCGGCCAGCTCTGTAAGGCGGCGAAGACGATAGCTGAGGCTGGATTTGGACACCGGAGGATCCATCATCTCCGCCAGCTGGGTAAGGCTCAGCTCCGGATTGGCCTCCCGCAAGAGGGCGGTGTATTTCAGCTTCTCGCCCAAATCGTCCAGCCTTCCCGCCTCACGCAGAAGGCGGATGGCACGGAGCTGGCGCTCCGACGCCTCCACCGTTTTGTCAATGTTGGCCCCGTCGCAGTTGAGACGGCGATTCACCTTCTCCGCAATGCTCTTTTCAATGCGGGCATTGATGACCTCCATCCCCGCAAGGGGAGCTCCGGCGGTGGTGAGAAATTCGGAAATGGCCTCGCTTTTCTTAAAATAGAGGAGGAAGTTGCCGCCCCGGGCGGTCTCACCGGGATCAAAGCCCATATCCCGCAGGAGGGAAACCGTCTCCCGGCTGACCGAATAGTGGTGGGTCACCATCTCCAGGTGATAGCTCTTCGCGGGATCGCTGACGCTGCCGCCGGAGAGAAACGCGCCCCGAAGAAAGCTCTGGCGCTCCGCCTGCTCCTCCAGAATGCCCAAATTCACATGGTGGGCAAGGAAGCGGGAGCGGTCTCCCCCGCACTCGTCAAAAACTCTTTCCAGCTTCTCAGGGTCGCTGATCTCCAAAACATAACGGCTTCCCTCGCCCCCGGTCTCCCGGTCAAAGCCGAAGCCGAAGGCCCGTTTAAAAAGCCGTCCCAATCGGCGGGCAAAGGGAGCAAAGCCCGTGCTTATGCGGATCCCCTCACTGGTGAAGGCGTTCCCGTAGAGCAGTACGCCGCTGGCCTCCGCCAGGGCAGCGCTCCGGTCCTCCCACTCCAGGCGGCAAAGCTCCTCCTTCGCATTGGATGAAAATGACACGACATTTCCTCCCTTGTCACACCTTCATTTTCGGGAGGGGCAAGCCCTGCGCTTCGCTCCGCCCTCCCCTACGCGTTTCAAAACATGCTTTATTTGGGAGACGGAGGAACGGTTTGCCGCGTCACATGGCTCCTCGTGACATGTGAACCGTTCGAGGGAGCGCAGGCACTCCCTCTCACCCTCACATGTCCTCGTCCCCCCTCCCCGGAAAAGCCCTCAGGGCTTTCCGGGGGACCCCCGGTTCCTCGCAATGACATGCATGTGGGGTGATCGCTGCAGCGATCAATCCTCCTCCGTCATTGCGAGGAGGACATAGTCCGACGTGGCAATCCGTCTCCCCGTCCCCGGAAGCAATTCTTTTCCTTCAACAGTGCATGACGGGTTCAGGGCGAGAATCTCAGCCCCGGACCTTTTCATAGACCCGCATGATCTCCGCGGCCAGAAGGCCGGTATCATGGCGGACAAAGCCGGTGCCCCGTCCGGCCAGAGGCGCCAGCCGCACCCGGACCCCCAGCTCTTCCAGTTCCAGAGGATCCGTGAAGATCTGGCGGCCGCCCTCCTCCCAGTATTTCTCCAGAAGCTGGGGGTGCAGGGGCAGATTGTTGGCAATGCAGTAGTCCACCAGCTTGCCGCCGCCGTGCTGGAAAAGAGCGCGGATGTGGTCCGTGGCGGAGTAGTCCTCCGTCTCACCGATCTGGGTCATCAGGTTCATGACATAGATTTTTACCGCGCTGCTGCGGAGAATGGCCTGGGGGATCCCGTCCACCAGAAGACAGGGAATGGTGCTGGTATAGAGGCTGCCGGGACCAAGGATGATCACGTCCGCATGATCAATGGCGTCGATACACTCCGGCAGAGCGGAGGGGCTTTCCGGCCGCAGACTGACGGTGGCAATGCGGGTGTGGCGGCGGCGCTTGGCTTCAAAGATCTTGGACTCCCCCTCCACCTCGCTGCCGTCCTCAAAATGGGCGATGAGCTTTACATCCTCCTGGGTCACAGGCATGACCCGGCCCGTGATGGCCAGGACGCCGCTGACACGCCGCACCGCCTCCTCAAAGGAATCGGAGATGCCGGCCATGGCGGCGATAAACAGATTACCGAAGCTCTGTCCCTTCAGATTCCCCTCGGTGAAGCGGAAATTGAAAAGCTGCTCCAGCGTAGGCTCCACATTGGAGAGGGCCAGGATGCAGGCGCGAATATCCCCCGGAGGGGGCATGCCCAGCTCCTCCCGCAAAACGCCGGAGCCGCCGCCGTCATCCGCCACAGAGACGATGGCGGTGATGTTGCTGGTGTAGCGCTTGAGGCCCCGAAGCATGGTGCTGAGACCTGTGCCGCCGCCGATGCAGACCACCCGCGGTTCCCGATGGCCGTCGGTATGGTCTCCCCAGAATCCTTCTGACATTGCTTTCCTTCCTTTCCCTTGACACGCTGAGCGCTATGCTCAATGGCTCAAATCCCTGTGACGGCAATTGGTGCGGAAGCCCGCCTCCGTCAGAAGCTCGGCAATCCGCCGGGCCAGGGATACGCTGCGGTGATGCCCGCCGGTACAGCCAACGGAAATCACAATATTGCTCTTCCCCTCCTCAAGAAAATGGGGAATCACATGCTCCATCAGATCCGCCACGCCCCGGGCGAAATCCTCCGCCCCGCCGCCGGAAAACACATAGTCATAGACGGCGCTGTCCAGGCCTGTGAGATCCCGAAGGCCGGGAATATAAAAGGGATTCGGCAAAAAGCGCACGTCAAAGACAAAATCCGACTCCTCCGGGATGCCGAACTTGAACCCGAAGGAGAGCACCGTCACCGAGGCAGTGAGCCTTCCGCTGCCCGAGAGGGCGCGATAGAGGGCCATCTGCATCTGGTTCGTGGACATGCTGGTGGTGTTCAGCAGAATATCCGCCTTCTCCCGCAGGGGGCCGAGAAGAGCCCTCTCCTCTTCAATGGCGCCCTTCAGATCGCCGCCGCCGGGGTCCAGAGGGTGGTGGTGACGGGTCTCTTTATAGCGCTTGACGATGGCGGAGACCTCCGCCTCCAGAAAGATGACCTTGAGGCCGCAGTCCTCCTCCCGCAGCTCATCAATGAGGGGCGGCAGCAGAAGGAGATCCTCCCCGGAGCGCACATCGGTAACAAAGGCCACCTTTTCATACCGCTCCCTGGAAGCAAGGCACAGCTCCAAAAAACGGGGCAGAAGCTGCGGCGGCATATTATCCACACAGAAAAAGCCCATATCCTCCAGGGCCGCAGCGGCACTGGATTTTCCCGCGCCGGAAAAACCGGTTACAATGAGCAGTTCCATCTTTCCTCTCCTTTACAGCTCAACGCCCACAAGCCGCAGCTCCGGCTCCAGCGTAACGCCATAAACTTCCTCCACCCGGCGGATGACGCCGCGCATGGTCTTCAGAACATCCTCCGCCGTGGCGCCGCCCTCGTTGACCACGAAGCCGGCGTGCTTTTCGCTGACCCTGGCGCCGCCGAAGCCGTAGCCCTTGAGCCCGGCGCCGTCGATCATGGCGGCGGCGAAGCCCTCCTTCGGGCGCTTGAAGGTGCTGCCGCCGCTGGGTTTATCCAGAGGCTGCTTTTCCATGCGCTTCTGCATCAGCTCCGCCATCCTCTCCCGGATCGCGCTCTCTTCTCCCCGCTGAAGGCGGAAGGTCGCGGAAAGCAGGGTCTCCCCGCTCTCCATGAGGCGGCTGTGCCGGTAGGAGAAGTCCAGCTCCTCGCCGCTTTTGACCCGGATGCGGCCCGCGGGGGTCAGCACCCTGGCCGACACGAAAATGTCCCTGATTTCCCCGCCGTAGGCGCCGGCGTTCATGTAGACGCCGCCGCCCACCGTGCCGGGAATGCCGTGGGCAAACTCCAGACCCGTCAGGCTCCGCTCCGCGGCCGCCTCGGCCAGAGAACGGAGAAGGGCACCGGCTCCGGCCACAAGAACAGTCTCGCCTTTTTCCTCAATCGTCTTGAGGCCGCGAAGGGAGACGACGATGAGGTCCATGGGGGCATCGGAAAAAAGCAGATTGCTGCCGTTGCCCAGGATCAGGGGACGGATCCCCAGTTCATGGGACGCCCGCAGGATCTCCGTCGCCTCCTCCTCCCCCCGGGGAAGAAACAGAGCGCTGACGGGGCCGCCGATCCGAAAAGTGGTATGACGGGCCATCGGTTCCCGGAAGCGGATCTCCGCTTCGGGAAAGGCTCTGCGGATCCGGTCTGTGAGAGCCGTCAATGCCAGCATCAGAAGCGGCCCTCCTCCATCCGGCGGTCCACCTGTTCCGTAAACTCCAGGGCTGAGTTGTGGCCCATCTTCTTCTGCCGGTTGTTCATGGCGGCCACCTCCAGGATTACCGCCAGATTCCGGCCGGGCTTGATGGGAATGGTGATGAGAGGCACCTCCACCCCCAGAATATTCATGGTCTGGGTGGTGAGGCCAAGGCGGTCAAAGCTGCTCTCCTTGGTCCAGGTCTCCAGCTGCACCACGAGGTCGATCTCTTCATTATATTTTACGGCGCCGGAGCCGAAAATCCGCCGCACGTCAATGATGCCGATGCCCCTCAGCTCCAGATAATACCGGATGAGCTCCGGCGCGGAGCCGATGAGGGTATGGGAGTCCACCCGCCTGATCTCCACGGCGTCATCCGCCACCAGCCGGTGTCCGCGTTTGATGAGTTCCACCGCCGCCTCGCTCTTGCCGATGCCTGCCTCACCCACCAGCAGCAGGCCCTCACCGTAAACCTCCACAAAGACGCCGTGACGGGTGATTCGGGGCGCCATGGCCGCGGACAGCACCTCAATGATGCTGCGGACCATCTCCTGGGTATCTGTCTCGGTCTTGACCACCGTCACGTCATACTCCTTGGCGAGACGGATCCATAGCTCATCCGGTTCCACCTCATGGCAGAAAATAAGGGCCGGGATCTTAGTGGATACCAGGGCGCGGATCCTTTCCTCCCTCACCACGGGGTTCAGGGAGGTGAGGTAGGCGTTTTCCATCCGTCCGATAAGCTGCACCCGGCTCGTGGTGAAATAATCGAAAAAGCCGGTAAGCTGCAGTCCCGGACGGTTATAGTTGATCTCACGGATACGAATGGCGTCATAATTGCTGGCGCGATACACCATCTCAAGCTTCAGGCTGGTCACAAGCTCGCTGAGCTTCATGCTGTAAGTCTGTTCCAAAGCATAGTCCTCCCTATCGTAATCTTATGGTTCTATTTTACTCAAATCCCGCCGGGTGTGCAAGAGGAGGGGCCGGATTTAACAAAAAACTCACCAAGGCCCAGGGCGAAGCGGGCATCGGAAAAACATCCTCAGGATCATCTTCTCTTGGTGAGGATACCCAAAAAAGAATTTGAAAAAAACCGATTTTTTTACTTGCTTTTTTGATGAAAGCCTGCTATTATAGATAAGCTTTCGCGTAAAGGCACGCCTTTTGCGCGGACGGCATGGCACATACAGTAAGGAGGTGCAGAAATGGCCACTTGTGATTTTTGCGGAAAAGGTGTCGCGTTCGGCATTCAGGTCAGCCACTCCCATCGTCGGAGCAATCGTACCTGGAAACCCAACGTGAAGCGCGTAAAGGCGATCGTAAACGGAACTCCCCGTCACGTGTATGTCTGTACCCGGTGCCTGCGCAGCGGCAAAGTTGAGCGCGCCTGAGATCCAGTAAATCACGCCCCTTTGGGGGGATGAAGAGGAAATGCCGGCCGGTGGCCGGCATTCGTCTTTTTATTGTTCCTTTGCCCCGGGCTGATCTTGGGGCTTCAGCGAAAAAAAAGTCAAAAAACATCCTCTTTTCTTTCATTTAGGGGGTGCTTTTTTTCTTTCCATGGATTATAATAGAATTGTGTATTCTTATTCCCCTACACCGGCTGCTTTCGGGCTTCCCTGCGGCAGCAAGATGAAGATGTAATGTAAGGAGGATGACCTATGTTTTGTACAAACTGCGGCGCCCGTGTTGCGGACGGATCAAAATTCTGTACGAGCTGCGGTGCCGCCCTGGCAGCACCCGTCCCCACCCCGGTGATTCCGTCGGCTCCCCCTGCGCCGACGGTTCCCGCCGCGCCATTCGTCACCGATGAACCCGCTGTTTTGGAAACTGCTCCCGTCGAGACAGCGCCTGTCATCACGCCTCAGGTACAGGAGCCGGTTTCCGAGCCCCAGATGCAGACAGCTCAGCAGCCGGTTTACACAGCCCCGGCCGCTCCCGTCTATCAGGCGCCGGTCTATACACCTCCGGCTGCCTCCGCCCCTCAGGCGCCGGTCTATACACCTCCGGCTGCCTCCGCCCCTCAAGCGCCGGTCTATACACCTCCGGCAGAGGGCACGGATGCTGCGCCAAAGAAAAAGGGCGGGAAAAAGGCCGGTCTCATCATCGGCATCGTTGCCGCTCTGGCGGTGATCCTTCTGGCCGCCCTGTTTCTTCCCAAGCTGCTGGGAGGCAAGGTGGAAGGTCCCACCTATGTAGCGGTCTCCGCCTCCATGGGCGGTCTGGAGATCGGGCTGGACGACGTCTTTGACGGCGATTTCACCATCACGCTGGGTGATAAGGGCAAGTGCCTCATCGCCATCGGCGACGAGAAGGCCAAGGGAACCTATACCGCAGAGAACGGCCGTTTCCATGTGGAGGGCGGCGGCATCGTCTGCGACGGCACCATGACGGACGAATACATTGATCTGGAAGATGTCCTTGGCATGGGCGTCACCATTCGCCTTACGGAGAACGGCAGGCCAGTCGGTGAGAGGGATTCCGCCAGCGGCAGTCTGACATTGCCCATTTCCGGCGGGGAAGCTGAGTCCGAAGTTGCCGGCACCTATATTGCCCGCGGCTGCACAAACCCCCTCTTCGAAGGTATGATCGTGTCCACCGGGGATATGCTGGGCGAGATGACCATCACCCTGAATGAGGACGGAACCGCTGTTCTGACCATGCAGGACCTTCCGGAGGAGGAGCCTGAGGAAGCCTCCGGCACCTGGGAGCTTTCCGGCGAAGATCTGACTGTCGTCTTCACAACCGAAGAGGACGGCGAGACCATGACCCTTACCGCCCACGGCACACTGAAAAACGGCTCCATGGTTTTCGACAATTTCTTTGAAAGCATGGAGGAAATGTCCGATGAGGGCTCCATCGGCATTTACTTCTATAAAGAAGGCGTTGAGCCGGACATGGAAATCATGACCATGGATGATATTTTGGCGTCCATGGGCCTCGGCGGCCAGGATGAACCCACACCGGAACCCACACCGGAACCCACGCCCGAGCCTCAGCCGGAACCCACGCCCGCTCCCGCTGCAAATCCCGTTCTCGGCCAGTACAACTGTCTCGGCGTTGGGAGCGCCGCTTTCGGAGATTACCTGTTGGACGCGTCAGAAATGCTTGATGACGCCAGCTTCAGCTTTACTCTGAAAGAGGGAGGCGCCGTTGAGTTTTCCAGCGGCGTCCCCGGGGAAACGAATTCCGGCTCCTACACAATTTCCGGTGAGAACATCACGATTCAGCTGGATGATTATGAGGGAAGCTCTGTAACCTTCGAAGGCGTTGTAAAGGGGGATCAGATCTATTTCCCCGATTTCTTCAAAAACGTCCCAGACTTTGCCAATGAGGAGTCCGTTTCCTTCTATTTCTTTAAAGACGGCACAGAGCCCGACGTTAAGCTCTATTCCACAGAGGAGCTTGCAGCATTGATCAGCAGCGCCCTTACTTCCAATTCCGGCACGATCGACAGCACCATGATCGACTTCTGGGACGGCGGCTGGTACGGCTGGTGGAAATGGACCAACGTCAAAGGCTTTGAGAACGATCTGGAAGGCGCCTGGTGGGATTGCTGTGCTGAAATCCTCGTGGAAGAGGACGGCACAGGTACCTTCACCTTCTGGGATGAGGACGATGATGACAGCACCTATATCATGGATTTTGATTTCTTCATCTCCCCCTACGGCACCACTGCCTACGGCGCCATGATCAGTGAAGAGGGCAGTCTTTACAGCGATTACGACATCAAGCAAGGGGAATTTGTGGTGGATCCCGGAATCGCAGTGTATCGTGACAAGACCTATGACAAGGCCATCACGCTCCAGGGCCACTTTGATAACGGCTCCCAAAGCTTCGATTATTTCATCTTCCTTCGCCCCTGGGGTCTTCTCTGGGACGACCTGGATGCAAATATGCGCCCCGGCTATTATGACAGCTGGTATCTGCCCCTTGTTCAGAAGGGACAGGATATGCCCTACTCCATTCAAGTAAACTGAAGCAATCCTCTCGATCAATCATGACAGCATCCCCCTCCGCCCCGGCGGAGGGGGATGCTGTTCCTTTCTCTTCTTTTTTCTCTTACTTCTCAACTGCGACGGCCCATGGCCTTGCATTTTCGGGTTAAATCTTATATAATGTATTGGTTAAATTGTATCCTTTGGATCGATACTCAGCAATGGAGGAACACATGGCAAGAGGCCAGAAGAAAAACGATTACGGCAACGACAGCATCTCCGCCCTGAAGGGGGCGGATCGGGTACGGAAGCGCCCTGCGGTCATCTTCGGTTCAGACGGGCTGGAGGGCTGCGAGCACGCGGTGTTTGAGATCCTCTCCAACTCCATTGATGAGGCGCGGGAGGGGCACGGCACACGGATCAACGTGACCCGGTATCTGGACGGTTCCTTCGAGGTGGAGGATTTCGGCCGGGGCTGCCCCGTGGACTGGAACAGCACCGAAAACCGCTATAACTGGGAGCTGGTCTACTGCGAATTATACGCCGGCGGCAAATACAAGAACAACGAGGGCGAAAACTACGAGTATTCCCTGGGCCTCAACGGCCTTGGCAGCTGCGCCACCCAGTACTCCTCCGAATGGATGGATGTGACGGTCTGGCGGGATGGCAAAAAGTACTCCCTCCATTTTGAAAAGGGCGAGAACGTGGGCGGCCTTCATGAGGAGCCCTTTACCAAGCGCCGCACCGGCACCCTCACCCGCTGGAAGCCGGATCTCAAAGTTTTTACAGACATTTCCGTTCCCAAAGAATACTTTACCGACGTGCTGAAGAAGCAGGCCGTGGTCAACGCCGGGATCACCTTCCACTTCCGCAACGAGATAAAGGGCGGTTTTGAGGAGGAGGACTTCCTCTACCCCAACGGGATCCAGGATTACGTCACCGAGCTTGCCGGGGAGGACAGCCTGACGAAGCCCGCCTACTTTGAGGCGGAGCGTAAGGGACGGGACCGGGCGGACATGCCCGACTACAAGGTGAAGCTCTCCGCCTCCTTCTGCTTTAGTAACCGGGTCAGCCTCATCGAGTACTATCACAACTCCTCCTGGCTGGAGCATGGCGGATCCCCGGACAAGGCCGCCAGGAACGCCTTCGTCTACGCCATTGACGCCTATATCAAAAAGGTCAACAAGTACCAGAAAAACGAGAGCAAGATCACCTTTCAGGATATTCAGGACTGCCTCATCCTGGTGACCAACTGCTTCTCCACCGCCACCAGCTATGAAAACCAGACCAAGAAGGCCATCAACAACCGCTTCATTCAGGAGGCGATGGTGGAGTTCTTCCGCAGCCGCCTGGAGACCTATTTCATTGAGAATAAGGCCGATGCGGACAGGATCGCCGACCAGGTCCTCATCAACAAGCGCAGCCGGGAACAGGCTGAGAAACAGCGGGTCACCATCAAGAAGAAGCTCTCCGGAACCATTGACCTCAGTAACCGCGTGGAAAAGTTTGTAGACTGCCGCACCAAGGACGTGGACCGACGGGAGCTCTATATCGTGGAGGGCGATTCCGCCCTGGGCTCCTGCAAGCAGGGACGGGATGCGGAATTCCAGGGAATCATGCCCGTCCGGGGCAAGATCCTCAACTGCCTCAAGGCCGATTACGCCCGCATTCTGAAAAGCGACATCATCACAGACCTCGTCAAGGTGCTGGGCTGCGGGGTGGACGTGCCCCTGAAAAACGTCAAGGACCTGGGGACTTTCGATATGGACAATCTCCGTTGGAACAAGGTCATCATCTGCACCGATGCCGACGTGGACGGCTATCAGATCCGGACCCTGATCCTGACCATGATCTGGCGGCTGATGCCCCGGCTCATCTCGGAGGGAAAGGTGTTCATTGCGGAATCCCCCCTCTACGAGATCACCAGCAAGGGCAACACCTGGTTCGCCTACTCCGATCGGGAGAAGAATGATATTATCAAGGGATTAAAAGATCCCAAGATCAACCGCTCCAAGGGACTGGGCGAGAACGACGCCGAGATGATGTGGCTCACCACCATGAATCCCGAGACCAGGAAGCTCATCAAGGTCATGCCCACCGATATTGAGCGCACCGCCCAGGTCTTTGACCTGTGGCTTGGGGACAACCTCACGGGCCGGAAGAACCATATCGCGGAGTTTGGGTATCAATACCTGGACATGGCCGACCTTTCATAATACTGCCAAAGAAGAGCACCGCGGGTCTCGCGTTCTCAGGCCGCGCTGCTCCCCCTTGCCGTACACACGGTACTGTCTGCGGTGGATCATCGCACCCTGAGAACGTGATCCCTCGCGGGTTCCGGATCTGGGAGCGATTGCCACTGGCGGTTGAGGTTTGCGCGCCCTTTAGGCCGCGCTGCTTCGCCTTGCCGTACACACGGTACTTTCCGCGGCGAATCGCCTTGCCTGAGGCGACGTGACCCCGCGGGTAGCCGGGGACGAAAGTGTTTTCTGCTTTCCACTGCCGCCCGCATCCCCTGAGAACGTGATGCCTCGCGGGTTCCGGATTTGGGGGTCAAAAGGTACGCTGCTCACGTAGGGGCGAACTTCGTTCGCCCGCCTGTGAAGCACCCCGGTCTAACGGGCGATCACAGATCGCCCCTACGGGGTGCGGCACAGGTACGGCGGGCCGTCGAGGGCGCCGGCCCCTACGGGGGCTGATCAATCGGGCGACCACAGGGGACCTCTCCCTTCAGCAGCGCCATGCCCATTCCAACAACTATATTGTTTTGCTTTTCCTCTTAAAGCAGTCATCGAAATCATACGGCAACTGCAAGGAACACGTGGACTTGCAGCCATCTTATTTGTGAGGATTCCATGCCAAAGAAGAAAACCGACAAAGAAATCAAAATCAACCGGGAGATCGACCCCCATGTAAAGGGGCTCAAGGCCGAGGTCCGGGAACAGCTGGTCACGGACACCCTGGAGGAGAACTACTTCCCCTACGCCATGAGCGTCATCGTCTCCCGCGCCATCCCTGAGATCGACGGCTTCAAGCCCAGCCACCGAAAGCTCCTCTATACCATGTACAAAATGGGTCTGCTCACCGGGGCCAGGACCAAGAGCGCCAACATCGTGGGTCAGACCATGGGCCTGAATCCCCATGGCGACGCCGCGATCTATGACACCATGGTGCGCCTTAGTAAGGGCTACGGCGCCCTTTTGACCCCCTATGTAGACTCCAAGGGTAACTTTGGCAAGGTCTATTCCCGCGATATGGCCTATGCCGCCAGCCGCTACACCGAAGCCAAGCTGACCCCCATCTGCCAGGAACTTTTCCGGGATATCGACAAAGACACCGTGGACATGGTGGATAACTACGACGCCACCAAAAAGGAGCCCACCCTGCTGCCCACCAGCTTCCCCAACGTGCTTGTTTCCGCCAACATGGGCATTGCCGTGGGCATGGCCTCCAACATCTGCGGCTTTAACCTCACGGAAGTCTGTGAGACGGCCATCGCCTATCTGAAAAATCCCCGCTGCGACCTCTTTGAGACCCTGAAGGGGCCGGACTTTTCCACCGGCGCGGAGCTGCTGTGGGATCAGCGGGTCATGGAGGAGATTTACAACACCGGCCGGGGCAGCTTCCGCCTGCGCTCCAAATGGCGCTACATCAAGGCGGAGAACCTCATCGAGGTCTACGAGCTGCCCTATACCACCACGGCGGAGCAGGTCATCGACAAGGTGGCGGAGCTCAGCAAGGCGGGCAAGATCAAAGAGATCAACGACATGCGGGATGAGACCGACCTGAAAGGTCTCAAGCTGGCCATCGAGCTGAAACGGGGAACAGATCCGGAGAAGCTCATGGCAAAACTCATGAAGCTCACCCCCCTCACCGACTCCTTCGGCTGCAACTTCAACATCCTCATCGCAGGCATGCCCCGGGTCATGGGGATCCGGGAGATCCTGGAGGAGTGGACCGCCTGGCGGATGGAGAGCGTCAAGCGCAGAATCTATCACGAGCTCGCGGGCAAGAAGGAGAAGCTCCACCTTCTGGAGGGCCTCGGCCAGATCCTTCTGGACATTGACAGGGCCATTCGGATCATCCGGGAGACGGAGGAGGAAGCCGAGGTCATTCCCAACCTGATGATCGGCTTCGGCATCGATGAGGTTCAGGCCGAATTCGTGGCGGAGATCCGCCTCCGGAACATCAACAGGGAATACATCCTCAAGCGCACCCAGGAGACCAGCTCCCTCCGGGAGGAGATCCAGGAGCTGGAGGCCACCCTGAAGAGCGAAGCCAGGGTGAAAAAGCTCATCGAAGGGGAGCTGCGCGCCGTCATCAAAAAATACGGCGAGGAGCGCCGGACCGAGATCGTCTACGACTATGAGGAGGCGGAGATCGCCCCTGAGGACGCTGCGCCCGACTATCCCGTGACCCTCTTCCTCTCCAGGGAGGGCTATTTCAAAAAGATTACTCCCCAGAGCCTCCGCATGAGCAGCGAGCAGAAGTACAAGGACGGGGACGGCCCCGCCCAGAGCTGGGAGGCCATGAACAACCAGGAGCTCATCTTCTTTACCGACCGGCAGCAGGCCTACAAGTGCCGCGTCAGTGATTTTGAAGATACGAAAGCCAGCGTGCTTGGCCAATACGTCCCCCAGATCCTGGGCATGGACGAGGGAGAGAAGCCGGTTTATATGCTTCTGCCCGGGGCCGATTACAGCGGAAGTCTTCTCTTCTTCTTTGCCAACGGCAAGGCCGCCAGGGTCCCTGTTTCCGCCTACGCCACGAAACAGAACCGAAAGCGCCTCATCAAAGCCTACTCCGACAAGAGCCCCCTTGCCTCCGTTCGCTTCCTGGGGGAGGACACACAGCTGGTCGCCCTCTCCACCGAGGGAAGGGCCCTGATCTTCAACACCGCCCTCATTGCCGAAAAAACCACCCGGGATACCCAGGGCGTCGCCGTGATGACCCTGAAAAAGAACTGGACCGTGGCGGAGCTTCTCCCCCTGGAGGAAAGCGGCATTCTGAACGTCAGCCGCTACCGTGTAAAGAATATTCCTGCGGCGGGTGCGCTTCTGCGGCCTGAGGACCGGGGCGAGGAACAGCTCGGCATTCAGGGCTGAGTCCCGACCAGCGGAGGTACCCATGAAAAACAGGATCTTTACCCTCTCATTGACGCTCCTGCTGCTCCTCTCCCTTTTTGGCTGCGGCAATATGCTGGACACAGAATATCGCTCGGTCACGCCCCATCCGGTGCGCAGCGAGCAGTCCAGCCAGGAGAATCAGCCGGATACCGAGGTCAGCATTCCCGCCGGAGGAAGCCTTCAGGAGCTCACCCGTGCCGTGGAAAACCTGGTAAAAGCAAAAAGTGAATACGGCGTCATCCGGGCAGCATCCTATGAGGGAGACATTGATCAGGATGCGGAAGACGCCTGCCTCGGCGTCACCTACAACACCGCCTACGGCACCTATGCCGTCCATAACGTCAGTTACACCGTCAACAAATACGTCTCCTTCTCCGAGGTGCGCGTGCATCTCAGCTACAGGGAGGATATTCTGGATTACAGCAGCATTCCTCATATATATACCAAGGAGAGCGGTCGGATCATCCTGGAGAACACCCTGCGCAGCTACGGCACGCGGCTTGTCATCATCACCAGCATACCGGATCTGACCACGGATAGTCTGGCCTCCGCCGTGGAGGAGCTCTATTACACCGGAGCGGACTGGATGCCTGTGATCCCCCAGGTCAACGGAAACACTTTTCCCCCGGAGGGGGAGGAGCGGATCCTGGACCTCAGCTTTCGTTACGAGCACTCCAATTATCGCATGGATTCCATGACCGCCCGCACCCAGGCAGAGGTGGATGCTTTGAAAGAACGGTTGGAAGGGCTGGATACGAAGGAAGCGCTTCGTCAGCTATCCGAACACCTGCGGGATAACTGCCGCGTCGTCATCGAATCCGGCACCGAGGAGGGCTATGATCGTCTGAAGGACCAATACACCGCCTATGGCGCTCTTGCCCTGGGTCGTGCCTCCGGCGAGGGCTTTGCCATGGCAGTCAAGAAGGTGTGCTCCTCCCTGGAGATCCCCTGCCTCGTTGTCCGCGGCCGTCTCAACAACGCCGCCCACGCCTGGAATCTGGTTGAGGTGGACGGCAGCTGGTACCACCTGGACACCTCCCGCATGGAAGATGTGGGCTTTGACCCCTGTTTTTTGGCGGAGGATGCCGCGTTTTTGGAAAACTACTACTGGGACACGGAAAAATACCCCGCCAGTGCCTCCGTTCCCTTGGAAGAACCGATTCCCTACTTCCCTGCCGCGCCAGCCGAGGAGTCGACCCCTGCAGAGTCAGAGGATACGGATCCGGAGAATGACCCCACGGAGCCTGCGGTCCCCGAGGATCCCCCCGTCAACGACCCCGAGACTTCAGAGGGTACAGAAGAACCGCCCGCTGACCCTTCGGAGCCCGGCGGGAACACAGGTGAGAACCCCGGAGCGGACACTCCCCCTCCCGACGCAGAGGCTTCCCCTTCTACCCCGGAGGCACCCGGCGGCGAAGGGGCGGAAGACCCCGTCTCCACACCGGCAGAATCCGGTGACGCAGGAGACGAGGAGCAGAAGAACAATCCATAATCGATCGAGCCAGCATATCTATGCTGAGAAAGGAGCAACCCTATGACAAACCATCCTCTTTTCCACGGTGCCGCCACCGCCCTCATCACTCCCTTGAATGAGAAGGGCGTGGATTTTGACGCCATGGGCCGTCTCATCGACTGGCAGATCGACCAGGGGATCGACGCCCTGGTCATCGTCGGCACCACCGGTGAGAAATCCACCCTGAACGACACTGAACACCGGGCCGTTCTGCAGTTTGCCGCCGAGAGGATCGGAGGCAGGGTCCCCATGATCGCGGGCACAGGCTCCAACGACACGGCCTACTCCCTCTCCATGTGCAGGCACGCCTGTGAGATCGGCGCCGACGCCCTTTTGGTGGTGACCCCCTACTACAACAAGGCCACCCAGAAGGGCCTCATCAAGATGTATACCACCCTGGCCGACGCCTCCACAAAACCCCTCATTCTGTACAACGTCCCCTCCCGCACCGGCGTGAATCTGGAGCCGGAGACCATTTCCGTGCTGGCGGACCACCCCAACATCTGCGGCCTGAAGGCGGCCAGCGGCAACATCTCCAAGATCGTGGAGACCGCTGCCCTCACCCGGGAGAAGGAATTCGATATCTGGTCCGGCAACGACGATCAGATCGTTCCCATTCTCTCCATGGGCGGCGCCGGCGTGGTTTCCGTCCTCTCCAACGTGCTGCCTAAGGAGACCTCCCGGCTCTGCCATCGCTTCTTTGAGGGCGATATCATGGGGGCCGCCGAGGATCAGTGCCGCTATCTGAATCTGGTCCGCGCCCTCTTCTCCGAGGTCAACCCCATCCCCGTCAAGGCCGCCATGAGTATGCTGGGCTGGTGCGAGGACTATCTCCGGATGCCCCTCACCACCATGGAGCCCCAGCACCGGGAGGTTTTGAAGCGGGAAATGGAAGCCCTGGGCATTCTGTAAGGAGGCAAGCATGAACATCATTCTGCACGGAAGCACCGGCCAGATGGGTCGGGCCGTGGATGCACTGGTGGCCTCCGGCACCGTGGGCGGCGAGATCGTCGCCCGGGTGAGCCCCGACTACCTTGAGCTCTCCCAGGGCTGTTACCGCAGCCTCTCGGAATATGACGGGCCCGCTGATGTGGTCATCGATTTCAGCCACCACAGCGCCACCCTGTCCCTTCTGGACTACTGCCTTGCCCGCTCCCTGCCCATCGTGCTCTGCACCACAGGCCAGACGGAGGAGGAGAAGGACGCCATCTGCAAAGCGGCGGAGACCATTCCCATCTTCCGCAGTGCCAACATGTCCCTGGGCGTCGCCCTTCTGGCAGAACTCAGCCGGCGGGCGGCCTCCCTCTTCCCCGACGCGGACATCGAGATCGTGGAGACCCACCACAACCGGAAGCTGGACGTTCCCAGCGGCACCGCCCTCATGCTGGCGGACGCCATCAAGGAGGCCCGTCCCCAGGCGAAGAATCTCGTCGGCCGCCATGAAAACGGCAAACGGACGCAGGAGGAGATCGGAATCCACTCCCTGCGCCTCGCCGGAGAGGTAGGCAAACATGAGGTGATCCTCTCCAACGGCAAGGAGACCATTACTCTGACCCACAAGGCGGAGAGCCGCGCCCTCTTTGCCACCGGCGCCCTCCGCGCCGCCCTCTTCCTGGCGGGAAAGCCCGCCGGGCTCTACAACATGACCGACCTATTGGAGGAGACCCTATGAACGCACAGGAGATCATCGCATTCATTGCGAACGCGGAGAAGAAAACCCCCGTCACCCTCTACGTCAAGGAGAAGGAGCCCCTGGACTACGGCAAGGCCAAGGTCTTCGGCGTCGGGGACAAGATCGTCTTCGGCGACTGGAAGGAGCTGGGCCCCATTTTGGAGGCCAATGCCGACAAGATCCAGGACCTGGTGATAGACAACGACCGCCGCAACAGCGCCATCCCCATGCTTGATCTGAAGGAGATCCCCGCCCGCATCGAGCCCGGCGCCATCATCCGGGACCAGGTGGAGATCGGGAAGAACGCCGTCATCATGATGGGCGCCGTGATCAACATCGGCGCCATCATCGGTGAGGGCACCATGATCGACATGGGCGCCGTTCTGGGCGGCCGGGCTACCGTGGGAAAGAACTGCCATGTGGGCGCCGGGGCCGTACTGGCCGGGGTCATTGAGCCGGCCTCCGCCACCCCAGTTATCATTGAGGATGGCGTACTCATCGGCGCCAATGCCGTGGTGATCGAGGGCGTTCATGTAGGCAAGGGGGCCGTGGTGGCCGCCGGTGCCGTGGTCATCGAGGACGTTCCCGAGAACGCCGTGGTAGCCGGATGCCCCGCCCGGGTCATCAAAATGAAAGACGAGAAAACCACCGGAAAAACCGCCCTGGAGGCGGCCCTTCGTACCCTGTAAGGAGATATAGCCATGGATCTTAGCAAAAGCCTGAACACCGCCCTCTATGGCGCAAAGAGCAGTGCCATCCGCGTCTTCTCCGCCCTGGCCGCCGCCACTCCGGGCTGCATCGCCCTGACCCTGGGGGAGCCGGACTTCGACACCCCCGCTCCCATCGTGGAAAAGGTGGAGGAGGCCTTCCAAAATCACGAGACCCATTACATCGCCAACAACGGCTCCATGGAGCTGCGGGAGGCCATCTCCCGCTATGAACGGGAGAAAAACGGTCTAAACTACGGCAGCGATGAGATCATCATCACCGCCGGGGCTACCGAGGCCCTCTTCACCGCCCTCTTCGGGATCCTGAATCCCGGGGATGAGGTCATCATTCCCTCCCCCTACTTCGTACTGTATGAGGAGATCATCCGTCTCTGCCGCGGCGTTACCATTCCTTTGGACACCAGTGAAAACGATTTCCAGATCGACTCCGCCGCCCTCCAGGCCAAAATCACCCCCCGCACCAAGGCCATCCTCATCAACAGCCCCAACAATCCCACGGGCTGCATGCTGAACCGGAAGAGCCTGGAGATCATCCGGGACGCCGTCAAGGACAGCAACATCTTCGTCATTACCGACGACGTTTACCGCCAGCTGGTCTACGAAGGAGAGTATCACAGCTTCGCCGAATTCCAGGAGGTCCGGGACAACATCCTCGTGGTACAGAGCTTTTCCAAGCCCTATGCCATGACAGGCTGGCGCATGGGCTACCTCATGGCGGATAAAAAGGTCATGGAGCGGCTGGCTTTCGTCCATCAGTACGCCGTCACCAGCACCCCCGCCCCCTTCCAGCGGGCCTGCATCGCAGCCCTGGACTACGACCCCGCCCCCATGCGGGAGGTATTCCGCCGCCGCAGGGAGTATGTGGTGGATCGGCTGCAGAAGATGGGCCTGGAGCTCACCGTCCCCGAGGGGGCCTTCTACGTTTTCCCCTCCATCAAGAAATTCGGCCTGGATTCCTCCACCTTCTGCACCCGCATGGTAAAGGAAGCGGGCGTAGCCGTCACCCCCGGTCTCTGCTTCGGCGCCGAGGGATACATCCGCATCACCTACAGCTACAGCGATGATACCCTGAAGGAGGGGCTGGACCGGCTGGAGCGCTTCCTTAGCACCCTATGACTGTCCGCAGAGAGTACCTCCGGGAGGCCGAGGCTCTGGCGCCGGAGCTGACCCTACTTCGGCAGCGGCTCCACCGCTTCCCCGAGCTGGGGAATCGGGAAGCAAAGACCGCCGCCCTCTTGGAGGAGGAGCTGCATGCGCTGGGCATCGAGACCCGCCGCCTCACGGATACCGCCGTTGTGGGCTGCCTGCAAGGCGCCGAGAAGGGCCCCACGGTGGCCTTCCGCGCGGATATGGACGCCCTTCCCCTCACGGAGAGCACCGGCGTCCCCTACGCCTCCATCAATCCGGGCGTGACTCATGCCTGCGGCCACGACGTCCACATGACTGCCCTTCTGGGGGCGGCAAGGCTCCTGGAGGCCAGGCGGGATCAGCTCCACGGCTCTGTCCGCTTTCTCTTTGAGCCCGATGAGGAGGGCAGCGGAGGGGCTCAGCGCATGATCGACGCCGGTGCCCTGGAGGGGGTCGGCGCCGTCTTCGGCTGCCATGTGTCGCCGGAGCTTCCCTCCGGCGTCGTCGGGGTCCGCTATGGGAAGTTCTACGCGGCCTCGGATATGTTCACGGTCACCGTCACCGGGCTCAGCGCCCACGGCGCTACCCCCGAGAAGGGGCGGGACGCCCTCTATGCCGCCGCCCGCATGGTGGAAAAGCTGCATGAGCTTCCCAAACGGATCCCAGACCGCTGCGTCGTCACCGTGGGCACCCTCTCCGCCGGCACCGCGGGAAACATTCTGGCCGGCTCCGCCGTTTTCTCCGGTATTCTCCGCTCCCTGGGGCCGGAGAATCGATGTGAGCTGAAGCGCCTCCTTCAGGAGACCGTAGCCTCCGAGGCCGCAGACTGCGGCGTGGAGGCCGTGGTGGAGCTGAGAGAGAGCTATGGCGGCGTTGTCAACAGCGAGAGGGAGACAAGGCTTGCGGAGTCCGTCGCTCTGGAGCTCTTTGGGTCGGAACGGGTCCGGTGCATCCCGGAGCCCACCATGACCACGGAGGACGTGGGTCTTTTCATCGACCGGGTGGGCGGCAGCTATTACCACATCGGCGCGGGCTGCTCTCTCCCCCTTCACAATCCGGGCTTTCTTCCCGATGACCGGGCAGCCGTCACCGCCGCGGCCCTCCACGCCGCCCTGGCGGAAACATGGCTATGGGAGAACAGGTAAAGAGGCTGTCGAAAAACGACTGAGCTAAAGTTGAAGCTGCGGGGAGGCCCTTGCCCCCACGCTTCGGAGAATCGCATAGAAAGCAAACTCCCGACGAAGCTGCAGCCAGGCACGGTATCAATCGTACCTTCTGTGGACTTGCCGGGAGTTTTCAGCTTGATGACAGATTGCAGCTGCCGGGAGGGGCGAGCCCCTCCCCTACGATATATGCGGCAGCTTTTCAGTTTTTAGACAGCCTCTTTTTTCCTGCGTCCTCCCCCCTCGACAGGGAGCCGGATCAGGAGTATAATCTCTTTAACTTCAATTGTGTCGGGAGGGAAATCATGCGCTATCTGTCATGGATCATTCTGCTGCTGGTCCTCATCCTGCTCCTTATACAGACTCTTCGGGAGCGCAGGCAGAAAAAAGAAAACGACGGCGTCACCGGAGACACCACCATCGGTGAGCTTCTTGAGCGAGACCGGGGCGTGGCAAAAATACTGATGGCCCAGGGGATGCACTGTGTGGGCTGCCCCTCCTCCACCGGCGAGAGTCTCAATGAGGCCGCCCGGGTCCACGGTATTGATCCCGAGGCGCTGCTTTCGGCGGTGCGGACTTACTTTCAGGATGCCGGAACCTGATCCTCAGCTCTCCAGCTGGCGTCCCAGGAAGCCGGAGACCGTCTGGGCCAGCTTGTACTCCGCATCCCCCAGAGGAAGTTCGCCCTCGGTAAAGAACAGAACGCAGCCCATGAGGTCCCCCTCGGTCAGGATCGGGGCCGCCACCGCCAAATCATAGCGGTTCTCCTCCTCCACCACCGGAAGGGCCCTGTCCCCCCGGTGGCGCTGGTAGATCTGCCGCCCCTCCATGATCTCCTGAAGGGCGCTGCTGATCCGTTTCTCCATGAGCTCCCTGCGGGGCACGCCGAAAACGGAAATGATGCTGTCCCGGTCCGCGATGGCAGTGGGGCAGCCTGTGGTTTTATACATGGTCTCGCAGAGCTGTGCGGCGTATTCCCCCAACTCCCCCATGGGGGAGTATTTTTTGAATATGACCTCGCCGTCCCGCTCCGTGTAGATCTCCAGCGGGTCACCCTCGCGGATGCGCATGGTGCGGCGGATCTCCTTGGGAATGACCACGCGGCCCAGGTCGTCGATGCGGCGTACGATGCCGGTTGCTTTCATATGAAAAATCCTCCTCGGTTACTATCAAATGACTTCGATAGTATTTGCAGGAGGATTTCTGTTATGCGCGGTATGTGCCGCACTCTCAATCAGGGTCCGGGGTCCTTGCAAGGATGCCGGAAAACAGATTTCATTCCCTGAAACAGCAGCTTTTACCAAAAGCCCTATCCGGATTTTTCCGTATTCCTTGAGCAAAGGGTACGGGACTGCTATAATATAAGGAAGAGACGCAGGATCCGATAGGGAGTTTCCGCAAAAAGAAGGAGAAAAAAATGAACTATATCATCTCTGATTTTGGCGCGATGGGAGACGGAAAAACGCTGAATACCGCCGCCATTCAGGCTGCCATTGACGCCTGTACCTCATCCGGAGGCGGCCGGGTGATCATTCCCGCCGGGGAATATCTTTCCGGCACGATCTGCCTCAAATCCAACGTGGATCTTCATCTGGAATCCGGCGCCCGGCTGATTTCCAGCCTTGACCCGCGGGATATGCCTGACCTTATGGGCGGCTTTGAAGATGATAACCGGGATACGGGATGGGAAGGCGGTTGCTTTTTGCTGGCAAGACATGCCGAGAATGTGACGATCTCCGGCACCGGACGGATCGACGGCCGGGGCAGAGAGGTTTTCTACGAGGATGACGCCGATGACGGCAGCCATGAAAGTCCCTTGAAGGTCCGGGGCTTTCGTCCGCGCATGAGCTTTCTGGAGGACGTTCGGAATCTGACCGTAAAGGACGTGACCTTCTGCGACGCGGCGTTCTGGACCCTGCACATGGCGGGCTGCCGGGACGTGCTGATCGAAGGAATCCGCATCGAAAACAACGAGCGGGGGCCCAACAACGACGGCATCGATCCCGATTGCTGTCAGAACGTGATCATTCGGGGCTGCATCATCCGCTGCGCCGACGACGCCATTGTGCTCAAAACCACGGCGCCGATGACAAAAAAATACGGTCCCTGCTCCAACATTCTGATTGCAAACTGCATTCTCCGCTCCCATTCCTCCGCGCTGAAAATCGGGACGGAAACCTGGGGCGACATCCATCATGTGACCATGAGCGACTGCATTCTGGAGGACTGCACCCGAGGGATCGGCATCTGGTCCCGGGACGGGGGGCGGATCCACGATATCATGATCCATCATGTTTCGGGGAATACGCGAAGATACCGAGACCGAGCCAAGCAGGATTCAGAGGTCGTCGTGTGGTGGGGCAAGGGCGAGGCCGTCTTCCTCTCCGCCACGAAGCGGGCTGGGGTCCGGCGCAGGCCGGGGGTGATCGACACGGTTTTCATGGATCACCTGCGCATCACCTGTGAAGGGGCCCTCATGATCGCAGGGGAGGAAGATTCCCCCATCCGGGATATCAGTATCCGGGACTCTGACTTTTTGTGGAAAAAGCAGGGCTCCCTGCTGCCGGACTGTCTGGATGAGCAGCCCTCCGTCCGGGGCGTTTATCCCTATGAGGTCCCCATGGCCTACGTCCGTTACGGGGAAGGGATCTCCCTTCGGGATCGGGTCCGCTATCGTATCGACGCTTCCATGAAGGGGCATATCCGGGAGGAGCTGATCTTTGAAGGCTTCCCCGAGGAATAGAAAGGGTCCCAAAGCGGCGGCAGGCAGCCAAAGCACAGCTTCTCTATCGTGATAGCGTATAATGCCCGCAACGCACAACGCGGTCGAATGATTATGCCCAATGGTAGACGCCTTGATGCCTGTCATCAACGATTGAAACCGGACGAGCTTTGTTAGCTTTGCCCACCCTTTACGATCTCATCCCGCAGCTCCTGGTGCTGTTGTTCCAGCACTTTCCACTGCCGGTCCAGCTCTTTGAAATCCTGATAGGCCTCCTTCATCTCATCAGAGTCATAGGGAACGCCCCGCTCCACCAGTTCCTTGAGTTTGGCCCGCGCAGCCTCCAAATCCACGCCCATGCTGTAGAGCCGCGCCGCCGAGGCGAGCAGCAAATCTTTTCTGTAATCCATACCATCGTCCCCATTTCAGATTTGGGCTATGTACAGCCTAAATAGTAGCATGGATAGCCCACTTTTGCAAGTCGGATTCTATATGCTTGCGAGAGAAAGGGCGGCGATGATATGGATACGATTACGGTCATTAAGAACCGAATCCTGCAGCTCTGCGCAGAACGAAATATTTCCATCAACAAGCTTGCGACAATGTGTGCCCTGCCCCCATCATCCGTAAAGAACATCCTTTACGGCAGGAGCACAGACCCCAAAATCCTGACAATAAAAAAGATCTGCGATGGTCTGGATATCACCCTTGCAGAATTTTTCTCCACCCCGGAGTTTGATGCATTGGAGCAGGAGATCAAATAAGAATCTCCCTCATACGCTCTATTTGGTTACCATTTGTCAGTTGATTATAATCATAGCAGCATTACGACGCAACGCCCGGGGCAAACCCGGACGTTGCGTCATCTTTAATTATACAGTTAATAGATATTTCCCCCATCGCCGCCCTCGTTTTTCCGTCCGTATCCGGTGATAACCATACGCGATCAAGATGCGGTCGTACACCGTCGGGGCATGACGATCCTTCGGGATTCGAACCCGGTGCCCGCCCAGAGCACAACCATAGTGCAGCTTGGGCAACTGCTGCCTGATACGCGCGCCGGAAAAACTACCAACTCTGTTATTTCTCGATGAGCTTCACCTTCCAGTTGGTTTCCTGAAGAAGGTTATCCAGTCTTCTGAGCTCCTTGGCCATGGCGTCCACCGACTTCTGCAGCTGGGCCGCCTTCAGGACGGGCCTCACCCGGATCTCCGTTCCCCTGGCACGGCTCGTGCTCTGCCCCGCCTCGTAGACCAAATCGCGGTAGGCGGAGAGCTTCAGCATGAGGGCATCCTTCCTGGCGATGATTTCCGTCAGGGTCTGCCCCTCCACCCGACTTCTGCTGTTGGTCAGGTTGATGGCCGCCATCAGTGTCTCCAGCCGCTCCACGGCGGCGTCCAATTCCTCCAAAAGGGCGGCGGGATCCTCCGCAGGCTCCTCCCCCTCCTGAATCAGAAGATTGCTGCCCAGGCGGCGACGAAGCTCCTCAATCTTTTTGTTCAAATCCGCCCGCTCCTGCAGCGCCTCTGCCAGCTTCATAGATGTTCCTCCCTTTGGCCCTCGGGCCTCTCTTTTGCCGAGGATACCCTTCAGCTTTTCCAGTATATCCGATAGCGAAACGGAAATCAACCGAGAGGGGCCCACGAGGCCATCCCCGGGAAAGAAAAATCTGGCTTTTTCTTCCCATCTAAGCTACAATAAAAAAAACCGGAGAGGGAGACAGCTATGGATTATCGAATCGAACACGACTCCATGGGGGAGATGCGGGTGCCGGCGGACCGGCTCTGGGGCGCCCAGACCCAGCGCAGTCTGGAGAATTTTCCCATTGGCGCAGGCATTGAGACCATGCCCCGGGAGATCATCACCGCCTTTGGGGTCCTGAAGGCTGCGGCGGCAAGGGCGAACCACACCCTGAAGCCCGAAGCAATGACGGAAGAGAAGCTGGCAGCCATTGAGAAGGCTTCCGAAGAGGTGCGCTCCGGCGCCCTTATGGAGCACTTTCCCCTGGTGGTGTGGCAGACCGGCAGCGGTACCCAGTCCAACATGAACGTCAACGAGGTCATCGCCGCCCGGGCAAACGAATTGGCGGGCCGGAAGCTCTGCCACCCCAACGACGACGTAAACATGTCCCAGTCCTCCAACGACACCTTTCCCACCGCCCTGCACATTGCCGCTGTAACCACCCTGGAGGATCGGCTGCTGCCTGCGGCGGATGGTCTCATCGACCTTCTGCGTGGGCTGGAGGAAAAGAACCGGGGTATTGTGAAAAGCGGCAGGACCCACCTCATGGACGCGGTGCCCATCGCCTTCTCCCAGGAGATCAGCGGCTGGCGCAGCTCCCTGGAGCGGAGTCGGGATCTCCTTCGGCTCTCCCTCCCTCCCCTGCGGGAGCTGGCCCTGGGCGGCACCGCCGTGGGCACCGGGCTCAACGCTCCCCGGGGCTTTGATCGGCAGGCGGCGGCGGAGGTCTCCGCCCTCACCGGGAAGGAATTCCGCCCGGCGGAGAACAAGTTCCATGCCCTCACCAGCCTGGACGAGCTGGTCTTCGCCCACGGGGCGGTGAAGGCCCTGGCCGCCGACATGATGAAAATTGCCAACGACGTCCGCTGGCTGGCCAGCGGTCCCCGCTGCGGCCTGGGGGAGATCTCCATTCCCGCCAATGAACCCGGCAGCTCTATTATGCCCGGGAAGGTAAATCCCACCCAGTGCGAACAGGTGACCATGGTGGCAGTACAGGTCATGGGCAACGACGCCGCCATCGGCTTTGCCGCCAGCCAGGGCAACTTTGAGCTCAACGTGTTCCTTCCCCTCGTCGCCTACAACTTTATGCAGTCGGTGCGGCTCCTCTCGGAATCCATCGCTTCTTTCACAGAGCGCTGCGCCGCCGGGATCACCCCCAATCGGGAGAAGATGACAGAAAACCTGCACCGCTCCCTCATGCTGGTGACAGCGCTGAACCCCCACATCGGCTATGAAAAAGCGGCAGAGACAGCCAGTCTGGCCTACCGGGAGAACATCTCTTTGAAGGAGGCCTGCGTCCGGCTGGGTTATCTGACCCCGGAGCGCTTTGATGAGGTCTTCCGTCCGGAGGAGATGGTCTGAAATGCCGGCTTTTTACACTGGGGCTTCGTTGACAGCAAAGCCGCCTCAGTAGTATAATACATGTATCAAATAATAATACGGAGG
The DNA here is from genome assembly GCA_946531435.1 of uncultured Clostridia bacterium. GTDB lineage: Bacteria > Bacillota > Clostridia > Oscillospirales > Oscillospiraceae > CAMNAO01. The sequence goes on from CAMNAO010000006.1 coordinate 50,315, forward strand.
TCATCCCATGCCCAACGATCTTACTCTGGAAGCCCTGATTGAGCGGAACACCGGCAATTCCGACAAGCTCACCCGCCGCTATAACGACTCCCTTGCCATCGAAATGCGCATCATCGACTCCACCCTCGCCTCTACCGAGGCGGATTTCCTCGGCCATACGCTGAAGACGCCCATTATGCTGGGCAACTTCGGCGGCTATAATCTCATGGGCGAAAACGCCCTGGTAAAGGAGGCGGAGGCCGCCCGGGACTTCGGCACCGTGATGTGGGTCAATGAGCACACCGAACCGGAAGAAATCGCCGCCTGCAACGAGCTGGGGACCCAGCTGGTTATGGTCATCAAGCCCTACCGCGACGTGGACCTCTTCATCAAGAAGGCTCTCGACGCCGAGAAGCTTGGCGTCATCGCCATCGCCTCCGATATCGACCACGCCTACAACCGCTCTGGTGAGATGGACGGCCGCCCCGGCAGCGAGTTCGGCCCCCGCTCCAGCGAAGATCTCCGCAAGATCGTGGCCGCGCTGCATGTGCCCTTTATCGCCAAGGGCGTACTCAGCGTTCACGACGCCGTCGCCTGCAAGGAGGCGGGCTGCGCCGCCATCCTCCTCAGCCACCACCACAACATTATGGACTACTCCGTGCCCCCGCTGAAGATCCTGCCCCAAGTGCGGGCGGCGGTGGGCCCCGATTACCAGGTCATCGTGGACTGCGGCATCGACACCGGCGCCGACGCCTTCAAGGCCGTGGCCCTGGGCGCAAGCAGCGTCTGCACCGCCCGCGCGGTAATGGTGGTCCTGAAGAAGAACGGCAGAGACGGCGTCTTTGACCTTCTCAAGAAGAACACCGGCGAGCTAAGGCACTTCATGAACCGCACAGGCTCCAAAGATCTGAAGCACATCGACCCCAGCGTCATTCATCCGATGAATCTCTAAGAATCGAACCGAAACGGGCCTGTTGCCAAATGCAGAAATCCTGTCATTCCGAGATCAGCGCCGCGGCGCTGGTCTCGGGAATCCGTTCTCTCGTCCCCTTTTTCAAGAGGGAATAGACGGGGATGCGGATTGTCACGGCCCCTCTGGGGCCTCGCAATGACGGTGCAAGGCATTTTGCAGCACGCCCGTCGGCGCTCCTTGAAGGCGTCTTTGGCGCCGCTCACGAGGAATGTGGGCCGGTCCGCCCGGATCCCGCCGCGTTCTTCCATCTCCGGCAGAGATTGCCGGGGATTTTTTGTTTTTCTGACGGATTACTTGTTTACAGCCATGAAAATAGATGCTATAATGACTAACTAGATGAAGCCGTCAACCGGTTTCATTGAATGGTTTACAATTTTATTTTAAGGGAGACTGAAACATGGCACGAAAGTTCAAATCCATGGACGGCAACAACGCCGCGGCCTATGTGTCGTATGCGTTTACCGAGGTAGCCGCAATCTACCCCATCACTCCGTCCAGCCCCATGGCCGACTATGTTGACCAGTGGGCAGCCAACGGTCAGAAGAACATCTTCGGCACCACCGTCAAGGTGCAGGAGATGCAGGCTGAGAGCGGCGCCGCCGGTGCTGTCCACGGCTCGCTGAATGCGGGCGCGCTGACCACCACCTACACCGCTTCCCAGGGCCTTCTGCTGATGATCCCCAATATGTACAAGATCGCAGGCGAGCTGCTGCCCGGTGTGTTCCACGTATCCGCCCGGTCCGTGGCAACCCACGCCCTGAACATCTTCGGCGATCACAGTGACGTCTACGCCTGCCGTCAGACCGGCTTTGCCATGCTGGCGGAGACCAACGTGCAGGAGATCATGGATCTTGGCGCTGTGGCCCACCTGGCCGCCATCAAGAGCCGTGTTCCCTTCCTGAACTTCTTTGACGGATTCCGTACCTCTCACGAGATCCAGAAGGTCGCCATCTGGGATTATGACGATCTGAAGGAAATGGTGGATATGGACGCCGTGGCCGCCTTCCGCGCCCGCGCCCTGAATCCCGAGCATCCCACCATGCGCGGCTCCCACGAGAATGGCGACATTTTCTTCCAGAACCGCGAGGCCTCCAACAAGTACTATGAGGCTGTCCCCGGCGTTGTCGAGGAGTACATGGACAAGGTCAACGCCAAGCTCGGCACCAACTACAAGCTCTTCAACTACTACGGCGCCCCCGATGCTGACCGCGTCATCATCGCCATGGGCTCCATCTGCGACGTGGCCGAGGAGGTCATCGACTATCTGACCAATCAGGGTGAGAAGGTCGGCCTTGTCAAGGTCCGCCTCTATCGTCCCTTCCGCGCCGACAAGCTGGTGGAGGCCATTCCCGCCACCGCCAAGAAGATCGCCGTGCTGGACCGCACCAAGGAGCCCGGCAGCCAGGGCGAGCCTCTCTTCATGGACGTTGTCACCGCGCTGGCCACCCAGGGCCGCAGCCTCCAGGTTATCGGCGGCCGCTACGGCCTCGGCAGCAAGGATACGCCTCCCTCCTCCATCTTCGCCGTGTATGATGAGCTGAAGAAGGATGCTCCCAAGGCCCAGTTCACCATCGGCATCGTGGACGACGTCACCGGCCTCTCCCTCCCCGAGAAGAGCCGCGAGGAGACCCCCAACACCGCCGTGGAAGGCACCATCGAGTGCAAGTTCTGGGGCATCGGCGGCGACGGCACCGTCGGCGCCAACAAGAACTCCACCAAGATCATCGGTGACCACACCGACAAGTACATCCAGTCTTACTTCCAGTATGACTCCAAGAAGACCGGCGGCGTCACCATCAGCCATCTGCGCTTCGGTGACAAGCCCATCCGCAGCCCCTATTACATCAACAAGGCGGACTTCGTGGCCTGCCACACCCCCGCCTATGTGACCAAGGGCTTCAAGATGGTTCAGGACGTCAAGCCCGGCGGCGTGTTCATGATCAACTGCCAGTGGGATTTCGATGAGCTGAGCCATCACCTGGATGCCGATGCCAAGCGTTACATCGCCCGCAACAACATCCAGCTCTACACCATCAACGCCATTGACCTGGCTCAGAAGGTTGGCATGGGCAAGCGCACCAACACCATCCTGCAGTCCGCGTTCTTCACCCTGGCCGGTGTTCTCCCCCAGGAAGAGGCCATCAAGTACATGAAGGATGCCGCTGAGCATTCCTACCTGAAGAAGGGCCGCGACGTTGTGGAGAACAACTGGAAGGCCATTGACGCCGGCGCCACCGCTTTCGTGAAGCACGAGATCCCCGCCGACTGGCTGAACGCCAAGGACGAGGCCAAGGATGCTGCCCTGGAGGGCGACGCCAAGACCGTCAACATGGTCAAGAACGTTCTGAATCCCGTGGGCCGTATGGATGGCGATTCCCTGCCCGTCTCCGCCTTTGTGGATTACGCGGACGGCACCTTCCAGCAGGGCGCTTCCGCCTATGAGAAGCGCGGTGTTGCCACTCTGATGCCCGTGTGGAATCCCACCACCTGCGCCCAGTGCAACCAGTGCGCCTATGTCTGCCCCCACGCCACCATCCGTCCCTACGCCCTCAATGAGGAAGAGGCGGCCAAGGCTCCCGCGCAGACCAAGATGGTCCCCCACAAGCTGACCAAGGGCAAGTATCAGTATGCGCTGGCCCTCAGCCCCATGGACTGCATGGGCTGCGGCGTCTGCATCACTGTCTGCCCCACCAAGTCTCTCACCGTCACCTCTCAGGAGAGCCAGCTCGCGGAGCAGCCCGTCTTCGACTACATGGTGAAGAATGTCACCGTGAAGCCCGACGTGGCCAAGAACAACACCGTCATCGGCTCCCAGTACCTGAAGCCCTATCTGGAGTTCTCCGGCTCCTGCGCCGGCTGCGCCGAGACCAGCTATGCCCGTCTCGTCACCCAGCTTTACGGTGATCACATGGTGATCTCCAACGCCACCGGATGCTCCTCCATCTGGGGCGGCCCCGCTGCCACCTCCCCCTACTGCAAGGACGAGAATGGCAAGGGTCCCGCCTGGGCCAACAGCCTCTTTGAGGACAACGCGGAGCACGGCTTCGGCATCTATCTGGGCCACAAGTACATCCGCGACGGTCTCATTGAGAACGTGAAGAAGCTGGCCGAGGGCGAAGGCGCTGTTGCCGACGCCGCCAAGGCCTTCCTCGACACCAAGGACGACAGCACCGCCAACACCGCCGCGGCGGAAGCCCTCGTGGCTGCCCTGGAGGCGGCTCCCGAGAAGGGCGACGAGGCCAAGGTCATTCTGGAGAAGAAGGATTACCTGGGCAAGAAGTCCGTCTGGATCTTCGGCGGCGACGGCTGGGCCTATGACATCGGCTTCGGCGGCCTGGATCACGTCCTGGCTTCCGGCGAGGATGTGAACGTCTTCGTCTTCAACACCGAGGTTTATTCCAACACCGGCGGACAGGCCTCCAAGGCCTCCAACATCGGCCAGGTCGCTCAGTTCGCGGCTGCCGGTAAGGAGATCAAGTCCAAGAGCCTGGCCGAGATCGCCATGAGCTATGGCTACGTCTATGTGGCCCAGGTGGCCATGGGCGCCAACATGAAGCAGACCCTGGACGCCATCCGCGAGGCCGAGGCCTATCATGGTCCCTCCCTCATCATCGGCTACAGCCCCTGCGAGATGCACAGCATCAAGGGCGGCATGATGAACTGCCAGACCGAGATGAAGAAGGCTGTGGAGTGCGGTTATTGGAACCTGTTCCGCTTCAATCCCGACAAGGAGAAGCCCTTCACCCTGGACAGCAAGGATCCCAAGGACGGCTATCAGGACTTCCTCAAGAACGAGGCCCGTTATGCCCGCCTGGTCACCGAGTTCCCGGAGAGAGCTTCCACCCTCTTCGTCAAGAACGAGGAAGCCGCCAAGGAGCGCTATCAGCACCTGCAGCGTCTGAAGAACCTCTACGACGAGGCCTGAAAAACGCAGTAACAACCAAATCGTCAAGGGAGGCCCGACCGGGCCTCCCTTTTCGAAGTGTAGACAACCCCCACAATAGAGCAGAGACATGGGAGTGAGCAGCAGGGGAGCTCGAGGGGCGCGACGCGTAAAGCAAACAGCCCGGTGGGCTGTTTGCAGCCAAAGCGGGGAGCGAACGCGACCCGGACCAAGGCCCGCCTCGAATTGGATCTCAACTGGCGAAACGCCTGCAAAAGCAGGCTTTCGCGGAGCGAAGCGACGTTTTTCGTGAGGCAAAGCCTCACAAAAAACACGCTTCAATGGAGGCCCGACCGGGCCTCCATTTTCAATATTTATGTGTTTTTGATAAAAACCGGGGCATCTTATTCTTGAGGTGATCCCATGGGAAATGAATTCATCGATATCGCTCCCTTTTCATTAGGCAGGGGCGGCAGCGTCAAACCCGGAATATCCGTGATTATTGACTGTAACCGATCCCCGGCAGCAGAGGGCTGCGGAAGCATTCCGGGAGCAAGGACAAAAAGAAAACTTCCGAAATTTGCCGCCAAAAAAACTGTATAGCCGCAAAAGGACGGGCAATCCTATGCTCGAAAGGCGAACGCCTTATCAACAGCAAAGGAGAAAAGAAGATGTCTGATTCCAACAAGATCCTGAACCCCAACGCCCGTGAGGCCATGAACCGCTTTAAGATGGAGGCTGCCGGCGAGGTCGGCGTCACCCTGAAGCAGGGCTACAACGGCGACCTCAGCAGCAAGCAGGCCGGCTCCATCGGCGGCCAGATGGTCAAAAAGATGATCGAGTCCTACGAGAACGGGATGCACTAAGCTTCCCTGAGAAACACTCTCACAAAGGAAACGGCGGGTCGTCGCAATTTGCGGCGGCCCGCCTACCTGTTTGGGATGCAGGCAACATGCCGAATCGTACCTCCTGTGGGCAACATGCCGAATCGTACCTCCCATCTTGACAAGCGTTCCACTGCCCGTATAATAGTGATAGGCGGCATGAGCTGCCAATCATTTCCGGGAAGGAGAATCGTGATATGAAAGAAGCAGTTGAGTTTTTGAAGAAGTGCGGTGTATTTTACCTCGCCACCGTGGAGGGGGATCAGCCCCGGGTGCGTCCTTTCGGGGCGCTCAACGTGTTTGAAGACAAGCTCTACATCATCACCAACAATACAAAGGACGTGTTTCAGCAGATGAAGGTCAATCCCAAGGTGGAAATCTCCGGGATGGCGGAGGGAAAGTGGATCCGCCTTACTGCCGAGGCCGTGCGGGATGAGCGCTTTGAGGCCCGTCAGGCCATGCTGGACGCCAACCCCAGCCTCAGAAGCATGTATAACGAGGAGGACGAGATCATGGAGGTCCTCTATCTCACCAACGCCACCGGCGCCATCTGTTCCTTTACAGAGGCCCCCATCCCCTTCTCCTTCTGAGAGAGATTTCAATAGTTCGCCGCCCCGCCTGTCCAAGTTCGACAGGCGGGGCGTCTTTCCTGCTGCGGCTCTCTTTACATTTGTCCGCTGAACCAGGAGCCGTTATACTTTTTCTGCGTTTTATTCAGGATGAGAATGCCGCCGACAATGCCGGCAAGCATCGGAATATCGCACCATAGGGACGGTTTGACAAGAAGGAGGAAAGCGGACATACAGATTCCGGCTCCCATGACGATAAGTCCGAGCCCGATTCCCCGGCTATAAGCGGGCAAATCCTTCTCCGACACCTTCTGATAGTGGTAATCATGGATAAGGGACACCTTTCGCTTCAACCAGATGAGCAGCCCCATGATGACACACAGCATCCCGACAAGCAATTCTATAAGGAATCCAACAAGCATGACCGCAATCCCCTTTCTTCCTTATTGATCCAAACCTTTGCCCCTAATACCGCAGCTGTCAGCGGATCATTCCTGCCCGGTGATACGGATCTCAGTATCCCCGCGATCCCCTTCATAGACCTCCAGGGTATAGCGGACTTCCTTTTCACCGTCTGTAATCAGCAGGGCGGATCAGCTTCCCCAAAATCTGCTACTTTCGGAGGAATCCCGCATCCTGGCCCAGATCCTCGGACACGTATCTCTCCGCCTTCATGTGAAGATCATACTTCTCCCGGAGGGCGGCGACGGCGGACATCATGGGCGAGGCGTGATGCCGGTCAATGGCGCTCTGATCCACCCAGGAATCCACCAGCAGAATCGTCTCCGGGTCGTTCAGCGGCTGGAAATAGGCATACCGGAGATTGCCCTCCTCCTGCCGGATCCTTTCCGCAATGCCAGAGGTCTCCATCTCCTCCGCGAATCTCCGCGCGCTGCCGTTTACGCCTGTATAATACAGATTCAAGGTAATCATTGTACAGCTCCTCTCCGTATTCTCCGCGCCCTTCTTCCGACGGGCCCGGTCAGGGCAATGGATCCGCCTCGGCATAACGCCGGTTGAGCTCGGCTTCCACTTTGTTCAGCGTATCAAAAAAGCGCCAGGTGGCGATAGCGGGGCCGAAAAACAGGATCCCCACCGTGTTCCAGGCAAACATGTGCCAAAAGGACGTGAGCTTTCCCCCGATCCCCAGCTCGATGGCCTTTTCCTTCAGCTCCTCAGAGATCCTTGCCATCCAGACAAGGGTATAAAGGAACAGCGTCGGGATGCCCAGCAGATAGGCGACGCCGTATCTCTGGGTCCGCCTGCCCAGGACCGCGTCCAGCTCCTCCTGCAGGCCAAGCTGCATATACACCAGCAGAAAGGTCCCCGCGGTCAAAAAGTCGATGAAGCCGATCCAGAATCCGTGTCGCTTGGTGTGCTGAAAAACCATGCTTCCCCCTCGGCCCATTTCTTTCAAAAAATCGGGCACTGTCCGTCTCCGTTCGTACCCCTATACTAACACAATCCCTTACCATTCGCAATCACTTGCCATTCGCAATCACTGTGAAACAGCCCGCAGGTTCGGGTTCCTCCCTCAGCGAATCGAAGGGAGAGCAAAAAAGCCCCTGAAATCAGCGATTTCAGGGGCTTTTTGGTCCGAGTGACTGGTCTCGAACCAGCGGCCTGCCGACTTCGTCCGGCAGGCCGGCGGCAGATTTTACGGCGCTCCGCGCCCACGAGGCCGCTGGTTCACCCAATACCCCGATATGCAAAAAGAGCGACCCGCTAATGCGGATCGCTCTTTTTGGTCCGAGTGACTGGTCTCGAACCAGCGGCCTCGTGGTCCCAAAGAAACGAGAGTTCTGCTTTTGCGTCTTTTGGGTGTTTTCCGGTTCTTTTGCGTCCGGAAACGTGTGCTCTTTTGCCCGTTTGTTCCGGCGTGAACGGGTGTTCCGTGCACATCTGTGGTCAGAAATGTGGTCATGGGGAGATGCATCACCGAAAATTGAAAGTTTTATTTTTCCCTCATTTTGGGATTCGCATAAGGAAGTGATCCTTATCTTCGCCGGACAAGTATGCCCCATTATTCAGCATAACCTTCTGTGAGGCAATATTGTCCTTGTATACACGCAAATATATCTCTTTTTCCGGAACGATCTCCTTTGCAATTCCTATCGCGAGTTTCAGCCCTGCCGTTCCATAGCCCTTTCCTCTGGCGTCTTTCCGTATGCTGTAGCCAATATGTCCTGCGCCATTTCGAAGCGCCTCCGTCAAATAATGCCGGATTCGGAACTCTCCGATTAAATGATCTTCCTCCCACAGGTAATAATAGTTTCCGGCACAAACCAATCCGGCATATCGACCGGATGCTCATGGGATATCAAAGCTGGAAGCACTGTTTTGGTGTAGTCCTCAAATGATATGCCGCAATAAGGGTTTGTGAATCCATTTTCATCCGCAGGCAAGGCCGTTGTAAATTCCCATTGGGAAACAGCATCCTGCTTATTGATTTTTCTCAATTCCATTCAAAACACCCTACCTGCTTCCAAATTGCTCAACTCTTTGTCCCGTTATACCATACCGCCCCAGCCTTGCGCAAGCCGGTATCGCAGCGCGTCATGGAGCGTTCCCGCGCCGGTCACATGGTAAACAGCGGTCGCATACAGTGCCAATATGACGACAAGGATCGTCGTGTTGGTCTTCAAGCATGCGCCACGCTTTTTCTGCCTATGCGCGTAGAAAACAAACGCGAGCAAGAAAGGGATGCCTACGGACAAAAGCTCACAGGCAAGCAGGATGATTTCTTTCATGGCGTCCTCCTTAGTGTTGGATCTGAAGCGAAGCTAACACAGGAAAACCATGATTGCAACAGAGATAAGGGAATCTTAAAGAAAGCTTATGAGGAACTTAATCAGCTCTACAGCAGAACCGCGCTCTCCCGCCCCGCGTCAAAACCTCCGGCGCATAAACAAGGAAATACGGTGTCAGAGATGCAGTTTCGGCAGATTTTATTTGCAGAATAAAATCTGCCGAAATTTTGTTGACTATCAGCTCTTTTCCGGATATAATACCGGTAGAGTAAATTGGTTGGATTATACGCATTTTTAGGTGGTGTCTTATGGAATACATCAGCCGACATATGGAAAACCGCATTCTGGAGTTGAGCAAGTCATACTCCGCGATCTTACTGACCGGCCCGCGGCAGGCAGGCAAAACGACCATGCTGCGCGAGCTGGCGGAGAAAGAGAACATTGGGCGCCGATATGTGACACTGGACGACCTCACGGAACGGGATATGGCAAAGAACGATCCAGCCCTCTTCCTCCAGCTTCATCGGCCGCCGGTGTTGATCGACGAAGTGCAGTACGCCCCGGAGCTGTTCACCTATATCAAGATCTACATCGACGAGCATCACAACCCCGGCGACTTCTGGATGACCGGCTCGCAGATCTTCCGGCTCATGCGGGGCGTGCAGGAATCGCTGGCTGGGCGCGTGGCGCTGCTGCACATGTCGCCTATGTCGCAGCGGGAGATTATCGGCGCACCCTGCGTTCCGTTCACGACGGATATGGGAAAGCTTCTCAGCGAGCAGGATCAGATTCAGCCTGTCACCACGCCGGAGCTCTTCGCCCGTTTGTGGCGCGGCTCCATGCCGGGGCTTATCAGCGGGCAGTTTCCGGACCGGAACATCTTCTACTCCTCTTACCTCTCCACCTATGTGGAACGGGATGTGCGGGATCTCTCCGGAAGTGTGGACGCCCTGAAATTCAACCGCTTCGTCACCGCCGTCGCCGCGCGCTGCTCCCAGCTGCTGAACTATAAGGCGCTGGCCGACGACGCGGATATCGACATGCCCACGGCGAAGAACTGGATCAACATTCTGGAAACATTGGGGATCATCTTCCTGCTGTATCCCTATTCCAATAACGTGCTGAAGCGTACGATCAAGACGCCGAAGGTCTATTTCTACGATACCGGCCTGGTCTGCTACCTGACGCGCTGGTCCTCCCCCGAGGTGGCCGAGAGCGGCGCCATGAGCGGCGCGCTGCTGGAGAACTACACCGTGTCGGAGATCATGAAGAGCTATCAGAACGCAGGGCTGGAGCCGTATCTCTACTTCTACCGTGACCGTGACGCCAAGGAGATTGACGTGATCCTGGAGGGCGACGGCAGGCTCTGCCCTCTGGAGATTAAAAAAACCGCCACACCGGATAAGCGGCTGACGAGGGTCTTCGGTGTGATCGATAAAGGCCCGCTCCAGCTCGGCACCGGCGCCGTCCTCTGCATGGCGGACAAGTTCAGCGCCTTCGACAGCAATAACCTGATCGTCCCGATCTGGATGATATGAGTCCTTATCTGATATAAATACACCATAGAAACGGAGCCGATATCATGTTTAAACAAGCGTCTGAGCATAACGGCTATAACTTCATAGATCTGTTTGCCGGAGCCGGAGGCTTGTCGGAGGGCTTCTTTCAGGCAGGGTTCAATCCCGTCGCGCATGTGGAAATGAATCCGTATGCAGCTCAGACTCTCGAGACACGGAGTGCTTACTATTACCTTAAAAAGAAGGATCAGCTTTCTGTCTATTATGATTATTTACGCAAGAGAATAACGCGTGAAGAGCTCATGAGGCAGATTCCTAAAGAAGTGCTGGGAACCGTGATATGTAAAACCATGTCAAAGGAAACGCTTCCGGGTATCTTTGAAACGATTGACGGTATTCTGGCAGCAGATGGCACCGATCATGTGGATGTAATAATTGGTGGTCCCCCTTGCCAGGCTTATTCTCTGGTTGGCCGCGCGCAGAGTAAACACATGGCTCACAACATGTCAGAAGATCCCCGTAATATGCTGTACCTCCTGTACACAAAGTTCCTGAAAAAATATCGGCCCAAGATGTTTGTCTTTGAAAATGTTCTCGGAATCCAGACAGCAAACGGAGGACGAACCTGGCGAAACATAAAGGCTCAGATGAGACGTATGGGATACCGTATTGGCTGCAGGGAACAAAATGCCCGGGATTTTGGCGTCCTTCAATCCCGCGCTCGCATGATCGTTGTCGGGTGGCGAAAAGGAACTCCTTTCGGTTATCCAGAATTTGAAGCTGTAACCCCCCAGGCCGTTGTAAATGATCTCCTGCAGGATCTAACCAAGCTCACTCCGGGCAGAACCGGCGTTCGCTATGGCCGCACTCCGATGAGTCAATATACAAGAGAGAATGGCATCCGTACCGAGCAGGATGTACTGACATTGCATGTAGCGAGGCCTAATATTCCACGGGATATTAAAATATATCGCCGTGCTATACGGCTCTGGAACGAACACGACCATGAACGTCTGCG
>CAMNAO010000007.1 GCA_946531435.1 uncultured Clostridia bacterium
TTTGGAAAGCGGGAACTGCTCTACAAGGGCGGACGAGCAATCAGCGTAAATAGACGCCGATTTATTCACGCTATTGTTCCAAGCCATGTAGAAACGGTATGCTGCTTGTACCACCAAAAGAAAGATTTCATTTCAGTGCATTATGAGCCATAAAGGGCGGAGTATTTGAGCCAGTACAACAGGAATTAGCTCAATCATACTTGGGAGATCAATATGTATTATCATGCATCTCAGGTGGGCGGTATAAAACAACTTGAGCCAAGGATTTCAAATCATGGTGTTCCATTAATCTACTTTTCAAAGAAAAGAGAAAATGTTCTTGTCTACTTAAGTAATGCTATAGAGAAGTATTGCAAAGAAACAGGCTTCGAATATGATGGAAGATGGGAAAAGTGGGGTGCATACGGATTTGATAAGAACGGATTACAGCGTCTTGAAGAGTATTATCCCAATGCCCTGGAAAAAACATATAAAGGTGTTTCGGGTTACATCTACTGCGCCGATAACGTAATCGAAAGTGAGGTTGATATCCAAATTCCCGATGCGGCTGCAAGCAGCACTCCGGTTGAAATCAATTCTGTGGAATATGTTCCAGATGCTATGGAGGCAATTTTACAGGCGGAAAGAGACGGACTCATTACGATAATGAGATATGAGGAAATGTCTTCAAAGATGAAGGATTGGAATACAAAAACTATAAGGAAAGAATATGAGAAGGCTATTGACCATCCAGAGTATAGACATTTTTTGAAAGGTAATTTCACTGACATCATATAGGGATGACAAAAGCCTGTATGTCGATTTGTTTCTCGATCAGCGGCATACTGAGACGGACGGATCGAACTTTGGGAGCGTTGAAAGAATGAAAACATACAAAAGGATCGCATTGAGAGCGGCGCTTTGCATATTGGCGCTCTTTGCCTTATGGAATGTCGGCTGGTATGTTTGGCGAATGGTGAAGTATGGACCATTCAGCAGGGGATTGGAAAAGAATGATTTTGCCACCTGGATCGTGCCGCGATATAAATACATGGATACCGATGGCTATGACTACGGTGTAAAATATCCTGACTATCTATCCTTCACAGGCAATCTGAGTGTAGGATTGCCTGAGACAGACGGGAATCCCTTTACCGACTTTCTCATCATCTGGCCGAAGCTATCTGGCGGCTATGAATACGGTGTATCTCTCACGGAAGGGAATGAGAATTATCAAATCTATATTACCGCCGATGGCAGTGCCGTTTATCCCGAAAACAGCGAAGTGGTTGCCCGAAAGCAGGAAACCATAGACGCTTTGCTCCATAGAGCAGAAGAAATGTGGGATTTAGAGTGACTATTCGTGAGCTCATCCCTCAAAAAACCTTTGCCAGACTTGCTCCTTTATGGGTGTTCGGCTGGACCGGCTGCAAAGCTCACGCGGGACGGGGTATGACCGGGAAACAGCCATTGCCGGATCGGGATTTGAGGAGGATTCGATGTCAGAATCAATCGCTGTCGTTATCGCGGCCATCATAGAATTGTTGCTCCTTTTATGCGTCTTATGGGTTCTGACCTTCCTCTCCACCCTCTTTCATGAGTTGGGCCACGCCCTCGGGTATAGGCTTGCAACAGGGGACAGGCATTGGCATATACGGGTTGGATGGGGAAAACGGCTCCTGCACACAAAAGCATTGACGGTGAATCTGCTTGTTTTTGATGGCCTCTTTACACCCTCAAAAAAGGAATTTGACACAAGGGTGAAGCTGATCACGACGCTTTCGGGGGGACCGGCTGCTTCACTTCTGCTGGTCCTGGCACTTTTTCTCGTGAGATCCAGAGGGCTTTCGTTTCAATCGGAATTTCTTGCTGACGGCGTGATGGAATACTGCTTGAATTACACCTTCTTTCTGAATTTGTATATTCTGCTTTTATCTGTCAGTCCCATCCGTTACTTTCACGGAGAGGTTAAGGGACTGGAAAGCGATGGGCTTCAGATCATTCACGCCATGAGAAAGAATGGAGACTGAGCTGAGGGCTTCTCATTTGTCGATATGCGCCTGGCTGAAATGAAAAAAGCACCGTGCCTTCGGGCCATTCCGGCGGTCCGGGTGAGGCGCGGCTTTGGATGCCGGGAATGAAGGAGGCGCTGATATGAAAAACGGATGCATCGCCTTGAGGGACACAGATATGTACTATGTGTCTTTTGGAAAAGGAAAAAAGAATCTGGTTGTATTGCCGGGGCTGTCGGACGGACTGGCAACAGTAAAAGGAAAGGCTTTTCTGCTGGCTTCTCCATACAGAAAGTTTTTCAAGGATTATACCGTGTATATGTTCAGCCGGAAAAATGCAATGCCTGAGGGTTATACGATACGGGAGATGGCAGACGACCAGGCGGCAGCCATGAAAGCGCTGGGCATTGTCAGGGCCTCGGTGCTTGGTGTGTCACAGGGCGGTATGGTGTCTCAGTATCTGGCAATCGATCATCCCGAAATGGTCGAAAGACTTATCCTTGCAGTCACAGCTCCATATGCAAATGACGTGATACAAAATGCAGTCAGCGGATGGATCGAAATGGCAGTGCGTAACGATCATGTGTCTTTGATGACGGATACTGCCGAGAAGATGTATACCAAATCCTATTTTGAAAAGTACAGGAAATGGATCCCGCTGACGGCAAAGATGACCAGGCCGAAAAGCTACGAGCGGTTTTTCAGAAACGCATATGCAATCCTCGGATTCGATGCGCGGGAGGAATTGGACAAGATCAGCTGTCCGACCGTGATCATCGCCGGAGAAGACGACCATACGGTGGGAAATCGTGCGCCATATGAACTGAATGACCGCATTCCCGACAGCAAAGTGTTTATTCACAAAGGGCTTGGACACGGCGTGTTTGAAGAAGCCCGCGACTTCTACGACAAGGTGTATGAGTTCTGTAAATCTGAGTGATCATGAGCAGGTGAAGCCACCGCACTGAAATTGGCGGCGGAGAAAAAGGAGAAAAACACGGTGGTGCTGGAGAAATTACCCTATCAACTGACGGTTTGCAAGGTGTCTGACCTGTCAGAAACGGATGTGGGCAAACAGTTCTGTTTTATCGGCAGAACAGAGGAAGAAATATCGGTGGTGTGCAAGATGGAGGAAGCGCCCGGCAACACGATTGAGCGGGATGATGGATGGCGGGGATTCCGTATTCAGGGGGTCCTTGACTTTTCGATGATTGGTATTCTGTCAAAACTATCCGGTATTCTTGCGCAGTGCGAAATCGGCATATTCGCGATATCGACGTACAATACGGATTATATCCTTGTGAAGGAAGAAAACTTTGAGCGTGCGTTGAACGTTTTGGCGTCGGAAGGATATGAGGTCGCATCCATCCCGACTGCAGGATGAGACCGGGACATTTCGCTGTCATCAGCGGAGGGAAGAACGAACGAGGGGGTAGTATGGCGTCAAGCAAGGAATACTTGGATTATATCATTGAGCAGCTGTCGGAATGTGAGGCCGTGTCCTATCGTGCCATGATGGGAGAATATATCCTCTACTATCACGGCAAGATTGTCGGCGGCATTTACGATGACCGTTTTCTTGTGAAGCCTACGAAGTCTGCCGCGGCAATGCTGCCGAATGCGGAAATGGAACTGCCCTATGACGGCGCGAAGGAAATGCTGCTTGTGGATGACGTGGAGAATAAGGCGTTTCTGAAAGAATTGCTGGCAGCCATGTACAATGAACTGCCCGATGCGAAGAAAAAGAAGTGAAAAATATGGTATTGGAAACAAAAAGGCTCATTCTGCGTCCGTGGGAGGAAACGGATGCTGAGGAGTGTTATCGATACGCAAAGGACCCGAGGGTCGGACCGATCGCTGGATGGGCGGCGCATACCAGCGTGGAATACAGCAGAGAGATCATTCGAACGGTCCTTTCAGCGCCGGAAACATATGCGGTGGTGCTGAAGGCCATCGGATTGCCGGTTGGCAGTATCGGACTGATGCTCGGCAAAGCAAGCAATATAGGGCTTCCGGATACGGAGGGCGAAATCGGATACTGGATCGGGGTACCCTATTGGGGGCAGGGACTGATACCGGAAGCGGTCCTGGAACTCATGAGATACGGCTTTGAGCAGCTGAATCTTGAAAAGATGTGGTGCGGGTATTTTGATGGGAATGAAAAATCGAAACGCGTACAGGAAAAGTGCGGTTTCCGGTATCATCACACGAGAGAAGAGGTCCCTTGCGCCATAGAAGGATTGTTGCGTACAGAGCATCTTTCCTGTATAACAAGAGGAGAATGGTTGACAAGCCATAGCAGAGGAACGCTGTGATTTTGATGCCGGAAATACCAGTAGGACGCAGTATGGCTTTTGATTAAAAAGAGGAGATCGTTCAAATGATAAATATAGATGAAATATATGATTTGTTTACATGGGACAGCAGCTATTCTTCTACGGAATACAGCCAACGTGTGGAGAGGGGATTAGAGCTTGCCAAAGAGATGAAATACCTGTTTCCTTTCTTACAACCCTTTCTTCCGAACGAAAAAAGTAAATCAATATGGGAACCTTGTGCAAAAGCAATCGCTGATAGATCTGACGAAGAATTGGTGCCGTATCTCCCGCTTTTGTTTGAATGGCTTCAGGATTTGAACTGGCCTGGATCTGGGATCATATTCGAGCGCCTTGCAAAAATGCCAAAGACTCTGACAGAGGAGACTTTGAACTACAGCAAGGCCAGAGCGGAAAAGGAACATGACAAAGTGTGGCTTGCATGGTTGAGAGAGTTTGAAAGCAAACAATCGACTTCCGTGGCTTTTCAACTGTCGTCGGCGGCACAGGGGGCTGACAAAGTCTTATAAGAATCATTTGAAAAACAAAGGAGAAATCGAGATGGAATTAATACAGAGCTTTTCCGTAGACCATACACGCATTGTCCCCGGTATTTTTACAAGCAGGGTCGATTCTTTGGGTGACAAAACCGTCACAACCTATGACATCCGGCTGAAAAGACCCAACCGGGAGCCGGTGATTGACGTTGCGGCCATGCATTCCTTGGAGCATATCATCGCCACATATCTGCGTAACGACCCGGATTGGAAGGACGAGGTCATTTACTGGGGACCCATGGGCTGCCTTACAGGCTTCTATCTCATCCTCAAAGGCAGCCGCGGGCCTAAGGAGATTTACGCGCTGATGCTGAGCGCCTTCCGGTTCGTGAAGGATGTAAAGGAGGTGCCCGGCGTCGCCCCCGAAAACTGCGGAAACTATCTGATGCACAATCTGGAAATGGCGAAATGGTACGCGAGGGAGTTTGCCGATTATCTGGAAGCAAACGCCGAAAACAGCGATATCTTTGAATATCCCAAGGCGGAGCGACTTGTGACCGATGACGGACAGCGGTTTTACGATTCCTGATAAAACTGAGATGCGCCTTTTCTGCAAAGAGGTTCTTTTGTGATTCAACCAATAGTGAGGACATTGAGCGGCTAAACGATGAAAGAGAGGAAAACCATGAAAAAGAAAACGGCGCTGCTTGCTGCAGCCGTCCTCCTTCTCTGTGTGCTTGTCCTTGCCCTTGCCTATACCCGTCCCCGGAGCATTGAGGAGCGGTGTCCCGCGCTGGATCTTTCCGAATGCGTCGGGATCCATGGATATTATCGCGCAGGCGTGGGGGATGCGCTCCACTCCTTTTCGATCCATCCCGGTGAGGAAGACTTTGAGGAGATGATTACCCTGTTCCGTGAGGCCTCCTTTCGGACAAGGCTGCGGAACCTTCTTCCCAGCGGAACCAAGATCCACACGGGAGAGGGATTTCAGTGGGATATCTCCTTCGAATTTGAGGGTGTTCCATTTATGAAGGACGGAAGCATGTTGTGCGGGGATGTTTTGACGGTTAACAATTTCTTCGGCGACCTGGAGCTGCGCTTCATCGATGGGACTACCCGGTGCTCAGTCAGCGGCGGGGATGCCTGGCTGAAGCAGGTCCTGGAGATTGCTGAGCGCCATACGGATTGAGGGAGAAACCATGCTGATTCATCCCATTCCGCCGGTCTATGATGAAAGATCCAGGGCCCTGATCCTGGGGAGCTTTCCCTCTGTGAAGTCCAGAGAGGCGGGCTTTTTCTACGGCCATCCCCAAAACCGCTTCTGGAAGGTCCTCGCCCTTCTCTATGAAGAGAAGCTACCGGAGACAGTGGAGGAAAAGAAGGCCTTCCTTTTGCGAAACCACATCGCCCTCTGGGACGTGATCCGATCCTGTGAGATCGAGGGCTCCTCCGATGCCGCGATCCGCAGCGCGGTGCCCAATGACCTTGGCCCGATTCTGCGCGCCGCCCCCATCGAGAAAATCTATGTGAACGGGAAGACGGCATTCCGTTACTATCAGAAGTATATGGAGCCTGTTGCTTCTGTCCCGGCGATATGCCTGCCCTCCACCAGTCCGGCCAATGCGGCCTGGAGTCTGGAGCGGCTTACGGCGGCCTGGACCTGCGTCAGGGGAAGAAGCGGCCCGACCCCGGACGATTTGTGAGAAAGAAGGAAAGATGGAGATTCGAGTGATTGATACCGGAGGGATCACCGCCCTTGCCTTGATGGAGGGGAGTGAAGACTGGTACTGGGGGACTGACTATACCGGCGGCGATCTCTATGAGGCGGAGGAGCTTTTTCGCAGCGGGCATCCGATCCGCGGAAATCGGCTCGTCCTCGTCCGTTTCCCGGAGGGGAGGGTCTATGAGCCGGTCCCGGCACAGGAGGGTTGTTATTTTGGCAATGCCGTTTTCGAGGACGGGAGGATCCACCTACTGCGGGTGGATTTTTCCCGGGAGGAAATCGGCATTCTGCGCTGCGGGGATGAGCCGCGTGAAGCGGAGATTGTGGCGAGCCTGTCGCTCAAAGCGGTGCGGGACTGCTACAATCTGATGCTCCACGGAAGTCCCCTGACCCTCTGCCGCCAGGGACATGAGAATCGTTTTCAGGTGCTCTGGCCGGAGGAGGGCGACTTTCCTGTCAGCCCCCGAGAGAGTCTGGATCACCGGGAGGGCGACGTCCTCCTGTTCTCGGAGTGGAGGGAGGATCCGGAATATCGGGAGAGTCAGGTCCTGCGCCGCTATCCCACGGGAAAGGTGCTGGAGCGGCTGGATGGGACCCTCCTTACACTGCCCCATGGGCAGCACTGGCTCTTGAAGAATCCGGGATAAAAGAGACTGGCCATGCTGCCGCCTTGCCTGCCGGTGATCACGCGATAGAAACAAATAGAAACAAGAGGAGCGGTCCCAAAAGGGGCCGCTCCTCTCAGACTGTAGATATACCTCAAAATGAAAAGGAGAAATGGGCGCGAGCAGCGGGGGAGCTCGAGGGGGCAAGGCCCGCCTCGAATTGGATCTGCCCTGGCGAAATGCCTGCTAAAGCAGGCTTTCGCGGAGCGCAGCGACGTTTTTTGTGAGGTGAAGCTTCACAAAAAACACGGGGCATTGAAGCGTGTAGACAAAGTCCTCAAGACTTTGTCTACACGCTGAGAGGAGCGGTCCTTTTTGGAACCGCTCCTCTTCATATGCTTTGGAATTGTGGTTTACCGATACTTCTTCACGCGCTCATCGTCGATGACAGCGGTAAAGCCGCGGCCGTAGGCGAAGTCCCAGACATCGCCATTGGCATCGGTGTAGGGCTCGATATCCCTGGGGGTGTCCTCCAGGTGGACCTCCACCGCGTCCATGCTGGCGGGCATCTGGAAGGGCAGAAGGCCGCTGGGCTCAAACTCGCCGGCCAGTGCTTCCAAAATCACCTGGGCGGGGGTATTGCCCCAGCTTGCCAGGACCGCGTCAGCCAGAGGCTCCAGCTCAGAGGGCACCAGGGGATTCATGAGCCGCAGAACCACGGCCACGGGTTTCTTACCCATGGCGGCCCTGGTCTCCTCCAGCACATCCAGATCATAGCTGTTGTAGGTGCTGACGGTCTTGCCGCGATAGCTCATGTTCTCCTTTTTGCCGTCCACGATGTCGCCGCCCACGCTCTTATAGCGGGCGTTTTTCGCGGTGTAATCCCGATACTGCAGGGAGATGGGAATGACCTCCTGGGTCTCCCGCTTGGTGCCGTTGCCGCTCTGGGGGGAGTCCATCAGCACGATGGCAAAGTCCGCTTCCTCCGGGGTCTCCACCACGGTGAAGAACTTTCCGACAAGGGCCGGGTCAAAGGCGGGGGCGGAGGTGATGGGGTCCACATGGCCGCCCCGGTCGGGAATGCCGCCGGAGAACTTCTTGGCGATGTAGACCTTCCTGCCCTTGGCGGGGAGCAGGCTGTTGTTCTTGAGAAGCACCAGACTCTTGCGGTGGGCGTCGAGCCCTAGGGCCCGATGCTCCGCGCAGCCAACGATCTTATCCGCTTCGGCGGGATCCCGATAGGGGTCCTCAAAGGTGCCGACGCCGAAGCAGAAGGGGAGGATGCGGCCGGCAGCGGTGCGGATGCGCTCCTGCGCCCAGTCCTCACCGTATTTTTCCACCGCCAGCTGATAAGCCTCCTGCAGGATGGAAAGCTCACCCAGACCGCCCAGCTGATCGATGCCGGCCTCGATCTGTTTCAGGGCCCGCTGGGCGGGGGTGGCGTCGATCATGCCCCAGGCATTGATGGTGGGACGGCCCAGACGAGGGCCGCCGGTGATCCAGAAGTCGGTGCAGGCGAAGCCCTTGAAGCCCAGCTTCTCCCTTAAGAGGGTGGTGTTGGCATAATGGCTGAAGCTGCTGCCCACATTCTCCGCCTCGTCGCCGCCCACGTCGTAGAGGACGTCATAGCAGCTCATGGTGGAGGAGCACTGTCCGGTGGGGCCATTCAGCTTGAAGGCGCCCTCGCTCCAGGGCTTCAGACGCTCGGAGAAGTTGCCGCCGGGATAGATGGCGAAGCGGCCGTTTTTGCTGTGGCTCTCCCGGCCGCCCTCGGAGGTGCTGCCGGGCCAGTGCTTGGTCATGGCCATGACGCTGTCGCGGCCCCATCCGCCCTCAATCTCGGCGTCGCCGGTGCTGGTCTGGAATCCGTCGCAGACAGCCCGTGCCATGTCGGCGTTCAGATCGGGGTCGCCGCCGTAGGTGGCGCTGAAGCGGTTCCAACGGGGGTCGGTGGCGCAGTCGATCTGGGGGCCCAGCTCCATCACGATGCCGAGGGCGCGGTACTCCTGGGCCACGGTCTCAGCCATTTTTGTGGCGATGGCGGGGTCAAAGGTGGCGCCCAGGCCCAGGTTGGTGGGCCAGGAGGAGACGTCCTTCTCGCCGATGTCGCTGTGGGTGTCGGTAAAAGCCCGGGGGTTGGTGGAGAAGAAGGCGGGAATGCCCAGATGGGTCTTCTCCATGTGGCGCTGGACGTTGTTGATATACTTGGCGCCGGTGCCGGGATCCTCCATGGTGGAGATCAGCCAGAAACGCAGTCCCTCCTCCACGTAGCACATCTGCTCCTCGGAGACCTGGGTGATGTCCCGGTCCTTGGCGAAGTCCTCAATGCTCTTGCCGCTGACGGCAAGGCGGGCCCGGAGGGCGGGGTTCCATTTCAGCACGTCCGCGTTGATGTTCTGCACCACGAACATGCCCGCGTGCTCCATCATGGCAAGGCAGTCATCGGTGGTCATGCGGGAGACCAGGTCCTTGACCCGCTCCTCAATGGGAAGACGCCAGTCCTCATATGGATCCAGTACGCCGTTGCGGTTTAAGTCCTTAAAGGCAAAGCCGTCATCCTCCAAAAGCTGGATGCCGGATTTGGGGTCGAAGGAAAGGGTAGCGCCGCCCTCGTTGCGGACGAGGGTATAGCCCTCTTTCTCTTCCAGGGTCCACTTTTTCATCGTTTTCCTCCAATTATCGTGTTTTCGGTTTCCTTTGGAAAGCAATACTCAGAAGTCGCCGTCTACAATGCTGTTCATGGAGTAGGACAGGGTGCCCAGCCCCTCCACATAGCGGAAATACTGCTTGCCCCGGGGCCCCTCCCGCACGAAGGAGGCGGCGCCCTCCGGATCCGCCACCACGGCGTCACAGGCCTCGGCCATGTACTGCACCACGATGCTCTCCAGATCGCCTACAAAGTGGCCGGAGAAGATGTGGTCGAACTCGTCAAGGCGCTTTGCCAGCTTGTGCATCTGCTTGCCCATACAGTTGACGGAGGCGCACTCTCCGTGGGGGGTACCGGGGCGGGGACCGCCCACGCCCACGCGCATGGAGATGATATCATCCCCGGCGAAGAAGATGCGGCTCTGCTTGTCCAGATAGCCCGCGTGACCCGCACTGTGGCCGCCCAGGAAGACAAGCTCGATCTCGTAGCCGCCGCCCAGGTCCCAGGTATAGCCGTCGGGAACGCCGGTGACCTTATAGGGCTTCCAGGGAATCAGTGCTTCTCTTGGAAATTCCGCCCAGATGGGGCGTCCTGTGTCGGGCTCAAAGAGATAGTCCCAGATATGCTCGTCCTGCCGGGCGATGACGGGAGCCTCATACTCATGGCAGAAGACCTCGTCAAACTGGGCGTTGCCGTAAGCGTGGTCAAAGTGGTTGTGGGTGTTCACCACGATGAGGGGCTTTCCTCCGGTGATCTCCTCGCAGAGGCCCTTGAGATCGCCGAGGCCGAAGCTGGTGTCGATGATCATGGCCTTTTCCGGCCCGTCGATGAGATAGATCCAGCTGTCGCCGGCGCCGTCCAGGGAAATGGTGAGGATGCCGTACATGTTTTCCCGGAACTGGTAAACCTCCACATAGGGATCCACGGGATAGACCCGCTTGGTGGGGTCCTTCTCCCGCAGGAGCTTCATCCAGGCCCAGCAGGTCTCGTCGATGGGCTCCTTCTGATAGACCCGCTTCACGGCCAGATTGTCCGCGATGGGGGAGTTCTGCCGGGGCCAGGCTTCGGGGGGCAGCCGGTGGGTCTCTTTGGAGCCAAGGCCGCCCTTGTTGATGGTTTCTGCCATTGGATCGCCTCCTGAATAATGTGGTATATGTACTAGTATTTACATCTATTATACAGGCTTTATCTCCGATGTGCAAGCGTCAATTGTCACTGCTGTGAAAGGACTTCCGACGGGGGAGGGACCCGTAGTATGTTGTTTCAATTGAAACTTGATGTTGTTTGTACACCACCTCATCAGTCGCTGCTGCGACAGCTTCCCCTCAAGGGGAAGCCAGAAAACGCACGAATCCATGCCTTCCCCTTGAGGGGAAGGTGGCATCCGGCGTCTCACGCAAGCCGGATGACGGATGAGGTGAAAAGCCATGTTTTTATGTAAACTGCACAGTAGGGGCGGATGCCCACATCCGCCCCTGTCCTGCGCATGGGCCCCGCGGCGGGTCGATCCGGGCGGAGACGAAGGCAGAGGGATTGCCCCCTACGGGGATACAGCGTACACGGTACGTTTCGTTCATCATTGCACATTTATGCGTTATGATTGCGAAAGGAAGAGGATTCTGCTATATTGACAATAAAATATGGACCCAAGGAGGGCTCGATATGGAACTGACCATGCGTAAGGATGTCCCTGTGGAGGAGACCTGGGATCTCAGCCTCATCTATAAAAATGAGGAGGAGATGCAGAAGGACATGGAAAGGGTCAAGGCTCTGGCGGATATACTGGAGACAGAGTATAAGGGAAAGCTGACGGATGCGGATTCCGTCAACGTCTGCCTGGATCTCTACCGGGAGTTTATGGAGAAGCTGCATCTTCTCGGCAGCTATTGTCACCTGGCGGTGGAGGTGGATTACTATGACACCGCCCTGCAGGAGAGAAGCAACCGCATGGGCCTTCTCATGGCCGAGCTTGGCAGCCGCCTCAGCTTTATTGAGAGTGAGCTGGCGGAGGCGCCGGAGGCGGTTTTGAAGGAGGCGATGGAGAAGAGTGCGCCCAACCGTGGATATCTGGGGGATATCCTGCGGGCAAAGCCCTATCGCCTGCACCCGGAAACGGAGCGGGCTCTGGCCGCCCTCTCTCAGAGCTTCCGCGTCCCCTATACCATCTACAACATGGCAAAGCTGGCGGATATGCGATTCCCTTCCTTCAAC
Source organism: uncultured Clostridia bacterium (assembly GCA_946531435.1). Classification (GTDB taxonomy): domain Bacteria; phylum Bacillota; class Clostridia; order Oscillospirales; family Oscillospiraceae; genus CAMNAO01. The sequence continues at coordinate 11,990 of CAMNAO010000007.1, forward strand.
GTGGAGGGAAAGGAGTATCCCCTGGGCTACTCCCTTTTTGAGGACAGCTACAGCCTGGATGCGGATGCCCAGGTGCGCCGCGCTGCCTTCCGCGCCTTCTCCGGGAAGCTGCGGGAGTATGAGAACGTCACAGGCGCCGCCTATAACGCCCAGGTGCAGCAGGAGAAGGCCATGGCAACCCTCCGGGGCTATGACAGCGTCTTTGACTATCTGCTTTTTGACCAGAAGGTGAGCCTGGAGATGTACCACCGGCAGATCGACCTCATCACCGAGAAGCTGGCCCCCCATATGCGCCGCTACGCAAAGCTGCTGCAGCGGATCCACAAGCTGGACACGATGACCTTTGCCGATCTCAAAATCGCGGTGGATCCGGCGTATGATCCCAAGGTGACCATTGAGGGCTCCCGGGAGTATATTGAGAAGGGCCTTGCCATCTATGGCCCCGACTATGTGGAAATGGTGCGGGAGGCCTACCGGGATCGCTGGGTGGATTTCGGACGCAACCAAGGCAAATCCACCGGCGGCTTCTGCTCCAGCCCCTATGGCAAGAATTCCTTTATCCTTTTGAGCTGGAATGAACGCATGTCCGACGTCTTCACCCTGGCCCATGAGCTGGGCCACGCCGGCCATTTCCGGGCCTGCAACGGCGCCCAGTCCATCTTTGATACCGATGTCTCCACCTATTTTGTGGAGGCTCCTTCCACCATGAATGAGCTTATCATGGCCCACTATCTTTTGAAGACCAGCGAGGATAAGCGCTTCAAGCGCTGGGTCCTGTCCTGTATGGTCAGCAATACCTACTACCACAACTTCGTCACCCACCTTTTGGAGGCCGCCTACCAGCGGGAGGTCTATCGCATCGTGGACGCGGGAGGCAGCGTCAGCGCCCAGGTCCTCAGCGGAATCAAGAAGGAAGTCCTGCAGAAGTTCTGGGGGGATGCCGTGGAAATCGATGATGATGCGGCCCTCACCTGGATGCGGCAGCCCCACTACTACATGGGCCTCTACTCCTACACCTACTCTGCCGGCCTTACCGTGGCGACGGAGGCCTGCAAACGGATCGAGACCGAGGGAGAGACGGCGGTGGAGGACTGGAAGAAGGTACTCCGGGCGGGCAGCACCCTGGATCCGGTTGGCCTTGCCGGCCTTGCGGGGATCGACATTACCACCGACGGGCCGCTTCTGGACACCATCGAGACCATCGGCGGTTACATCGATGAGATCATCCGCCTGACGGACGAGCTGGAGGCGGAATAAGGCTTCGTCACCGCGCTGACTGCGAGTGCGGTTGAAGACCGCCGGTCAGCGCCCCTGTGAAAGCGCAGGAAAGGAACTGAAAAAGCCTGTTTGTGAAATAACTGCCGGGCGGCTCACAGCCGCCCGGCAGTAAAGTATTGGCTTTCAGATCGCATGCGCACAGAAGAGGCCCTTGCCGATCATGCGCTCAATTCTCCCCTTCAAATACCGGGATCGGCACCCGCTTGTGCTCCGATACCCGGTGATAGCGGTCGATGATGGCCTTGTCCTTCTCCTCCGCCTCGCCCGTCTTCAGGTAGCGGTCGATGGCGGCGTAGCTGACGCCCATCTCCTGCTCGTCGGTCTGCCCCTCAAAGAGTCCGGCGGAGGGGGCCTTGGTGCGGATGTGCAGGGGGGCCTCCAGCCAGTTTAGAAACTCGATGACCTCTGTTGCGGTGAGATCCCGGATGGGGTTGAAATCACAGGCGCCGTCGCCCCACTTGGTGAAGTAGCCCATATAATATTCGCTGGCGTTGCCGGTGCCTGCCACCAGGCGATTCTCGCTGGCCCCGATGGTGTAGAGGGTCAGCATCCGCAGCCGGGGTGCCATGTTGTTGAGGCCGCCGGGGCGCACTTCGGTGACCGACTCCAGCTCCTTCAGCAGGGTGGACCGGGTTTCGGTCAGGTCCACGGTACGGGTCTCAATGCCGAAGGCCTCGGCCAGGGCGCGCCCGTCCTCGGCATCCTCACCGTAGTTGCGGTGGGAGGCACAGGGCATGATGACGCCCACCGTATTGTCACAGGCTTTTTTGCAGAGAATGCCCACAAGGGCGCTGTCCTTTCCGCCGCTGTTGCCGAAGATGATGCCCTCGGCATGGGCGTTGCGAAGGCAGTCACGGATAAAGCTTACGCGGTTTTCCAGCTCCTTCTCATAGTCACGCATTGCAGTACCTCCCAAAGTCGGTTTCGCGGGATTCCTTTTGCCCCGCAGAAAGAATCGAAGCCGGGCGATTGACCCGGCGGCAAAAATCGGATAGAATAGCCCAAAGAAAGGGGACGAGCGTATGAAAGAACCTGTGATTCGTTTTCAAAAACTGGACCGAAGGGCCCAGGCGCCCCAACGGGGGAGCCGGGAGGCTGCCGGAGCGGATCTCCGCGCCCTTCTGGATGGACCGGTGACCCTTGCCCCCGGGGAGACACGGCTTATCCCCACGGGCCTCGCGCTGGAGATCCCGGAGGGATATGTGGGCCTTGTTTATGCCCGCAGCGGTATGGCCACCAAGCGGGGCCTTGCCCCGGCCAACAAGGTCGGCGTCATCGACAGCGATTACCGGGGGGAGCTCCTGGTCGCTCTTTATAATCAAAGCGGCGTGGATGCGGTAGTGGAGCCGAATGAGCGCATCGCCCAGCTTGTCATCGCCCCTGTCCTGCTCCCGGAGTACCGGGAGGCGGAAAGCCTGGGCGAAACGGAGCGGGGGAGCGGAGGCTTCGGCTCCACCGGGACAAAATAAGCGCTTTATACGTCGGCGAAATCCTCATACTCCTCTTCGGTAAAGGCCACCTCATTCTTCTTGGGCAGCTTTTCCTTGATGGAGGCAATGCAGGCGGTAATCTTGTCCTTATAGAGGATGATGACCGTTACAACGGCGGCCACTGCCGCAACGACGGCGACGATGGTGAGGATCAGCTTGATGAGATCGGCATTGTTTTTCTTCATGACTCAGCCCTCCCGTGATAGATAACTTATTGTACCCTATTTTACGGGAATATGCAAGCATTGGGACCGCAATCTTAGGACTTCTTTTGGCAGGATACTACTTGCGGAGGCACGGGAATTCGTATATAATGCTTTTATAGGTACTGTGCCTATCTGTATGTCACAAGGAATGGAGGGACATTATGATTAAGTACGAGACCGATCACGGCAGCATTCGTGTAGATGAAGATGTTTTCGCGAATCTTGTGGGCGATGCAGCTACCGGCTGCTTCGGCGTCCGCGGTATGGCCATGCGTTCCGTGACGGACGGGCTTGTCCATCTCTTAAAGAAAGAATCCATGCGCAAGGGGGTCTACGTCACCTATCATGAGGATTCCAGCGTTACCGTGGATCTGCATATCGTGATGAGCGAGGGCGTCAATATCCCCGAAACCTGCCGGAACATCATTGACGAGGTCCGCTATAAGGTAAAGACGGCCACCGGCGTCAGGCTCAAGGCAGTGAATGTTTTTGTTGATTCCGCTATAGGCGATTGATTGGGAGGAAGACTGTGGAAGATAAGCTGACAGGCAGCATGTTTCGTCAGATGGTGCTGAGTGCTGCCGCCGCGATCGAGCAAGAGAGACAGCACATCAACGATCTGAACGTATTCCCCGTACCCGACGGCGATACCGGCACCAACATGAGCCTGACTCTGGGCTCCGGCGCGCAGGAGCTTCGGAATGACAACGATGAACGGCTGGACAGCGTGGCGGCCAAGACCGCCGGTGCCCTTCTGAGGGGTGCCCGGGGCAATTCCGGCGTGATCCTCTCTCTGCTTTTCCGGGGAATGTCCCGTTCCTTCAAGGGGAAGGAGGCCGCCGACGCCAAAGAGGTGGCCGCCGCATTGACCGATGGTGTGACTGCCGCTTACAGCGCGGTGATGAAGCCCGCCGAGGGCACCATTCTGACGGTGAGCCGTCTGGCTGCTGAGGCCGCGGTGAAGTATGCCGAGGCCAATACCGAGATCCTGCCCATGTTTGAGACGGTGTATGAGACGGCGAAGATCGCTCTGGCCGATACCGTCAATTTAAACCCCGTTCTGAAGAAAGCGAACGTGGTGGACTCCGGCGGCATGGGCTATTGCTGGATCATTTACGGCATGATCTGCGCCCTGAAAGGGGAGGCGCTGGTGAGCGGGACCCCCGCTGCGGAGGGCGCAACCCAGTCCCGGGCGGATTTCAGCCAGTTTGAGACCGGCGATATTCGCTTCTCCTACTGCACAGAGGTTATCATCCGCATCCAGAACGAGAAAGATCCTCTGGTTCTCCGTGATTTTGCCAGCCGCATGGGCGACAGCCTGGTCATGGCCGCGGATGATGAGCTGATTAAGCTCCATGTCCATGTGAACGATCCCGGCGCCATCATGACCGAAGCCATCACCTATGGCTACCTGGAGAAGGTCAAGGTGGAGAACATGAAGCTCCAGCACAACCAGATGATCTTTGCCACCGACTCCGCCGCCGCTGAGGTGGAGGAGCCCCGGAAAAAGTACGGCATTGTGGCCGTGTGCGCCGGAGAGGGGATGGAGGAGGTCTTCCGTCAGCTTGGCGCTGACGCCGTTGTTACCGGCGGACAGACCATGAACCCCTCTACGGAGGATATCATGAAGGCTGTTGAGGCCGCGCATGCGGAGACGGTCTTCGTGCTCCCCAACAACAAGAACATCATCATGGCCGCCCAGCAGTGCGTGGACCTCACGGAGAATGAGGAAGTGGTCGTGATTCCCTCCAAGACCGTACCCCAGGGGATTGCCGCCCTTCTGACCTATGATGAGACGGTGGAGAAGGATGAGCTTACGGAGACCATGACCCAGGCGCTGGGTGGGATCCAGACCGCTCAGATCACTTATGCCGCCCGGGATTCTGACTTTGACGGCCATACGATCCTGGCGGGTGAGTACCTCTGCCTCCTTGAGAGCTCTCTGCTGTGCAACAGCCGTGACCTGGAGGATGTGAAGACGGCGCTCATTCAGGCGCTGGCTCCTTCCTCTCCCGCCCTCGTCACCGTTTACTATGGCAGCGACGTGACGGAGGAGGATGCCAACGCGCTGGCTGAAGCTCTCGGCCAGGGGCTGGAGGATTGTGAGATCTCCGTCATCAATGGCGGTCAGCCTGTCTATTACTACATGATTTCTGCCGAATAAGCAGCATCGATCGCAGTCAAAGGGACCGGCCCGTTCTTAGCCGGTCCCTTTTTCGTGCGGCGGCGCAAAGAAGCTTTTTGCATACTTTTCTCAAACGCTTTCCTGCCGTTTTTCCGCATTTCTGTAAGCCGTTTCAGTTGCTTTTCCTCCTTGACGAAAGGGGAAAAGTATGCTATCATACCCCTTGCGCAAAACCCTGCTGGCATAGCTCAGTCGGTAGAGCAGCTGATTCGTAATCAGCAGGTCGTGTGTTCGAGTCACATTGCCAGCTCCAAGTAAAAAGCCGTGAATCTTTGGATTTGCGGCTTTTTACTTGTTTTAGCGAACAATTCTTGATTACTGTATTTTGACATTATTCCGCTCAATCCCCAGAAGTATTGAGGATAAGATTGAGACGGAGGCATTTTGGAGCAGTTTGAGCCGCTAAAAGGCAATGGTATATCCCCATCCGGAGTGAAATGACGCGTTCGGTTCAAAACTGACTCTTTACAGAATTGAATAAACATGATAAGAATAGAAAAAAGGATCCCGGGGATCCACGAGAGGGGAATGGTATGAACACACTTCAGGGAAGAACGGCAGTCATCTCCGGCGCGCCGGAGGACGTGATTCGGGAACTCCTGCATGAGGGAATGAATGTCTGCATGGTGACCCACATGGCCTCCAGAGCCCAGGTACTCATAGATTCTCTCAGCGAGGAGGAGAAGAGGCGCTTCATGGTCAGCCAGAACGATCTTGGTGATGAGGCCATCTTTGCCAATGTGAAGGAGCGCTTCGGTTCGGTGGATGTGCTGATCCCCAATCAGGGCGGCCCCATCCGCAGAGATGGAGAAGAAGTGTGGAGCATGAGCGAAGAGAGCCTGGAAAGAAAGCTGAAGCTCACGCTATATCCCATCTGGAGCCTTGTGAGGGCAGCCCGGCCCTATCTCGAAAAGAGCAGAGCGGGGCGCATCATCCTGATGACCAGCGCCGGGGCCGTAAACGGCTACGAGGGGGAGAGCCTGGAAGATACAGTAGCCCGGGGCGCCCTGGTCTCACTGACCTATCGCCTGGCCCGGGAGCTGGGCCCCAAGGGCGTGACCGTGAACATCATCGCCAAGGGACCCATGGAGGAGCCCCACGCGTCAAACGATCCTAAGCTGCTTGACACAATGCCCATCAAGCATTTCGGCAGCGCGGACGAGTTCCGCAGTCTCATTTGCTATCTTGCCGGCGAGGAGTCCGGTTACATGACCGGACAGGTGCTGAACTTCAACGGTGGCATCGTCATCGGCTGAGAGAGAAACGCTTTCCGATCAAAGTGAAAAATGATCGCGCCTGGGCTCTGGGTTAGCCCGGGCGCGATCTTTACATTTTGCTGAATTCCCGGAATTCAGAGGGGGAAAGACCGACGTATCGCTTGAAATTCCGGTTAAAGGTGGCGGTGCTGTTGTATCCCGTCAGTTCCGCGATATGGGTGATGGTGTACCCGCTTTCCGAAAGAAGCTTCTGGGCCCTCTCAATGCGGTGAAAGCTGATATAGTCCGCCACCGTATTGCCTGTATCTTTTTTAAAGAGCCGATTGAGGTGCTGTACGCTGATCCCTGTGTTCTCCGCCACCATGGGAACGTTCAGCATGCAGTCCGCCAGATGCTCTTCTATGTAGGAAATGGCCTGCCGCACAGGGATCGAAATGCCGTTTTCCTGACTTTGCCGGCTAAGCTCGGTAAAGATCTCCGACGCCCCCTGAGAGAGTTCGGAAATGGTGGCGGCCTGCCTGAGACGATTCACAGCCTGCCGCTTCTCCTCCTCCTTCAGCTCGCTGGAGAGGACGGCCTCGGAGAGAAGACCGGCAACGGAACCGATGCGAGAGCTGGCCCTGGCGTAGTGCTTCCCCAGCTTGGCCACATGCTCCTCCAGAATGGCGTCCACGAGACCGGGGATCATCTCATATTTCTCCATGGTCAGAGCCCGGGACAGGGTCTGCAGTTGGGAGAGGAAATCACCGCTTAAGAGCTGCCCGGCATCGTTCTGCATATCGGCCTGGAGAATCACGTCCTTGTGGATATGGGCGGAGAGAACAAATTCGGAGAGTCGCTTGGTTTCCAAATATGCCTCAAAGAGCTGTGAGGCCTGAGGCACGAGCTCGCTGACCGCCACACTGACTTTGAGACCGTATTTATTCTCAGCCACGGTGATGGTGTCCTGCATGAGAGCGCGGATATCATCCGGGCTAAGAGATGCATCCTTCACGGAGAGCAGAGCGATATAGGAAGGGGTCATACAGGTGATGGCAACTGTCAGCCTCGCTCCGGCCAGACTACCGATGGTGCTCTCAAAGAAGATGCAGGTGAGGTCCGTATTGACCGGGGAGGTGTCGTTCAGAATGAGATTGCTGCCGTCGGCGCTGGTGATCCGGCAGAGATAGTAGCCCAGAGGGGAGTAGGGAAAGCCGATGCTCTTCAGCTGCTCCGGCGAAAGCAGGTGCGTGTGGGAGCCGCCCACAAAAATGGCGTTCAGAAGATCCCGCTGTTCATTTCGCTGGAGATAGTCATAGGTCAGCTTGTATTCCTCCATGGATTGAGAGACGGCGGTGATGGCGTCCTGATAGGAGGGGTTGTGGCTGGTGGGGTGTGGAAGCTGATCCACAATATCGGTGATCTCCCGGTAGCGCTGTTGGGAGATCTTTTTCAGGTATAGATAGCCAAAAAGCAACACAGCCACAAAATAGGCAAGGAAGATCCAGATGATCGCCGTCAGCGGGGCGTAATACTCCTTTGTGGAGATGGCTACGAGATAGGTGAGATCCGTACCGTCCTCATAGAAGCATTTGACCTTCTGCCCGATGAGGGCGGAGACAGATTTTTCGGTTTTTAGCTGGCTGGCGTCATAGCTGAAATAAGTGGATGAGAAGCTGACGGAATCGTTATAGGCGCAGCAGAGGGCCACGTTGGGCTCAAAGAAGGTATTCAGGAAGGAACGCAGATCGGCCAGAATCACCAGCTTTGCGGTCCCTGTCCCGCCCTGGGAGAAGTCCTGCACATAGTAGGGAACGCCGTAGTTCTCCCCGGAAATATGCCAGCCCTCACTGATGAGGTCCATGGCGTTCAGCGTCTGCTCTTCGCCTGCCAATGCGGACTGAAACTCCCGCAGGAAGGAGGGGAGACCGTAGTAGCTATAGGTTGCCTTGTTGGTATAGACCCTCCAATGGGCCTCTGAAAAGACATAGATCTCTCCCACATAGCGGGTCTCAGCCACCTTGGAGCGCAGGAACTGGGTCATATCCCCCGGTTCAAAGGCGTCGGGTGCACAAGACATGTATTCTATGAACTTTCCGTCGGAAAGAATGGTGTTGCTGACGATCTCCATCTCCCGCAGGATGCCCTCGGCCTGCCCTTGAAAGTGACGGGCGATGGCGGTTCCCTGGCGCTCGATCTGTTTTGTGGTGCTGCTATGGACATAGAGAAAGACTGCAAGGCCGAGAATCAGTGGGATGAACAGCAGGGGAAGATAGCGGCGGATCTCGCTCCAATAGAGATGAGGGGCCGCGGAAAAGGCCTTTTTGGATGAAGTACGCATGCCGTCCTCCGAAGGTTTGAAAATGATAAAACCGACTTGATCCGTCGGTGCTGTTTTCATACAATAGGTATTATAGCGGAAAATGCCGAAGGCGGAAAGTGCCGAATGCAGGGAAATGAGCGGATTTTTGAGATTTGTTCAAAAATGACAGACGGATAAAATCGGGTTAAGGGCCCCTCTGCAAAGGAGATTCAAAACTGTTTCTTTACGAAAGAGGGAAAACACGGTAAAAATGATTCAGGCTCAACCAAGGCCGTTGCGCGGCAAGGACAGGAGCCGGAACCCTTCAATTCAACATATTACGGAAAAGGAGATCATCTACTATGGCAAACCTGACACGCAGAGATTTCTTGAAGGTCCTGGGCATCGGCAGCGCTTCTGCGGCGGCCGCGCTGGCCCTCATCGCCTGCGGCGGAAACGGGGAAAGCACCGGCACCAACAACGCCGCCCCTTCCACCGCAACCACCACCCAAACGCCCGCCAATACCGAGGACGTGGTCATCGGCGCCCACTCTGACGACAAGGAGATCGGCACCGTGGATGAGAGCACCGGCAAGGTGAGCTACTGGCCCGATCCATACCTGAGAGACAAGGTGACCATTGCCACCAGTTCCGGCGGTACCAACTTCAAGATCGTTGGCCGCAGCGGCGGATGGGGCAGCGTGGAGACCGGCTTTGCTCAGAACCTGGCCGTGCTGGATACCTATAACAACCTCCATCTGCAGCTTCTCAAGCGCTTCGATAAGGTGGATGACCTGACCTACGAGGGCGAGCTCTGGGACTTCATCTCCGACACCGAGGGCAACAGCATTTCCGCGGACGATCTCGTCTGGCGCATCGAGATGCTGAAGGCCAACGGCGACGGCGGTATGTTCAACCGCCTGGAGCAGCTGGAGAAGACCGGCGACTACACCTTCCTGTGGCACTGCAACCAGCCCTTCGGCCTGGGCGAACTGGAGAAGAACGTCTCCAACATCGTCCTCTACTCCCAGAAGAGCTTTGAGGAGAGCGGAGACGAATTTGCGGGCGGCGCTGTGGGTACCGGCCCCTACAAGATTGACTCCTGGGTTGCGGGTTCCCAGCTGAACCTGGTCGCCAACGAGGACTTCTGGATGAAGAAGATCGAGGATGAGGAGTGGCTGGCCGCCAACATCTATTCCACCGATCTGCAGAACGTCCGTGAGATCCAGCTGGACGTCATCGGCGACGCAGCCAACCGGGCCATCGCCATTGAGATGGGCGCCCAGGGCACCAGTGACGTCATCGCCGTGGATAAGATGAACTCCTCCGACGTGAATAACTACATCGAGCATCCTGAAATGGGCATCACCCCCGTCCGTCTGCCCGTGACCCCCGCCGCGGCCTTCTATTTCAACTGCAATGAGCTGTCCCCCTGCTCCGACATCAACCTGCGCAAGGCCATCTGCTATGCCGTTGACAACGTGGGCTACTGCAGCGCCGTGAACTCCCCCGCGGAGCCCGCCTACGGTCTGAGCCCCCGGGTGGTGGACGCCCCCCAGCAGTGGAAGACCGGTGAGGGCCTGGATTACTACACCTACGATGTGGCCAAAGCCCAGGAAATGAAGGATGCTTCCGGCTACAAGGGTGAGACCCTGCACATCATGTATGACAACCAGGGCGTCAAGGGCGACGTGGCCGTGCTGATGCAGGATGCCTTGAAGGTCATCGGCGTCACCGCCGAGCTGCTGCCCGTGGAGCAGAGCGTCCTCAACGACTACCGCACCGACTACACCAAGTGGGATCTGTACTTTGAGACCATGGGCGGCGGCAGCTACTTCAAAAACTGCACCAAGCGCTTCACCGTGGCGGATGCCGGTAAGAACAACAACGGCAACCAGCCCATGGGCATCATTGATGAGAAGCTGGAGGAGCTGTTCAAGGCGATGGATGAGGACAGCAACGAGGAGACCATCCTGGCCTTCCACGACTATGTCACCTATGACCAGTGCTATGCCTACGCCGTATTGAACTACTACGACCAGACTGCCTGCCTGAACTCCGTTAACGTGGTGCTGAGTGCCGCCCAGAACCGCCTCGTTCCCGGCGCCTTCACCTTCAACGACTAAACCGGATAATCAATTGCATACACCCACGAGGCGACACCCTTTCGGTGTCGCCTCTGTGGAAATCACAGTGAAAGGAGCCGATTATGGCACGGTATATTCTCCGGCGCATTCTGATCACCATACCGACGATCCTCTGCGTGACGATTCTGGTGTTCTCCCTGCTCTACATCACGCCGGGCGACCCCGCGGAGATGATCCTCGGCAGCTCCGCCACCGAGGAGGAGCTGGCCTCCTATCGGGAGTTTCTGGGCGTTGACCGCCCTTACCTCGTGCAGCTGGGCGATTACCTCTATCGCCTCTTCATCAAATTCGATCTGGGTGATTCCTGGCTCTACGCCTCCAGAATCACCGATGAGATCAAAAACCGACTGCCCATCACCTTCGCCATCAGCATGTACAGCATCCTGATCGCCGTGGCCACCGGCATCCCCATGGGGGTGTACGCGGCGGTGAAGCAGAACGGGGCCTTCGATAAATTCGTCCTTGTCACCACGAGTGTCCTGCACGCCGTACCCAATTACGTCTTTGCCATGATCTTCATCATGGTCTTCAGCCTGCAGCTGAACTGGTTCCCCGCCTACGGCATCGGCAGCTTAAAGCACTATGTGTTGCCCTGCATGTGTATCTTCATCTCCAACTTCGGCAGCATGGCCCGCTCCATGCGCACCAGTATGTTGGAGGTCATCCGTTCCGACTACGTCATGGCGGCCAGGGCCCAGGGCTTTTCCCGGAATGTGGTCTACTTCCTCCACGCTCTGCCCAACGCCATGATTCCCATTGTCACCCAGTTGGGCGGTCGCTTCGCCGGGGCCCTGGGCGGCACTCTGATTCTGGAGACCATCTTCTCCATCCCCGGCATGGGCCTCTATGTCCAGGGCGCTATCTCCAAGCGGGATGTACCCGTTATTCTGGGCAATGTGGTCTTTATGTCCATCTGGTTCTGCCTTATCATGCTGCTGGTGGATATTCTCTACGCGGCCCTGGATCCCCGGATCAAGGCTCAGTATATCGCCCAGAGCGCCGGAAAAAGGAGGAAAAGATCATGACGGAACTGAAAAAAGTCCCCACGGGAGGGAAGCCGGAGGCCGGCGTGCGGGAGAAGAAGGAGACCCAGCTCAGCATGATTCTGCACCGCCTCATGAAAAACAAGCTGGCCCTCACCGGTGGGATCATCTTCCTGTGCCTCTGCCTCATCTCCCTCTTCGCGCCCCTCATCGCCCCTTACGACTGGTCGGCGGTGGACCCGGTACATAAGCTTATGCATCCCTCGGCCCAGCACATCTTTGGAACCGACCAGTTCGGCCGGGATATCTTCAGCCGCATCGTCTACGGCGGGCGCTACAGTCTGACCCTGGGCGTGGCCTCCACCCTGTTCAGCACCCTTCTGGGCGTGGTGGTTGGCTCCATCGCGGGCTACTTCGGCGGCGCGGTGGATCGGCTCATCATGCGCTTTATTGACATGATCCAGTGCGTTCCCGGCATGCTTCTGACCATCTGTATCTCCGTGGCCCTGGGCTCCGGCATCGTCAACACCGTGATCGCTATGAGCTTCGGCGGCATCTGGGGCACGGCCCGTATGCTGCGGGGCCAGATCCTCACGGTGCGCACCAGTGAGTATGTGGAGGCCGCAAAGGCCACCAACAACTCCTCCTTCCGCACCATTGTAAAGTACGTCCTGCCCAACTCCATCCAGCAGACCGTGATCTCGGCCTGTATGGGTATCGGCGGCGCCATCTCCGGCATCTCCGGCCTTAGCTTCCTTGGCCTCGGCGTACAGCCTCCGCTGCCCGAGTGGGGCGCCATGCTGAGTGACGGGCGGAATTACCTGCGCTACTACCCCAATATGCTGTGGGCTCCCTGCATCGTGATCGCCCTGACCATCCTCTCCATCAGCTTCTTCGGCGATGGGCTGCGTGACGCGATGGATCCCCGTATGAAGGACTGAGGTGATCGCATGAAAGAGAAAGAATTTGAGAAGAAGCACGACCACCGAGAGCATCACCATCACGACGGTCACCGGGACGGTGAATTCCTCAGTGTCAAGGATCTGACGGTGGAGTACACCTCCGGCAAGCAGGTGGTCCACGCGGTCAACGGGATCTCCTTCGATATCAAGCGGGGCCACTCCCTGGGCATCGTGGGAGAGTCCGGCTGCGGAAAATCCACCGTGGCCAAGGCGATCCTGAGAATTCTGCCGGATCACGGCGCCCGCATCGCCGGGGGCGAGATCTGGTACAAGGGCCGGGATCTGGTCTCAGAGCCCGAGAAGCGGATGGAGCACATCCGCGGCGCGGAGATCTCCATGATCTTCCAGGACCCCATGACGGCCTTAAACCCGGTGAAAAAGATCATCGACCAGATCTCCAGCGTCATTCGGCTGCATAACCCCGGCATGACGAAAAAGGAGGCGGAGGAGCAGGGCATCAAAATGCTCCGCCGCGTGGGCATCGGCGAAGACCGGGTGCGGGACTACCCCCACCAGTTCTCCGGCGGCATGCAGCAGCGCGTGGAGGTGGCCATCGGCCTCAGCTGCAACCCGGATCTCCTCCTGGCGGACGAGCCCACCACGGCGCTGGACGTGACCATTCAGGCCCAGGTGCTGGACCTCATCCGGGATCTCATGCGGGAAAAAGGGACCACCCTCCTGCTCATTACCCATAATCTGGGCATCGTGGCCGAGATGTGCGACGATGTGGCGGTGTTCTACGGCGGCGAAATCGTGGAATACGGCTCCAAGCGCGAGATTTTCAAGAACCCCAGTCACCCCTATACCATTGGACTCTTCGGCGCAGTTCCCAGCCTTACCGGCGAGGGCGAGCGGCTGAAGCCGGTGGAGGGCATCATGCCCGATCCCAGCGACCTGCCCCTTGGGTGTAAATTCCACACCCGCTGTCCCTACGCCACGGAAGCTTGCAGTGAGGGCGAGGTGCCGGTCGTTCAGTTGGGCGGCACCCACTACTGCCAGTGCCATAACATCGAAGCGGTGAAGGCCGCGCAGGAGAAGGAGGCGGCAAAATGAGTACCCCTCTCGTTGAACTCAAGGGACTGAAAAAGTATTTCGATACCCATAAGGGAAAGCTCCACGCGGTGGATGACATCAACATGAGCTTCTATGAAGGGAAGACCATGGGCGTGGTGGGTGAGTCCGGCTGCGGCAAGTCCACCCTGGCCCGCACCATCATCCACCTCCATGAGCCCACCGACGGCCAGATTCTCTTTGAGGGGAAGGACATCACCTATCCCAACCGCAGGGAGCTGCATGACCTTCGGGAGCAAATGCAGATCATCTTCCAGGACCCCTATATGACGCTGAACCCCCGCTACACCATTGAGGATACTCTGAAGGAGCCGCTGATACTCTCGGGCAAGTATGAAAAGGCCAGTCTGGATAAGCAGATCATCAAGCTCATGGACATGGTTGGCCTCTCCGGAAGACTGCGGATGGCCTATCCTCACGAGCTCTCCGGCGGACGCCGCCAGCGCGTGGGCATCGGCCGTGCCATCGCGATGAACCCCAAGTTCATCGCCTGTGATGAGCCGGTGGCCAGCCTGGACGTGTCCATCCAGGCCCAGATCATCAATCTTTTGCAGGACCTGCAGAAGGATTTCGGCCTCACCTACATGTTTGTGACCCACGATCTCAGTGTTGTGCGCCACATCAGCCACGACATCAGCGTCATGTACTTAGGTCAGCTGGTGGAGACCAGTCCCTCCAAGGAGCTCTTTTTGAAGCCGCTGCACCCCTATACCAAGGCTCTGATTTCGGCCATTCCCTCTACGGATATCGACCATCCCAAGGAGCGGATCCAGCTGAAGGGTGAGCTCATGAGCCCCATTGAGCCCAAGCCCGGCTGCCGCTTCGCCCCCCGCTGCGTGTACGCCACCGAGGCCTGTCATATGCCGCAGAAGCTGGAGGAGGTCCTGCCCGGCCACTTTGTGTCCTGCTGCCGTGTACGCGAGCTGAACACGGACATCCTCTAAGAGACGAGGGGACGGATTCCGACTCGCTAAGAGCCGCCGTTTCACGGCGGTTGCTCGCGTGGATGTTCGCCTGCGGGCTCACATGCCACGGGCTGAAGGCGGCCCTCGCAATGACGGAAAAGAATCGATAGCCGCAGTGACGATCCAACCTGTATGTCATTGCGAGGAGCGAAGCGACGCGGCAATCCGCGTCCCCGTCCCTACCCTAAAAACGAAGAATTTCTAAGTGCCACAAAGTACGAGGAGGTACCCTATGGCAAAGACCCAACTAACTGCAGGCGCCGGCGCAGCCGCCATCCGCTTTTCTCCTGAGATGTTCCCCACGGATCGCCTCTACGGCGTCCATGATGATCCCCATGTCCGGATCCTGCTCTTTGAGGCCGGGGAGAAGGCCGCTATCGTGGCCTATGAGCTGGTCAACGGCGACAGCATTCTGGACCTGACAAAAGAGACCGTCAGTGAGATCTGCAATGTCCCCAGGAAAAACGTGTGGGTCCATGTGACCCACGCCATCACCACACCCCACACCCCAGGCGGACCGGAGAAGGTGCCCGGCATCATGAACCCCTTTGGCCCTCCCGGCGCCGGCGGACCGCCCAGGAAGGAGGGGGAGCAGAAGCCCCCCATGGGTCCCAGGATGGACCCAGACGGGGCGAAAAAGAAGTCCCTTTTCCTGAAGGCGGTCACCAAGGCGCTGATCGAGGCCGCCAACCAGGCGCGGGACAGCTTCCGTCCCGCCCGCTACGGCATCGGCACCGGAGAGTGCCACGTGGCCGCCAACCGGGATGTGGAATCCCCCTTTGGCTGGTGGGTGGGCGTCAATCCCCAGGGAAAGACCAACACAAAGATGACCATGGTACGCCTGGAGGATCTTGAAGGAAAGCCCATCGGCTTCTTTATGAGCTACGGCGTCAAGCCCTGCGCCATTGACATGGCGGATATGAATGAACCCACCCGGCAGGTCTCCTCGGATATCTCCGGCGTCGCCTGCAGCATGGTGGAGGAGGCCTACGGTGCGCCCTGCCTCTTCGCCATGAGCGCCGCCGGGGACCAGGTGCCCCGGGGGATGGTCTATGTGCCCAGGGTCACCGAGGAAGGCAAGGTCGTCCAGGACGACAAGGGCTTTGGGGCAGGCCTTCAGGTGGTGGCGGAGTTGGGCAAGGAGATGGGCGACGCCGCCCTCTCCATTGCAAAGGGCATTCGCTGCGAGACCGAAGAGGCGGATGTGGCCCTGGCCACCTCAGCTGTGCTCCTGGATCAGAAGGCCAGCGGCGGACGCCTGGAGGGCCCGGTGAAAGAGATGGAGTTCAAGGCCGATGGAAAGACCGTCCTGGAGGCTGAGGGCATCCGTCTTGGCGATGACCTGGCCTTTGTGGCCATTCGCCCGGAGACCAACTGCCAGACCGAGCGGGAGTTGTGGGCCGGCTCTCCCTTTGCCCATACCCTGCTTCTCTCCATGACCAACGGCGGCATGAAGTATATGCCGGATCAGGAGGCCTATGACAAGGCCAACTGGGAGGCGGCAAGCTCCATGGTCATGCCGGGCTCCGCTGAAAAGTGGGTCGCCCGGGCGGTGGACATGTTGAAGGCGCTGAAGAAGGATGCCCAGGAGCCCGTCATTACGGCGGTGGCGGAAGCCCGCCCCGACGGCGCCAGGATCACTAAGGCGGTGCTGGAGTTTGCGGGCTCCATGCCCGATCCTGAGACTGTCTCCGTGGTAGACCGCACCATCGTAAAGCGTGAGGTGAGCGGCAATGTTCTCACCCTTACCCTCGATGACGAGGATCCCAACGCCCGAGTGGTCCCGGTATTCGTACCCAAGCCGGGCGGACCCGGCCCCGGTGGCCCCGGCAAATTTGGCGGACCCGGCGGCCCCGGTGGCCCCGGTGGCCCGAAGGGGCCTGGTGGTCCGGGCGGCCCCGGCGGACCGGGAAAACGGACCTTCCCGCCGAAAAAGCCCAACCCCGTGGCAGTAGAGGTGAAAATACCCGGAATCGATGCTCCGCTTGCCTCCACAAAGATTTCCCGTCCTGTGATTGAGGACTTCATTCCCGGCACCTTTAAGAGAATCCTGTATAATCTCTATGTGCCCAAGGGATACGATCCCGAGAAGAAGTATCCCCTTGTGCTGTTCATCCCCGATGCCGGGGTCAACGGCTATGACTCCTCCATCGCCCTCTACCAGGGCATCGGCGCCACCTGCTGGGCCGACCCGGAAATCCAAAGGGAGGATCCCTGCTTTGTCCTTGCGATCCAGGTGCCATCCAATGTCCATCTCACCAATGACGCCCATGAGGCCTCGGATGAGCTGAACGACATCAAGGCGCTGCTGGATTCCGTCATTCAAGATTACAGCATTGACGCGGATCGTGTCTACACCACGGGCCAGTCCCAGGGCTGCATGGCCTCCATGGAGCTGAACCTGCGCTATCCCGATTTCTTCGCCGCATCCATGTTCGTCTCCGGCCACTGGGATATTGAGAAGATGACCGGCCTTACCGATAAGAAATTCTTCTTCGGCCTTTCCTCCGGCGGCCAGGGGGAGTTCCCCAACTTTAACGCCATCACCGACGGCCTGGAGAAGAAGGGTGTCAAGGTCAACCGGGTGCACCTCAATTTCCAGGAAGGAATGGCGGCATGTGACGAGAAGGTTCAGGCGGCTCTTGACAATGCCCAGGTGGTCTATGCTATTTTTGATAAGGAGACCGCCTTCCCCGAGGGGAAGGAAGTTGCGGGCATCGCCCACCACAACCGGGGCTGGGAGCTCAGCTACCAATTGAAGAGTGCCCTTCGCTGGATCCTGAGCCAGCATCGGTAAAATCCTTTCCAGGGCTCCCTGTGGGGGCCCTGGAAGCAATCATAGGAAGGAGAAACCTTCATGAAGATCATTGAAGTCATTGACAAGATCCGCCATTTCCACGGCTGGCTGGACTACAGCCGCTTTGACAAGGTGCTCTACGGCGACGCGGAGCAGGAGTGTACCGGCGTGGCCACCACCTGCTGTGCCACCGTAGAGGCCATCCGCAAGGCCGCGGCCAAGGGCTGCAACCTGCTGGTCTGCCATGAGGACCTGTTCTTCAACTCCTTTGACGATCCCATCCTGGTGGAGGGGGTAGCCCTGGTGGAGCTGAAGAAGAAGGTATTGGAAGAGACCGGCGTAGTGGTCTGGCGGGACCACGACCACATGCACGGCAACCCCAACCGCCCCTTCGGCGGCCCCGGCGGTCCCGGTGGCCCCGGAAAGCCCGGCGCAAAGCCGGATTTCAAGCGGATCCCCTTTAAAAATGAGCCGAGAGAGAAGACGGACTACATCTTCTACGGCATCATGAAGGTGCTGGGCTGGGAGGACTATGTGGTGGACGACATCAAAAAGCCCCTCCTCTACGAGATCCCGGAGACGGATGTACCCAGCCTCTGCCGCTATATGATGGAAAAGTTCAACCTCAACGGCGTCCGCATCGTGGGCAAGAAGGACGCCAAGGTGCGCCGGGTCTTCTTCGCGGAGCATGTGAACGACCGGAACGATGAGGCCCTCTATCAGCGGATGGATGAACTGAACGCCGATGTTTTTATCCCGCTGGAGATCGTGGACTGGACCCTTTCGGAGTACATCCGCGACGCGGTGAGTCTGGGGGAGAACAAAGCCATTCTCGAGATGGGCCACTTCAATTTTGAGGAGCCCGGCATGCGCTGGATGGCGGAGGACTGGCTGCCGAAGCTGCTGGAAAATGAGCTGCCCGTCTGCTTCGTCCAGTCCGGTGACAGCTTTGACTACATCGTAAGATAAAAGGGTGCGAAATATGAGAAATATCTACGAAATCGAGAATGTGGGCGGCAATGTATATCGCGTTACCGAGTGCATGGAGCCCGGTGGAAGGGGCGTGAACAGCTTCTTTGTGATCGGGGAGGAAAAGGCGCTGCTGTTTGACTCCGGCTTCGGCGTGGTGGATACGCTGAGAGGGGAACTGGAAAAGCTTACGACCATGCCGATCGTTTGTGTCGTAGGCCACGGTCACCCAGATCACGCCGGGGCGGCGGAGCTCTTCAATGAGGTCTATATGAACCGCCGGGATGAGCCGCTTCTCCCTGTTTCCCTCAGCTATGAGCGGCGGATGGAGGACGTCTTCGGGACCCATGGCCCCGGCGGCCCCCGGAAGATCGACGAGGAGCTGAAGGCCTACGCGGAAAGCCACATTGTGGACCCCGGCGGAAAGAACTTTACGTACAAAGATGTGGACGCCGGGGACCGCTTCGACATCGGCGGCGATGTGTTTGAGGTATTCGCCCTGCCCGGCCATACCCAGGGCTCCATCGCCCTTCTGAACCGGGAGAAGAACTACGCCTTCATCAGTGACTGCATCGGCCCCCGCACTGCGCTGGTAACGCTGCCGCCGGAGAAACGGGTGGGTCTCATCGCCTACCGTGACGGCCTGAAAAAGTTCCGGGACAATGTGAATGAGGATACCGTTTTCTGGTACGGCCACAGCCGTGAGCCCCAGAAGCATATTTATATGGAGGATACCATTCTGGCACTGGATGAGATCCTGGAGGGAAAGACGGAGAACGACGTCCGCAGCGAGTCCCATTTTGCCAAGCGGCAGGCCGCCGCAGGAAAATTGATGACGGAGCACGTGACCGGCTCCGTGAAGATCGTCTACGATGCCAACCTGCTGTAAGAGCAGAAAAGGAGGAATCCGATGTCAAACAATATCAAAACCATCCTCTGCCTCACCGGAAACTATCCCACCGGACAGCGGATCTGCGGCGCGAAGCTGATCTATGACCGGGATCTGGACCCGGCCTCGGTTTCTCAGAGTACTTATGAGGTCGAGGGCCTGACGGTGACCGGCGTTTCCGTCTCCCAAAATGAAGTGAACGTATCGGTGGACCCCATGACGAAGGCGGCGGCCATCTTTGAGCTGCCGGAGTTTGACGGGCGTGGCCCGAAAGGTCCCGGTGGCCCCGGCGGTCCCGGCAGCCCCGGAGGTCCGGGCGGTCCCGGCGGCCCCGGTGGTCCGGGAGGTCCGGGCGGACCGAAGGGTCCGGGCGGCCCCATGGGCGGAGGGATCAAATTAAAGGCCAAAGAGGTCAGGGTAAGGCAGCTTTCCGATGTCCTGGCGAAGGACGGAACTGTGATCTCCGGCTCCGAGGAGGCATTCCTCTCCGAGACCGCGGTTGAACCCGTGATTGAGGATTTCCGGCAGGCCACCTTCAACGGCCTTCCCTATAATCTCTATACACCCAAGGCGATGGAGGAGGGGAAGACCTATCCGCTGGTGGTCTTTGTCCCCGATGGCGGCGCCACCGGAGATGACGTGTTCATTACCCTCGCCCAGGGAAACGGCGCCGTCACCTGGGCGGAGCCCCAGTGGCAGGCGGAGCACCCCTGCTTTGTGCTGGCGCCCCAGCCGAACCATGCCTTCCGTTTCACCGACGATGTGGCAGAGGTGGCCACGGAAAAGCTCTATATTTTGAAGGGCCTCATCGACTACATTGCCTACAATAACCCGGTGGATCGGGACCGGATCTACTGCACCGGCCAGTCCGGCGGCGGCATGTGCTTTGCGGAGATGAACATTCTCTATCCGGATTACTTCGCCTCTGCCATGTTCGTGGCCTGCCAGTGGAACGCGGTCCGCTTTGCCGCGGCCTGTAAGCATAAGCGGTTCTGGACCCTGGTCTCTCACGATGACGCCAAGGCCTTCCCCGGCTGGAACGCCATGATGGCGGCCCTGGAGGAGGCGGGTGCTAAGGTAGGCCGCTATACCTGGGATGCAAAACAGGCCCCCGAGGTGCTGGAGGCGCTGGCAAAGGAGGCTGCTGCGGATGGAAGCCAGATCCACTACACCGTGTTCGAGGGCAGCTCTGTGGTGCCCTCGGAGCGGGCGGCCAACCCCATGAACAACCATCACTTCACCTGGCCAGCTGCCTACAGCATCCACGCCGTGAAAGAGTGGATGTTCGGACAGTCGAGGTGAGAAAACATGGATAAGAAGCCGGAGAAGCTGGGCGGGAACCCGCTCGAGGGGAGAAAACACCCCGAGGGACGGGGCCCCGGCCAGGGGCCGGTGGGCCCGGACGGAAAGCCGTTGCCCTCTCCCTATGAGATGAAGATGGCGACCCTTCATAAGGGCCCCTGTTCCAGTCCCCGGGTCGCCACCTGTCCCTGCACCAGGGACTGTCCGCTGCATGGCCGCTGCTGCGACTGCACGCGTCACCATATTGAGGAGCGTAAAATGCTCTGGGACGGTATGGATGAAGAGCGAAGAAACAGCACAGAGTGGCTGCCGGAGTGCCTGAGGCTGGCACAGCTGGGGGATTTCCGGTAAAATGAACCCGGCAGAAGAGACGGCAGCCCCAGTTTGAGAAAGGAAGTCAACGCATGAAGAGCATCTATCGCTTTGATCAAGTGGGGGAGAACCTCTATAACGTCACTGACACCGCGGATCAGGGAAAGCGCGGCGTCCACATGTACTTTGTGATCGGGGAGGAGAAGGCCCTGATTTTTGACACCGGCTTTGGCGTGGTGGATACCCTGCGGCAGGAGCTGGAGAAACTCACGGAGAAACCCATTCTCTGTGTCGTGGGCCACGGACACCCGGATCACGCCGGAGCGGCCGCCCTCTTTGATACTGTGTACATGAACCACAGGGACGAAGAGATCCTTCCCGAATCCCTCTCTTATGAGAAACGCATGGACGACGTGTTTCGGGAGATGGGCCCCGGAGGACCGAGAAAAATCGATCCGGAGCTGAAGGCCTACGCGGAGGAGCATATCGTGGATCCCGGCGGAAAGCATTTCCACTACATCGATGTGAACGCCGGGGATACCTTCGACCTGGGGGGCGATGTGCTGGAGGTTTTTGAGTTGCCTTACCATACCCAGGGCTCCATCGCCCTTCTGAACCGGGAGAAGAATTATTGCCTGGTAAGTGACAGCATCTCCCGCATGGCCGGTGTTACCGGGACCGCCTTCCCCGCGGAAAAGCGGGTCGGGCTTCTGAACTTCCGGGATGGGCTTCAGCGGCTGAATGCCTGCCTCAGGGAGGATACGCCTCTCTGGTACGGTCACTCCTACGAACCGCTGCCCGCCACCTATGTCCGTGATACCTTGACGGCGGTGGAGGAGGTGCTGGAGGGAAAGACGGAGAACGACACTCCCGCTCGCCCCAGACCGCCGAGACCCGGAATGCCCCCGGATACCCGCCGCATCTTCAACCATCCGGTGGGAGAGGTCAATTTCAGCTACGACGCGAATCTCATCTGATTTCCTCAATCGCCTGGGCGTCAGAAGCCTGCGTCTATCCATGGCAAAAACTGATAGCGGCGGAGACTGCCCCACCGGGCATCGCTCCGTCGCTACTCTGTTTATTAAGCTTTGTCCCGGAAGAGTGTGTTTCGTCCGGCAGTTTTTTCAATTGCAATATTTTCCCTACAAGAATGCTGTGTTATATTTTTATCAAGAATCGTATTCTTGAGGAAAAGTTTCTTCAAATGCAAGTATTCATTCTGAAAAGGAAGTGAAACTCCATGCAATACCCATTGGATCCTGAGGCCCTGCGTTGGCCCTACCCGGTGGATTACGACATAATTAACCGGATCGAGACCGATGTGCTGGTGATCGGCGGCGGCGTCGCTGGCTGCGGAGCCGCCCTGGGTGCGGCGCGCCGTGGAATGAAGGTGGCGATCTGCGACAAAGCGCCCATGCAGTATAGTGGCAACAGCGGCGCGGGCATCGACCACTGGAACGACGTATCCGAGCACCCCAAAAGCTCCCGCACCACCGAAGAAAAATACGCCTCCAACCGGGGTGACCGAATGAATATCTCCATGTTCGGCCGCAGCGGTCCCACCATGACCCACCGGGATTACATTGCCACCAAAGGCACCTGGGACGCGCTTTTGGAGTTGGAGAAGATGGGCCTGCCGATCCGCGATGTGGACGGGGACTTTGACGGGGCGCCCACCAAGGACGACGAGTCCGGCCTCCTGAAGGCCTATAACTACGATGTGGTGGACTCCATCAAGCTGAGGGGCGGGAACTTTCTGAAGCCCGTCATGTATCGCACCATGAAAAAAGAGGGCGTGAAGACTTATAACCGGGTGATGATGACGGCCTTGCTTACCGAGGGAGGAAAGCAGGGGGCCCGGATCGCAGGCGGCATGGGATTCTCGGTGGAGACCGGGGAATTCTACGTCTTTCGCGCAAAAAGCGTGATCATCTCCACAGGATATGTCTGCGGTATGTGGATCTGCAGTACGGAGCTTACCGGCAGCAGCTACCGCTGGGACCCCAACGATGTGGGTGAGGGCGCAGCCATGGCCTATCTTGCAGGCGCGAAACTTTATGGATTCTATGACAACGGCAAGGCCGGCATGAGCCATCCTTTTGCCTGGCCCCGCTTCGGGGTGGGCAGCAATGGGAATACCTGGACCCCATGCACCATCGTGGACAACTGCGGAAAGCCGGTGGAGCCCCTTAATCGCAAGCGGGAGGGTCTGGGGAATCGGCCGGACGTCATGGCGCTGGTCCGAAGCGGCGAATATGAACTGCCGTTCTGGGCAGATCTCTCCGCCCTTCCTGAGAGGGAGGCCCGCTCCATCTGGGGCATGATGGTGGGCAACGAGGGCAAGACCCGCTATACCTTATACGATTATTACACCAGGAACGGCTTCAACCCGGAGAAGCACCTCCTTTGGTGCCCCATCGATCCCAAGGCCGGAATAGGAAATATGCACGGTGACAACGGCTCCGTCCGGCAGTGGAGGAGCGAGCGGGGCGGCCAGGGCGAGATCGCCGTGGATTGGGATCTGATGACCTCGGTCCCAGGCCTTTACGCTGCGGGCGCTTCCAGTGGCCTGGAGGGAGCGTCCTATGCTATTTCCTCCGGCTTCTACGCAGGAAACCGGGCGGCGGAGTTCGCGAAGGCGCACGAGCTCACCGCCATTGACGAGCGCCAAGTTATGGAGGAGCGCCGCCGGGTCTACGCCCCGGTGGAGAGAAACGACGACCCGGAGGCCTGTATCGAGTGGAAGGAGCTTTGGGCGGGCACAGCCCGGGTGATGCAGCAGTGCTGTGCGGAGGTGCTGACGAGATCTGTGCTGGAATTCGGCATTGACTGGCTGAAGAGCATCGAGGAAAGCGAGGCAAAGCTGACCTATGCCCGCAATCCCCATGAGCTTGCCCGGGTTATGGAGTGCTCTACCCGCATTACTGTCTCCCGCCTTTTCCTGCGGGCCTGCATTGCCAGGCTGGAGGCGGAAGAGAAGGGCTTTCAAAACGAGGAGTTTCTCTTCAACTGGCTGGAGGGGGATACCTTCCGTTGGGAGATCGTCGATAAACTCTTCTATCTCAAGGCGCCCAATGCCCCAACCTATTTGGAGAACTATAACGCCCACCGTGCCAGGGAAAAGGAGTAGATTATGAAGGATGCCTATCTTGTCCCCAATCGGACGGGTCCCGGCGTTGGGATCCGCATTGAAGAGAGTCTCTGCATCGGCTGCTGTAGCTGCGCGAATATTTGCCGGATCCAGACCATTCTGCCAAACCCCGAGAAGGGAAAACCGCCCATCGTGGCTTACCCTGACGAGTGCTGGTACTGCGGCGTCTGCGTGGGGGTATGTCCTACGGGAGCCCTGGAGATGCGCCTGCCCATCAATCAGCGCGTGCTTTTTAAGGAGAAGGAAACGGGGCGGGTCTTTCGGATCGGCGCCTCGGATTCCCCCGAAAAGAGCTTTTTTAAGCCGCCCTATGGCTGGCTGGAAGGGAACGAGGCCAACGGCGCTTGGAAGGCCATCGAACGGCACGAAAAGCCCGTTGCCGCAGTAATCTCTTCTGAGGTCTGCACTGCCATCGGAGCTTATTTTGCCGAGGAGAAGGGGAAGGATTGTGGGAAAAAGCTCTGCGGAATATTAAAAGCAATGGGCTTTGATAAGGTTTATTGCTCCGACACGGTTCCTGACTCTTGCCGGGATTGCTACAGCCTCTTTGTCGGTCCGGCGAAGGACGAAAAAGCCGATTGCAGCATCAACACAAAGCAGCTTTCAGAGATGATCAATCATGGCTGTGTCACCCGATATACAGCGGTGCATGTCTGGCGACAGACTGAGGAACAGGATTTTGACTAAATGAAGGAATCCGAATATGTGATTCGATATCTCTTTCCGACCGGGAAGTCAATGCGGGGCTTCGCGCTTCCCTTTATTTCAGACGATAGAGCACAGCAGCAAATTGGCATTTTCCTGAAGAGTCAGCAAATTTGGCTTTTGTTTTGACTTCTGTTATCTTTAAAGATAATTCCTTTTTCTTTGTTTAGCGACGCAATTGGTGAGGTTTTCATCCACCGCTCTCCCCCTCAGAAAGCCCACACCGCAAAGCTTCAAGCGATGTCTGCCTCGAGGCACCTTTAAGAAGACTATGTGAGTAAAGACCCACCGGCTGACCCACACCGCGAAAAAAAGCGGGCGGGACACATGGATACAAGAGTGCTGAAAATGAAACAATTTCGAGCGAAAAGAAACGGAAAATTCCAAAACGGTCAAAATAGAAGCTCTATTCGCGCTTCGTAATCAGCAGGTCGTGTGTTCGAGTCACATTGCCAGCTCCAAAAAGCACCGGTTTTTCCTTTGATTTGAGGAAATCCGGTGCTTTTACTCTTTACCTGCCATTGGGGACAGTCAAAGTGCCGAAGGGCGACGGCCCTGTTTTCAGCAGTTTTTGACATTCCTCTGAAAAAGAAAAGCCGGGTGCTTTTTCTATTGACATCGCTAAATCGACATGGTATAACATACGCAAATTGAATCGCGGATAGAGGCGCGGTGTTCATCAGTACCCTTCGGCAAGGCCAGGCAGCCGCCGGATGGGAAAGGGACCACCGCCGAAGAGAGGAGGGGGCCTGACCCTTTTTCTCTGGTCCCTGCGAAAAGATCGTCGGGATTGTCACAATTCTTTGTGGAGCGCTATCTTTGAAGTCGGAGCGGGCAAAATGCCCGCGGATCGTTCATGGACCGCCTGCAAAGCGGTTCGTTTTATTTTATCCGCCGGCGGGATGTTTCGCCGGAGAGCTTCGGCTCAGAAAGGAAGAATATGAAAAGGATTCTCGCGATCATTCTGATGCTGGCGGCTGCCCTCTCTTTGGCGGCCTGCGGCGGAAGCGGCAGCCCGGCCTCCTCCGAAAGCGCTGTGGCCAGCGGGGTGGAGGACGGCGTCCTCACCATCGCCATGGAGTGTGCCTATGCCCCCTATAACTGGACCCAGAGCGATGATTCCAACGGTGCGGTACCCATCTCCAACGCCCCCGGCTCCTATGCCAACGGCTATGATGTGATGATCGCCAAGAAGATCTGCGAAGCCAACGGATGGGAGCTTGAGGTCATTCAGTCCGACTGGGACTCCCTGGTTCCGGGTGTCCAGGCGGGCACCTTTGACGCCGTCATCGCCGGTCAGTCCATGACCGCCGAGCGGGCGGAGCAGGTGGATTTCGCCGGCCCCTATTTCTACGCTACCATCGTCTGCCTCACCAAGGCGGAGAGCCCTTTCTCCGCCGCCCAGGGCATCGGTGATCTTGCCGGCGGCAGCTGCACCGCGCAGATCGCCACCATCTGGTATGATAACTGCCTGCCCCAGATCGAGGGCGCCAACATTCTGACAGCAGCGGAGACCGCCCCCGCCATGCTTATGGCGCTGGAGACCGGCACGGTGGACTTTGTCTGCACCGATATGCCCACCGCCCAGGGCGCTGTGGCGGCCTATCCGGATATGACGATCCTGGACTTCTCCGGCACCGACGGCGACTTCCAGTTCTCGGAACAGGAGCGGGCGGAGAATGTGAACATCGGCGTCTCCCTTATGAAGGGGAACACCGTGCTGAAGGAGAGCATCGACAACGTCCTCTCCGGGATGACGGTGGATGATTTCAACGATCTCATGGCCTACGCCATCTCCATCCAGCCCCTCAGCGAATAAACGCCGATCCCCGGCAGGCCTCTGCCTGCCGGGGTGACCTCCGGCGGAAAGGAGCAGCACCTTGTTGAAACTGGCACAGTTGGGTGCGGATATTGCCAAACTATGGCAAAAGTACAGCGGGGCCTATCTCAGCGGCGTCCGCAACACCCTGGTCCTGGCCCTCATTGGCACGGTGATCGGCTGTATCATCGGCTTTGTCTGCGGCATTCTCAATACCATCCCCTGCGGAAAAAACGACCACCCGATCAAGCGGCTTCTTCTGGGCCTCATTCGGGTGATTATTCGCGTCTATGTGGAGGTCTTTCGCGGCACGCCCATGGTGCTGCAGGCGGTCTTTCTGTACTATGGCCTGCCCTATTTTACTGACAACGCCGTAAAATTTACCTCCGTCTGGCTGGCGGCGATCCTGGTGGTCTCCATCAACACCGGCGCCTATATGGCGGAATCCGTCCGGGGCGGCATCATTTCCGTGGATCCCGGTCAGACCGAGGGAGCCATGGCCATCGGCATGACCCATGTGCAGACCATGCTTCATGTGATCCTGCCCCAGGCGCTCCGGAACATCATGCCGCAGATCGGCAACAATTTCATCATCAACGTGAAGGATACGTCGGTGATGTTCATCATCGGCTTCCCGGAGTTCTTCTCCGCTCACCGGGCCTCCGTGGGCGCCAGCTATCTCTATTTCCCCTCCGCCACGGTGGAGATGGCGGGGTATCTGACCATGACCCTGCTGGCCTCCTTCCTGCTGCGCTGGATCGAGAAGAAGCTGGACGGCTCCAGCAGCTATGAGCTGGTGAATGTGGATCAGCTGACCATGACCGCCGGTACCTATAACTTCCCCGATCGTTCCAGCCCCTTTGATGAGCGCAGTCCGGAGACCTTGAAGAGCATCCAGCGGGAGGAGCTGAGAAGGCAGGTTGAGCGGGAGGAGGCCCTGAAGAAGGGGCGAGAGACCCAACGCAGACCGGAGGCTGGCGTCTCGGAAGAGAGGAGGATCGATCCATGAGTGAACGGATCCTGGAGGTTCGACACCTCTCCAAATCCTTTGGCAGCAATCAGGTGCTGCGGGATATCGACTTTAGGGTGGATTTTGGTGACGTCATCAGCATCATCGGAGCTTCCGGCTCCGGAAAGTCCACGCTTCTGCGCTGCATCAATCTGTTGGAGATCCCCACCGCGGGGGAGATCCTCTATCACGGGAAGAATATCCTCGCCCGGGGCACCGATCCGGCCAAGGTCCGCGCCCGCATCGGCATGGTTTTCCAGTCCTTTAATCTCTTCAGCAACATGACCGTGCTGGAAAACTGCGTGGTGGGGCAGATGAGCGTTCTGAAGCGGGACCGGGAGAGCGCGAAGGCCCACGCCATGGAGTATCTGGAGCGGGTGGGCATGGCGCCCTATGTCAATGCCAAGCCCCGGCAGATCTCCGGCGGTCAGAAGCAGCGGGTAGCCATTGCCCGGGCCATGGCCATGGACCCGGAGGTGCTGCTGTTTGATGAGCCCACCTCCGCCCTGGACCCGGAAATGGTGGGGGAGGTGCTCGGCGTCATGCGGGACCTGGCGAAGAGCGGCATGACCATGCTGGTGGTGACCCATGAGATGGCCTTCGCCCGGGATGTGAGCAGTCGTGTGGTCTTTATGAGCGGCGGCTATATCTGCGAGGA
Source organism: uncultured Clostridia bacterium (assembly GCA_946531435.1). Classification (GTDB taxonomy): domain Bacteria; phylum Bacillota; class Clostridia; order Oscillospirales; family Oscillospiraceae; genus CAMNAO01. Next base: position 40,386 of record CAMNAO010000007.1, read on the forward strand.
GGGAAGCCCCCAGGAGCTATTGGGCAACCCGCAGAAGAAGGAGACCCGGGAATTCCTCTCCCGCTTCCGCGAGCGGTAAGATGGTATGGATACAGAGAGGCCCGCGAGGCGTATGAGCGCTTCGCGGGCCTTTTATCGTTGAGTTCGGGAATAAGAAGTGCTACAATGATTCCGTCATCAAGGGAGGTGGAGACCATGGAGAACCGTGAGATTCGGGAGCGGCTGTATGCCATGAGGGATGAGTCCTATCGGGCGTTTCAGGCGAAGCTGATCCCCAATCTGGATCCGGAACGGATGATCGGCGTCCGCACGCCGGCGCTTCGCTCCTTTGCAAAGGAGCTTCAAAGGGGAGGGGAGATCGGGGACTTTCTGGCGGAGCTTCCCCACCGGACCTTTGACGAGAATCAGCTCCACGCCTTTTTGATCTCGGAGCTCCGGTCCTATGACGAGTGCCTTCGGGAGGTGGACCGTTTTCTGCCCTATGTAGACAACTGGGCAACCTGTGATCAGCTCTCTCCCCGGGTGTTTCGGAAGCACCGGGAGGAACTGAAGGCACCCATTCGCCGCTGGATCGCCTCGGGTGAGACCTATACGGTCCGTTTCGGCATCGGAATGCTGATGGCCCACTATCTGGAGGAGGACTTTTCCCCGGCCTGGCCGGAGCTGGTGGCCTCGGTGCAATCGGATGAGTATTATGTAAACATGATGATCGCCTGGTACTTTGCCACCGCCCTGGCCAAGCAGTATGACCGGGTGCTGCCGTATCTTGAGGATCGGCGTCTGGAACCCTGGACCCACAACAAAACGATTCAGAAGGCGGTGGAGAGTTACCGCATATCGGAGGATAAAAAAGCGTATTTGAAAAGCCTTCGCCGCAAGGGCGGCGGGAAAGCGATGGAAAAAGACAGATGAAAAAGTGTACGGAGATCCTCCAGGGAAGGGTGTGTACGATCTTTGAGAGGGGGGAGCCCGCTGTTCTGCTCCTGCAGCCTGTGGATGCGCATGATCTGGAGATTCTGGATCGGGAGGCGGAGCTGATCGCGTCCGGGACGGCGCTCCCCTTTGCTCTGGCCGCCTTTTCTGTTGGTGATTGGAATGATGAGCTATCCCCTTGGCCGGCGCCGCCGGCCTTTCGGGGAAGGGACTTCGGCGGCAAAGGGGAAGAGACCTTATGCTGGCTGACGGAGCGGCTGCTCCCGGCCCTCTTTTCCCGCTTCGATTGGGACCCGTCCCTGCCGGTGATCCTGGGCGGCTATTCCCTGGCGGCGCTCTTTGCTATCTGGGGCGGATTTGAGACGGCTGCGTTTTCCGCTGTTTGTGCCGCCTCTCCCTCCGTGTGGTTCCCCGGATGGATCGAGTATATCCGGGAGAGGGAGCCCAAGGCCGGAAGGATCTATCTGAGCCTTGGCGACCGGGAGGAAAAGACGAAGAATGCGGTGATGTCCGGGGTGGGAGAGAATATCCGGGAGACCGCAGCGCTGCTTCAAAAGAGCATGGGAACGGAGAATACCACCCTGGAATGGAACCCCGGCAACCATTTTATGGATTCGGAAAAACGCTGCGCCCGTGGCTTCCTCTGGTGCCTCAAGGGAATGGAACGATAGCATATTGCATTCCCCAGCCCCTGGGCTGCTTCCTCGCAAACGAAAGGCAGCCTGGCGGGAGCCTGTCATGACGGGAGGTCCGGGGGCTGTCCCCGACAAGGGATGCCGCGCCCCCGTCCCCATCGTAGGGGCGAACTGTGTTCGCCCGTTTGCATCGCACCCCGTCAAAGGCGGGCGATCGAGGGCGCCCCTACAGGGCGCGAAGAGTCTCATGCTCCATCGCAATGACATGCAGACAGGGGAGCCGCTGCGGCTATCAATTCTCCTCTGTCATTGCGAAGCCAGTGCGCACACTGGCTGTGGCAATCCGCGTCCCCGTCCCCATCGTAGGGGCGAACTTCGTTCGCCCGCTCACATCGCACCCCGTCAAAGGCGGGCGATCGAAGATCGCCCCTACAGGGCGCGAAGAGTCTCATGCTCCATCGCAATGACATGCAGGCAGGGTAGTCGCTGCGGCTGTCGATTCTCCTCTGTCATTGCGAAGCCAGTGCGCACACTGGCTGTGGCAATCCGCGCCCCCCGTCCCATCGTAGGGGCGATGCGTGTTCGCCCGCTCACAACGCACCTCGTCAAAGGCGGGCGATCGAAGATCGCCCCTACAGGGCGCGAAGAGTCTCATGCTCCATCGTAATGACATGCAGGCAAGGTAGTAGCTGCGGCTGTCAATGCTCCTCTGTCATTGCGAAGCCAGTGCGCACACTGGCTGTGGCAATCCGCGTCCCCCGTCCCCATCGTAGGGGCGAACTGTGTTCGCCCGTTTGCATCGCACCCCGTCAAAGGCGGGCCGTCGAGGGCGCCGGCCCCTACAGAGGATGCCGCGGCCCTATCCCCGTTGTAGGGGACGGCCCCCGGACGTCCCGTTTGAGCTGTATGGATGAGCGCCGCCGTCCCCATCGCAGGCGGATCAGGGGATCCACCCCTACGGGCTGCTGAGTGTCTCATGCTCCATCGTAATGACATGCAGGCAAGGTAGTAGCTGCGGCTATCAATTCTACTCTGTCATTGCGAAGCCAGTGCGCACACTGGCTGTGGCAATCCGCGTCTCCCGTCCCCATCGTAGGGGCGAACTGTGTTCGCCCGTTTGCATCGCACCTCGTCAAAGGCGGGCCGTCGAGGGCGCCGGCCCCTACAGAGGATGCCGCGGCCCTATCCCCGTTGTAGGGGACGGCCCCCGGACGTCCCGTTTGAGGTGTATGGATGAGCGCCGCCGTCCCCGTCGCAGGCGGATCAGGGGATCCGCCCCTACGGGGTGCACAATACCCCTCGCAGACAAAAACAGGGGCGTCCGTTTCGTCGGACGCCCCTGTTGTCTCTTATCTTATTTCAAGCTTTTATTGCATATATCCATTGGCGTCGAAGGTGTAGCTCTTGCCGTCGATCACGATGGTGGTGTTCTTGGCGTACCAGCCGGAGGTATCGCCGTACCACCAGCCCTTGTCATTCTGGTGCCAGGTCGCCTGATACTTGTAGGTCCAGGTGCCGTCCGCGTTCAGCCAATAGCCGCCGCACCACTCGCCGGCCGCCATGGCGCCGGAGGACTTGAAGAAGTAGGTCTTCCCATTAATCGTCTGCCACCCGGTCAGCATCGCGCCAGAAGCATTGAAGTAATACCAAGCGCTCCCCACTTTGGCCCAGCCTGTCACCATGGCTCCGTTGGTGCCCAGATAGTACCAGGTCCCGTTGATCTTTTGCCAGCCGGTCTGCATGGCCCCGTTGGAGGCAAACCAGTACCACACATTGTTGATCTTCTGCCAGCCAGTGACCATGGCGCTGCCCAGGTAGTACCAGGTCCCATTGATCTTTTGCCAGCCCGTCTGCATCACGCCGGAATCACTGAAATAGTACCAGGCGCTGCCCACCTGCTTCCAGCCCGTGACCATGGCGCTGCCCAGGTAGTACCAGCTGTCCCCCAGCTTCAGCCAACCGGTCTGCATCACGCCGGATTCGTTGAAGTAATACCGGGCGCCGTCCACCTGGTTCCAGCCTGTGACAGTCTCGCCGTTTTCGTAGTAATACCAAACGCCGTCGATCTTCTGCCAGCCCTCAAGGGGCTCCTCCACAGCCACCCAGGTAAGGGTGCCGCCGTAGTTCTGGCGGACATCCTCTGTCCAGGAGTCGTCGTTACAGGGATAATAAGCCGTTGCCTGGACGGACAGGAAAGCGTAGCAGTCGCCGGGGGCCCGCATCGCGTCAGGGAAGACTTCCGGAGCAGAGCCCAGGAAGGTTATCCTTGTAAGCCCGGTGCAATAACCGAAAGCACAGTGTCCAAGGCTGCTTACACCGGCAGGTATAACGATGCTGGACAAGCTGATGCAATTCTCAAAAGTGCTGTCTCCGATCCGCTGCACACCATTAGGAATCGTAATGGCAGTCAAGCTTTCACACATTGAGAAGGCATCCCTCCCTATGCTGGTCACACTGGTGGGGAGCGTTACTGAGGTCAGATTGTCGCAGCTCATGAATGCGCCTGAGCCAATACTGATCACACTCTCAGGTATGATCACGCTGTTGAGCATATTGCATCCTTGAAATGCGCCGCCCCCAATACTGGTCGTGCCGGTCGGAATCGAATACTCTCCATTTTTCCCAGCAGGGCACAGGATCAGTTCTGTCCCTTCTTTGTTGAAAACGACCCCATCCTGCGAACTGAAAGAGGAGTTTTCTGCAGCTACGTTGAATTCGGTGAGATTGCTGCAGCCCATAAACGCAAGAGGTCCTATGTAGGAAACGCCTGCAGGGATCGTAACTGTAGTCAGGCCGCTGCAGCCATAGAAAGCCATGCTCTTAATGCTGGATAATCCATCCGGGAGAGCTATGGACAGGATATCCGAAGCATGCACATCCTCCCACGGGGAAGAAGCCATCGCCCCTTCGCCACTGATGGTGAGCGTCCCCTCGTCGTCCAGGGTCCAGGTCAGATTGTCGCCCTCTGCACCGCAGGTGCCGCTGGCCACGATAGTGGGCGTCACAGGCTCCACAGCCACCCAGGTCAGCCCTTCACCAAAGCCCTGGCGCACTTCCTCGGTCCAGGTCGCGTCGTTTGCGGGGTAATACGCCGTGGCCGTAACGTTCTGGAAGCAGTTTCCTCCATTGACGGGGGCGGAACCAAGGAAGTTTACGGCCTCGAGACCGCTGCACTCCCAGAACGCCTCATACCCGATGCTCGTCACGCTTGCAGGGATCGTCACACTCTGAAGCCCGTTGCAGCCAGCGAACGCATTTGCAGGAATCGCATCGGTCCACGGATATTCAAGGTCATAGCCGCCGCCGACGGGTCCCGCCGTTTTCAGACTGCTGCAGCCGTAAAAAGCGAAAGTCCCAATGCTCGTCACGCTTGCAGGGATCGTCACACTCGCAAGCCCGTTGCAGCGAATAAACGCATAGCCCCCGATGCTTGTCACACCCTCCGGGAAGGTCACTCTCGTCAGTCCGCTGCAGCCGGAAAAAGCACATGAAGGAATTTCCGCCGTCCAACCAAATTCGTAGTTATAACCGCCGCCGATGGGTCCCGCCGTTTTCAGTCCGCTGCAGCCATCGAACACATCTACACCGATATACCCGATGCTCGTCAAACTCGCCGGGATCGTGATGCTTGTAAGCCCGCTGCAATTCTGGAACGAATGTTGCCCGATGCTTGTCACGCCGTCCTGGATCGTGATGCTCGTAAGCCCGCTGCAGTTCTGGAACGCATAGTGTCCAATGCTTTTCGCACCCGCAGGGATCGTAATGCTTGTCAGTCCGGTGCAGTAAGAGAACGCCCCATACCCGATGCTCGCCACGCTCTCCGGGATCGTGATGCTCTGAAGCCCGCTGCATCCGGCGAACACATAGTCCTCAATGCTCGTCAAGCCCGCAGGGAGCGTGATGCCCGTAAGACTGTAGCAGTAAGAGAACGCAGAGTTCCCGATACTCGTCACGCTATCCGGGATCGTGACGCTCGTAAGATTGTAGATGCCATTGATCGCCGAATTCCCGAGGCTGGTCACGCCGGACCCAATGACAACGGTGCGGATCCATGACTTCACAGGATACCACGGCATGGTATCCTGGGTATAATCCGCCATCGCCCCCTCGCCGGAGATGGTGAGGGTGCCTTTGCTGTCCAGGGTCCAGGTCAGATTGTCGCCCTCTGCACCGCAGGTGCCGCTGGTATCGGCCTGCATAGCAGGGAGGGAGAGTTCGTCCTCTTTGCCCGCTTCCTCCGCAGGGATGGGGTCCTCCGCCTGCTCTTGCTCCGCAGGCTCCCCCGCTGCCGCTTCGGGCTCCGGCAGCTTTTCCGTCTCGGTGGACTCCTCCGGCTCCGCTGTGGATTCTTCTAGCTCCGGGGCGGCTTCTTCCGCAGATTCTGACCCCTCCGCCCTTTGGGCACCTCCCCTTTCAGGGGAGGCAAGCGGTTCCGGCTGCTCTGTGGCCCCTTCCTCCGCAGGGACAGGCTCCTCTGCCTGTTCTGTCACGGCGGGCTCCTCCGGCGCTTCGGATGCTTCCGTCTCCAAAGGCACCGCTGCCTCAGTAGGGGTTTCCGCTTCCACAGCATCCTCCTCCGCCGCCAGCGCAGAGACGGGGAGTGTGCCGCAGCAGAGCAGCAGCGCCAGCAGCATGGCCGCAAGTCGTTTTCCCAGCTTCCTCATGTTCCTTCCGTCCTTTCCGGCTCGGCCTGCCCCGGTGGGGGCCGACACTGACATAATAAAAACTGCACAGCATCTGTGGGATATACTGTGCCGCTTTTTTGAATACCTTATATAAAATTATAAAAACCATAAAGACCTGTGTCAAGGCTTTCTATGGAAGATTCTTTGCGCTATTTGACAGGGAAAGGGAAACGGGACCTTGGGGTTGAAGGGTACGGATTGCCACGTCGCCCGTTGGGCTCCTCGCAATGACATGCGAGTGAGATAGCCGCTGAGATGAACGAATTCCCTCTGTCATTGTCACGAAAGAATTACGGATACTGAAAAGAGGCTTCCACACTCCGTAGGGACGATCTGTGATCGCCCGAAGTTGTAGGGAGCGATGCCCACATCGCTCCGTGACAGGGGAGCGCCAGCCTAATAGGCGGAGGTGTCAGGGGACACCTCCCTACGGGGCTCCTGTGATCTTCTGCCGGTAAAAAGGGAGTCGTTCTGATTATCGTGGTGCGTTTTTGTGTGACGATTGCGGCAATCCGTATCCCCCTGTGCCAACTCCCTGACTTTATACAAAAACGGCTCTATGTCAATAGTTGGGGTAGAGCAAGAAGAAAAAGACCTAAGGAAGAGGA
>CAMNAO010000008.1 GCA_946531435.1 uncultured Clostridia bacterium
TCCCCTACGAAAAAGCAGCGCTTGCGCGTCCTGTTTTCCTTTTTGCAACACGCCCTTTTAGGCGACGAACAAATCAAAAACTCCCGGCGATGCCGCGGAAGGAACGCATTTTGCATCCAACCGCATGATCGGCGGGAGTTTACGCTGAATACAGCTTTGCATCGCGCGGGAAGCTCAGGGCCTCCCGCGCCGTTTTTTACCGGATTTTGAAAAAGCCTCTTGTTTTACGCCTCGCCGGCGTCCTCGATGAGCACCTGCATGGTGCCGCCGCAGACCATGCCGTCCTCCTCGGCCACCTCGTCCGTGAGATCCACCGTGCGGATGAGATAGCGGCCCGTGCCGATGATGCGGATGGCATCCTGCATGACCTCGGCCTCGCCGCAGCCGCCGCCGATGCTGCCGGTGATGTTCCCCAGGGGATCCACCAGCATTTTGGCCCCGGCCTTGCGGGGTGTGGAGCCCTTTGTCTCGATGATGGTCACCGCCGCCCGCTGCCCCTTGTCAAAGGCCAGATGGCGCAGGGTGTCGATCTCCGCGTCGGAGCCGTTCATGCTGCGGCTCACATCGCCGTACTCCGGCAGCCGCCGATAGGCGATGATCTCCGACAGAATGGAGACGGCGATCTCCGCCGGGGTCACAGCCCCGATCTTCAGGCCGATGGGGGTGCAGATCTTTCCCAGCTTCTCCCCATCGAAGCCCTCCTCCTTCAAGAGGGCAAGGAGCCCGGTGGTCCGCCGCCTGGAGCCGATCATGCCGAGATAGGCCGGGAAGGGGCCGGGCAGCAGGGCGCGAAGGCAGTCCGCGTCGTGGCTGTGTCCCCGGGTGATCACCACCACGAAATCATAGGGCGTGATCTCCAGGGCACGGATGGCGTCCTCAAAGGGCTCGCACCGGACCTCCGCCGCCTGGGGAAAGCGCTCAAAACTTGCGAAGGCGGGGCGGTCATCCACCACCGTGATCTGAAAGCCGCAGAGGGCCGCCATCTGAACCACGGGCAGGGCGATATGGCCGCCCCCCAGGACGATGAGCCGCTCCTGGGGCAGCACCGGCTCGGAGAGGAGGAGGGCATCCCCCTCCGCCTTCAGCACGGGCTTTGCCACCGCCCGGCCCTTGGTGCCGGGAACGGGGCGCACCTCACCCAAGGAGCGGATAAGATCCACCCCCAGGATCCCCGCGGGCTTTAAAATGCGGGTCTCCACCGCGGCGGCCTCGCCCCGGTCCACCCGCTCCATCAGCGCTCTAAAAACGTTTTCCATCTCATGCTTCCTCTCTCACATAATCGCCGTGGACGCCGCCGGACTTCTGAAGAAGCCGGATATCCGTGATCACCATGCCCCGCTCCACAGCCTTGCACATGTCATATACCGTCAGGGCGGCCACGGAAGCCGCCGTCAGCGCCTCCATCTCCACCCCGGTCTTGCCCCCGCAGCGGACCGTCGCCAGAATCTCCACGCTGCTCTTTTCCGCATCCAGGCTGAGCCGCAGCTCCACCCCCTCCAGCTGGATGGGGTGGCACATGGGGATGAGGTCCGGGGTCCTCTTGGCCCCCATGATCCCGGCGATCTGGGCCACGGTAAGCACGTCGCCCTTCTTCATGCCGCCGGATTGGATGAGGGCGAAGGTCTCGGGGCTTACCAGCACCCGGGCTGCTGCCGTTGCCGTGCGGTGGGTGGGCGTTTTCTCCCCCACGTCCACCATCCGGGCCTTGCCCCGGTCGTCAAAATGGGTGAAATCCTTCTCCATCTCAGCCTCCGATCTCGTTCATGGTCCGGCCAGCGCCGCTGCGGTTTTCATAGTTCAGCACCCCGTGCCAGCGGGGCTTTTTCAGAATAACGGAGGCCATGGTCTCCCGCATCTTCTCCTCCGTCATGCCCTTGATGCTGTACTCCGCCGGGGCGTGGAGGCAGGGCTTCAGCTTGCCGTCCGCCAGAAGGCGCAGCCGGTCACAGGTACCGCAGAAGTGATCCCCCAGGGGACTGATGAGGCCGATGCTGCCCAGGGCGCCGGGCAGCCGATAGAGCTTGGCCACGCCGCCCTCCTTCCCCAAAGGCTCCGCCTCGGGCAGGGCCTCCAGCACCCTGGTATAGGGAATGAAGGCATCCGGGCCGAAGTCCCGGTTCCCCTCCATGGGCATAAGCTCGATAAAGCGCACATCCACGGGATAGCGCCTTGTCAGCTCCGCCAGGGCGGGAACCTCATCGTCGTTGAAGCCGCCGATAAGGACGGCGTTGATTTTCACCTTGTCAAAGCCCGCCTCCAGAGCCGCCTCCAGACCTTTGAGGGCCAGGTCCAGCGTACCCCGGCGGGTAATATAAGCGTATTTTTCCGCATCCAGGGTATCCAGGCTCAGATTCACCCGCTTCACCCCCGCCTTACGCAGCGGCTCTGCCAGCCGGGGCAGCAGGGTGCCGTTGGTGGTGATACAGAGCTCCCGGAGTCCGTCGATGGCCCCGATCTTCTCACAGAGGGAGATGATGTTCTTTTTCACCAGGGGCTCGCCGCCGGTGATACGTATCTTGTCCACCCCCAGAGACACGGCGGCCCTCGCGGCGGAAACCGTCTCCTCCTCCGTCAGCATCTCCTCATGGCAGCGTTTTTCGACCCCCTCCTCCGGCATGCAGTAGCGGCAGCGCAGGTTGCAGAGCTCTGTCACGGAGATGCGGAGGTAGCGGATCTCCCGCCCGAATCCGTCCTTCATGGCGTCAATACCTTCCGAAGGTGCAGTTGGGGAAGTGGCAGACCTTGCAGGTCTGGCAGAGGCCGCCGTCCCCCAGGCGGATGAGATCGGCCTTGGTGAGCTTATCCCCGGCATAGATCTGGGGCAGCAGCACGTCAAACATGGTGGTGGGCATGCTGATGGCGGCGCCCGGCACCCCCAGGATGGGGATTTCTCCCAGATAGGCCACCAGGGTCATGTTCCCCGGCTGGGAGGGGACGCCGTGGGTGATGATCTCCGCACCCAGGCCGCGGACCGCGGTGGGGGTCAGATCGTCCGGGTCCACCGACATGCCGCCGGTGAAAATGAGGAAGTCCGCGCCCATTTCCAAAAAGCGCCGGGCAGCCTCCCCGATCATCTCCAGATCGTCGTCGCAGATGGTGACGCCCAGGATCTCCCCGGGATATTTGGCCAGCTTTGCCCGGACCACCGGCTCAAACTTATCCTTGATGCGGCCGGTATAGATCTCCGAGCCCGTGACGATGACGCCCGCCTTCCGGGGCCCGTAGGGCCGCAGGTCCAGAAGCTTCCGATCCCGGCAGAGGGCCTCGGCCCTTTCGATCCGGCTCTCCTTGGTGACAAGGGGCACGATGCGCATGGAGGCCATGCGGGCCCCCGGCTCCACGGGGTAGTGATCCGGCAGGGTGGAGATGGTGATGTCGCCGATGCTGTTGATCTCCCGAAGAAGCTCCGTATCCACCCGGAACATGCCCCGGATGTCCGCCATCAGCAGCACCTTTCCCTCGGAGGGGCCGGTGTAATGGGCGCCCTCCACCGGGGCCATGGCCGCCATCCGGAGGGCACAGTCCTCCTCATGGAGCTCCCCGGCGTTCTCCTCCCAGATGAACACGGTGCGCTTGCCCAGATCCAGAAGGGCCTCCACGTCCTCCTCCCGGATGACGTGGCCCCGCTTGAAGGCCGCGCCCTTGAAGCCGTCGCGCATGGCGGTGATATCATGGCAGAGGGTCATTCCCACCGCGTCCTGTACCTTGACCTTTTTCATATTGTCTCCTTTGCCGCCGGCGGGACTCACCGGCGGAATATATCTCATACTTGTATGGATTATACATCATCCCGGGGGCTGCCGTCAATGCGGCGCCAGAGGCGGACGAAGGGAGCGGGCGGCTGATAGCCGCCCCTACGGCACGGGGCATCGTTTTCGCCGTAGGGACGTATAGCATGCCTCTCTGTGTCACGCCTCACCCTTCAGCCGCAGGATGGCCGCGTCCGGCAGGGATACCGTCAGCTCCTCCGCCGCTATAGCGGCCCACTCCCCTTTGGGAAGCTCCATCACAAGGGGCGTGCTGTCCTCCGGCGCTGTCAGGGGCCGCAGGAACAGGACCAGGGAACAGGGGTTCTCCAGCACCTCCAGCACCCGGCAGCGGGTCTCGTTCTCCCCCGGGCCGGGGCGCAAAGCCTCCATGGGGATGCCCACGGCGCCGACGTCGTGATGGCCGCCCTCCAGGCGGAGAGGGATCCCCCAGTCCCGGGCATAGAGCAGCCCATCCTCCCGCAGCTCCACCGGGGAGACGTTGCGGCAGCCCGTCAAAAGGGCGCCCGCAGGGGTGCCGGGGGCGCGGTAGACCTCCTCCCGGGTGCCCTGGGTCTCCACCGACCCGTCATGCAGGACGATGACCCGCTGAGAGAGGCGATAGACCTCCTCCCGGTCATGGGAGACCATCAGCACCGGCTTCCGAAACTCCCGCAAAAGCTGCCTCAGCTCCCCCTCCATACGGAAGCGCAGGTGGCTGTCCAGGGCGGAAAAGGGCTCATCCAGCAAAAGCAGCTCCGGATCGTTGACCAGGATCCTGGCCAGGGCCACCCGCTGCTGCTGCCCGCCGGAGAGCTGCCGGGGGGTCCGCTTCTCCAGGCCATGGAGGCCCATACGTTCAATCATTTCCGCCGCCCGCTCCCGGCGGTCCTTTCTCTCCCGCACACCGCAGCGCACATTCTCCTCCACCGTCATGGTGGGGAAAAGGGCGTACTGCTGAAAAAGGTAGCCCACCCGCCGCTCCTGAGGCTTTACGGAGAGATGCTTTTCCGAATCGAAGAGGGTCACCCCGTCCAGGATGATTTTTCCCCGGTCCGGCTTCTCGATCCCGGCGATGCACTTTAAGGTCATGCTCTTGCCGCAGCCGGAGGCGCCCAGAAGGGCGGTGACCCCCTCCTCCGCCTCAAACCGGACCCGGAGCCGAAAGGCGCCCAGGCGCTTTTCGATATCCACAAAAAGCCCCATCAGGCCACGCCCCTTTCCGTATCCCGCTGCTTCTTTTCCAGAAGGTTCACCGCCAGCAGCACCAGGGCGGAGATCCCGATATTGATCAGCACCCAGGTCATGGCCCCCCTGTCGTCGTTGGTCCGCCAGAGCTGGTAGACCGTGGTGGAGATGGTGGCGGTGCGCCCCGGGGTGTAGCCCGCCAGCATACTGGTGGCCCCGTACTCCCCCAGGGCCCGGGCGAAGGCCAGCACCGTTCCCGCCAGGATCCCCTGGCGGCAGGCGGGCATCCGGATCCGCCAGAAGATGGCGGAATTCGACATGCCCAGGGTCTTCCCGGACCAGGCCAGGGTCTCGTCAAAGGCCTCAAAGGCCCCCCGGGCGGTGCGGTACATCAGGGGGAAGATCACCACCGTGGTGGCGAAGATGGCCGACCACCAGGTCATGGTCATCTTCAGTCCGAAGGTGGCCAGCACCCAGGATCCGATCAGCCGCTTCGGCCCCAGAACACGCAGGAGAAGATAGCCCACCACCGTGGGAGGCAGCACCAGAGGAAGGGTCAGGAACACGTCCAGGACGCCTTTCAGCACCCGGGGAAGACGCGCGATATAGTAGGCGGCAAAAATGCCGAGAAAAAACACCGCAAAGGTACTGATTCCCGCGATGCGAAGGGAGTTTAAGAAGGGAAACCAATCCACAAAATCACCTGCCAAATGAAACCTTAAAAAACGCAAAGCGCGGGACCCGGGCAGGGGCAAAGCGCCCCGCCCGAATCCCGGGTCGTATAGATGCTGCCGCTTCAGCCCAGGGGCGTGAAGCCCACGGAGGAAAAGACGGCGGAAGCCTCCTCGCCCTGGAGATACTCCAGGAAGGCCTTGGCCTCAGCCTCATGCTTTGTAGTGTTCAGCACGGCGGCGGGGTAGATGACCTGGCCGCACATCTCGGCGGTAGCGGTATCCACCACGGTGAGCTTGGCGGAGTAGGCGTCGGTGCCGTAGATGATGCCGCAGTCCACGGTGGCCTCGGAAACCTGGGCGGTGACCTCCTTCACGTTGCTGCCGTAGGTGATGCAGCCCGCGTTGGCAAGCGCTTCCTCATTCAGGCCGAAGTAAGTAAGGATCTTCTGGGTGTACTGCCCCACGGGCACGTCGGAGTTGCCCATGGCCAGGAGCAGGGTGCCCGCCTCCAGGCCGGCCTTCAGGTCCTCATAGGAATTGATGTTCCCGGGATTTCCCTCGGGAACCGCCAGGGCCACCTTGTTCTCCAGAAGGTTCACGCGGGTGCCCTGGAGCACGAAATCCAGGCCGTCGGGGTTGCCGCCCTCGGCATCCTTGGAGGAATCCAGCTGGTTCATCTGCTTGGGGGCCGCGGAGATGAAGAGGTCGCAGTCGGCGCCCTCCTGGATCTGGGTCTTCAGCGTGCCGGAGGAGTCAAAATTATACACCAGGGTCACGTTGGGGGCCACCTCTTTGTACTTTTCGGCGATCTCCTCCATGGTCTCCTTCATGGAGGCCGCGGCGAAGACGATGAGCTCCACCTCTTCCGCCTCCTGAGGCTTGGCGGCGCAGCCGGCGCCCAGCGCCAGGACCAGGATCACCGCCAGAAGCAATGCCACTGTCTTTTTCATTTTCTTTCCTTCCTTTATCCTCTATTGGATGATTTCTCCTCCATCACAGGCTTGCTCCATCCGGAGCGTCTTTTATTCTCGCACAAGAATAATAAATTGTCAAGAAAAAGCTTTCCGGGTTGTAAGGCTGTGGGTGTGCCCCGGTCACAGAACGGCAGGCGGTCCCAAATTCTTTTGCAAATGGCGCAATTGATCGTTGACAGGGCACTTGGCGGGAGATACAATGTAATTACATTCGGTCATAATTCAGCTTTTGTATCAATCGGCAGGGAGGAAGGCTTTTCCCATGGAATATCCCATTTACCCCATCGGCCCCGGTCTCTGGGAGATCAATGAATTCGACGGCGCCTCCATCTTCCTTGTCCAGGGAAGGGAGCGGGCCCTTCTCATCGATACCGGCATCGGCATCGGGGATCTGCGAGCCTTTGCGGAAGAGCGGATCACAACGCCCTATGAGGTCTTCCTCACCCACAACCACCGGGACCACGTGGGCGGCGCGCCTCTCTTTGACCGGGTATGGATGAGCAGGGAGGATCAGGCCATCGGCCCCATGCTGAGGCCCCGCACCTCCATGGAAAGCCGTCTGCAGTTCGCCCGGAACACCCGGAAAACCCATCCGGACCGGAACTATCCCTGGACCGAGGCGGATCTTCCCCTTTTCCGGCCCGAGGATGAGCCGGAAATGCTGACCCTTCGGGACGGCCAGGTCTTCGACCTGGGCGGGCGAAAGCTGACCGCCCATCTGGTCCCCGGCCACTCCGTGGGCTCCATGGTCCTCATTGATGACCTTACCCATACCCTCTTCGCGGGGGACGCCGTAAACTGCAACATCGGCATGGGCATCGCTCCCGCCGGCGGCATCGAACCTGTGGTCACGGTCCGGGAGGGGCTGGAGGCCCTGCGGCGCCTGGGAAAGATGGACTTTGACCACAGTCGGATCTTCAACGGCCACTCCGACTACCGCCCCGCGGGACAGCCCCTGGAGCCCTGGGTCTTTCCCGAGGCCATTGCCGCCCTGGAGGATGTGATGGGAGGCGCCGTGACGGAGACTGTCATGAGTCCCACCCTTCACACCGACATTGACGTGTATCTCCGGGGCGGGATCCGCATCCGCTTCAACAGAAATAACCTGGGCCTCAAGGAAGGAGGAGATACGTAATGCTTCAGGACAAGAAAATAGACAAATCCGTACCCATCCCCCTGTATTTTCAGTTAAAACAGCTGCTGGTCGCCGAGATCGAAAACGGGACCTATCCCCCGGAGAGCCTCATCCCCACAGAAAACGAGCTCTGCGAAATGTTCGACATCAGCCGCACCACCGTCCGCCAGGCCATTTTGGAGCTGGTGCAGGAGGGGCGCTTTTACCGGGTCAAGGGCAAGGGCACCTTCGTTTCCCCGCCCAAGGTTCGGCAGAGCCTGATGCAGCGCTACCGCAGCTTAAACGACGAGATCCGCGAGCAGGGCGGCTCCCCCAGCATTCAGGTGCTGGCCCTGGAGGTGGTGGACATGCCCCAGAAGCTGGCTGCCCTGCGGGGCGAGGAGGGGCAGGGAAAGAAGGCCGTGTTTTTGAGCCGCACCCACTACTCCGACGGGCGGCCCTTCGTCCACACCGAAACCTACCTGCCCTATGAGGACTACGCCTTCATCTTAGACCACGATTTCACCCGGGAGCGGCTCTATTCCGTCCTGGCCATCTACCCCCAGCGGCGGGTGGAGCGTCTTACCCGGGAGATCGAGGCGGTGGCTGCCTCCCCGGCGGATCAGAAGTTCCTGGGGGTGGAGCGGGGCGCCCCTGTCCACTCTTTCAAAAACATCTCCTACAATCCGGCGGGAGAGGTCATCGAAATGAGCTTCGCCCGCTACCGCGGAGATTGCAGCGTCTTCCAGGTGGACATGATGCTGACCGAAGAATACGCTCCTCGTGACGCCTGATCGTTCGCAGGGCTGCCCGCAGCCCTGCTCACCCCACGGCGTCCTCGTCGCTTTCAAAACGCGACCCACTTCGTTGGGCTCGCGTTTTGTGGGGACGGGGGGGTACGGTATTTCTCGTGACGCCTGATCGTTCGAGGCGGCGCTAATGCACCGCCTCTCAGCACAAGGCACCTAGCGACGGCAGCGAAATCAAAGATTTCGGCCGTCACTGGACCCTCACGGCCCAAGGGGTCCCCACAAAACCGTTGGTTTTGTGGGGAGACGACGAGCAGCGGAGTGAATGAGCTCTCACGGAACGTGGGAGCGAACGATACGAAGCTTGTGAGGAGGACGTCGCTTTCAAAACGCGACCCACTTCGTTGGGCTCGCGTTTTGTGGGGACGGTGGGAGTCGAGGACAATTGACAATGGACAATTGGGACGGGGAAACGAAAGGGAACGGATTGCCACGTCACCAGTGTGCGCACTGGTTCCTCGCAATGACATGCAGGTACGATAGCCGCAGCGGCTGACGATTCTCCTCTGTCATTGCGAGGAGGAGCGTAGCGACGACGCGGCAATCCGCATCCCTCCTGTACAAATCCCCTGACGAAATACAGAGTTTTAATCGTTGCGGCGCGTAGGGGCGATCTGTGATCGCCCGCTTCTGAGAGGTCACCGGCCAACGGGCGAACACAGTTCGCCCCTACAAGGAGGACGGGGGATGCGGATTGCCACAGCCAGTGTGCGCACTGGCTTCGCAATGACAGAGGAAGAACGATAGCCGCAGCAGCCATCCCACTCGCATGTCATTGCGAGGAGGAGCGAAGCGACGACGTGGCAATCCGTACTCCCGTCCCTACCGGGGAGGAGCCCAATGAAATGGGTCCTACCCGGAAAGCGACGAGGCGGGGTGTGGGTGAAGAGAGGGATCCCTCCCTCTCTGAACGGTACGCCCCGCACGAGGAGCAGGGAGACGCGGTCACTTTTTTCGGCCTCTTACATCGTTATGTCGTATCATTGTATCATATCCGCAGGAGCCTCTCCCGCGGTCAAAGGAGGTTTTTCATGCACTGGTATCAGAACATGCCCCCCATCGACTTCTCAACAAAGCACGAGGTGGTGATCGAGGACTACGACGGCACCCTCAGGAGAATGGACGAACCCTACTTCAAGGCCACGCCTCTGGCGGAAAAAACCTGGCAGATCCTGTCGGACGGCGATTTCTCCTACCTCCTGGCCGGCACGGAGAGGGCCCTGCTCATCGACGGCGGCTACGGCTGCGGCAGCATCCGCGCCTTTGCGGAGGAGCTCTGCGGCATGCCGGTGCCCGAGATCGCCAACACCCATGCCCACTTTGACCACACCGCCTCGAACTACCTGTTTGACAAAGCCTATATGTCCAAGGAGGCCTACCCCGCCCGCTGCCGCCCCAACAGGAGCTTTGAGGGCCTGGACTTTCCCTCCGACTACCCCGTGGAGATCATCGACGAGGGCTACGTCTTCCACCTGGGGGACAGGGACGTGGAGGTCTTCAAATTCTCCGACCACTCCCCCGGATCCCTGGCCTTTCTGGACAAAAAAACCCGGCTTTTCTTTTCCGGTGACGAAATGGTGGCGGAAAACTACCGCTGCCGCAGCTCTCTGGAGCACTCCATTGCCATGGTGAAGAAGTTCAAGGCCCTGCAGCCCTGGTATGACACCCTCTGCACTGGGCCGGGGATTTTCCCCGCCGGGCTGGTGGACGAATACCTGGAGGCCTTTGAATATCTATATCACCATGAGGACGCCGGGGAACCCATGCTGCCCGCCTTCCCCGCCAGCCCCCTGCCCGACGGACAGCACAGGGTGACCTTCATCCGCCGTCTGGCGCGTCCCTGCGACCTGGGCAGCCGCCCGGATCCGGACTTTGACAAGAAGCGGGAATTCCGTTATAAGGGCCGGGTCATTGAATACTGGATGAACAAACTGCATGAAGGAGGAACCAACGGATGAACTATATGAACTTTTTCAGCCATGAGCAATTCTCCCCCCGGCTCATCATCTTTACCGAGGGCTATTCCATGGTGCACCGCTTTACCATCGGCTGCATCATCGGGGATGAGAAGATCATGATCATCGACGCCGGCCTCGGCATGACCGACAACTTCCGCAGCTATATCGAGAGCGTGGTGGGCAACGAAAAGCCTTTCATCCTGGCCTGTACCCACCTGCACCCCGACCACGCGGGCAGCGCCATTCAGTTTGAGGACCGCTACGTCAGCCACCTGGATCAGAACGACCCCCGGCTTCCCAACTTCGCCTTCAACGATGAGCAGCGCATGAGCGATCTGGAGGACTTCGCCCTGGAGAGCAAGCTCGTCATCGAATACTGCAAAAAGCACGGCCTCAGAAATAACCGCTGCGAATTCAAGGACATCAGGGATGGGGACATCTTCGACCTCGGCGGCGTGAAGATCGAGGCCATCGGGGTCCCCGGCCACTCCCCCGGCTCCATGGCCTTTTTGAACCGGGAGGAGAAGTATTGCTTTACCGGCGATGCCATCAACACCGACACCCATCTCAAGAAGCTGGATCGGGAGGGCTTCCGCCGCTACAAGAAGACCATGGAGAACTTCATCGAGAGAGTTGGCGACGATGAGGTCACCATCTACCCCGCCCACCTGCCCCTGCCCATGACCATGGAGGTCCCGAAAAATCTGGTAAGGATCTGCCAGGAGCTTATCGACGACAAGGTGGACCGGGATCCCCCGGGGGAGACCATCTTCCGCCCCCGCCGCCAGAACCGGGCCATCCGGATGCATTTTTACAACAACACCTGTATCGTCTATAACCGGGACCTTCTGCGAGGCCATCCCACCCAGCTCAGCCCGGAGCTGGATTTCTACAGCCACGAGAAGTGGAGCGACCGGATCTATACCGTCACGGTAAACCCCTCCATGGTCAACCGCATCACCTTCATGGTGATTGTGGGCGACGAGAAAATCCTCTGCATCGACTCCGGCCACGGGGTGGACCACAAGCTCCCCGACTGCATCCGCTGCATGACCGGGATTTACGACCGGCCGATCCTGCTGGCCTGCACCCATGTGGGCATCGACCACGCCGGCGGCGCCATCCAGTTTGACGAGTGGTACGTCCACCCCGCCGACTGGCCCTCCATCGACCGCAGTCTCCCCTTCGATAAGCGGCTGGAGGACGTGCAGCCCTTCGCCATCTACAACGAGGAGTTCTACGAGTACACCAAAGAGAACCTCTGCGAGATGCCCCCGAAAGAGACCCTGCGGGAGATGCCCGACGGCACGGTCTTCGACCTCGGCGGCATTGAGGTCATCGCCATGCACACCCCCGGCCACACGCCGGGCCACACCGCCTTCTACATCCCCAGCGCCAAAATCGCCTTCACCGGGGACGCCATGAATGTGGACACCCATCTGAAAGGTCTGAACCGTCAGGGGATGTGGGACTACGCCGACATGCTGGAGGCCTTTATGAAGAAGATCCCGGAGGACACGGTGCTCTTCTCCTCCCACTTGAACCGGCCCAACAAAATGCGGGTGCCCCGGAACATTGCCGCCGCCTGCCGGGAGATCGCCGCGGGCCAGACCTGGGGGGATCCCCCCGGGGAGGCCATTCAGAAGCACATCTCCGCCTTCAATAATCCCGATATCAAGATGCACTATCACGGCAACTGCTGCGTGGTCTACAACTCCGCGCTGCTGGATAAGTAAGGAGGAAACCATGGCCATTGGAACGGTAAAAACGAAGTACGGCCTTATTTCCGGGGAGGAGTACACCGGCCAGTACAAGGGCATCACCGTCTTTCGGGGCGTGCCCTACGCCAAGCCCCCGTTGGGGGCGCTGCGCTGGGCGCCGCCGGAGGAGCCGGAGCCCTGGGAGGGCGTGAAGGTCTGCGATACCTTCCCCGACGCCGCGGTTCAGGATTTTCTGGCGGACCGGCACCGGGACGAGTATTATGTAAATGGAACCCCCTCCATGAGCGAGGACTGTCTCTATCTCAACATCTGCACCCCGGCGGGTGCGCCGGGAGAGAAGCATCCCGTTTTCCTGTGGTTCCACGGGGGCGGGCTCACCAACTGCTTTGCCTTTGAGCCCCAGTTCGATCCCCGGGAGCTGGCGAAGAAGGGCATCCTGGTGGTCACCGTGGGGCAGCGGCTCAGCCTCTTCGGCTATCTCTCCCTGCCCCAGCTCTCCAGGGAGCAGGGCGGGAAGAGCGGCAACTACGGCCTTATGGACCAGTTCCGTGCCCTGGACTTCGTCTATGAGAACATCGAGGCCTTCGGCGGTGATCCCGAGAGGATCACTGTGGGCGGCCAGTCCGGCGGCTCCTCCAAGTGCTGCGTCATGGCGGCCTCCCCCGCCTCCCGGGGCCGGGTGAAGGGCGTCATCAATCAGTCCGGCCTCAAATGGCACACCCGCTTTCCCACCATGGCGGAGGCGGAGGAGGCCGGCCGGGAGTACCTGCAATACGCGGGGCTGGACCCGGACATGAGCCTCGAGGAACTGAGATCCCTGGATACCTTTGAGGTCTTCATGAGAAATGCCCCCCGGGCCATCATGCCGGGCAGCATGGTCTGTGACGGGGATCTCATCCCCTATCCCACCCTCTGGGAAATGTTCGACCACGGTCTTAAGGACGTGAACTTTATAAACGGCTGTAACCTGGGAGAGGCGGAGGTCTTCGCCGCCTCCAAGGCGAAGCTGGGCAAGTACCCCGTGAATAACTACGTGAAGGCCATCCGCAGCGCCCGGGACTTCTACGCCCACTACCGGAACCTGCTGGGCCCCCTCTATGACGCATATGGCTTTGAAAAGCTTGTCAAGGTCACGGATGAAAACGCGGCCCTCACCGCCCGCAGGCTGGCAAATCTGGGCCTCGCCGGGGACGAGGGCATGAACTTCAGCCGCAATGTGATGCTGAACCGTCTCTTCGCCCAAAATTACAAAAAGCGCAGCCCAAAAAGCCGCGCCTACACCTACCTCTGGACCCACCTGCTGCCCACCGATGAGCGCAGCCGGGGGACCCAGCGGGACGCCGCCATTGCCCTGGCCTGGCACTCCACGGAGATGTGGTTCACCTTCGCCTCCATGAAAACCGTGGGCCCCGTCACCCGCAACTGGCGGGAGGTGGATTACCATGTGGCGGACTATATGAGCGCCTACTGGGCGAATTTCATCAAAACCGGCGATCCCAACGGAGAGGGGCTGCCCGACTGGCCCAGCTCCACAGAAGAGCTGGGCTGGCAGGAGCTGGGGGACGAGCCCATCCCCCACCGGGGAGAGGACGCCCTGGATCGGCTCATTGCCGCCTTTGTGCGAAAAGAGTATCCGGAGCTGGACATCTGAAGGAAAGGAGGATGCACCGTGAATCCCTATTACAGCTATCCCGGCATAGAGCTGTGGCAGACGGAGAAGTGGGCGGACAGGAAGGCCCCCCTGCACAAGCTCATTGAGTACATCATGGAGCACGACACCATTGAAGAGAGCGACTATGTCCCCTCCTACCCCTACAGGGAGGGGGAGATGAATCCCCTCTTCCGCGCCAAGACCCACGGCATTGACGACCCCAAGGCGGTGGAGGAGCTGAAGGAAGCAGGCCTTCACTACCTCTGCACAGGCCAGGGCGGCGGCGCCGGCGGCACCAAGGAGCGCTGCTGGATCTGCCTCTGCCCCCAGAAGAACATTGACGAGTGGCGGCGGCTGCCGGTACTGATGGTCTTTGACCGGGAGGATGAGAGCACCCCACTCTGGACCATGCGTGCCCTGAAGCGCTATGAGAAGTATGTGGAGATGCTGAAGGCCTCCATGGATTTCATGCTGGTGATCTTCGTGAACGAGGTCCCGGACTACGCCGGGATCTACTTCGGCATCATGCAGGAGTTCTCCGTGCTCTTTCCCTCGGACACCGACCGCTTTTATCTGGATGTGGGCAAAGCCCTGGAGAAAACCGCACTTCGGGATATTCCCGGATTCCGCATGAGGGACCCGGGCGGGAACGAGCAGGACCCCGACGGACTGGTGGAATCCTTCGGTTCCCTCAGGGTCCCGGTCCTCAACCTCAAGGGCAACTGGGGCAACGGCGACAGCCTGGAACGGGGCCTGGTCATGACCTTCATCATGAACGAAGGCCGTTTCGACCGGGAATGGCTCATCCACAGTGAGCTGGGCAGGCGCATGGTGGAGGACATGGGCTACGAATACCGTTATGACACCGTGGAGGACCCCCGTTTTTTGCAGGAGATGGAGGAAAAGGGCATCCGCTATCATATCCGGTACAACGCCCTGGGCGAGCGTTACCTGGTGGCGGTTCCCAAATCCGCCCTGGAGAGCGAAGAAAAGCTGCCTGTGGTCCTCATTTTCCAGGAGGTCTACGGCGGCAATGAGCATCTGGCCGTATCAGCCCAGAGCTACCTCGCGGAGTGGATCGACATCGCCGCCCAGGGGGAGTGCATCCTGGTCTACTTCGTATTGGAGGACATCGTCTCCAACGACCGGGCGGTGGACGTGGTGAAGGCCGCAGCCAGGGAATTCCCCATGGACTTGAACCGTCTCTATGTGACAGGGCACAGCCACGACGGCTACTTCACCTATGCCTTTGCCAACCGGAACCCGGAGTTCGTCACCGCCATGGCCACCATGGGCATGGGCCTCTGCCCCGTGGGGATGAACGATCTGCCGGATTACAGCACCACCGATCCCATTGCGAAGTACGACATTCCCACCATCTCTCTCACCGGTCTCTGCGAGTCAAGCTTCCCTGTGGACGAAGAGGATAAGAGGGGGCGGTGGCTCCCCATGCTGAAGCAGATCTTCCGCAACTACCGCATCCCCATGCGCAGTGATGAGGAGATCCTGGGCGCCTTTGAGAGCAGAAACGCCGCGGAAAGGATCACCGCCCTGCCGGGCGATCATTTTGAGACCCTGTGGCTTGCGGGCTTTGAGAACTACATCGTGGACTTTACCAACGTGGACGGAAAGAACCACCTGCGGGTAGTGCGGGGCCAGAACATGCCCCACACCGTGACCCCCACCATGTGCACCCTGGCCTGGTCCTTCCTGCGGCGCTTCGCCAAAGACCCGGAGACCGGGAAGCTCTATGAACGATATTGAAAGAGGTAGAAACATGAACAAGTACTATTCCTACCCGGAGCAAGGCTACTGGGACCCGGAAAAATGGACGGAAAAGATCAGCGCGGTCTTTCCCCTGGTGACCTGGATGGGCGAGCATGAGCCCAGGGATTCCGCCCCCTGGCCCGGCGCCCTGCCCCTTTCGGAGGCCATGGCCCTCCCCTGCTACGACCGGAAGACCAACTGCGTCTCCCTTCCGGAGGTGGTGGATGCCTGGAAAAAGCAGGGTGTCCACTATGAGCGGCGGTCCCAGGGCGGCGTATGCTGGCTCATCATGTGCCCGGAGAAGAGCTTATCCGATTTCGGCACCAAGCTGAAGACCCTCTTCGTCATGCACAATGAGGACATTGCAGACCCCTACTGGGCCATGCGGACCCTGCGGGACTTTGAGAAATACAACGAGGCCGTAGCAAAAGAGCAGGACCTCTGCGTCTTCTACATCTGCACCGGCAAGCCGGACTACGACCGGGTCTACGTGAACATTTTGCAGGAGGCCTTTGTCTTCGCCCCCGGCGACACCAAAGAGGTCTATCTGGACGTAAGCCCTGTTTTGAAGGCGGGGAAAAAGCTCAGCGAGATTCCCGGCTTTACCTACAGGGACGCCTCGGGCAAGCCCGCCGACCCCGACGAGGCCCTCCTGCGGCTGACGGAGGCGAAGATCCCGGTGCTGAACGTCACCGGGCAATGGGAAAACCGGGTAAGCCTCACCCGGGACCAGGTCTCCATGGAGAACTGGAGCAGCCTGGGCTATGACCTTCAGCGGGTCATCCACTCCGAGACCGGCCGCAAGATGGCGGAGGGCATGGTGCTGGAGTATGACTATGACAGCGCCTACGACCCCCGGTTCATCGCCTGGTGGGACAGGATGGGCCTTCTTTACGAAAACCACGTGCTGAAAAACCGGCGCTGGAAGTCCGCCCTCCCCAAGGAGGCTTTGGAGAAGCCAGAAGAAAAGCTGCCCCTTCTCATCGTGATGCAGGAGGTGAACCATGCCAACGAGCATCTGGCGGTGACCGAGACCAGCTATTTCTTCGAATACTTCCGCATCGCCGCCCAGGGCGCCTGCATGCTTTTAAGCTTCGTTCTGGAGGATGCCGACGACAACGACCTTTTGGTGGAGATTCTGGAGGAGGCAAAAAAGGAATACCCCATGATCGACTGGACCCGGGTCTACATCGCGGGCCACAGTCACAACGGCCACTACTCCCTGGAGTTCGCCACCCGGCACCCGGAGCTCATCACCGCCGTGGCCACCTTCGGGGACTCCCCCGGCCTCATGAACAGCGGCATCACCCCCATGGGACCGGAGCGGGCCAAGGAGGCGGCAAAGCACGACATGCCCCTCATCTGCCTCGGCGGCATGAAGGAATTCGGCATCCTCTACCCCATGAATCAGAACGGGGATGGCTTCCGCCCCGGCAAAAAGGGCGCCCTTTACAACTTTGAAGACCGGGCGAAGGCCTATCAGCTGCGGCTCACCGTCTCCAACTGCCCCATGAAAACGGCGGAGGAGATCGCCGCCACCAGGGAGAGCGGGAACCGGGCCATCCGCACCCTGGGCATCCCCGGAGACCGGGGCGAGGTCATCTGGGCCGACGGCTTCGAGCTCTACATCGTAGACGTCATGAACAACGAGGGCAACTTCCACCTGCGCTTTGTGGGGGAAGAAAACATGCCCCACAACACCACCCCCATGCAGCAAAACCTGTCCTGGTCCTTCCTGCGTCGCTTTGCCAGGGATCCCGAGACGAAAAAAATCATTGAGCTTTAAGGAGGAGATAAGAGATGGAAAAGAAGATGATGACCCAGGAGGTCATGACAGCCCCCCACGAGATCACGTTCCGGGAGGTGGAGGTCCCCACCGCCGGCCCCGGCCAGGTGCTGATGAAGGTCATGAAGATCGGCGTCTGCGGCTCGGACATCCACGTCTGGCACGGCACCCACCCCTTCACCAGCTATCCCGTCACCCAGGGGCACGAGGTCTCCTGCCAGGTGATCGGCCTGGGGGAGGGCGTCACCGGCCTCAAAATCGGCGACAAGGTGACGGTGCAGCCCCAGGTGGTCTGCGGCAAGTGCTACCCCTGCACCCACGGCAAGTATAACCTCTGCGAGAATCTGAAGGTTATGGGCTTCCAGACCACGGGCATCGCCTCCCGCTTCTTCTGCACCGATTCCTTCCGGGTCACCAGGCTCCCCGACAGCATGAGCTATGACGAGGGCGCCATGATCGAGCCCCTGGCGGTGGCGGTCCACGCGGCCAAGCGCTTCCCGGAGATCATGGGCGCCAAAGTTGCCGTCATCGGCGCGGGACCCATCGGCATCCTCACCGCCCAGGCGGTGAAGGCCTGCGGCGCCGAGAGCGTCATGGTCACCGACGTCAGCGATTTCCGCATTGGGAAGGCCAAAGAGTGCGGCGCGGACTTCGTCTTCAACACCCGGGAGAAGGACTTCGGGGACTGCCTCGTGGAGGCCTTCGGCCCCGACAAGGCGGACGTGATCTATGACTGTGCCGGCAACGACATCACCATGAATGAGGCCATCAAGTACGCCCGGAAGGGCAGCACCATCATCCTGGTGGCGGTCTTCGGCGCCATGGCCAAGGTGGATCTCGCGGTGCTGAACGACCATGAGCTGGACCTCAACACCACCATGATGTATCGGAATGAGGACTATGTGGACGCCATCCGCTTTGTGGAGGAGGGAAAGGTCAAGCTGGAGCCCCTCATGAGCAAGACCTTCGCCTTCAAAGATTACGCCGACGCCTATCACTACATCGACAATAACCGGGAGACCAGCATGAAGATCCTCATCGACGTGCAGGCCGGGGCGGAAGAATAAAAGGAGCAAGCAATGGAATACACCTATATGGGCCGGACCGGGCTGAAGGTCAGCCGTCTCTGCCTGGGCACCATGAATTTCGGCGGCACGACGGAGGAGAAAGAGGCCTTCCGCATCATGGACCGGGCCCTGGACGCGGGGATCAATTTCTTCGATACCGCCAACATGTACGGCTTCGGGGGAAACGGCTACCGGGGAAGGACCGAGGAGATCATCGGCAAATGGTTTGCCCAGGGCGGCGGCCGGCGGGAGAAGGTGGTCCTGGCCACCAAGATCTCCAACGCAATGAATGACCCCCTGGACGGACCCAATGACATCATGGGTCTCTCCGGCTACAAGATCCGCCGCCATCTGGAGGGCTGCCTAACGCGCCTGGGGACTGACCACGTGGAGCTTCTTTACCTCCACGATCCCGCCCCCCACGCGGGCTGGGATGAGCTCTGGGGCGCCTTTGAGGCCGCCTTCCGGCGGGGGCAGTTCGACTACATCGGCGGCAGCAACTTCGCCGCCTGGCAGCTCGTCAAGGCCCAGTGGGAGGCGGACAAGCGGCACTTTATGGGCTTGTCTGCCCTCCAGGACCGCTACAACCTGGTCTCCCGTCTGCCGGAGGTGGAGCTTCTGCCCGTCACGGAGGAGCTGGGTCTGGGCCTCATGTGCTGGGGCCCTCTTCACGGCGGGATGCTCAGCGGCAGCCTGCTGAAAAAGCTGGAAAGCGGCCAGCGCTCCGGCAAATACGCAGAAAGGATGACGCCCCAGCGCTTGGAGCAGCTCCGGCGCTTCCACACCCTGTGCGCGGACTACGGCTCCGACGAAGCCACGGTCAGCATGGCCTGGCTCCTGTCCCGGCCCCAGGTCACGGCTCCCCTCATCGGCCCCCGGACAATAGAGCAGCTGGAGGACAGTCTGAAGGCTCTGGAGTTCAGGATGACCCCGGAGCTTGCGGAGGAGCTGGACAGGCTCTTCCCCGCCCCGGCCGTGGCCGCGCCCCTGGCCTACCGGAACGACATCTATTGAATCCCGGAGGGCGGGAAGCCCTTTCCGGGCACAAAGCGAGAGGAGGATCCCTATGCTTCACGCACCGGATCATTTGAAATACTGGAAAAAAGAGAGTAACCCCGCCACCGGGGAGCAGTTTGAGATCTATCGAAACACCCTGATGGACCTGGGAAACCCGGAGTTTGACTTGGAGCGCTATCTCAGCGACGACTACGCTGCGGAGCAGACCCGGAGGCTGGATCTCCGTTTCCGCTTCACCCCCGATCCCATGGGGGAGGAGTGTCTCAGCTACTATCGCTCCCTGGGGCTGAAAAAAGAGATGTTCGAGGCCGATTCCTTTTTTGACCGCTGGGTGCTGCTGAGCCCGCTGGAAAAAAAGCCCGGCGCCCGCTATCCCCTGATCCTCATCTTCCACGGCGGCATGAACACCATCGAAACCGAGGAATTCTCCGACTTCTTCGCCGAGACGGCGGGGAGAGACGGCTGCATGCTGCTCTATCCCCAGAACACCAACGCCGATCGGGTGCTGGAGATCCTGGAAAAGGTAAAGGCGGCGTATCCGGTGGATGAGGAGCGGATCTACGTCACCGGCTTTTCCCAGGGGGGCTATCAGGCCCGGGCCCTGGTGACCCGGCACCCGGAACTCTTTGCCGCCTACGCCCCCGCAGGCAACGACCTGTACCGCCCCTTCGACTTCCAGAACGTCCCCTATACCGAGGCGGAGCTTCAACACTTCAAGGAGATCTCAGTCCCCTTCTTTCAGATCGTGGGCTGCCGCGAGCCCAACTATCACGTTCCCCGCCTTCAGTGGCACCCCCGGAAGACCATGCTTCAGGACCTGAGGGAGCGCTTCCCCGGGAAGTATGACGACGTGAAGCCGGGCATGGACTTCGGCCCCGAGATGGGACCGGACCCCACCTATCCCAAGACCGCCACCGGCGGCAACGCCTCCACCATCCATCCCGCCCCCCAGCCGGGGGAGGACATCCCCCGCTGGGCATTGAACCGGGTGAACCTGCGGCTGGAGCTGCAAAACTGCGAGCCGAGAGATGTGGAGACCTGCCTCGGCTATCTCACAAACCCGGATACCGAGACCCACGCCGCCCTGGGCTTCTACGGGGATCGGGACGGCATCCAGTATTTCTACGGCCGCAAGCACTACATCGCGGATGTCTGGAGCCGCACCGGTCTGCACACCTTCCGCTATGCGGCGGTGGAAAACGCCCCCCACTGGCCTCCCCTGGCCTGGGCTGAGCTGGCCTGGGATTTCTTCCGGGGCTTCCGCCGGGAGGCGGGCACCGGTCGGCTGCTTATGGACCGCTACTCCTCGTGACGCCTCATCGTTCGCAGGGCTGCCCGCAGCCCCGCTCACCCCACGGCGTCCTCGTCGTTTTCAAAACGCGACCCACGCCGTTTATGAGCCCGCAGGCGAATATCCGGACGAGCGCCCGCAGGCGCCGTGCTGGGCGGGCAACCGAGCGAAGCGAGGCTCTTAGCCCGCCGCTGCGCAACCGGGCGCAGCCCGGCTCTTAGCGCGGAGTGTGGGCTCGCGTTTTGCAGGGACGGGGGACGCGGGGACGGAGGTACGGATTGCCACGACCAGTCTGCGGACTGGTCTCGCAATGACAGAGAAGGATCGACAGCCGCTGCGGCTAACCAACTCGCATGTCATTGCGAGGAGCCCAACGGGCGACGCGGCAATCCGTAACCTTCTCTCCTGTTCCTCGACAAAGGGCTCCGTCCCATCCGATCAGATGGGGCGGAGCCCTTTTGTCGTTTCGTTTTGCACGGCTCTCATACTATTTCTTGATAGAAAGATTGAAAATGATACGCGAGCGGACCTGGCGCCAGACAAGGCAGAGCCCGCAGAACATAATGGACATATATGGTCAAGGGCTCTAACGCGGTATGGCGACAAGCAAGCCGCGCAGCATTCAGGATTTCTATTAAGAAATAGTATCTGCGCCGAAAACCTCATCCGCGTAACGAACCGTGGCCATGGCGTCCCTGGCATAGCGGTCGGCGCCGATCTTCTCGGCGTAATCCTTTGTCATGACGGCGCCGCCCACCACGATCTTCGTATCCGGCTTTCTCTTCCGCAAAAGGCGGATGGTGGCCTCCATATTCACCACCGTGGTGGTCATGAGGGCGGAGAGGCCCACCAGGGCGATGTTCTCCCGCACCGCGGTCTCCGCCACGGTCTCCGGGTCCACGTCCTTCCCCAGGTCCAGGATCTCATAGCCGTAGTTTTCCAGGAGCACCTTCACAATGTTCTTGCCGATGTCGTGGATATCTCCCTTCACCGTGGCCAGCAGGATCCGGCCCTTTGTTTCCCGCTCCCTGCCTGCCATCTTCCCCTTGATGACCTCAAAGGCCGCCTTGGCCGCCTCGGCGCTCATAAGGAGCTGGGGCAGGAACAGGGTCCCCTTTTCAAAGCCCTGACCCACGGTGTCCAGGGCGGGGATCAGCTCCCCGTCGATGATCTCCAAAGGCTCCCGGTTAAGAAGCTGCTGCTTTGTCTCCGACACCGCCAGATCCTTCAGCCCCCGCTCCACCGCCTCCTTCAAGGAACCGGCAGCGGCAGCCGCTGATACGGTTTTCGCCGCGGCGCCACCCCCGGTGGGGGCGGTGGTGCCCGCATAGGCGGCGATGTAGTCCATGCAGTTTTCATCCTTTGCCGTCAGAGCCAGATAGGAACGGTAGGACTGCATCATGGCCTCGGAGCCCGGATTCATGATGGCGGCGGAGAGGCCCAGGCCCATGGCCAGGGTGAGGAAATGGGCATTGACGATCTCCCGCCGGGGGAGTCCGAAGGACACGTTGGAGACCCCCAGAATGGTGTGAAGGCCCAGCTCCTCCCGGGCAAGGCGGATGGTCTCCAGGGTGGTCATGGCCGCGCCGGGATCGGAGGAGATGGTCATGGTGAGGCCGTCCAGCACAAGGTCCTCCGGCCCGATGCCCCAGTTCTCCGCCTCCCGGAGGATGGTCTTCGCCACCTCGATCCGGCCACGGGCGGAATCGGGAATGCCCGCCTCGGTCAGGGGCAGGGCCACCGCCACACCGCCATAGCGCTTTAGGAGGGGAAACACCGTCTCCATGCTCTCCTTTTTCCCGCTGACGGAGTTGACCATGGGCTTGCCGTTATAGCGGCGCATGGCCCTCTCCAGGGCCACCGGGTCCGCAGTATCCAGCTGCAGGGGCAGATCCAGCACGCTCTGCAGCTCCTCCGTGGCCCTGGTCAAAAGGGCGGCCTCGTCGATGCCGGGAAGGCCCACGTTCACATCCAGGATCCCGGCGCCGCTCTTCTCCTGCTTCAAGCCCTCCCCCAAGAGGTAGTCCATGTCTTCCTCCCGCAGGGCCTGCTGCAGCCGCTTTTTCCCCGTGGGATTCAGCCGCTCCCCAATGAGCACCGGCTTCTCCCCCAGCACCTCCGCCCGGGCGTAGGAGGAGACCACGGTGCGCCTCTTCTTCTCCCTGGGACGGAAGGGCAGCTTTTCCAGGGCCTCCCGCATGCTGCGGATATGCTCCGGCGTGGTGCCGCAGCAGCCGCCCGCCACCTGGATCCCCAGAGCGGCGATCTTCTCCATCTCCCGGGCAAACTCCTCCGGGGAGACGTCATAGACCGTCCTCCCTCCCTCGGCCCGGGGCAGCCCCGCGTTGGGGCTCACCACCAGGGGCACCGAGGTGATCTCCGCCAGCTCCTTCACAATGGGCAGCATCTCTTTGGGACCCAGGCCGCAGTTGACCCCCAGGGCGTCCACCCCCAGCCCCTCCAGCAGGGCCACGGTGCTTTCGGTCCCGCCCCCGGTGAGGAGCTTATGGCGGCTGTCATAGATGTTGGTGACCACCACCGGCAGGTCGGAATTCTCATGGGCGGCCAGGACGGCGGCCTTGGACTCATAGCTGTCGCTCATGGTCTCGATGAGGATGAGGTCCGCCCCCTCCTCTTTCCCCAGACGCACCACCTCCCCGAAGAGGGTCACCGCCTCCTCCAGGTCCAGCTCCCCAAAGGGACGCAAGAGCTTCCCCGTGGGGCCCAGATCCAGGGCGATATAGGCATCCTCCCGGCCCGACTCCCGGCGGGCTTCCCGGGCAAGGCGCAGGGCGGCGGACGCCACCGAAGCCAGCTCCCGCTCCCGGGGAAACTTCAAGCGGTTTAAGCCGAAGGTATTGGTATTGAGGATATCCGCCCCCGCCAGCAGGTAGCGGCGGTGGATCTCGCGGATGATGTCAGGGTGACTGAGGTTCCAGGTCTCCGGCTTCTCGCCGCCCTTGAGGCCCTGCTCCTGCAGGAGGGTGCCCATGCCCCCGTCCCAAAAGAGCCACTCCTTCCCCAGCCGCTCCAAAAAACTTTTTGCCATGGTATCATTCTCCTCCCTCTTCGGGAAAACGGCGGCCGATGAAGGCCGTCACGGATTTGGAGGGCACCATAAGCAGGCTCTCCGTCAGGGTGATGCCCAGCCGCCGCCGCATCTGCAGCCGCTCCTCAAAAGCCCGCTGCAGCCCCAGCTCCAGATCCCCGTAGCCCGGGGAAAACCGGGGCCGGAGAAGGGTTCCTTCCTTCGCTGCCTTCTCTTTCAGACGGTCATTGATATAGTCGCACCAGCATTCCGCCATGGCGGAGCCGATGGCCTCACAGCAGAGGTGCTCCCCGGCGCCCAGGACCCCCGCCCGGCGGATCACCCGGTCCGCCCCGGCGCCCAGGGTGGCCGCCATCCAGTACACCGACCGGCAGCCCCGGAGATTCCGGCTAAGGTCCCGGCTTTGAACGGCAACCATACCGATGGTAAGCCCATCCTCCCCCCCAAGCGCCAGAGGGTCGGTCTCCACCGCTGCCCTTGGCTCCGCCGCCGACAGCATTTCCGAAAAGCAGCGGTCCAGCGTTTTTCCCAGGGCCGGATCCGGCTCCCCGCTCCGAATCCCCATATAGCGCAGGATCTCCCGCCGGGGCGTTCGCTCCAGCAGCCCTTTCTCCCCCTCCAGGATCATTTGCCGACCCCCAGGATCTCCGACAGGCTTCTCTGGATGCCCGCGGCCACCTCGGGCTTGTTCATGGAGTAGACGTGGATATGCCCCACGCCGTTGGCGATGAGATCCACGATCTGCTCTGTGGCATAGATGACCCCCGCCTGGCGCATGCTGCCCGGGTCATCGCCGAAGCGGTCCACCATGGTGCGGAAGCGCTGGGGGATGGTGGAGCCCGAAAGGGCCACCGAGCGGGCCACCTGTTTTGCGTTGGTGATGGGCATGATCCCGGCGCAGACCGGCACATGGATGCCCTTCTTCTCCAGCTTGTACAGGAAATTGTAGAGGATGTTGTTGTCAAAAAACATCTGGGTGGTAAGGAAGTCACAGCCCGCCTCCACCTTCGC
Organism: uncultured Clostridia bacterium; assembly: GCA_946531435.1. Taxonomy (GTDB): domain Bacteria; phylum Bacillota; class Clostridia; order Oscillospirales; family Oscillospiraceae; genus CAMNAO01. The sequence goes on from CAMNAO010000008.1 coordinate 24,824, forward strand.
CTTCAGGTGGTCCAGATCCTCCGAGGGGCGGGCGCACTCCACGTGCCCCTCGGGATAGCAGGCCCCGCCGATGCAGAGTTCCGGCGCCCGCTTCTTGATATCCCGGATGAGTTCGGCGGCGTAGCGGTAATCCTCCCCGCGGACGCCGTCCCTGGGCAGGTCCCCCCGGAGGGCCATGATGTTCTGGATCCCCAGCTCCCGGTAATTATCCACCATCTCCGCCACCTTTGCCTTCGTGGCGGTGACGCAGGTGAGGTGGGCCAGCACCGTGGTGCCGTAGGTCTCCTGCAGGTCCGCGGCGATTTTGGCGGTGCTGCGGCTGGTGCCGCCCCCGGCGCCGTAGGTGACGCTCATAAAATCCGGATGCAGCTCCGCGATTTTATGGGTGGCCTTAAGCACGCTCTCCAGGCCGGCGTCCGTCTTGGGCGGAAACACCTCGAAGGAGAGGGTGACCTCTTTTGTCTGAAACAGCCGGTTGATTTGCATAGGACCGCCCCCTGAACATGGATTTTTTGCTATACTACACCCATTTAGCGAAAAAGTCACGGGTTTTCTTGATCGCCCGCTGAATTCGCGCCCTCTGCGGGCGGGCGAACACGTATCGCCCTTACAAGGGGGACGAGGGACGCGGATCCCTACGCCCACGACCAGTCTGCGGACTGGTCTCGGAATGACAGAGGAGGACCGACAGCAGCAGGGGGTACCCCACTTGTATGTCATTGCGGGGAGGAGCGCAGCGACAACGTGGCAATCCGTACCCCTTGTGTCAATCCTCTGAATAAATGCATAGTTTTCATCATTGTGGCCTGTAGGGGCGATCTTTGATCGCCCGCCCGCAGAGGGATTGGGTGCGGCGCGGCCCATAAACCACAGAGACCCCCTCCGCCGCAGGGCGAAGGGGGTCTCCGGTTCTTCTTTCTTACGCGCTTACGCGTTTTCCTTGGCGGCCTCAGCCTCAAACATCATCTTGATGCAGTTGGGGTAGCCGTGCTTCTGATCCCGGTGGAAGGCCACGCACTCACAGCAGCGGCCGTGACGGGGACAATTGACGTTCTTGCAGGCGCAGGGCAGGGTGTTCAGGCAGGTCCTCTCTTCCATGATAAGCCTCCTTTGTAATACTTGTATTGGATAAAACTACAATAGTCCCCGTCCCGGCAGTTAGTCAAGCCAAATCGAAAAGGGGCGAAAATGGGCACATCCGGCGGATTTTTGTTGCCTTTTGACGCCCGATGCGCTATACTTCCCTTGTATGTTTGTTAGGAGGGATTTCCATGGAACAGCGCAAAAAGAAACGCGGCGACCGGTTTGACGGCTATTGGCTCCGGGATGAGGTGCCCGCCCTCAACCAGATCATGACCTACCTCATGCCCAACCGGGCGGACTGTGAGGCCCACATCACCGAGGAAATCGATATCCGGGCGATAGACGCCTACCTCGCCAAAAAGAACGGGGGATTGACCGAGGACAAGTACACCTATTTCCACGTTTTCATGGCGGCCATGGTGAAGTGCTTCGTGCTGCGGCCCCGGATGAACCGCTTCATCGCGGGCAACCGGGTCTATCAGCGGGACCACATCTCTGTCTCCTTTGTGGTAAAAAAGAAGTTCTCCGACCGCTCCACCGAGGCCCTGGCCTATAAGCGCTATGACGAGAGCGACACCATGGACTCCCTCCACCAATCCATTATGGAGGAGATCCATACCGCCCGCCGGGATGACGTCAAGGACAACAGCACCGATTTCATGGAGAAGCTGATCCGCTTCCCCCGCTGGATCCTGCGGATCGTCATGGGCATTCTGATCCGCCTGGACAAAAACGGCAAGGTCCCCCGGGACCTCATCAAGACTGACCCCAACTACTCCTCCATCTTCCTCACCAACCTGGGCTCCATCGGCCTCGGCAGCGGCTATCACCACCTGAACAACTGGGGCACCAACTCCTTCTTCGCCGTTATCGGCAAAAAGCACCTGGCGCCGGAGTGGCACGAGGACGGCAGCCACACCGTTATCCCCGTCATCGGCCTCGGTCTCACGCTGGATGAGCGCATCGGCGACGGCTTCTACTACGCCGGGACCGTGCGGCTTTTGAAAAAGCTTCTCAAGGAGCCGGAGCTGCTGGACCAGCCCTTCGGCACGCCGGTGGAGTACTGAGCTTAAAGCAAATGAAGCCGCTTTGGGTTTGCGCATGGGCGGATAGATCAGCTCCCGCAGAATTCAATCGGCAGAATAAAGCAATGTTGGACGAAACCCGGCGGATTTCGCCCAACATTGTTCGTATTTGGAGGATGGATCCCGCGGGCGGCAGATTGCCGCTCCGGGGCGGGACGGACACAAAAAGCCGTTTTGAGGCAGCCCCTTGACGTGCCTGCAGCCTCTCTCCCATCCGGATTTACAAAAATTTCCGGGTTTTTTTGTCAAGTTCTTTCAGTTTTATGTTGACAGAGCCGGAAAAAAATACGATAATACTACTATGTATAATTGGTGCGGGGTATGTCCGCCCACGACACCGTCAGCCAGGAGTGTGAAAGAGAACATGAGTATATTGAACGACCTGAAAAAGCTGGCCCGCCCTTATGACGAGGATGAGGACGAGTTCGACGATTTCAGTGCCAATGCCATTGAGCGCGTCCCCACCACCCCGAAAACCGTGGCCCAGTCCCGGGTCTCTTACGGCGGCTTTGAAGACCGCACCAACGAGACCAACAAGGTGGTCAATATCCATGCCACCGCCCAGCTCCAGGTGGTGCTGGTAAAGCCCGAGCGCTATGAGAACGTCACCGAGATCGCGGACCATCTGAAGGATAAGCGCACCGTGGTCCTGAATCTGGAGCAGACCAACCGGGAGACCGCCCGCCGCATCCTGGATTTCATGAGCGGCGCCGCCTATGCCCAGCAGGGTAAGATCAAGAAGATCGCGGTCAACACCTTCCTCATCACCCCCTACTATGTGGACCTGATGGGTGAGGACGACCTCATCGACGAGCTGGAGAACAAGGGCCTCAATTTCTGAGTCTCTTCCCGCCGTATTGGTTTTGTTATCGTTTACTTTCAGATATAGATCTATAGATAAGATAGGGAGATAGATATTATGCTTACACCGCAGGATATTCAGGAGAAAACCTTTGGCAAGGCCGTCTTCGGCGGCTATGACATGGCCGCTGTGGACGCTTTTCTTGAGGAGCTGGGTGAGGATTATGCCGCCCTCCACAAGGAGAACGTCACCCTGAAGGCCAACCTCCGCGCCCTTCTGGAGAAGGTGAAGGAGTACCGTGCCACCGAGGACGCCATGCGCAACACCCTGCTCACCGCCCAGAAGATCAGCGACAAGCAGGTGGCCGACGCCCAGGCCCAGAGCATTGAGATCGTGGAGAAGGCCAAGAAGGAGGCCGACGCCATTCTGGCCGAGGCGGATCGCCAGTTCGACATCCGCAAGTCCGAATTCGGCCGCCGCACCCTGCAGGAGGTGGAGGGCGTTCGTCAGGCCCGTGCCGCCACTGCGGAATACCTGAATTCCTCCCGGCAGCTGCTGGCCCGGCAGGCCGAGCTGCTGGCCCGGCTGGAGCGGCTGAACCGCCAGCCCGAGCCCGTGAAGGTGGACGTTGCCCCCAGTGCCCTGGACTTCTCCCTGGATGACGAGCCTGTCAAGGAAGCAGCCCCCGCGCCCGCCCCCGCGCCCGCTGCCGAACCGGCTCCTGTGCCCCAGGAGACGCCGGCTGCCGAGCCCGCGGTGAAGGCGCCGGAAAAGGTTGAGGCGCCCGCCACCGAAGGGACCAAGGTCTTTGACGCCCAGTTCCGCAGCGCCGTGCGGGATTCTGTGGACAACACCCAGTTCTCCCTGGACGATCTGGACATCGACCTCTTCGACAAATAAGCGCAAAAACGCTCAAGTGAATAACCCCCAAGGGGCGTACACTGTGCGCCCCTTGGGGCTTGTAAGGGCTCTTGCGCCAAAATGCGTAAGGCCGCACGCAAAATACACTCTCCCCCAGGGGAGCAGAAGGAGTTATAAACTATGCCCCAGGATTACAACAAGACCCTGAATCTGCCCGAAACCGCGTTCCCCATGCGGGCCGGCCTTGCCAAGCGGGAGCCTGAGATGCTTCAGAGCTGGTACGACATGGACCTCTACCACGCCATTTTGAAGAAAAATGAGGGGAAGCCCTCCTTCATCCTTCACGACGGCCCTCCCTTCTCCAACGGCAACATCCACATGGGCACCGCCATGAACAAGTGCCTCAAGGATTTCATCGTCCGCTACAAGAACATGTCCGGCTTCCGCGCCCCCTATGTGCCCGGCTGGGACAACCACGGCATGCCCATTGAGAGCGCCATCATCAAGCAGTCGAAGCTGAACCGGAAGGCCATGAGCATTCCCGAGTTCCGCTCCGCCTGCCGGGACTTCGCCGCCAAATACGTGGACCTGCAGATGCAGTCCTTCAAGCGGCTGGGCGTTCTGGGCGACTGGGAGCACCCCTATCTCACCATGGACCCCAGGTTTGAGGCCCAGGAGGTCAAAATCTTCGGGGAGATGTTCAAGAAGGGCACCATCTACAAGGGCAAGAAGCCCGTCTATTGGTGCCCCAACGATGAGACCGCCCTGGCCGAGGCCGAGATCGAATACGCCGACGATAAGTGCGAGTCCATCTTCGTCAAGTTCCGTGTCACCGATGACCACGGCCTCTTCTCCGACGTGGCCGATCTTGAGAACACCTATTTCGTGATCTGGACCACCACCACCTGGACCATCCCCGGCAACCTGGCCATCTGCCTCAATGCCAATCTGGAGTATGTGCTGGCCAAGGCCCCCAATGGCGAGGTCTACGTTCTGGCCCGGGAGCTTATGGATTCCGTGGGGGAGGCCGCCGGGATCGAAAGCCTTGAGATCCTCAAGGAGTTCCGGGGCGCCGACTGCGAGCTCATGAAGGCCAAGCACCCCCTCTTCGACCGGGAGAGCATCGTGATCCTGGGCGACCACGTCACCCTGGACGCCGGCACCGGCTGCGTGCACACCGCCCCCGGCCACGGCCAGGAGGACTACGCCATCTGCCGCGTCTATGAGCAAAAGGGCGTGAAGATCGGCATGCTGGTGCCCGTGGACGACAGGGGCTATATGAATGCCGAGGCCGGCAAGTATGAGGGCCTGAAGTACGACGAGGCCAACAGCGCCATTCTGGAGGATCTTCGCGCCTGCGGCGCCCTTCTCGCCAGCCAGACCATCGTCCACCAGTATCCCCACTGCTGGCGCTGCAAGAAGCCCATCATCTATCGGGCCACCGACCAGTGGTTCTGCTCCGTGGACGCCTTTAAAGAGGCCGCCATCAAAGCCTGCGACGACGTGACCTGGATGCCCGAGTGGGGCCACGACCGGATGATCGGCATGCTGGCCGACCGGGCCGACTGGTGCATTTCCCGCCAGCGCCGCTGGGGCCTGCCCATCCCGGTGTTCTACTGCGATGACTGCGGCGAGATCATCTGCTCTGACGAGACCATTGACGCCGTCTCCGAGCTCTTCGCCAAGGAGGGCAGCAACGCCTGGTTCAGCAAGGAGGCCAACGACATCCTGCCCGCTTCCTTTGTCTGCCCCAAGTGCGGAAAGCGCCACTTCTCCAAGGAAATCGACACCCTGGACGGCTGGTTCGACTCCGGCTCCACCCACATCTGCTCCCTGGCCTCCGACGACGAGAGCCAGTGGCCCGCCGACCTCTATCTGGAGGGCGCGGATCAGTACCGCGGTTGGTTCCAGTCCTCCCTTTTGACCAGCGTCGCCGTGCGGGGCAAGGCCCCCTACAAGGCCGTCCTCACCCATGGCTGGACCGTGGACGGCGAGGGCAAGGCCATGCACAAGTCCCTGGGCAACGGCGTCTATCCCGAGGAGGTCATCCCCAAGTACGGCGCGGACCTCCTGCGCCTCTGGGCCGCCAGCTCCGACTTCAGGGCGGATATGCGGGTCTCCGACGCCATGTTCAAGCAGCTCAGCGACACCTATCTGAAGATCCGGAACACCGCCCGCTATATCCTGGGCAACCTGAAGGACTTCGATCCCAACGCGGCCATGGAGCCCCATGAGCTGGAGCCCCTGGACAAGTGGGCCGTGCAGCGCTTATACGAGCTTCTTTCCCGCTGCATCGCCTCCTATGAGCGCTATGAGTTCCATCCCGTGATCCACGCCATCCACAACTTCTGCGTGGTGGACATGAGCAACTTCTACCTGGACATCATCAAGGACCGTCTCTACTGCGAATCTCCCCGGAGCCGCGAGCGGAAGAGCGCCCAGACCGCCATCTATCTCATTCTGGACGCCATGGTCCGGCTCCTGGCCCCCATTCTTTCCTTCACCGCCAATGAGATCTGGCAGGCCATGCCCCATAAGGAGGGCGACGACCCCCGCCACGTCATGCTGAACGACATGCCCAAGGCTGTGGAAGGCCTCGGCTTCACCGAGAAGGAGGAGCAGGTCTGGAACGAGAGTCTCAGCCTCCGCAGCGCCGTCTTGAAGGCGCTGGAGCTGGCCCGGGCCGAGAAGATCGTGGGCAAGCCCCTGGACGCCGAGGTCACCCTCTATGTTCAGGACAAGGAGAAGTTCGCCGACCAGGCGAAGCAGGATCTGAAGACCCTGTTCATCACCTCCGCCGCCAAGGTAGAATACGGCGAGGGGGAGGGCTTCAGCTCCGACCTCTATCCCGGCGTGAAGATCGCCGTCAAGGCCAGCGAGGCCCCCAAGTGTCTGCGCTGCTGGGTCCATGATGAGGCGGTAGACCCCGAGACGGGTCTCTGCCCCCGCTGCGCCCGGGTGGTCCGGGAACTGGATCTATGAAAAAGATGTCAAACCTTTCTCTGAGACCCCGGTGCTCTGTCACCGGGGCCTTGGGCTGTCTCGCGGTGGCCGTCGCGGCCTTTCTCCTGGACCAGCTCAGCAAGCGGGCGATTGTGGACCGCCTCGCCCTGGGGGAGAGCACGGAGGGGATCCCCGGTCTTTTCCGCCTCACCTATGTGCAGAACACCGGCATGGCCTGGAGCATGCTCTCCGGGCACACCGGTCTCCTCGCCCTCATCAGCCTTATTACCATCCTGGGTCTGAGTCTCTTCCTCCTCTATGGGCGGCTCTGCCCCCAGGCAAGATACTCCCTGGCCCTGGTGCTGGGCGGCGCTGCGGGGAACCTTCTGGACCGGGCAAAGCTGGGCTATGTGGTGGATATGATCGACCTCAGCTTCATGAGCTACCCCGTCTTCAACGTGGGGGACAGCTTCATCGTGGTGGGGGGCATCCTCTTCGCCCTCCTGTATCTCTTCTACAACGACCACTGGCTTGCGACCCACGGGATTCTCCCCGCGCCGGAGGAAAAGCAATGAATACCATCCTGGAATTGGAGCCCGCAGAGGAGGGCCTCCGCCTGGACGTTTTTCTGGCCGGGGCCCTCCCCGGCCTCAGTCGTTCCGGGGTCCAGCGGCTCTTAGAGGCGGGCCTCGTCACCCTGGAGGGAAAAGCCCTGAAGAAGAACGCCCGCACCGCCCTGGGGGAGGTTTACCGGGTGGAAATCGCGGAGCCGGAGGAGGCGGGGCTTACGCCCCAGGACATCCCTCTGGACGTCCGCTATGAGGATTCGGACCTTCTGGTGATCAACAAGCCCCGGGGCATGGTGGTCCATCCCGCTCCCGGCCATCCCGACGGCACCCTGGTGAACGCCCTTCTCTATCACTGCGGCGAGAGCCTTTCCGGCATCGGCGGTGTACAGCGGCCCGGCATCGTCCACCGCATTGACAAGGACACCTCCGGCCTTCTGATCGTGGCAAAGAATGACTTTGCCCACCGGGGCCTCTCGGAGCAGCTGAAGGACCACAGCCTCTTTCGGGAATATGAGGCCGTGGTCATCGGCAACCTCAAGGAGGACACCGGGACGGTGAACGCCCCCATCGGGCGGCACCCCACAGACCGGCAGAGAATGGCCGTGACGGAGAAGGGCAGCCGCCCCGCCGTCACCCATTGGCGGGTCCTTGAGCGTTGGGGAGATTACACGCACATTTTATGTAAACTTGAAACCGGCCGCACCCACCAGATCCGGGTCCACATGGCCTATCTGGGCCACCCCCTCTTGGGGGATCTGACCTATGGCCGGAAGAAGCCGGAACTGGGCCTCAGCGGGCAGTTTCTCCACGCCCGGCGGCTGCGGTTTTTCCATCCCCGCAGCGGGGAGGAGATCGTGGTGGAGGCGCCGCTGCCGGAGGAGTTTCAGGCGGTGCTCAAAAAGCTGGGGCCGGGCATCTGACATTCGCTGTATCTCCGAAACCGACCCCTGACAGCAAACAATCCCCCGGTGAAGCCGCAATCTGTTTGCGGTTTCACCGGGGGATTTCTGTTTCCGTAACGCCCCTTGACTCCTCTATTCAGGGATAGCGGGTAATGACGTACGACATGGCTTCCACCTGCTGTCTCGTCAGCGTGCGTTCCCAATGGACCGAGCTGTTGTAATTGCCCTCCGCGATGACCACATAGTCCTCATGGATCTCCAAAGGCCGCATCGCTGAAGATCATAGCCAGCGCCACGCAGCCATAGCCGGTATAGGTCGAAGACGATGCCCTCATCGTCCCGCGTTCTTTGCTGCATACGGGCAGATGTAGGCATCCGCTCCTGCGGGGTGCGCGTCTCCGTTGCAGGGCACGTCGGGCGATTCGTGAAGCGCCCCTACGGTTCGCCCGCTCGCAACGCAGCCCGTCAAAGGCGGGCGATCGCAGATCGCCCCTACAGGGTGCGGCACAGGTATGGTATCCATTTCGAGGGAAGTTTGGGGCGCGGATTGCCACGTCACCCGGCTCCTCGTGACGCCTCATCGTTCGGAGGGCCTCTTGTGGCCCTCCGAACCCCCCGGCGTACTCGTCGCCCACCCCAGAAAAGCCTTCCGGGCTTTCCCGGGGACCCCGGTTCCTCGCAATGACATGCGGGTTGGGTAGCCGCTGCGGCTGTCGTTCCTCCTCTGTCATTGCGAGGAGCGCCACAGCGTTGGCGCGGCAATCCGCGCCCCACGTTTCCCCCCGTCCCCATAGACAAAAGGGTACCCGATGAAACGGGCGCCCCTCTGGTCTCTTATCTTGTTTCGTCTTTATTTCATGTACCCACTGACGTCGAAGGTATAGCTCTTGCCGTCGATCACGATGGTGGTGTTCCTGGCATACCAGCCGGAGGTATCTCCGTACCACCAGCCCTTGTCGTTCTGATGCCAGGTGGCTTTGTACGGATAGGTCCAGCTGCCGTCCGCGTTCAGCCAGTAGCCGCCGCACCACTCACTTGCCGCCATGGCGCCGTTGGTCTTGAAGTAGTAGGTCTTGCTGTTAATGGTTTGCCAGCCGGTCACCATGGCGCCGCTCTCGCCGAAGTAGTACCAGGTGTTCCCGATCTTCTGCCAGCCGGTCTGCATGGCCCCGCTGGAGGCGAAGTAATACCAGTTGCTGCCCACCTTCTGCCAGCCGGTCTGCATGGCCCCGTTGGTGCCGAAGTAATACCAGGTGCTGCCCACCTGCTTCCAGCCTGTGGCCATGGCGCTGCCAAGATAGTACCAATTGTTCCCCAGCTTCAGCCAGCCTGTCTGCATCACGCCGGAGCTGTTGAAATAGTACCAACTGCTGCCCACCTGCTTCCAGCCCGTAGCCATGGCGCTGCCGAGATAGTACCAGTTGTTTCCCAGCTTCAGCCAGCCCGTCTGCATCACGCCGGCGTCGTTGAAATAGTACCAGGCGTCGTCCACCTTCGCCCAGCCCGTGACAGTCTCGCCGTCCTCGTTATAATAATACCAGACGCCTTCCTCCTTCACCCAGCCCGTCTGTATAGGCGCATCCCCGTAGGGTTCCCAGGTGATGGTGCCGCCGTAGTTCTGAAGCATCGAGTCCGTCCAGCTTCTTTCGCTCCTGGGGTAGTAGGCCGTGGCGGTGATCCCGCTGAAAGTTTGATCGGGGATCGCCGGCGCCGCTCCCGTAAATCTCACTTCAGTCAGGGCGCTGCATCCGGAGAACGTGCTGTTCCCCAGGCTCGTCAATCCGGCGGGAAGGGTGACGCTCTCCAGGCCGCTGGAGGCAAACGCACTGCCTCCGATACCTGTCAGTCCCTCGGGGAGGGTGATCGCCTGAAGCGCGCTGCAGCCGCTGAAGGCGTCGCTCCCGATGGCGGTCACGGTATTCGGGAGCGTCACGCTGGTAAGATGGGTCGCCCCGCTGGCTGCGTAGTTCGGGATGGTCGTCATCCCCGACGCAAAGGTCAGCTCCTCCACATAGCAGCCCTTCAGTGCACCGGAGGAAGTACCCGTGATGGACATTTTCGTGACGCCGGCGGGGATGGTCAGGCTCGTGACCCCCGGCGTATTTTTCAGCACCTCATTCCAAAGCTCCGTCAGGTTCGGAGGCAGGGTGAGGGAGGTGAGGCCTGTGCTCTCAAAGGCATTGCGGCAGATGACCGTCACGCTGTCCGGGATCGTCACCTCCTCCAGCGCCCTGCAGGCGCTGAAGGCAAAGGAGCCGATGGTGGTCACCGTATCCGGAATCGACACATCGGTAAGATGGGCCGCCCCGCTGGCCGCGTAGCCCGGGATGCTTGTCCGCCCCGTTTCAAAGTTCAACCGCTCCACATAGCTGCCGCTCAGTGCACCGGAGGAGGTACCCGTGATGGACATTTTCGTAACACTGGCGGGGATGGTCAGGCTTGTGACCCCCGGCGTATTTTTCAGCACCTCATTCCACAGCTCCGCCAGATTTGGGGGCAGGGTGAGAGAGGTAAGGCTCGTGCTCTCAAAGGCATTGCGGCAGATGACCGTCACGCTGTCCGGGATCGCAACCTCAGACAGCTCCCCGCAGCCGCTGAAGGCAAAGGATCCGATGGTGGTCACCGTATCCGGGATCGCCACATCGGTAAGATGGGCCGCCCCGCTGGCCGCGTAGCCCGGGATGCCTGTCCTTCCCGTTTCAAACCGCAGCTCTTCCACATAGCTGCCGCTCAGCGCACCGGAGGAGGTCCCTGTGATGGACATTTTCGTCACGCTGGCGGGGATGGTCAGGCTTGTGACCCCCGGCGTGTTTTTCAGCACCTCATTCCAAAGCTCCGTCAGGTTCGGAGGCAGGGTGAGGGAGGTGAGGCCCGTGCTCTCAAAGGCATTGCGGCAGATGACCGTTACGGTGTCCGGGATCGTTACCTCCGTCAGCGCTGTGCAGGACCTGAAAGCAAAGGAGCCGATGGTCTGGATCCCGTTGGAGATGTCCACCTCTTTGATCTCCGAATTGCCCTCAAAGGCGCGGTCGCCGATCATGGTCACCGGATGCCCGTCCAGGATCGCGGGGACGGTCACACCGGCGGCCGTACCGTTATACTTCTTGATGGTGGCGTTTTCCTCGCTGTCCAGCGTATACTCCCAGAGTCCGCTGGTGATGGCGGAATCGGCCCGGGCGCTCCCCGACAGACCCAGGAGCGAAAGCAGCAGGACGCCGATGAGCAGGACCGGCATCTTCCTCCATACATTTTTCATGTCTGACTCCCCTCTCATTCTATGGATGGCCTTTCAACCTGTTACGGATCGAGGCAGTACCCATTGGCATCGAAGCTGTAGCTCCTGCCGTCGATCACGATGGTGGTGTTCCTGGCATACCAGCCGGAGGCGTCGCCGTACCACCAGCCCTTGTCGTTCTGATGCCAGCTTGCCTTGTATGGATAGGTCCAGGTGCCGTCCGCGTTCAGCCAGTAGCCGCCGCACCACTCGCTGGCCGCCATGGCGCCGTTGGTCTTGAAGTAATAGGTCTTGCTGTTTATCGTCTGCCAGCCGGTCACCATCTTGCCATCGGTGCCGAAGTAGTACCAGCTGCTTCCGATCTTCACCCAGCCGGTCTGCATGGCCCCGCTGGAGACGAAGAAGTACCAGGCATTGTTTACCTTTTGCCACCCGGTCTGCATCACACCGGAGCTGTTGAAGTAATACCAGTTACTGCCCACCTTTTGCCAGCCGGTGGCCATGGCGCTGCCGAGATAGTACCAGTTGTTTCCCAGCTTCATCCAGCCGGTCTGCATGACGCCGGAGCTGTTGAAATAGTACCAACTGCTGCCCACCTGCTTCCAGCCCGTGGCCATGGCGCTGCCAAGGTAATACCAATTGTCCCCCAGCTTCAGCCAGCCTCGCTGCATCACGCCGGAGCTGCTGAAGTAATACCAGGCGCCGTCTATTTTCGCCCAGCCGGTGGCAGGTCCCTCCGAAGACAGGTAGAACCAGTTTTGATTCTCATCCCGGACCCAGCCGGTGCGGGGCTCCAGAACTTCCGTCCGGTGGGCGTAAAAATCCGGGCTCTCCTTCTCCTCCAGCTCCGCCGTATAGAGGATCCCTCCGCGGCTTACATCCAGCCGGCTCCCGGCGGTCACGGTTACCAGGTTCACATGGTCAGCGCTGCGGCCGCAGACAAAGCGTGCTGTGGCACAGCTGTGGTCCTCGGCCCATTCCCAGTCCTCAAACGCGTACACATGGCCCAGGGGATTGAGCCACTCATTCCAGACCTCGCTGAACTCCGTCTCCCCCAGGACCACCGAAGCAGTGACGGTCCTCTGTCCCCTCTCCTCACAGTCGGGCTCCCTGCGCTCCTCCCGGATCGCGGCGGCAAGCTCCTGCCGGTGCTCCTCATTCCGCGTACAGACCAATACCGCCGTCGCCTCCCGGTGGTCCTGGGACCACTCCCAGTGATCCAGGACATAGTCATGCCCGTCGTCACAGGGGTCCGGAACCACCCCGTAGGCGTGGTCGGCAAGGCGCAGCTCCTCCTCCGAGAAGAGAAGGCGCGTATTCTCGTCATATTGATAGCTCACCGTGCGGCTGCCGCAGAAGATGGTGTAACCGGTATCTACATCTCCCTGCCCGGCCCCCGCCAGGAACAGGAGATCGGGCCAGCCCGCCATGCCGTTGTCGCAGTTGGTGAGATCCGCCAGAAACCGCTCTCCCTCCCCCATGGAAACGATGTTCCACATGTGGGCTTCGCTCCCGTTCATAAGGCCGGTGACCGTATAGACCCCCACCCCGCCTTGAAACGCGGACAGCTCACAGAGATACTGGAAGGCCTTGGCATAGCCCTCGCAGACCACCTGGGTGGTCTCATCGGCGTCAAAAACCCAGATGAGCTGCCAGGGATTGCCGTACTCCGTATCGGGCGAGAGGGCGTCGAAGTTATAGGAGGCCAGGCGGCAGATCTCTTCCCGATAGGCGTCCAGCTTCTCCCGGTCCTCATAAGCGGCAGCGTTCTCCACGATGGATTGGGCGTTGGTCCTGGCGGCGGCCACGGTCGCGCCCAGGGAGCTGTCCACGGTATAGGGCTCCAGCTGATAGTCCGCAGCCACCGGGAAGCGCAGCTCCAGCTCGCCCCGGAACCAGATCTCGGTGCCGTCGGAGGAATAACCAAAGGAGCGGATGCCGGTGGAGGCGGTCTTATTGTACCAGTAGAGCTCATAGGGGCAATCCGACACCAGTGCCTTGATGATGAGCCGGGGCGTCAGGCCCAGGGCGGCGTCCGCCGCCTCCATGGCCGCCGGGGTGATGGCGCCGTCTGACAGCAGGGACTCCAGCCCCAGTTCCTCCGCCGTCCAGCGGGTCTGCAGCTCCCCCAGCGCGGAGAGGGGGATCGTAAAGATCGTGGAGCTGCGCTCCCCCGCAGCCACCTCGGCGATCCACTCAATAAGCAGGCGATAGACGACTGCGTTGGCGCCGGTAAACCGCGCCTCCCCGTTGGAGGCGCTGCGCCGGGGACCGCCGACAGCGGGAAGCAGGTCGTTCATCTCCTGCCGCGCATAACCGTTCAGCAGGTTTTCCTCCGGCAGCTCCAGGGGCAGCTCCTCCGCCTCCGGCTCCGCCGTCACCACCTCCCCCGCAGATACGGGGGCGGGCAGAAGAACAAGGAGCAGAAGGCACAGGGCCAGCAGGGCGCCGCGCTGTAGCTCCGCCGCTTTTTTCATGGTCTTCCTCCACCTCCGCCCGATTGAAAGGGGCGGCCCGCCGCCCCGGTCATTTTTGTTCTCAACGATCTTATAGTATCATGAAATCCGCTCCTCCGCAAGAAGCAGCCACATACATCCTGCTCTTAGCGCTGGCGGATGCAGGCATCCGCCCCTGCGGGGGGCGGTATGGGTACCACGGGCCGTCGAGGGCGCCGGCCCCTACGGAGCGCGTGATCGCCCCTACGGGATAGGAATAAGGACGCAGGAAATCCCGTAGGGGACGATCCCTTGATCGTCCCGCATTCCCCCCACCCCTACGGGGTGCCTCTGGAAAAGGAACGGATTGCCACGACCAGCGTGCGCGCTGGTCTCGCAATGACATGCAGGTTGGATAGCCGATGCGTCTGTCAATTCTCCTCTGTCATTGCGAGGAGGGGTGCAGCGCACGTATGACGGGCGAGCACAGATCGCCCCTGCGGGGGGCGTGATTGCCACATCGTAGGGACGAACTTCGTTCGCCCGTTTGCAAGGTGTCCCGCCATGGCGGGCGGCTGATAGCCGCCCCTACGGCTTGGGACGGGGGCGGGCCGTCGAGGGCGCCGGCCCCTACGGAGCGCGTGATTGCCCCTACGGGATAGGAATAAGGACGCAGGAAATCCCGTAGGGGACGATCCCTTGATCGTCCCGCATTCCCCCCACCCCTACGGGGTGCCTCTGGAAAAGGAACGGATTGCCACGACCAGCGTGCGCGCTGGTCTCGCAATGACATGCAGGTTGGATAGCCGATGCGTCTGTCAATTCTCCTCTGTCATTGCGAGGAGGGGTGCAGCGCACGTATGACGGGCGATCACAGATCGCCCCTGCGGGGGGCGGCGCTCCTGTCCGCAACCGCAAATGAAGGCCTCCTCAAAACCACAAAAAACAGGCAGCCCGAAGGCTGCCTGTTTTTCAGATTGTGCGGATTAAAGGATTCTGCGCGTTTCGGACTTACTGCAGCAGCTCTCCGTCGTAATCGAAGTAGTAGCTCTTGCCGTTGATCGTACGGGAACCGGTCAGCACCCGGCCCTGGGCATTGGTGTAATACCAGATGCCCTCGTTGTCCTGGTGCCAGCCCTCGCCGACCAGCACGCCGTCTTCGCCGATAAAGACCCGCCCATCATTGTCGCTATAGAGCGTGGTATTGGACAGAAGCCGTCCAGCGCTGAAGCCGTAGGTCTTGCCGTCGATGACCATGAGCCCGCTGGCAAGGCGGCCGTCCTTCGCATAGTACCAGCTATTGTTGCGCTGGAACCAGCCGTTCTGCACCGCTTCCACGCCCTGGAAGACGCCGTCGGAGCCGTAGTTCATCAACTGACCGTTTCTGGCCACATAGCCGGTCCGCATGTTGTAGTTGCAGTAATAGCTCTTGCCGTCGATGGTGACCGCTCCGCTGACGAGCCTGTGGGACGCATCGAAGTAATACCAGCTGCTGCGGTCGGGAAGCTGCGTCCAGCCGGTGTAGTTGGCCTTTCTGCCATCCGCGCCGTAATAGAAGGCGTCACCGATGCCGCTCCGCATCATCTCACCGTCAGAATAGAAGTAGTAGTCGGAGCCGCCGATGGTCTGCGGGCCGGTCACGAACACACCCTTGCGGATGTAGACCGTCATGGTGTGGCCGTTGCCCAGATTCATGGACATCCAGCCCTCCTTCACGGCCGTGCCGGAGGGATTGACGCAGACGCCGTCACTGTTGAAGCCATAGACCATGCCCTTCAGGATCAGCATGGTGCTTCTGGCGGGATAATAGCCGTTGAAGTAGTACCAGCTGCCGCCCAGCTGCTGCCACTGATTACAGGACAGCTTTCCGCCGGCGTTGGCATAGACGGAACCGTAGTCATAGCGATCAGAGGGGGTCGGGAGCTCGATCCAGCCCGTGGTATTCACGTAGGCGCCGTTGAGGCCCACATAGTAGCCGTCCGGCGTAAACGTGTTGACCAGCATGACGCCGTTGCGCACATAGTAGCTGCCGACCCAGCCGGAGTAGGACTGATCCTTGTAGTACCAGGTGCCCTCCACCAGCGTCCAGTCGGAGGCGTACATCTTCTGGCTGGAGGTCAGGGCGCCGTTGGCGCCGTAGACCCGCTTTGTATCATTCAGCACGATCTCGCCGACGTACATGTAAGGGCCCATGAAGTAATACTGCTTGCCGTCGATGGTCTGCTCACCGGTGACCGTTCTGCCGTCCTTCAGATAGAGGTAGCCGTAGTTGTCCTTGGCCCAGCCGCTCATCACGCGGACGCCGTTGGCGCCGTAGTAGGCGCTGCCGGTAAAGTAGCTGCGCATCATCAGGCTGGACTGGAAGTAATACTCCTTGCCGTTTATGGTCTTGGTGCCGGAAACCAGCTTGCCGTTCTCCACATAGTACCAGCTTCCGCTGATCTCGTTCCAGCCGTTGGCCGTGGTGGCCTTCCCGATGTAAGCGCCGTCAGAGCCGCAGAGATACAGGTTGCCGTTGTATCTCACAATGCCCGTCTGAGCATAGCCACCGTCGTCAAAGTAATACCACTTGCCGCCGAGCTTCTGCTCACCGGTCAGGAGGACGCCGTTGGCGCCGGCATACATCATCCTTTGATAGCCATTGCTGATCCAGGCGTTGGCCGCCATCACGCCGGCGCCGTCGAAGTAATAGTACTTGCCGCTGATTTCGCAATTGCCGGTATAAGCGCTGCCGTTGGTGGAGAAGTAATACCACTTGCCGCCGATCTGCTTCCAGCCCTTGGCAAGGGCGCCGCCGGAGACGTAGTAGAGGTCGCCGCTGACGCGATAGAAGCCATCGGCCGTGATCTTGGTGAGCTTGCCGTTTTCCGCCGCGGCATAGAGGGTGCCATTGTTGTACACCATCCGGGCAGCTGCCATGATTCCGCCGTAGTCGAAGTAATACTGGCTTCCGGAGATGGTCTTCACCTGGTTGGCGATCCGAATGCCGTCCTCCACGTAGTAATAGTCGCCCCCGTACAGGAACCAGCCGTTGGGGACCTTGGAGGCGGCGCCGCTCTCATTGACCACATAGAAGCCGCTATCGGTGTTTTGCAGCGTATCCGTGGACATCATGCCGTCACCGTAGAAGTAGTAGAGCTTGCCGTTTACGGTTGCAAGGCCGCTGGGCGCCTTGCCGCCCTCGCCATAGTAGTACCAGTCGCCGTTGATCTTTACCCACTCATTGACGTAGAGCTTGCCGCCCGCCTTGGCACGGTAATAGCCGCCGTCGATCCAGACCGTACTGTTATTCAGCATCTGGCCGTTATAGTAAAAGGCGTACCAGCTGCCATTGATCAGCTTGGAGGTACCCGAAATATAGGTATTGCCCTCCACGTAATAGTAGTAGCCGTCCTTCTGATTCCAGCCGCTCTGCAGCTTGGAGAGGGCGCCGCTCCCGTCTGCGTAGTAGACGCCGCTATTGTCGGAAACGACGGTCTTCACGGCCATCCGGCCGGTATAGTAGAAGTAGTACTGCTTGCCGCCCACGGTGGTGAGGCCTTCGGGGGCCTTGCCGCCCTCGCCATAGTAGTACCAGTCGCCGTTAACGCTGTTATTGTCCTGATACCACTCCTTGACGTAGAGCTTGCCGCCCGCCTTGGCACGATAATAGCCGTTGCTGATCCAGGACGCATTGTTGTTATCCAGCATCCGTCCGTTGGAGTCAAAGCCATACAGGCTGCCGCCGATCTCCTTCGTGGTACTGTAAACCTTGCGGCCATTCTCCACGTAATAGTAGTAGCCCTGAATCAGGTGCCAGCCGTCGGAGGCCTTGGAAGCAACGCCGTTGGAGGCGAGGATGTAGGACACGCCGTTCACGGTGACGACGGCGTCGGTACCCATCCGACCCTCATCGAAGAAGTAATACTGCTTGCCGCCCACGGTGGTGAGGCCGCTGGGGGCCATGCCGTCCTCGCCGTAGTAATACCAGTAGCCGTCATTGTCCTGATACCACTCATTGATGTAGAGCTTGCCGCCCGCCTTGGCGCGGCAATAGCCGCTGTTGGTAGAGGCGGCCCGGTCATCCAGCATCCGTCCGTCGGAGTCAAAGCCATACAGGCTGCCGCTGATCTCCTTCGTGGTATAGGTGATTACCCTGTTATTCTCCACATAGTAGTAGTAGCCGTTTTTCAGGTTCCAGCCGTTGCTGAGAATGGAGAGATTGCCGTTTTGATCCGCGTAGTAGGGCTTGGAGTCCACGTTCATGGCACAGTCCGTGGCCATCCGGCCGTTGTTGCTGGAGAAGAGATACTGCTTGCCGTTGATGGTCTGCAGCCCGCTCTTAGGAGCTGCGCCCTTCTCGCCATAGTAGTACCAGTATTCACCATACTGCATCCACTCGTTGACGTAGAGCTTGCCGCCGGATCTTGCGCGGAAGTAGGCGTAGCGGCCGACTTCGGAAGTGCTCATGCTGAAGCTGGTATTATCGTACATCCGACCGCCGCCGTCAAAGCCGTACCAGCTGCCGCCGATCTCTTTGACGTTGCTCTTGATGAGCTGGCCGTTCTCTACATAGTAGTAGCCGCCCTGGAAGCTGTTCCAGCCGTTGGGCAGGGTGGTGATGACGCCGTTTTCATCCACCTTGTAGGCGCCGCTGTCGTCGGAGACCAGGGCGTTGATCCTCATCCTACCGGTATTGTCGAAGAAATACTGCTTGCCGTTTACGGTGGTGAGGCCGCTGGGGGCTTTGCCGCCCTCGCCGTAGTAGTACCAGTCGTTGTAAGAATCCTGAACCCACTCGTTGACGTAGAGGGAACCGTTTTCTTTGGCGCGGTAATAGCTGTAGCGGCCATCCGTCGAATTATAGATGCTGAAAATCTGATCCGTATACATACGGCCATCGTAGTTAAAGCCGTAGTAATTGCCGCCGATCTGCTTGACCTGGTTCTTAATCAGGACATTGTTCTCCACATAGTACCAGTCGCTGTCAAACTGGTTCCAGCCCTCATTCAGCTTGGTGACGTAGCCGTTCAGATCCACGAAGTAGGATCCGCTCTCATCGCTGTAGCTGGTATCCCGGCCCATTTTGCCGTCGTAGTAGAAATAGTACAGCCGGCCGTTTACCGTTGCGAGGCCGCTGGGGGCTCTGCCGCCCTCGCCGTAGTAATACCAGGCAAAATAGGTGACGCCGTCCCTCTCGAAATAGTCGTCCTCGTCCTTATACCACTCGTTGACGTAGAGCTTGCCGCCCGCCTTGGCGCGGTAATAAAAGCTTGTGTACGCCTCCGAATCATAAATGCTGAAGTAACTATCGTCATACATCCGGCCGCTGGAGTCAAAGCCGTAGTAGCTGCCGCCGATCTCCTTGATCTGGCTCTTGACCGGTGCGTTGTTCTCCACATAGTACCAGTAGTCGCCCATCTGGTTCCAGCCTTCAACGAGCTTGGTGACATAGCCGTTCTGATCCACGACGTAGGCGCCGCTCTCATCGCTGTAGCTGGTGTTTCTCTGCATCCGGCCGCTGGAAGTGAAATAGTACAGCCTGCCGTTTACGGTTGCGATGCCGCTGGGGGCTCTGCCGCCCTCGCCGTAGTAGTACCAGGTGTCCAGGGAGTTGCCTTCACTGTCATATTCGTAGGTATTCCCCTCGTCCTTATACCACTCGTTGACGTAGAGGGCGCCATTGGCCTTGGCGCGGTAATAGACCCAGCGGCCCTCATCGGAATCATAGATTTCGAAGTCGTCGCCGGCATACATCTCTCCGCTGCTGTTGAATCCGTAGTAGCTGCCGCCAATGGCCTCCACACGGTTTCTCACCAGCTCAAAGCCGCCGTCGTCCGTCGCCTTCACATAGTAATACTTGCCGCTGTGATTCTTCCAGCCGGCGGAGGTGACCTCCGTGGCATAGCCGTTGGCGTTGATGTCATAGATCTTGCCGTCATAGGTAATGAGGCTGTCCGCCACCATATAGCCGCTGTAATCGAAGTAGTACAGCTTGCCGCTGATGGTCAGCATCGTGTTGCGGGCGTAGCTGCCGTCCTCATTGATGTAGCGCCAGCGCTCGCCCTCCTGGTTCCAGCCGGTCTGTATCTTGCTGAGGGACACAGGGAAAGAACCGGTATTGCTGGAGCTATAGAACGAAGCGGCGAAATAATAGGTCTGGCCCTGGGTCAGGCTCAGGCTGATGCGGAACTGGTTGTTGGTTCCCGCCCCGTCATCGTCGCGGGCCAACTCGCTGCCGCTGGCGTCATAGACATGACCATATGTATCCACGGTACCGCCGGAGGTAAAGACGTAGGCTGCGGTCTCGGTGGGGGTGAACTTGAAATAGGCGTAATCGCCGGCATTGGCGATGTTGGCCGTAGCGCTGCCGCCCACAGCAATGGTCGGGGCCGCGCTCTTTTCCGCGTCGGTGGGGGCTCTTCCGGCGGAGCTGCGGGTAGGCTTCTGCCCCTCGGTCTCCTCCTTGCCGGGCTCCTCGGTGGGCTCTTCCGCGGGCTCTTCGGTGGGCTCTTCCGCAGGCTCCTCGGTGGGCTCCTCCGCAGGCTCCTCAGCGGGCTCCTCTGTGGGCTCCTCGGCTGGCTCCTCGGCGGGCTCCTCGGTGGGCTCCTCCGCAGGCTCCTCAACGGGCTCCTCGGCGGGTTCCTCCGCGGGCTCCTCAACGGGCTCCTCGGCAGGTTCCTCAGCGGGGACCAGCGTCAGGGTGACGGGGATCGTCCCCTCGGCCGCCGCGTCGTAAAAGCGGACGCCCAGATAATAGGTCTCTCCCGCCGTCAGCTCCGCCTCGATCCGGAAGTTCTCTCCAAGGGCGTCGTCATTGACGGCAAGCAGATTCCCCGCCGCGTCATAAAGGAAGCCGTAGGCGTCCCCAGCCGCGCCGGAGCTCATGATGTATGTAGCGGTTTCTTCGGGCACGAGCTTGAAGTAAGCGACCCCGTCGGCGGCCACGAAAGCCGCGGCCGGCGCCTCAAGACTGAGGACCTTGGCGGAAGCCATCTCCTCCGCGCCTGGGGCGCGGCTGGCGGGACGATTGTTCTCGTCCTTCACGGCAGGCTCCTCAACGGGCTCCTCAACGGGCTCCTCCGCAGGCTCCTCCGTGGGCTCCTCGGCGGGCTCCTCCGTGGGCTCCTCCGCGGGCTCCTCAGCGGGCTCCTCGGCGGGCTCCTCCGCAGGCTCCTCCGCGGGCTCCCCGGCGGG
>CAMNAO010000009.1 GCA_946531435.1 uncultured Clostridia bacterium
CCTGGGAGGGGTTTTTCGTTCTCGCGCCGGCGGGCTTTCTCCGTCTCCATCTCCAGCTTCCGCATCTGCTGCTGATAGTTGTATTCCAGCGCCCGGGAGATGGGGAGGATCGTATAGAGCAGAGTCCCATTTCGCTTGACCCCTTTCTTGGTGACGACGCTGGTGGGCTCGGTCTGGATGAGCTGCTTCTCCAGAAGCTCTCCCACATGTTTTCGCACGGTGGTCACGCACTGATTTGTGGCCCTGGCGATGGTCCGATAGCTGGGCCAGCACTGATAGGTCTTCCGATCCTCACAGCGAAGGAGGAAGCTGTAGACCGCCAGCGCCCCGGAGCTGAGTCCCAGATGGAAGACCTCATTGGGAAGTGAGAAGCGATTGCCCAAAGTGTATGTATTGTACTCTGGTGTCCCGATCATCCGCGCCTCCTCCCTGCGACAACATTTCCGTGGGTCTGCTGCTGCACCCAGCGGATAAACTCCTCTTTGGGAACCAGCAGACGGTTGCCAACAGTGAGAGAAGGAAAGCCTCTCTCATGGAGAAGTTCATAGGCCGAGGAGATGGAGACCCCGAGAACAGTTGCCACTGTTTCCGCATTCAGAAACAGTGGCAACTCCTCATAGCTTTGAAATTGTGATTGCTTCAAGCGCATTCCCCCTTTGTAGTTTTTGTAGGACAGTTCTTGTAAATATGTTTACAAGCTGTCTAAGCTCTGCTATAATAACATGGGAAAAGAGATCCGTCAAGACAGATAAATATAAATTATTTATGAACTGTCTAAACGTGAGGAGCATACCATGAGCTATATCTATAGGACATACATCGCCGATGGCAGAGAGTATTTTGAATCCGGCAAGGAAGGTTATCTCAAAAAAACAGACTTTCCGAGTTCGGAAAGCCTGATGCGTTTTCTGGATTTGGATTACAAGGAGCTGGAACAGATCTGTGATAGCATGGAGAGAGCGTATCAGAGACTGTGCCCAAGTCACGCAGTAGAGGACGCCAACGTCATTCGCAAGGGGCTGGATGCCCTGGCGGAGAAGCACATCTTCTTTGAGCTGCTTCGCCTGGACTGGGCGGAGAAGCTGGAGATACTCAGTGAGAGAGGCTACGAAGGCGCAGGGACAATGCTTCCCCACAAGCGGGTCTCCCATCTTCCAACCGACGTCTACATGATGGCAAAGCAGATCCGTTCGATCTTGCAAATGACCCTGGATGTGGACGCAGGCGGGAAAGATCCCCGCAGCGCATCCGAGAAGCTGGCTGCCTACTACCGGAACACCTACCGAGACAACAGTCCGGACAGGCTCAGTCTCTTCCCCTTCGGAGAGCTGACTCTGCGGTATGAGCTTACAGAGCACGGTTCCTTCTCCGAGGTGCTGTATCCGAAGTCCTATCCGGAGCTGGTGGACTACTACTTCCGCCAGACCCTTATCAATGGGCAGCGCTGGCGGATCTGCAAGCACTGCGGACGCTATTTCCCCATCCGGGGGCGGATCAGCGCGGAGTACTGCGACCGGGTCATCACAGCCGCGGGCGGCACCTGCAAGGAGGTGGGCTCCACCAAGGTGTGGGAAGCGAAGATGAAGGGCGAGGAGGTCTTCACCATGTACCGGCGGGAGTACAAGCGACGCAACGCCTGGATCCGTCTCGGCCGGTGGAGCCAGGCGGAATTCGCTGCCTGGAGCACTGTTGCCCAGAAGAAGCGGCTCGACTGTGAGAGCGGCAGGATCTCCGAAGAGGAGTTCTCCGCCTGGCTCAAGAGCTCATGAGGGGTTTCTGACAATAAGATCCCATCAAATAACAACACGCCAGCCTGCTGCCGATGATGGGCAGCAGGCTGGCGTGTCTCTTTGTTTATAGCGAGGGATTCCTTGGATGGAAGCACCTGCCCTTTCCTAACGGAAGACGATGTGAAATGATGATAGCGGAAGCGATTGATACAATGCAAAGAGCTTTGCTGTTGGAGAGATCAGATGTACCTGCTTTTCTCAAACGCAGCTCCGAAACAGATAGGGCAGGTAGTTATAGAGATACTGGTATACCGCCTCATAGGCGTGGGCCAGGCCGTCAGCCACCAGGTAGTGAAAATTGCCCGTTCCATAATCTTCGCTGAAGCGGAATACATCATCCAGCTTCTTCATGGCCTCAATCTGGGGCGTCAGGTTGGGATAGGCGATATCCTCCGTGCCGGTGGCAGCGTAAATGGAAAAATCCGCGGGACCGAAGCCCTGGCTCAGAATACTGCCCCGGAGATGCTCCGCCGTTGCCTCCGGCTGCTTGGAGCCGCCCATAAGCTCCACGGCCCAGGAGTCGCCGCTGAGGGGGACGAAGGTGGAGAAGTAGTCCAGATGCAGGGAGAAGGCATACCAGGTGTTGACGCTGCCCATAGAAAAGCCGCCGAAGCCCCGGTGCTCCCTTGCTTTTTTCAGGCCCTCGGCATCTACGCTCTCCGCATAGCCCCGGACGAAACCCTCCACGGCGGGAAGCAGCTGCTCCGTCAGCTCCTTTTGGAACAGGAGAACGTCATCCAACTCGTGGCCGGGATTGGGCTTATCCCCCCGCCTCGGCGCGCCGTGAGCGTAAAAGGTGGGGAAGACCACGATCATGGGCTCCACCTCACCGGAGGCAAAGCTGCGGTCCAGCATATTCTTGACAGGGCAGCAGTCCAGCCAGGCGTCGGGGTTTCCACCGCCGCCGTGCATCAGGTAGAGAATATTGTAGCGACGGTTTTCCTCCTGGTCATAGCCGAAAGGCAGATAGATCAGGGCGTATTTTTCTACGCCTTCGGCCCCGGTGTAGTCCAGACGCTGGATCCTGCCGCGGCAGTTTTCATCACGATAACCAAAGGTCTTCATTTTAGATTCCTCACTCTCTCTTTGCTGTAAACGATGTTGCCTTCGCCGCCGTCCAGACGGTGGAAGCTCTTATCAATGGCCTTGGCAATGTATGCCGGCTGGCCCCGATAGTTGAACGTCACATCGTCGGTTTCGCCCGTCAGAATATCATCACAGACGGCCAAAACGTTTTCCAGAAGCTTTCCGGAGCAGTTGATCTCCCCGTGCATAATAAAGCAGCGGTCATAGCGTCCTTGGAGACGGGGGATCAGGGACAGCAGATTCTCCCGGTAGCTTTCGATGGTGGTGGAGTACCAGTCAAACAGGAAGGTGGCATTGTTGGCCGCGTCCCCGGTGATGAGGATGCGCTCCTCCGGGATCAGGACTACCATGGTGCCGGGAGTGTGGCCGGGAAGGGAGTAGGCTTCGGCGTGGATGCCGCCTAAATCCAGACTGTCCCCATCACAAAGGCCCTGAAAAAAATCCGGTGTCACCGGGGGGACATACTCTGCCTCGGCCCAGCTGCCGGGCTCTGCCCGCAGGTTCCCCTCAATGTAACTCTGCCGGGCGGAAATGGGACTGCGGGAGACGAAGACTTCGTCATCCGCGTGATTCATATAAACCGGCAGGCCACGGAAGGCGGGGGCCCCCATGGCGTGATCCACATGGCCGTGGGTGATCCAGACGGTAAGGGGCAGATTGGTGAGTCCTTCCACTACGGGGCGCAGCTTTCCCACCCCCAGGCAGGTGTCAATCAAAAGGGCGCCTTCACGGCCCTGAATGAGGTACATCATCTCGCCCGTGCGGCTGCGGATGCCGTGAATGTGATCGGTGATCTTTTCCGGGGTGTAGAAGTTGTCAGAGATCATATTGGAGTCCTTTCTCAGTGCTCGATCTTGACGCTGCCCAGGTCCACCCCGGCGGCACCGTTTTCCATGCAGGCCTTGTATGCCTTCATGAGGGCGTGATCGTGGTTGTGACCCACCTGACACTCCCGGTCAAAGAGCATACAGGCTTCGTCCCCCGGCTGACAAGCGGGCCAGGCGGGGATGCCGCTGTGGTTGGGGTCGCCGGTACGGGCGAAACCGAGCCAGGCCCGACTCATGCGGTCCTCCAGCTCTTTGCCGCCCTCCAGGCCGGCGAAGGGGGTCAGATCCGCGTTATGGAAGACGAAGGGGATGTCGGAGCAGTGCCAGGCGCCGTTGCCGCCGTCGATGTCGAAATCCATGGTCAGCATGTAGGAGTAGCTGGGGGCCGCGCAGGTTTTTGCGCGCAGCTCCAGATACTGAATGCTGGGGCGGCGGAAGAGATCATCCATATCGGCGAGATCCCGCAAGCTCTTGCCGGGGAAAGCCTTCCGGAAGAGAGAGATCATGGTATCCGCGTTTTTTTCGCCGTAGACCTTGGCGATGACGCCGCGGCCATCCTTCTCCACCGCCTCATTGGAGCTGGGGGCAAAGCCCTTGAACTCATTGATGACGGAGCCGACGATGACGGGAATGGTCTTGGCGTGATCGGTAAAACCATAGATCAGAGGATCGCCCACAAAGAAGTCATTGGGCATGGGGGAGTTGCCCACATAAATACCCTGAGCCGCCATGGCGGGGGCCACTTCGTTGTAGGCAGCGGCAAGGGCGGCATAGGGAACTGTTTCCAGCTCCTTCGCCTGAGTAAGACCCAGCTTTTCCATGAGGGCTGTCACGATGGGGCGGGAATCCATGGCATAGAGATAGCCGAGGCCGAGCCCCTTGGGTGTGCCGCGGCCGATGCCGTCGATGATGCCGGATTGAATGATGCCCTTCTGGAAGAGCCCGTCCGCGGAGGGGATCTGCATCAGGGCACTGACCTTGCCGCCGCCGCCGGACTGACCGAAGATGGTCACGTTCTCCGGGTCGCCGCCGAAGCCTGCGATATTCTCCTTCACCCATTTGAGGGCGTAGACGATGTCCTCCAGACCGGCGTTGGCAGAATTGGCGTATTCCTCCCCGAAGGGGGAGAGATCCAGGAAACCAAGGATGTTCAGACGGTGGTTCAGCGTAACCACGACCACATCTCCGAAGGAGGCCAGGCTGGTCCCGTCATAGGCGACCTGCTCAATGGAGGAGCCGTCGGAGAAGCCGCCGCCGTGGAGCCAGACCATGACGGGCTTCTTCCCGCTTTCTTCCAGGGAGGGCGTCCATACATTCAGATATTGGCAGTTTTCGTCCGTGGGCCAATAGCGGTGGGGGCAGCGCAGCTCTCCCGTCCCCGGGATCGGGTCATGCAGCATGGGGGAGACATAGCCATAGCCAAGAGCGTCCCGGATCCCCTCCCAGGGCTTCACTGGGGTGGGACGGTGAAAGCGCGCGGCATCCGCGTACTTGATTCCGTAAAACTTAAAGATGCCGTTGTGGCAGAAGCCGCGAATCTGTCCGGCATTGGTGCTGACCACGGTATTGGTGGTATTACAGATAAAGTTGCTTGCCATTCTCTGATCCTCCTGAAAGAAAGTGTAGATGCGGGACATGTGTCCCATCGCTCTGACGCCATTATATACAAAAGAAAGTGCTGTGTAAAGCACCTGTTTTTGTCCTGCCCGCATCGCTTCGCTAGTCAGAAGACGATTTTCGTCAAAATTACGAAGGGGAAAAGCCTTACGGGACGCGTGTCCCAACATTTTAAAACCCTGATAAGGATCGGCTTTTCCGTGAAATCGCTGAAAATGACGATGGGGGCTTGCATTTTGCCCAAAGGCCGTGTATGATAATGACAAGGGACACGTGTCCCAAAACTTTCGAAAGGGAGGCCCTCAGGAATGACCGATCAGGAATACCTGGAACGGAGAATGGCGGAGTTTGACGCCGAGAATCAGAGAAAGATTCAGCGCTACCGGGAATTGAATCAAGCGGCGAAGAAGGGAGCCACCGTCTGCGCCGGATCCTCTCTCATGGAGCTTTTCCCTTTAAATGAGCTTCTCATGAGCGCGGGAAGCACAAAGACCGCATATAACCGCGGCGTGGCCGGATACACCATTGACCAGTATGACAAGGTCCTGGACGCCTGTGTCCTGGAGCTGGAGCCTTCAAAGCTCATCATCAATATTGGGTCCAACGACTTGAACCGGGGCGGAGATACCATAGAAAATCTGATTCGCGGGTATCGCGCTCTGCTTTTACGGATCAAGGAGGCCCTTCCGGAGTGCAGAATCACGCTGCTGGCCTACTACCCCTGCCGGAAGCCCCGGCCGGAGGATCGGGTCCTTCCCGGACGAATCGCCCGCACTCTGGAGAATATAAACGAGGCCAACCGCAGGGTTGAGGTCCTGGCGAAAGAGCTGGGATGCGGTTTTGCCGATATCAGCGAGCCGCTCAAGAATGAGGAGGGCTACCTCAGGGAGGATTACGCTGTGGATGCCATCCACTTCTCCCCGACAGGTTACGCCGCCATCCTCCCCCTCTTAGAGCCGCTGCTGTAACATCAGAGCTCCACCTGACCTTCGTTATAGAACCGAAGCTCTTCCGTCCAGTACTGCTGCAGGACGGTGACCCGATTCAGGGTATAGCGGAGGAAGATAAGGTTTTTGGGAGGCCAGCGGAGCCCCAGCTGAAACAGCTCATCCTTCGATAACTCCTTTTCTGAAAAGTAGAGGTAAGGAGTTCCGGTCTTCTTCTGCTTTTCGGAGAAGACGGAGGGACCGAGGATCCCCACTTCCCGGACCTGGGCCCAGGGGAGATGGCGACGGCGAATGCCAAGGAAGGAGAGGGTGAGCCCCTCTTCATCCATGGTGACCACGGAGCCGTAGACATAGATGATATAGAGAAAGGGCAGGGACAGGGCGAATAAGAGGCCCGCCTCCCCACGCAGACCGGAGAAAAGACCTACAAGGCTCAGTGCCCAGAGAGCAAGAGCAATGCTCACTGCCACCGCAAACTTCACCGGATATACCATCAGCTTTTTCATCATCGTTCCTCCTTTGCCGGGACCTTGGCCCGGCAGAGGAAATTGTAAAGGAAAGCCTACAGCCTGTCAATGGCTTTATGGCTGAGAAGAATCGTGCAACCGATCCGTAAGCGGATCATGAAATAAAACACTTTTGAAAAAGGAGACATCATTATGACGAACTTATCCCGTAGAGACTTTCTAAAGGTCATGGGCCTCGGCACCGTGGGCCTGGTGGGCGCGCTTGCTCTGGCCGGCTGCGGCGACGGCGCCAGCAAGACGGGCACCAACACCGGTTCCGACAGCGCGAATACCGGCAGCAGCGAGAATACCGCCACCGGCAAGACGGTGGAGAACGTGGTCAATGAGATCCCCACTACATCGCAGGATTCGATTACTTTCGGTGCGTCCGCTGCCATCACCACCCTGCAGCCCTATCTGGGCGTTGGCTTGGTTCCTACCCTTATTACCTATGGCGTGTATGAAACCCTCTTTGCCTTCGGCGAGGACAATACCACGCTGGAGCCCCGCCTGGCCAAGGGAGTCCAGACCGATGACAATCTGACCTACGACGTGGAGATCTATGACAACATTTATGACTCCAACGGCAACCACATTACGGCGGATGACGTGGTGTTCAGCTTCCATGCCTATAAAGAGAGCGGCGTGGGCCTCGCCAAGACGGAGAGCATCGAGAAGACCGGCGACTATTCCGTGCGGATCGTGGTGGTGGACAACGCCATCGGCACCTGGGATGATACGGTGAGGAAGACTGCGATCGTTTCCGAAAAAGAGTATAATGCCAGCGAAGATGGTTTCTCTACCGCTCCGGTAGGCACAGGAATGTATGCGGTTACCGAGTTCAAGCCCGGCATCAGTCTCACCGTTACCAAGCGGGACGATTATTGGCAGGCCGATGAGAGCAAGCGTGCCTTCCTGGCCAGTGCCAATATGGATGAGCTCACCCAGATGGTGATTGCGGAGGCTTCTCAGCTGGCGGTGGCCCTGCAAACGGGGGCCATTGATCTTGCCAGCATTCCTCAGGCTGTGGCAGATCCCTTCATGGGCAACAGCGATTATGCGTTCTTCCCCCTGACCGCGCCTTTGGGTCTGCAAGTTTACTTCTCCGGTGACGCTCACAGTCCCGTGGCAGATAACCAGAAGCTGCGCCAGGCCATCCTGTACGCGATCGACGTGGATGCTATCATTACTGTGGCTTATGACGGCTACGGTGAGAGGCAGTATACCTTTGGCCCTTCCGCTGCTTCCGATTTCCAGGAGAAGTGGAGAAACGAGGACTACTACAACTATGATGTAGACAAGGCCAAGGCGCTGCTGGAAGAGGCCGGCTACAAGCCCGGTGAGCTTCACCTGCAGATCCTCTCCATCGGGGCCATTGATGCCTGGAGCAAGGCCTGCCAGGTCATGCAGCAGAATCTCTCCGCCATCGGCATCGACCTGGAGATCCTGAACTACGAGGCCGCTCTCTACGGCTCTTACATGAACGACGGACAGTATTACGATATGCTGATCAACAACGTTACCCAGAATTATCTGGTTACCGCCTGGAATGCCAAGCTGGGTGCTCAGAACTTTGGAGGAAAAACCTGCACCAGCATTGACGATCCCAAGCTGCAGGAGCTCCTGAAGGGCTGCCTCTTCGAGGAGAATCACACCCCCGAGAATGTGGATGCCTTCCACTCCTATCTGAAGGAGCAGGCCTATGCCTACGGCCTCTGTGCCCCCCAGAACTTCACCTTCGCCAAGAAGGAAGTGGGCATGGTCGAGCCCTATTACGACTACATTGGCGGCATGTATCTCCCCTGCTGCAAGTACGCCGGCAAGTAAGCTTAGAACCCGTAAACCCGCTTTTCTTCCGGGGCGCGGCATTGGCGCCGCGCCCCGGGATTCATTCAGAAAGGTGAAAACGATTTATGTTCAAGTATTTTCTAAAGCGGCTCCTGTGGATGATCCCCATCGTTCTTGGCGTTGCGATCATCACCTTTACGCTGCTGTACTTCACTCCTGGTGACCCCGCCTATATCATTCTGGGGTCCAACGCCACGGAGGTGGAGTTGGAGAACCTTCGGGAAACCCTGGGCGTCAATCAGCCCTATCTGGTGCGGCTTGTGAAATATCTGGGGGATGTGTTTCTCCGCTTTGACCTGGGCACCTCCTATTCCACGAAAACCAGCGTCACCGGGGAGCTGATTTACCGGCTGCCCAACACGCTGCTGCTAACCATTGCCAGCCTGGCCATTTCTGTACTGATCGGACTCCCCCTGGGTGTCACCGCAGCAGTAAACCAGAACCGGCTGGGCGACCGAGTCAGTATGCTGCTGGCCCTTCTGGGTGTTTCCATGCCCAGCTTCTGGCTGGCCATGCTGCTGGTCATTCTATTCGCTGTGAAGCTGCATTGGCTGCCCGCCATGGGCGTGGGAGGGCTGAAGTACTGGATCCTTCCCGCCCTTTCCGGCTCCACCGGAGGCATCGCCAGCATCGCCCGCCAGACCCGTTCCAGCATGCTGGAGGTCATCCGGTCCGACTATGTGACCACGGCCCGGGCCAAGGGCGTCAAGGAGCGGAACGTGATCTACGGGCACGCCCTGCCCAACGCTCTCATCCCCATCATTACGCTGGTGGGAACCCAATTCGGCATGATGCTGGGCGGCACTTTGATTCTGGAGAACATCTTCGGCATTCCCGGCGTGGGCTCCTATCTGACCACCGCCGTAAGCTCCCGTGACTATCCCGTGGTCCAGGGCGGCGTAGTGTTCCTGGCCATCTGCTTCAGCTTCTGTATGCTGATGGTGGACATGATTTACGCCCTTGTGGACCCCCGGATCAAGGCACAATACGAAGGAAAGAAGGGAAAGTGACATGGCTAACACAAAGACTTCCACAGCCAAAAAGAAGAGCCACTTTCGGATGGTCCTTCGCCAGCTGAAAAAGAATCGGGCGGCCATGATCGGCCTTGCCATTTTCCTCGTCGAGGTGGCCATCGCTGTGTTCGCCCCCGCCCTGATGCCCTACGGCTATACCGACGCCGACTACACCGCCCTGCATCAGCCTCCCACGGCGAGGCACCTTCTGGGCACCGACGATATGGGCCGGGATATTCTCTCCCGCCTGATGTACGGCGCCCGCTACTCCCTGGTGATGGGCCTTACCTCTACTGCCGGCGCCATGTTCCTGGGAATCTGCGTGGGCTCTATCGCGGGCTACTTCGGCGGCCAGGTAGACAACATCATCATGCGGATCCTGGATATCATTCAGTCCATTCCCGGCATGCTTCTGACCATCGCCTTGGCGGCGGTGCTGGGCACCGGCGTGGACAAGACCATCATGGCCCTGTCTGTGGCGGGCATCTCGGGTTATGCACGGCTCCTGCGGGCAAATATGCTGAATGTGCGCAACCTGGAGTACATTGAGGCCTCCCAGTCCATCAACTGCTCCAAGCTGCGGATCATCGTCAGCCACATGATCCCCAACAGCATCTCCCCTCTCATTGTTACCGCCACCATGAGTGTGGCCTCTACCATCGTTCTGGCCGCCAGCCTCAGCTTCATCGGCCTGGGCGTACAGCCCCCCTCCCCGGAGTGGGGCGCCATGCTGGCCGGCGGCCGGGCCTGGATCCAGCAGTATCCCCATATCGTCATCTTCCCCGGCCTTGCCATCATGATTACGGTGCTCTCCCTGAATATGCTGGGCGACGGCCTGCGGGACGCCCTGGACCCCAAGCTGAAGAACTGAGAAAGGCGGCAGAACAATGGCTATAACGAAGAATACCAACGAAATGCCTTTCCTGCAGATCAAGGATCTGGTGGTGGAGTACACCTCTGACGGGGAGACCATCCATGCGGTCAACGGCGTGGATCTCAGCCTCAGGCGGGGCGAAACCCTGGGCCTCGTGGGAGAGACCGGCGCCGGAAAGACCACCATTGCCAAATCCATCCTGCGGATCCTGCCCGACCGCAGCGCCAAGATCTGCGGCGGTGAGATCTTTGTCAACGGAAAGGACCTTCTGAAGCTCTCCGAGCCCGAGATACAGCAGATCCGCGGCAATGAGATCGCCATGATCTTCCAGGACCCCATGACAGCCCTAAACCCGGTAAAGCGGGTGGGGGATCAGATCGCCGAGGTCATCCGGATCCACAACAGCATCTCTCCCGCCGAGGTGGAGAAGCGGGCCAAGGAAATGCTGGAGCTGGTGGGCATCCCCGCCCAGCGTTTCCGGGAGTATCCCCACCAGTTCTCCGGCGGCATGAAGCAGCGGGTGGTTATTGCCATCGCCCTGGCCTGCAACCCGGATCTCCTGCTGGCGGATGAGCCCACCACCGCCCTGGACGTGACCATTCAGGCCCAGGTGCTGGATATGATCGCCGACCTGAAGAAGCAGAAGAACTCCTCCATGATTATGATCACCCACGATTTGGGCGTGGTGGCCGAGGTCTGTGACCAGGTGGGCATCATCTACGCCGGTGAGATCGTGGAGTACGGCTCCAAGGAGCAGATCTTTGACCATCCCACACATCCTTATACCATCGGACTTTTCGGGGCCATTCCGGATATGAATGAGGATGAGGAGTGGCTGCACCCCATCGAGGGGCTTCCCCCCGATCCCACCAATCTTCCCCAGGGCTGCGCCTTCAACCCCCGTTGCCCCTATGCCACGGAGGAGTGCCGGAAGGGAAAGATTCCCTTTGCCGAGACCCCGGACGGCCATCTGAGCCGCTGCCTGCATACCGCTGAAGTACTGAAGAAGGAGGCAAACGCATGAGCACGCCTTTAATTGAAACCAAGGGACTAAAAAAGTACTTCACCACGGCCTACGGCCCCCTGCATGCGGTGGACGATGTGAATCTTACCATTCAGCGCGGCACCACTCTGGGCGTGGTGGGGGAGTCCGGCTGCGGCAAGTCCACCCTGGGCCGGACCATTATCCACCTTCTGGAGAGCACCGACGGCCAGATCCTGTTCAACGGTGAGGACGTGACCCATGTGAAGGGGAAGGCCCTTCACGAGGTGCGGGAGAGAATGCAGATCATTTTCCAGGATCCCTACTCCTCCCTGGATCCCCGGAAGACCATTCTGGATACGGTGCGGGAGCCGCTGGTGGTCTCCAAGCGCTATAAGAAGAGCGAGATCGACGACGCCACCGATGAGCTCATGGAGCTGGTGGGCATTGACAACCGCCTGAAATACTCCTATCCCCATGAGCTGGACGGCGGCCGCCGTCAGCGGGTCGGCATTGCCCGTGCCCTGGCGCTGAATCCGGACTTTGTGGTCTGCGATGAACCGGTTTCCGCTCTGGATGTATCCATCCAGGCCCAGGTACTCAACCTCCTCAAGCGGCTGCAGCAGCAAAAGCAGCTTACCTATATGTTTGTCACCCACGACCTGAGCGTGGTGCGGCACATTTCCGACGATATCTGCGTCATGTACCTGGGTCAGGTGGTGGAGCTCTGCCCCTCGAAGGAGCTCTTTAAAATGCCCCTGCACCCCTACACCAAGGCCCTTCTCAGCGCCATTCCTTCGGTGGATATCCACAATCCCATGAAGCGTGAAATCCTTCAGGGCGAGCTGACAAGCCCCATCAACCCCAAGCCGGGCTGCCGCTTTGCGTCCCGCTGCAAATACGCCACGGCGGAATGCGAAAAGCCCCAGGTGCTGGAGGAGATCTCCCCCAATCACCGGGTGGCCTGCTGCCGCGTGAAGGAAATCAATAACCTGTAACCTTTGAAAACGGTCATAAGGAGGCCGGGAGACCGTCCGGTCGCCCGGCCTCCTTAAACCTCCGGGAGGTTTTATGGAAAACGCGATTCTGATTTTAAAGCAAATCCTGGTGATGTTCTGTTATATGGCCATCGGCTGTGCGCTCTACAAGACAGGACGCATCACCAAAGAGGGGAGCGCGTCACTGGCCAATCTCTTGCTCTATGCCGTGCTTCCGGCGGTTGTGCTGAATTCTCTTGCAGTCAGCGACTCCCGTGAAAAAGCCGGCGCCCTGCTTATGAGCCTCCTGGCCGCAGCGATTCTGCTGGCGGCGGCGATGCTTGTCTCCCATCTCCTTTTTCGGAAGAACCCTGTCAATGACTTCGGAGCGGCGTTCTCGAATGCCGGCTTCATGGGCTTTCCTCTGATCTCAGCCCTGCTGGGGCAGGAGTCCGTGTTTTACGCGGTTGGTTTTGTGGCGCTGCTCAACGCGCTGCAATGGACCTACGGACAGTATCTCATGAGCGGGGACCGGAACCAGCTTCGTCCGATGACGGTGCTGCGGAATCCGCTGGTATTGTCCCTGCTGCTGGGACTCATTCTCTTTTTCTCGGGGATCCAGCTTCCGCCCCTTATCAAAACGGGCCTTGCCGCGGTGGCGTCCATGAACGCGCCACTGGCAATGATTATTCTTGGAATCTATCTTGCCCAGATGGATGTGATCGGGACGCTTTCCAATCCCTCGGTCTATTTGACCTCTGCGGTACGGCTTGTGGTGATTCCGCTCCTCTCTTTGGCCATTCTTCATTTTATGCCCATGATGGGAACTGAAATGAAAACAGCCCTCTACCTGGCAGCCATGGCCCCGGTGGGCAGCAATGTTGCCGTTTATGCTCAGAAGCAGGGGCGTGATTTCTCCTATGCTGTGGGCCTTGTATGTGTCAGCACCATCCTCTCCCTTGTGACGATGCCGCTGCTGATCCTGCTTATCGGCGGATAAAAGGAATCCCACCGGCAAAACCGGCGGGAAGAGGCCACAGTTTTCTTTTTTTGACTTCTATTGGGACACGTGTCCTGCACTTTTTTACGCCTTGATCCCGGCAAGCATCAGGGAAATGGCGTATTCCACGAATTGTCTTGCCACCCCATGCTCATGAAGATAGGTCTCCTCACGGAGCATGATGTGCTCCGTCATGGATTGGGCGGCGAAGTAGAAGGTGAGCGCAGCATTGATCTCGTCCTGTACAGGCTTGATGCTGCCGTCCTGCAGTCCCTTGCGGAAATAGTCCATGAACTGATACCGTGAGTAGTCGTTGAGTGTACGGTAGAACACCTCCGGCGGCTCCACGGATTCGGACTTCAGGTTATACAGCGTGTCGAACTCCTTGATGAAGCGTACCATATCCAGGTTGCTGCAGAGCTTGTCCACGGCTTTGCGCATATAGATTGAAAACTGCTCAAAGCCGGAGAGGTCCTCCGGGATCTCCTCATCAATGGTCATGAGGCGGGTCAGTACATCGTTCAGGACATAAAAGGCGATGCTGAGGGAGCTGGGAAAGTGGCGATAGAGGGAGCTGCGGCTGATCCCCACCTTGGCGGCGATATCCTTCATCTCCGTATTGATAATGCCCTTTTCCACAAAGCTCTCCCGCGCCACCTCAATGACGCGCTTTTCCAGGGGAGTGAGCTCCTGCATGACGGTACCCTCCGATCCATGATTTCCTGCGTCAAATCATATCGGCTTTTCCGGTGCTTGTCAAGGCGACAAACCGACACGGTTAACTTCAAAACCGGTTTCTTATTCATTCATACTGACAAAACGAGGGATGCCCCTCTTTTCATAGCGGCAAAGCCGCAATCCAAAAACGGGAGGACCTTTCCATGATCGATCTCAGAGCAAAACCCTTTTACCTGGACGACGAGGCCGTCCGCTGGGTGGAGGAGACCAAGGCCCGTCTCTCCCTGGAGGACAAGGTGGGCCAGCTCTTCTGCGTCTGCTGCCGGGAGGGCACCCAGGAGGAAGTGGACTGGATTTATGACATTTTGAATCCCGGCACGCTCCTCCTTCGGCAGATGAGCGTATCCGAGGGCGTCAAATACAATCACATGATCCATGAAAAGGCCAAGGTGCCCCTCCTCTTGGCGGCGAATCTGGAGCTGGGCGGCGACGGCGTGGCCAGTGAAGGCACTTGCGTGGGCGCCCCAATGGCTATTGCAGCTTCCGGAAAAGTGGAGTATGCTAAAGAACTGGGGCGGATCTCCGGCATCGAGGGGAAGGCCATGGGCGTCAACTGGGCCCTGGCTCCGCTGGTGGACATCGACTACAACTGGCGCAGCCCCATCATGAACGTCCGCACCTTCGGAAGTCACCCCGAGGAGGTCCGCGCCATGGGGGAGGCCTACGTCAAGGCGGTGCAACAGCAGGGCCTGGCGGCCTGCCCCAAGCATTTTCCCGGCGACGGCAGGGACGAGCGGGATCAGCACCTGGTGATCTCCGTGAACGATCTCAGCTGCGAGGAGTGGGACAGGACCTACGGCGCCAACTACAAGGCCTGTATCGACGCGGGGACCCTCTCTGTTATGATCGGCCACATCATGCTGCCTTCCTATGAGCGGTATTTCAACCCGGAGATCCGGGATGAGGACATGCTGCCCGCCAGTCTCTCTCCGGTATTGATGCAGAAGCTTTTACGGGAGAAGCTGGGCTTCAACGGCCTCATCGCCACCGACGCCACCACCATGGCGGGCTTCATCATCCCCATGCCGCGGGAAAAGGCGGTACCCACCACCATCGCCCGGGGCGCGGATATCTTCCTCATGAGCCGCAATCTCAAGGAGGATTACGGCTTCATGCTGGAGGGTGTAAAAAACGGCATCATCAGTCCGGAGCGGCTGGATGAGGCGGTGACCCGGATCCTGGCAACGAAGGCCGCCCTTGGCCTTCACAAGGAGTGGAAGCCTCTGGATGAGCAAGAGGCCAAGCGCCTGGTGGGCGCGCCGGAGCACAAGGCGGTGGCGAAGAGGATCGCCGACGAAGCCATTACTCTGGTGAAGGAGGAGAAGGGCGTCCTCCCCATTACGCCGGAGAAGTATCGCCGGGTGCTGCTCTATCCCATCGAGACCACGGAGAAGGCTCAGGGCCTGACCGCAGCAGCTTCCGCAGCTGCAAAGATGAAGACCATGCTGGAGGAGCGGGGCTATCAGGTGGATACCTACGTCCCCTATAAGGAGATGGAGGGGAACATTCCTCCCATGAGCAGCGTGGTGGGGGTCTATGATCTCATTATTTACGTGGCGAACCTGGTGACCAAGAGCAACCAGACCGTGGTGCGGATCGAGTGGGCCATGCCCTTCGGCTCCAACACCCCGGTGTATGTGACGAAGATCCCCACCATCTTTATTTCCGTGGCCAATCCCTATCACCTGGTGGACGTGCCGAGAGTGAAGACCTTCATCAACGGCTATACCGGCAATGCCGAGACCATGGAGAGCCTTCTGGAGAAGCTGGAGGGCAGATCGGAATTTACCGGTGTGAGTCCTGTGGACCCCTTCTGCGGCAAGTGGGACGCAAGACTGTAAAAGGGAGAGAAGCGTATGGCAGAGAATCGAAAACTCTATGAGTTTACCTGGCCCGGGGGGAAAGACAGAGCATTTACCATGAGCTATGATGACGGCGTCCGACAGGATGCCAGGCTCACCGCCCTCATGAGGAAGTACGGCCTGAAGGGAACCTTCAATCTGAATTCCGGTCGGTTTTCCTATGTGGGAAGAGCCAACATCTTTGGGGTCGAGGTGGATACCTCCACCTTCTCCCGGGAGGAGATCCCCGCCATCTATGAAGGCTTTGAGATCGCCACCCACGGCAGAAGCCACAGCGGTCTGAAAAACCTGGGGCCGCTGGCGGCGATGGAGCTTCTGGAGGATCGGCGCGATCTGGAGGCTTTGAGCAATCAATTTGTCATTGGGCACGCATATCCCTACGGCACCTTTGATGAGAATACCAAGACAGCCCTTCGGGCGTCCGGGATCCGCTATGCCCGCACTATTCGCTCCACCCATGGGTTTGACCTGCCCCGGGATTTCCTGGAGTGGGACCCTACCTGTCATCATACGGAAAAGGAGACGGAGGAGCTTCTGAAAACCTTCTGTGAGACCAGGCGATATCTCCACGATCCTCAGCTCTTTTACCTCTGGGGTCACTCCTATGAGCTGGACCAGTTTGAGGACTGGGATAGGATGGAGGAGCTGCTGGCCTATGTCTCTCAATTCAAGGAGGAGATCTGGTTTGCCTCCAACGGGGAGATCTGCCGTTATCTGGAAGCGGCGCAACGCCTGGAGCTCTCGGCTGACGGATCCGGGATCTATAATCCCTCCGCTGTGGAGCTCTGGTTTGATGCGGCCGTCTGGGGCGAACGGCGCATCCGGCGGATCGGCCCCGGTGAGCTTGTAAAGCTGGAAGATCGCAAAGGCGGGCAGCTGCCTGTTTGATTTTTGCTGGGAGGAAAGCCTGATGAATACGGTTTTGGCAATTCTCAGTTTTTTGACGGTGGCGGCGATGATCACCCTCATTATGGCAAAGAAGCTCAGCCCCACGGTGGCGCTGATCCTGGTGCCCCTGGTGACGGGCGTCCTCTCCTGCTTCTTTACTGTGACCGATCCGGAGCTTACGCCGGGCGTGGTGGACTTCTGGACCAATTTCCGCAGGCTGGGCGGCTATATCACCGGCCCCAGCGGTATCGGCTCTGTGGCAGCCACGGGGGTCATGTTCATCTTCTCCATCCTGTTTTTCGGTATCCTCACCGACGCGGGCACCTTCCGGCCGCTCATCGCCGGGATTACCCGGAGGATGGGCAGCGACCCGGTAAAGGTGTGCATCGGCACCTCCATCCTGGCGATG
Source organism: uncultured Clostridia bacterium (assembly GCA_946531435.1). GTDB lineage: Bacteria > Bacillota > Clostridia > Oscillospirales > Oscillospiraceae > CAMNAO01. Next base: position 17,365 of record CAMNAO010000009.1, read on the forward strand.
ATCGTCCACCTGGACGGCTCCGGCGCGGTCACTTTCCTGGTCTGCGTGCCGCCCCTGGTGTCTCTCTATGACTCCCTGGGAATGCGGCGCACCACCCTGGCCACCTGTGTGGCTCTCAGCGCCGGGGTCATGAACATCATGCCCTGGGGCGGGCCCACCATCCGGGCGGCCACCGCCTTTCACATGAACGTGACGGAGCTGTTTATGCCGGTGTTCCCTGCGGTGCTTCTGGGCCTTGCTTCAGTCATCGTCATCGACGTGATCCTGGGGCGGCAGGAGAAGAAGCGGATCGGCGCCGTGGGGGCCCATGCCGTCTCGGTGGGGGAGAAGGAGCTGACGGAGGAGGAGAAGAGCCTCCTGCGGCCAAAACTCTTCCGGGTCAACATCGCCCTCATCCTGGCGGCCATCGCGGCCCTCTTATTCAGCGGTTTTGCTCCGGCGGTGGTGTTCCTGCTCTTCTATGTGCTTGCCACCCTCATCAACTATCCCAAGGTGTCCGACACCATGGCGCGGGTGGACGCCCACGCCAAGAGCGCTCTCATGATGTGCTCCGTTTTGTTTGCGGCGGGCTGCTTTACCGGTATCATGAAGGAGACGGGGATGATCTCCGCCATGGCGGGGGCACTGACTTCGGTGATCCCGGCCTCCCTGGGGCGGCTCTTTCCCCTTATTGTGGGCGTCATCGGGATGCCCGCCTCTCTGCTGTTTGACCCGGACTCCTTTTATTACGGCGTGCTGCCCGTGCTGGGCGAGACCGCTGCGGGCTATGGGATCGCCGCCGCCGATGTGGGGCGGGCCGCCATCCTGGGGCAGATGTCCACCGGTTTCCCGGTGTCCCCCCTGACCCCGGCCACCTTCCTGCTCCTGGGCCTCGCCGGGGTGGATCTGGGAGAGCACCAAAAGCACACCATCCCCTGGGCCTTTGCCCTGACGATGGTGATGCTGGCCTTCTCCATCGCCATCGGTGCCATCGGGATCTGAGACTTTTTGAACAGAAACAGGGAATGAAGATGAACGAAAAGCAAGAGAAACGCATAAGACCCAACCGATTGTTTGTCAGGGATCGGGGCTTTTATCGGTCCATCCTGACCATTGCCATTCCGGTGGTGCTGCAGACCCTCATTACCACCGGCGTCAATCTGATGGATACCCTGATGCTGACGGCCTGCGGTGAACTTGAGCTCTCCGGCTCCTCTCTCGCCAATCAGTTCATCTCCCTCTTCCAGTTCATGTCCAACGGCATGGGCTTCGGCGCGGCGGTGCTGACGGCCCAGTATTGGGGCCGGGGAGACAGCCACAGCATTCGCTGTGTCACCACTTTAATGCTTCGGGTCTGTTTGGTGCTTTCCCTGCTTTTTACCGGGGTGAGCTTCTTTTTTCCGGCCTTCATTATGAGGATTTACACTCCCGAGGCGGAAATCATTCATCAGGGCGTGCTGTATCTCCGGATCAGCGCCTTTACCTTCCTCCTCTTCGGCATGAGCCAATGCGTCACCCTGGTCATGCGCTCGACCCACCAGGTGAGGCTGCCCCTCATTACCTCCATCGTGGCTTTCTTTGTCAACGTGTTCTTTAACTGGATCTTCATCTTCGGCAAGCTGGGCGCGCCGGAGCTGCGGGTGCAGGGCGCCGCCATCGGCACCCTCATTGCCCGGATGGTGGAGTTCGGGATCATCGTGGGCTATTTCCTGTTTTTTGACAAGACCATCGGCTACCGGCTGAAGCACTTTGGGCTGAAGTGCGGCGCCTATGTGAAGGAATATGTCACCTACTGCATCCCCGTGCTGATCTCTGACACCCTTCTCGGTATCGGGAACAATATGATCTCCGTGGTCACAGGCCACATCAGCGGCTCCTTCGTGGCGGCCAACGCGGTGGTCACCCAGATTACCCGGATGATCAACGTGTTTACCCAGGGCCTTTCCAATTCCTCCAGCATTCTCATCGGCAACAAGCTGGGGGAGGGGAAGAAGCAGGAGGCCTATCAGCAGGGCATCACCTTTTTCGTGCTTTCCATTCTGGTGGGTCTGGCGGCCTCCGGCGTGATCGCTGTCATCTGCCCCATGATCGTGAAGGGCAGCAATCTGACGGCAGAAACGGCGGAGATCGCCATGCAGATCGTCCACGCGGTGATCATCACCACGGTACTGAGTTCCATCAATTCCGTGCTGACCAAGGGTGTCCTTCGGGGCGGCGGCGATACCCGTTTTTTGATGTTCGCGGATGTGCTGTTCCTGTGGCTGGTTTCGGTGCCCCTGGGCTACCTTGTGGGCATTCAGTGGCACGCTTCGGCCTTCCTGACCTACCTGGCCCTCCGAAGCGACTGGCTCATCAAATCCGTCTGGTGTACCGTCCGCCTCTTCCGCGGCAAATGGGTGGAGAACGAGGTGAAAGCGAAGGGCTGAGCCTGGTTTAATGAGAGAGCTGCCCATGAGTAGGTTTCTTTGTTTATGCGATATGGTTTTTGAGCGAAACGACTTCAGAGCATCCATCCGGCGGGAGGGATACGAAGGCAGCAGAATTTGGGAGAGCATCAAAACAGCATCAAGCTTGAGTTTGCTTTGTGAGTGAACTTCCCTCACCCAAGACGGCACGCGGTCCGATTTTGTGGCAAAAGTGCCGGGAGCCCTTGCAAATCAAGAGATTCCGGCGGAAAAGGCGTCAAACAATCAAACATCGAAAACGCTCAGATCCCTTGTGCTCCAAGGATTCTGAGCGTTATGCGTCCACTCCAAAACCGCGTGCCGAGGGTTCGAGTCCTTCTGCCCCTGCCAAAAAGTCCCGAAATCTTATGATTTCGGGACTTTTTCGTAACTTTTAGACCCAACTTAAAAGAGCGTCTAACAGAAGTCCCTTCGTGTCTAACAAATGTCTAACAGTTTTCCTCAGTTTGTGAAGATGGTGTGGGGCGCCTTGGCCATATTTTGCTTGTCTGCAGAGTTGATATGGCTGTAGTATTTGAGCGTCGTCGTCGGAGAACTGTGCCCGAGCCAGGCTTGTACCTGGGTGATGGATAATCCGTTATTGAGGCTGTTGGATGCCAAGCTGTGCCGAAGATCATGAAGCCGTACATAAGGGAGAGAAGAGCGCTTCATGATTCGTGTGTAGACTTTATCCACATAATATGGTTTCACAATCGATCCATCATCTCTTACACAGACATAATCGCTTTTGATATAGTGACTTCCTAATAAAGAACTGGTATGCACAGAGCTTGTCGTTGCTGCAGCAAATCTAAGTAATAGATCAATTCCAATCCGGACACAGTATTGGGAAGTAGTTGATTCTGAAGGCTTCTCATAATAGATGACGCTGCCGGAAAAATCAAGGGGGGGATGCCGGCGGTTGCGGAGCAGGCAGACCAGTTTTGAAAAAGAATACGGTCAAGACTTGCAAAACCTGCGATCAAACTGCCGAGAGCCTTCGTTTCGTCTGGTTCTTGCGCGCGGACCGTGCCGAGCCATATCGGGATCCGCGATCTGCCCGTGATCCCATGAAAGAGGCCTTCCGCCTGCTGTTTTTCTGTGATCGAAAAATGAATAATCGCTGCGGAGGTTCTTGCAATTTGATCTGCCGTGTGTGATAATATGATATACTTTTGAGATAATCGATATTTTCTGCGAATCCGGGGCGGAAGGAGGCGCGCATCTTGATCTACGAGGTCGACAATCGATATCCGGAGGTCGCCAGGCCCTATGAAAAGGTCCGGGGCGTCAGGCGCCATGGCGCCGTCCCGGTTGCGATCCCGCCTGCCGAGAGGCATGCAATGCGCATCAATAATCTAAAGCGCTATTTTCTGACCGCCACTGCTGCTATGACCTCTGTAGTGGTGCTTGTTGCAGGCGCGTCCAAATATGAGCATGAACCGACTCCGGTTGTTGAACCCTTCCGTGAGCCGGCGATTTATATTGAGAGTGCTGAGGCAGACGCAGAAACAGCAGAGACCCTGACTTACGGCTATCGGGTTGAGTTGAATTCAGCAGAGAACCTTGAAGTCTCCGCATCTGTCACTACTCCCGATGGGGTGGAGGTCGGAAAGGATGGTCCCTTCTCCCATCAATCTTCAGGATCATCGTCCGACAACCGCATCCCTCTCTCCATTGACGATGCGCCTGAAAGCGTGATGCTCACCCTCACCGGCTTTTTCAGTGAAGACGGGATCACAAAGACCGTTACTGCCACGCAGACCATCCCCTTGACAGGAAAGCCGTTCACGGCGCCGACGATATCCATTACATCCGCTGAACTTGCGGAGACCGGCAGCCCGTCTCTCCTCTATACCTATGAGGTCGTGCTGAACTCCGCTCCGGATATGCAGGTTACCGCGGAAGCGACCGGCGGCGGGCAGCGGCTGGGGGAGAACGGCCCCTTTGTCCATACCCTGTCGGAGTCTTCCCAAAGGCTCGACATGAAGCTGACGCCCGATGTGTATCCGGAGACCGTGACGCTGACCCTCACCGGGACTTATTCCGAAAACGGGGAAACCAAGACCGTTACCGCCTCCCAGACCTTTTCGGGACCGGAAAGGCCCTTTACCGCGCCTACGCTTACCATCACGGAGGCTGTGCTTTCAGACGAGGCCCGCCCCTCTCTCACGTATTCTTATGAGGTGGAACTGAACTCCGCTGAAGACCTGCGGGTCACCGCCTCCGTTACTGCCGACAGCGGCGAACAGCTTGGAACAGATGGCCCCTTTATCCACACCGCGTCGGAGGCTTCTCCGGCACACAGCGCGCCGCTGGACTGGTCGTCTTTCCCCGACACGGTTACGCTCACCCTCACCGGCACTTACACAGAAAAGGGCGTAACGAAAACCGTTGCAGCGGAAACGACGCTCTCTCTGTCCTTTTCCGCACCGACGCTTACCATCATCGCCGCTTCTCTCTCCCCCGACACGGTTTCACCGCTTACTTACGCCTATCGCGTCGCCTTGAATTCTGCGGAGGAGCTTCAGGTCAGCGTGGCCGTCAGTTCCGATACCGGTGAGCAGCTGAGCACCGCAGGTCCCTTCGCCCATTCCGAATCCGAAGATTCTCCGTATCGGAACGCAAACCTTTCCTGGTCGACAACTCCCAAAAGCGTCACATTGACCATCGTCGGCACCTTTGTTGAGAAGGGCGAGACAAAGACCGTCACCGCCTCCCGGACGCTCGCCGTTCCGGAGCAGCCGTTCGTCGCGCCCACGCTGGAGATTACCGCCGCCTCCCTCACAGACGGCACGGTGACGCCGCTGAGCTACGGGTATACCGTAACGCTGAACTCCGCCGGAGATCTCAGGGTCAGCGCGGCCGTCACCACGGGCAGCGGGGAAGCGGTCGGCTCTGACGGGCCGTTCACCCATACCGCCTCTGAAGCCTCCCCGTCCCACAGCGTGCCCCTCTCCTGGTCTGTGTATCCCGAGACGCTTACGCTGACCCTGACGGGAACCTATACCGAGAAGGGCGAGATAAAGACCGTCACCGCCTCCCGGACGCTCGCCGTTCCGGAGCAGCCGTTTACGGCGCCGGCGCTGTCGATTACCGCCGCCTCCCTCACAGACGGCGCGGTGACGCCGCTGAGCTACGGGTATACCGTAACGCTGAACTCCGCCGGTGATCTCAGGGTCAGCGCGGCCGTCACCACGGGCAGCGGGGAAGCGGTCGGCTCTGACGGGCCGTTCACCCATACCGCCTCTGAAGCCTCCCCGTCCCACAGCGTGCCCCTCTCCTGGTCTGTGTATCCCGAGACGCTTACGCTGACCCTGACGGGAACCTATACCGAGAAGGGCGAGACGAAGACCATCACCGCCTCCCGGACGCTCGCCGTTCCGGAGCTGCCGTTCGTCGCGCCCACGCTGGAGATTACCGCGGCTTCGCTTGCCGACGGCACGGTAACTCCGCTGACCTACGGCTATTCCGTAACGCTGAACTCCGCCGGAGATCTCAGGGTCAGCGCGGCCGTCACCACAGGCAGCGGGGAAGCAGTCGGCTCCGACGGACCGTTCACCCATACCGCCTCTGAAGCCTCCCCGTCCCACAGCGTGCCCCTCTCCTGGTCCGCGTATCCCGAGACGCTTACGCTGACCCTGACGGGGACCTATACCGAGAAGGGCGAAACAAAGACCGTCACCGTTTCCCGGAATCTTCCCGTTCCGGAACTGCCGTTTACGGCGCCCACGTTGGAGATCATCGGCTTGAGCCATCCCAGCGATATGATCTCTCCGCTGACCTATGCCTACAGCGTGACCCTGAATTCCGCGGAAAACCTGTCAGTCGTCATGACAGTCACGTCCAATACCGGCGAACAGATCAGTTCGGACGGACCGTTCCTCCATGAGAGCTCAGGGGATTCTCCGTACCGCAACGCAAATCTATCCTGGAGCACCTATCCGGAAAAGGTGACGCTCACGCTCACCGGCACGTATACCGAAAAAGGTGTGACAAAGACCGTCACTGCTTCCCGGACTCTGGAAACGCCGCCCGCGTTCGTTGCTCCGTCCTTTGAGGACGTGACTCTGTCCATCAACGATATTGAGGAGTGGGCCTCCGTCTTCCTGACCTATCACTACAAGCTCAACATCGGCGACGCGTCACAGGTCACTGTTACGATGACGGCGACCTCCGACCTGGGCGATATCGTCTGCTCGGACGGCGCCAACATTCACAGCGTTACGGAGACCTACGACGCATATGAGCTTCATATGACGATGGTAACGGAAACAGAAAAATCCGTGACGATGCTGCTCACCGGCGTTTACGAGGAAAACGGTGTTGAAAAAACAATTACGGAGGAAAAAACGGTCAACCTCTATCTTGCCCCCGATCTGTTTGACAGCGGAGGCGAGGTGTACGGCCAGGTGGGCAACCCGACCATTCATATCGGCTATTGGGCGGAATTCTGGCCGAAAGCCTATGACGATCACGCGGATTCCTATGTATTTGAAGTAACCCGCTTCACCGTGTACTGGTACAACGGATCGTATGACGAGATCGGCATGCAGGACGCGGGAGATCCCTCCGCATTCACCATCACAAAGGCAACGGACCACTACCGCTTTGACTATACCGGCGGTGTGACAGACTTCCCTGCCGATGCTGTGTACTGTTACATCACCATCATCATTACCGACACGACCACCGGCCATTCCTATTCAACCTTTGTTGAGATTCCCGTTGTGATCACAACCTGACAGTATACCTGACGATAATTGAGGAGGTAAGCCCATGAAAAAGCGTAAAACCGGATCGAAAACCTACATCGCCATTGTTCTTGTCGCCATTGTCGCGCTGCTGCTGGGCCATCCCAACTGGCTGCCGCTGAGTCCCGCTGCAAAGGCAGCCATCTCCGCTTCGGAGCGTAGCCATCTGATCCTGAACGGCGACGCGAAAACAACCGCGGCCCAGCTTGTGACCCTCGTTTTGGCGCTGTGTCTCGTTTGGCTGGGCTACCAGATTCTGAAAGTGATCCTGGAACTGATCGGAAAACGCAGCAACCGGGTCCTGACCATCACGGAGATGGTGATCGGTCTCGCCAAATATGTTGCTGTGATTATCGCGATCGTCTGGGGGCTCACGATCCTGGGTGTGGACGCCACCGCCGTTCTGGCCGGCGTTGGAATCGTCGGACTCATCATCGGCTTCGGCGCGCAGAGCCTCATCGAGGACATCATCACCGGTGCTTTCATCATCTTTGAGAATCAGTACAGCGTGGGCGACATCATCGTGCTGGATGACGTCCGCGGCACCGTGCGCAGCATCGGCGTACGGACCACAGTGATCGAGGATGGTGGCGGCAACCTGAAGGTCGTGAACAACTCCGACATCCGCAATTTCCAGAACCGCTCCCGGAACGCTTCTCTGGCGCTCTGCGTCTGCGCCGTTTCCTACGGTACAGACCTTCGAAAGCTTGAGGCTGTGGTAGCCGAAAAGCTCCCCGGCTCCCGCGCTCTGCATCCGGAGCTTTATCTCTCCGACATCCGCTACCTGGGTGTGGACGAGCTTGCCGACAGCGGCGTGAATCTGAAGTTCTCCGTAAATACCTCTGAGGAATCCTTCTTTGCCGCTCAGCGCATGCTGGCCCGGGACGTCAAGCTGCTGATGGACGACAACGGCTTTGAGATCCCGTTCCCGCAGGTGGTCGTCCACCAGGGGGACTGAATCTCCCTGTTTCGACCGAAGGAAAAACAGAAAAGTGTTTGCATCGGGACACCCTCCGCAAGGAAGGTGCCCCGGGGTTTTGTTTGTGGAGGCAGCGTGTCTCAAGGAACATGCCATAAACGCTGAACACCCCGCCGCTCCGGGGAAATGGGCGTACGCCGGATTCTGAGGGGCAGGATCCGATGCCCGCTGAAACTGCGGACAGGAAACGGCGCTGCTCGGCAAACGGGAGTTCGTCTCCGCTTTTCCTTTTTGGAATAAAGGACGTCCTCTGTGTCAGAGCGACAGAAAATGGTATCATACGATTTGACCGGGGATCGTCGAAGAGCGACCGAGAACCGGCAGAGGACAGGTATAAGGATCCCGCAGGATGAATGAGGAACCGCGAGGAGCGTATGAAAAAGGAAACGCCGCGGAAAATTCGTTTTCCGTTATTCTTCCGTTATTGCTTACGTCAAGGCTGAGTCGGCGGCGGACATCATCTTTTGATTCCGTCCCGCCCCCGGCCGCCTGTAAAAACCTGACCCGAGCGGCGGAGGTTCGGTTTCACGCCGCAGAGTTTTCCGGGATCTGCTGCGGAAGTGTTCCCGCAGATCCCGATTCAAAATTGAACACAAAGCCATAGAGAGTGCGCGAGGGACAAGCCCTGTGACCGCACGGCAGCCTGCCATTAGGTAAGGTGCCAAAGCTTGACGCCGCAAGGCGAACGATGGTGAAACGAATGCCTCCCTATGGTGAAACCATAAGGAGGCATTTTTCGTGGTGAAGATTTGGAGAAAGGACACGTTCTATGTTTACTGCGAGACGGAGTCTGAGTACGGGCAGTTAAGAAATCTGACGGAACGTCTGCACCTCAAGGCGGAGGATTGGATTATCCGCGCGCTCTGGCCACCCTTTGTCACCAAGCTATTCCAGCTGGAGACCGGACGGAGGAGTCTGGATGCGGTTCCTTCCATTACCACCGCGGCAGCCAGAGCGTCGGGCATCGGCAATCGCTTTTACAGTGTGCCGGAGCTCCGGAAGAAGACCCTGGAGTACTACCGGAAGCACCATGCCCGGATGGACGCCTTTTGTGAAAAGCGAAAACGGATCCTGCTCTTCGATCTCCACAGCTGCCGGAACGAGATCGTACCCCGGGAGCTGCTGCCCGCGGACGGCGTAACCCCGGATCTCTGCATTGGGGCGGACCCGGTCTATACGCCGGAGCGGCTCGTCGAGATCGTGAGAAATCGCTTTGAGACGGCGGGCCTCACCGTGGCGGTGAACAGCCCCTATTCCAGGACCTTCGTTCCCGGCGCGGTGCTGCGGGGAGAGTCGGACTGCGACTGCGTGTCGGTGATGCTGGAGTTCCACAAAAGGACCTGCTGCGATGAGGCCTGGACCCCGCTCCCGGAGCGGCAGGAGTTTTTGAGGGAGATCCTGAAGACAGTCGTCGCCGACTGCGTGGATTTGAAATGAGAAGCAATCGTGGAATATCGTTTAAATAAGCAGTTCAAATTGCAGGAGCCTGTATCAGCCAGGAAGAGATGCTTGTGAACGCATATGAGAACATGGCGTCGCTGAAGAAGCTGCTACGCGAACACATAGTCGGTGAAGACTTCTTCTGGGACATACTCCATGAGGCATAGTTGTCATGTACCAACGAGTCTCAGATTTCGGGCTTCTATGAAAAACGCGGATTCGAGTTGAAGCCTATAGGGAAACAGCTCAGATTCAAAAAAGTTCTTTTACATCAAATATCCCCATTGAAGCGGAGAATGATCTGATTGAAGAAATCCGGGGCTGCCGTCCTGTTTTGTACCAGTCTCTCCGAATAATTCCTAACGGAGTTTCTGTGATTCTGTTATTCTAATTGCATCAATCCATAAACGAATTGGCTGTTCCCACCTGGAGTTCGGATGCGAACAGCCCGTCGTTAAGTACAAAGGAGGACGGATATGAGGACGCATATTTACAACAAGATGACGGCCGGCGAGATCTCTTCCTACCTGGCTTCCGGCAGGGACGCGATCTTTGTTGCCGTCGGGGTCACTGAGATCCACGGAGAGATGCCGGTCAACGTAGAGACCATCCGGGCCGAGGGGTTTGCCTTGGCAATGGCGCAGAAATGCGGCGCGCTTGCGCTGACGAATCTCCCGTACTTTTATCCCGGCGGAACCGTGATCGGCGACCCCACCGTTCACACGACCATTCGGGACGGATACCACTATCTCTGGAAAATCCTGAAATCCCTTGTGGATCAAGGCTTCAAAAAGATTTTCCTCATTCCCGGCCACGGCGGGATCGACCTGATTTGCACGGCCCTTATCCGTGACTTTTTTGAGGCCTTCCACATCCATCCGGTGATGATCAGCACGATGGCGATTTTCAAGCATCCCAACGGGAAAGGCGCTTTCGGAGACCTCACCAGCTTTGAGATCACCAACTGCGGAGCCTACCGGATCATGGGGATGGAAGAGGATCTCCCGATTCAGCCAGATTTTGCGGGAGATACCGGGGAGAAGATCCCCGACGAGCCGATCATGCACGCCTTCGCCTGGAAGGTCCGTTCTCTTGGCGGCGTGGCGGCGTTGGCCTACTCCGATACCAGGATGCACGGCGGAGGTCTCGTATTTCACAGCGAAGCGGAGCGAGATGAAATCTGCGCCAAGGGCGAAAAATGGATCCGGGATTCCGTGGATGCCATCGACCTGGACGGACTGCTGGCGGCAGTAGGGGACTATCAGGCTTACGTCCTGCGGGTGTGCGAGAAGTTCCCCCGCTTCAACAAGCTGCCCTGATGAGCCGAACAGACGAGAAAGGAGAGTTCAAAATGCGGACCCATATTTACAACAAAATGACAGCCGACGAGGTGGAAAGCTATCTCGCAAGCGGCCGCAACGCGATCTTTATTCCCGTGGGCGTGGTGGAGATCCACGGTGAGGCCCCTGTGGATATTGAGAACACCTACGCTGAGGCGTATGCTCTGGCTATGGCCGAGCAGTCAGATTCCATCTGCATGCTGAATCTGCCATATTTCTATCCGGGCGGAACTGTAATCGGCAACGCAACCGTCCACACCAGCATCATGGAGGGAATCGACTATCTTTTCCAGATCTGCAAGTCTCTGGTGGACCAGGGCTTCCGGAAGCTTCTGATGGTGCCGGGCCACTCTGCCCACCTGCTGATTCTCCAGCCCTTTGTACGGGATTTCTTCGAGGCAACAGGAATCCACCCGGTGATTGTTTCCACCTCCTGGGGCTCCAAGCTGCAGCTGAAGATCCCGGAGGACGTGCCCATGATCTACGGCCGGGACAAGTACGTGGGCGCCGGCGCCTACAAGATGCTCAAGGAACTGGATTATCTGAAGGTGGATCCTAACGTCGAAGAGCAGAAGGGGACCATTGCGGATAACGATCCCGCCCTGCGAAACTTCGCGGACCGGGTACGCCCCCTGGGAGGCGTAGCGGCTCTGGCTTTTTCAGACACGCTGCAGCACGGCGGCGGATACGTCTATAAGAGCGTGGAGGAAAGGGCAGAATGTGCTGAGATCGGCGAGAAGATCATCCGTGACACCTTCAAGCAGGTGGACTTTGAGGAGCTTTTCAGCCTCATTGATCAGTATCAGGAATACGTTGAGAAGGTCGTCAGAGCCAAGTTCCCGCGTTTTCGGAATCTGGGCTGAGGAAAGCGGAATACAGGAGGTATTTGAACATGAGGACGCGCATTCTGAACAAAATGTCTGCCGGCGAGGTGGATGAATATCTGGCCCGGGGCGGCGATACCATCTTTATCGCGGTGGGCGTGGTAGAGTGCCACGGCACCCTGCCCATCGACTGCGAAACTGTGGGACCCGAAGCCTTTGCTGTAGCTCTGGCGGAGAAAAACGACGCACTGGCACTGATTAATCTGCCCTATTTCTACGCCGGTGGTACCTATACCAGCAACGCAACCCTGCATATGACGATTGCAAACGGCATGGCCTATCTCACCAAGATCTGCAAGTCCTTGATGGACCAGGGCTTCAAGAAGATGATCCTGCTCAGCGGCCACGGCCCGGCAGGGCTGACCATCAATGCCTTTGCCCGGGACTTCTTCGAGAAATACCATATTCATCCCTGCCACATCAGCACCGGATCTTTCTCCCGGAAGGCTTACGGCAGCGACGAAGAGAAGCAGGCAGAGGTCCGGAAGTATCTCTTCTACGGCCAGTACGCCTATATGGGCATGAAGGATTACCTGCCCATCCGCCCGGATCTGGGCACGGACTACATCCCCCGCAAGCCCATCGAGCCGGAGATGCAGGCCATGCAGGATGCCATGCGGGAGTACGGCGGCGGGATCCTGAGCCAGGTGTATTCCGATCCCCGGGAGCACGGCGGCGGCCTGGTGCTTCGCACTGAGGAGGAGCGGGACGCGGCCTGCGAGAAGGGGCTCCGCTATTTCCGGGAGATCGTAGACACGGTAGATCTCACCAACTATCTCAAGTGCCTGGCGGATTACCAGGCCTATGTGGCCCGGATGGTGGAAAAGTATCCCCGTATCGGGAAGATCTGAAGTCCTGTAAGCGGGCAATCGAAAGAGGAACAACAACAGCCGGGGGAGGCACCTTATCCTGTAAGGCGCCTCCCCCGGCCTTTTCCGGCCATCATTCGGAAGAAATGGTTTTTCTACGTTCCCGATGGGGCTGCTTTCGCCCTGTCCAACTGTCGGTCATAGGCTGTCTGATAAATCTCCACGCAGCGTTCCAACCCCCGGCGGCTGAGTTCCTGCTCAAAATTCTCCCATTGGGCAAAAACCCGCCGTTCTCCTACGAAGCTGATGCAGCTGGTTTGAATGTATTCCTTGATGCCGGTGTAGAGCCGTCTGAATTCCTCGGCCTCTGCCTCTGTCAAGGCAAGTGTGGGCAGTATTTGCTTATCACCCGTGGCCCAGACCCTGACGGTTTCTCCTACGTACTCTGGAAGGCCCAGGAGCTGCCGGTCCTGGTCATACCAGCAGGGGCCCCAGCTGGGGGGCAGGGTGCGGGTTCGCAGACCTGCCGCGAGGTCCGATCGCATTTCCGGAGAAAAACTCACGCTTCCATCCTGGGAGAGTGTATAATCTACACCCTCGATCCCGTAGTTGGAGAGACGAAAGCCCTCCTCGGTGAAGAGATAGTTAAAGACCGCCAATAGGATCTCCGGCTGCTTGCAGGCGGCAGAGATCATCACGCTGGGAAGCGCCTTTCCGGCCACAGCGCCGGGCAGATACTCCAGACTGGCCCCTGACGTCAATACCGGAAAGGGAACCCCCGTCAAATTCCCCTGTAAGGACGCATACTCATTTTCCAATTGGGAATACATGGCGTATCCGATCCCCGCCGCACCCTCCGCAAGGTAGTGATGGTCCGGATACAGCTGGTCTGAGACCAGAAAATCACGATTGATGTAGCCCTTCTTATACCAGTCGTACAGCAGCTCCAGATATGCGCGGCAACCCGCGGGGTTGTCCAGAAAGCTGTTGCGGACCTTGCCATTCTCCAGATAGAAGCTGTCTCCGTAAATATCCACATAGAGGCCCATGCCTGCTCCAAGGCGAAGGAAGTTGCCCGCGGTGAGGACCAGCGGAGCCTCACAGCCCGGGACAGTCTGAAAGGCGTCCAGTACCGTTTCCCAGTCCTCATAAGTCTCGGGCATTCCCAGATCCAACTCCTCCAGCCAATCCTGGCGGATGAGAAAGCCCGATGACGGAACGGTCTCACCCCGCACGACGGAGCACAGGAACCGGTGCCTTCCGCCCGCGGCGACCCGTTCCTCTTCTCCGGATTCCCGAAGAGCTGCCAGATAGTCCGGTGCGTATAGGGGCAGCAGCTCCGTCAGATCCAGAAAGCGCTCGTCCCCCACGGAGGGGAAGTCAAAATATTTCAGCGTGATCACGTCACAAAGCCGGGAAGCGGGGAGATTATCCAGATAGCTTTCCCTGGAAGCACTCTCCGTCAGCGGAACAAAATCAAAATGTACATTGGTCCGGCGCTCCAGCTCCTGCCAGAAGCTGTTTTTGCCAATATCGCCCTTCAGGAGCGACTGTGTCAGTGCGTCCGGCTGCACCAGAAAGGTATAGGTTACCTGCTCCTTCAACGGAAAGGTGAACCCACCGGAGAGGAAGTGCTCCTCATCCAACCGCCGGAAAGAGCCGCTTTCCTGCGCTTCGGGCTCCGTGTACCTGGGGGAACAGCCAGCCAGCAGTGTAAGACACAAGAGCAGTGCGATCCACCGGGTCCTTCTCACTGTTTTTCCTCCTTCCAACGTCTCACTTCCAGACGCCGCCTTTTTCTACCATGGCCTTGTACTCGCTGGGGGTGATTCCCTCCACTTTCTTGAACGCGCGTACCAGACCCTGGGTATCCCAGAAGCCGACCCGCTGGGCTATGGATTTGATGGAATCCTCCGGAAGAAGCTTCTTCGCTTCGTTGACCCGCACTCGGGTGATGTAATCCAGTACTGTCGTCCGCACGTAATGCTTGAAGGAGCGGGACAGATAGGACTCGCTGATCTGAAACTTCAGGGAAAGGGAAGCGATGCCCAGACTGTTATCCGCATAGTGGGTGTCAATATACTGACGGATATCCCCGATGCGGCGGATGATATCCGTGTTGGGCCCCTGACGTCGGCTTGCCTCCAGCAGCTCTTCCAGGATCGCCTGAGCCTCCCTTCGGAAGCCCTCCACGGTCTCCAGCTCTGCGCTGTCCAGGCGTTGCTCAAAGTCTGCTTTCCCTCCCTCGGGAGAAGAGTCGCTCCGGTCGCGGAGGGCGGCGCTGAGGATGCTGGCGAGGCCGTAAATCCGGTACTTTGCCACAGAAAGGCTTTCTGCATCCCGGGGGATCGCATGATCCAAAAGCTCCTCCACCGCATCCGAGGCACCCTTATAGTCTGAAACATTCAGACAGTTAAGCAGGACTCGAATTCCCTGTGTATAGGCCGAAAATCCGCCATCCAGCACCTCCGGCGGCCGTTCGGCTCCCTCCCAAAACTGAGAATAACGCATCTCCGACATCACTGCCCGCACTGCGTCTCCCAGTTCCGGACTGCCCGCGGCAAAATGAGGCTGAGAGATGGACAGGACCGTGCCGAATTGCTGCGTATAAAATGCGGACAGAGTTGTGGCTGCCTCACGGATCGGCTCTGTTCCCTGAGCCTCGTCCCACTCCATAAACAGAACGTGGAATTCCCCCAGAGGGGCAAGAATCAGGTTCCGCCCCGGCAGAAGGTCTCGCAGTACGTTGTC
Organism: uncultured Clostridia bacterium; assembly: GCA_946531435.1. GTDB lineage: Bacteria > Bacillota > Clostridia > Oscillospirales > Oscillospiraceae > CAMNAO01. The sequence continues at coordinate 32,745 of CAMNAO010000009.1, forward strand.
CAACAAGAACCAGAAGATGCTGAGCCGCTTGTCTGCGCGGATATCCAGCCCCGGTTCGCTGAAAAAGCCGTCCGGGTCCTCCGCCATGCGGATTCCCAGCAGGCATACTCCGCTCTCCGGCGGGATCCCCAGCTCCTCAAAGCAATGGGCCGCCCAATCCTCCCCCTGTTTTTCTGCCGGGAACTCCAACCGGGCCAGAAGGCGGCCCAGCACCAGGGGCTTTGTTTTTTCCAGCTCTGCCCGGGAGGCCGCCTCTTTTCGGTTGAGTATGGAGAACTGGTCTCCGGCGGAGCGGACCAGACTCTTGAAGGAGCGAACCGGCTCCCCGGCCGCCCCGACCCGGATCAGTTCCTCCAACGGGGTCAGCACCTGTTGGCGCAGATAGAGCTGCAGCACCAGCAGTGTCACAGCCCCGCAAAGCAGAAGCAGAAATACCCCGCGCAGCAGGATGCGGGTGCCTGTGAGCGAGTGGCTTACCGGGATTCCGATGCAGACCAGCAGTCCCCCGAAGGAGGAATGGCTGCCTGCCGCTTCGTACTCTGCCCCGTCCATCTGAAAGCGGCCGTCCTGACGGATGCTTTCCAGAATGTGTCGGTAGTCCGCGTCCTGAACCGGAGCCCCATCGGTGTAGACACATCGATCTTCCGTGCCCACCAGGATGAGCTCCCCTTCGGAGGAGAGTCGATTGATGATACCGGGCAGATTGTAATCCACCAGAATATACGCGATGATCCGATCCTCCCGGTAAACGCTTCGGATGATCCAGTAGTAGTCCTCGCCGTAATAGTTCTGCCAGACGGAGTTTTGCCCGCTTTCCTCCAACCTTTCCGGGCTCATCCCCTCATAGTCGTCGAAGAACCAGCTTAGATGCGAGGCCGTATATCCCCGGGTGGCGCTGATGAGAGAGCTGCTTTTTGGAAAGTATACCGCAGCTGTGTTGATATCCGCCCCATAGAGGCCCACCAGGTGGGAAATGTTGTTTCTTCCCTCCTCGGCCATCATGGCGGCAGTATCGGAGGCGCTGTTCGAGAGCCCGGCGTAGCGGCTGAGCCAGCTTTCCGCAGCCAGGGTATTGCAAAGCTGCCCATATTGATTCAGCCGTTCCTGCAGCTCTCTCTCTACACCGCTGATCTGCACCTGAGCCAGATGCCGTGCTTCCTTGTTCACTGTACGGGAAGCCGTGAATAAAAAAATAAAAAAGGCTATTAACACGATTGCCAGCATCACGAGATAAGCCAGCAGGAAGGATGCAGTAATTCGCCGGGGGATCTTTTTTTCCAGTTCCGTCCTTTTTTCCATGCCTTGCTCCCCGTCCCTTTACGAAAACTGCGCAGCGGCCTTGCCGTCGTCCGCGTCCGCTCCGCAGAAGCGGCTTTTTCGATTTCGATAGCGCTGAGGTGTTTCCCCATAGATCTCCCGGAACTGTTTGGCAAAATAAGTGGCGTCCGGGATGCCCACGCGCCGTCCGATCTCCTGCACAGAAAGCTCCGTGGCAAGCAACAGGCCTGCAGCACGCTCCATCCGCATACGGCGGAGATAGGCGCTCAGGGTTACTCCCGTCTCCCGGTGGAACTGCCGGGACAGACGGTCCGCCGAGACGCCAAGGATCTTGGACAGTTCCCCGATGCTCAACTTCGGATCTCCGTAGATCTGTTCCAAATGGCTGACCGCCTGCATTACCGGTTCGGAATAACCGTGGTCCCGCTGGACCCTGATCTCCTTACAAAACTCCCGTATAAGCGCCTCCACTGAGTGGCGAACCTTATCCGGCTCTGTGATCGACGCCAATGCTTCACCGTGTTTCCGGGTGATCCGATCACCGATCGCCGCCGGGAGTCCCTGTCGATCTGCGGCGATGCGGACTGTAGTCCGGGCAATGACTGCCCCGGTCTTCTCTGCTTGCAGGATATCTTCCCCCGGTTTTGGATGGGCTGCGTCCCGGCAGAGCTGCCGGTAATAGGTCACCGCCTCTGACTCCAGGCCTTGGGCTACGCTCTCCATCATGAGGCGTTCCAGGTCGTAACGGCGGCGCAGCAAAGGGGAATCACTGTTTCTCTCTTTCCGGCGGCGTTCCTCCGTTTCCTCAGCGTCGGCCTCCACAGAGATGAGAAGACGGCCCGTCCGCTCTCCACAGGCCTTCAGCAGCATCTGCAGAGCATAAAGCGCGTCCTCCTTGGCAATGACCGGGAACTGGCCGGAATAGGTCAGAAGGACCTTTGACCGAAGGCCCAGTTGCCGCTGCAGCATTTCTGCAGTTTCTTCTGAAACAGCGTGCTGGAAAAAGGGACCCATGGCCGCGGGGATGCTCCCCGCACGAAACAGGAAGAAGCAGAGGCCGATCGGGTCCCGCAGCAGGAGGATCCTGTTTTCATCTGTTGATTCGGACAGCCTCTGCAGCCGCTCCGGCTTTAAAGCGCTCTGGGCCGGGTGCAGGTAAAAACGGCGGCAGAACGCCTCCCTTTGCTCCCGCTCCCCCAAAACGTGAAGCCCCACGCCGGTGAGCGCCTGCGTCAATTCAAACATTCGTTGATGCTGATTTGTCATACCATGCCGCCAAAAAATTACGATTTTTCCCGGAATTATACGATTTAGTTTCGGCGATATGCTACCACATTTCCTGTTATTTGTAAAGAGAATTCGGCAATGTTGATGCTTTTCTGAAGCAGTAGGGTTGCAGTAGGACGAGGCATTCCGCATCCGGACCAATGCGCCGATTTCGGTTTCTGTATACAGGGCGCTGCGGTCGCATGGGGATATGGACAAAAGGGGACAGAAGAAACCGCTTCGCGTAATTCTGTGGGAATGATTTCGCAGGCCTTTCGCGGATGCGTCAAAATCTGACCTGTCTTCAGATTCTGCTTTTTCAAGGATATGAGAGTGAAAGCAGGGTTCGATTCTTTCCTCTCCGAATGAAACTCGATATGCTGTAATTAAGGACGGTCGGAAATACGGTTCCAGCACTCCGGGCCAAAACTGCCGAGAAGTCGGCAAATAGAGGAATGAGAGGAGAGATAATAATCACTAGCTTGACAAGAAGAAGCTTCTTAAAGGCCTTCGGGATCAGCGCCTTCGGTGTCGCGGCTGCTCTGGTTTGCGGCTGTACCGGGGACAATGGGGTCCCCGCAAGCACTGAGGGCGACCGCACTGGCAGCGATGGTGGCGTCAGCACCGGGATTTCCGGCGTCAGCAATCATGTCGATGCTGCCGTTTCCACTACCGAGGTGGACAATATGGGCGGCGATCTCATCCGCGGCTGCGCGCAGAACATCGGTACCTTCTTTGCTCCTTTTAAGCAGGGCAACCAGAACGAGTATGGTTGGCCCGCCCTGGAGAGCCTGGGCATCTGCCGGCAGGCGACCGGAGAATGGGAGCAACTCTTGGCTACCGGGTGGGAGCGGGACGACGACAAGCACACGCTTACCATAAAAATCAATAAAAACGCATATTTCAGCAACGGTTATCCCCTCACCGCTGAGGACGTAGTCTTCACCCATCGCTCCCGCCTGGAGTATGGTACCGGCTCCGCCATTGGCAACCCCATTGCCATCGAGACCCCGGACGATGAGACCGTGATTTTTACTTGGGCCGACTTCTCTCTGAAGTATGAGCTGTGGGTCCTGCCGCAGTTCATTTACTCCCAGAAGGTCTTTGAGGAAAACGGCGAGGACTGGATGCTGAACAACATCATCGGTACCGGCCCCTATGTGGTTGACACGTATACTCCCGATGTGCTGCTGAAATTTGTCCGCAATGAGAACTACTGGCGGCCCGAAATGATGCCCCCCTGTGACACGATGACCTGGCTGTACATGCCTGAAGTCACCACCCAGATCGCGGCCTTCCTGAACGGCGAGATTGACTGTATCATCGCCAGCTCCGCTGAGGTGGTGGATCAGCTTCTGGCGGCGGGTTATCAGGCCGGCTCAGGCAAGGACGATTTCAACGGTCAGTTCCACGCGGTTCCGCTCACAATTACACCCGAAGATCCCCTTGCCAATGTGAATGTGCGCCGTGCGATATTTGAGCACGGCATCGATTGGGACGAGCTTGCGATGACGGTGGGCGGTTCCGTGGGTTATCACACCGATTGCATCGGGCTGACCTCCATGGCGTATTACCGCCCCGAGATCGAAAGGAGCCGCTTTGATCCGGAGCTCGCCAGGAAGGAGCTGGCGAACGCAGGCTATCCCGACGGCTTCAGCACCGTCATTTACTGCGGCGACAACAACACAGCGGGCGCTACGGTTCTGCAGGAGAAGCTGAAGCTGATCGGCGTCATCGCGGACGTGCAGCAGGTGGAAGCTACAAAGATGCAATCCGACTACATCGGGGCCAGGGCCACCCAGACCGGCATCTGTATCTCCGGCTTTGCGTATCCCGCCGCCAATCAGACGGACCGCTTTATCAAGCACACAAACCCTACTGCCACCTACGGCCCGGCCCACGTATGGTCCGACGAGATCCGCGCCTTGTGGGATGCTGTCCGTACTGCCCATAGCCAGGAGGAGGAGAACGAGGCGCTCTACAGATACGTGGAGTGCTATGTGCATAAAGAATGCGCCGTCTGGCCGATGTACAACACCCGCTCTGCCACCTTCTTCCAGGAGTGGTGCCATTATTCGGATAAAGCCCGGCTCAGCTACGGCACCGATCCTTTTGAGGTGTGGGTGGAGGCGCACTGAGTATTATCCAAGCATCGATAAATGCATGACCATGGCTGCCGGCGAAGCCATATACTGCGCCGACAGCGCCTCAATAATCAAAACAGGGAGCGTCGTCTATGACAAGATACATACTTAATCGAATTGGACAGACCCTGCTGATCATCGTGATCGTATCCTTCCTGACCTTCCTTTTGGTAAATCTGATGCCGAAGGATCAGGTCTACGCCCTCTACGGAACGGATATCAGCCAGGAAGACTATGAAATTCTGTATAAGCGCCTCAACCTGGATAAGCCCATTCTGTACCGGTACGGGCTCTGGGCGAGAAACGTACTCCGGGGCGATTGGGGCATTTCCTACCAGTATCATATGCCGGTGGGAGAGGTGATCGGGCTGAAGATCGGCGTAACGCTGTATCTTTCCGTGGTCTCCACTCTGATCTCCTTCCCGCTGGGTATGCTGCTGGGAATCATCACCGCCGTGAAGCGGGGCAAGTGGCAGGACACGGTGTTGACCCTGCTGGCCAATCTGACCAACAGCCTTCCGGCTTTCGTGGTTGCTATCGTAATGCTCTATCTCTTCTGCATTAAGCGGAAGCTCCTTCCTACCAGCGGTTTTACATTCCCCTGGGATGACTTCCCCAAGCACATCCGGCAGATCATCATGCCTATGTTCTGTCTGTCTCTGGGAGGGATCGCGGGCGTCTGCCGCCAGACCCGGTCCAGTATGCTGGAGGCGATCCGGCAGGACTACGTCCGAACGGCGCGTTCCAAAGGCCTGCAGGAGAACACGATCGTGAAAAGGCATGTGATGCGTAATGGCCTTGTGCCCATCATTACCTTGATCGGCGGACGCCTCGCTCACATCGTCGGAGGCTCTATGTTCGTGGAGAACGTGTTTGCCATTCCCGGTATGGGCACCCTGATGATCCAGTCGGTCAACAGCGTGGACGTGCCTATCATGCAGGCCTGCGTGATGATGACTGCGCTGATGATCTCCGTTGCATATCTCGTCACCGATTTGCTGTATCTCGCGGTGGATCCGCGGATCAGCCTGAAGTAAGGAGGAAGCGATATGGCATCGATCACTACGGGAAAAATCAACAGCATTGCCGCGGATAAAAAAGCTGCCACGGCACGCCGGAGCCGCAGCTTCCGTCAGTTTTTGCACGGCCTTTTCGGCCGCAGAATCGTCATCCTGGGCGCCGTCGGCGTGGCCTTCTTCATTCTGGTGGCGATATTTGCGCCTTTCATCGCCACCCATGATCCCAGCAGCATGGAGGCCGCAGCCAAGTTGGCGGGCCCCTCCGCATCACACATCATGGGCGGTGACTTCTACGGGCGGGATCTTTTCAGCCGCCTGGTATACGGTACCCGGGTTTCCCTGATCGTGGGCGTGTTGGCGACCCTTACGTCTGCCGCCATCGGAACCTTTCTTGGCATGCTTGCCGCTTATACCGGCGGTGTCGTCGACAGGATCCTGATGCGGGCCTGCGAGGCCTTCAACGCCATCCCGCAAATCGCCGTCAGCATGACCCTCATCACCATTTTCGGCGGAGGCATGCTGAATATGGCGCTGATCCTCTGTATCGGCGGGATTCCGGCATTCCTGCGCATGAGCCGCGCCCAGGCGCTTACCATCATGAACAGCGATTACGTACTGGCAGCCAAGCTCAGCGGACAGAAGAAGCTCATTATCATGTGGAAACATGTGTTCCCCAATATCGTATCTCCCATTATCGTCATGGCCACCCAGAGCGTAGGTATGACGATCATGATGGAATCCGGCCTCAGCTTTTTGGGCGTGGGCATCAAGGTCCCGACTCCTTCCTGGGGCTCCATCATCAACGAAGCCCGGCCCTATCTGATGACATCGCCCCATTACGTCCTGTTCCCCTGCGCCTGCCTGGCTCTTCTGATGATCAGCCTGAACCTCCTGGGCGACGGGATCCGGGACGCACTGGATCCGTCCCTGCGCGGCGAATGAGAGGAGGAGCAAATATGGATAAACTGGTTGAGGCAAAAAACCTGGTCACCACATTCCCTTATTATGGGAAACGCCGGCTTACCGCCGTGGACAACGTCTCTCTGGAGCTTCGCCGGGGCGAGATTGTAGGACTTGTGGGCGAATCCGGCAGCGGCAAATCTGTTACCTCCATGAGCATCCTGCAGCTGATCCTGCCCCCTGGCAGGGTTGAGGGCGAGGTCCATGTGGAAGGCATGAAGGGAAACATGCTGGACTACGGCATGAACAGCAAGGAGGCCCGCTCTGTGCGGGGAGGCAAGATCGGAATGATCTTCCAGGAGCCGATGACCTCTCTGAACCCGATCCTTACCGTTGGTGAGCAGATTCAGGAGAATGTCATTACCCACCTGGGACTGGGAAAGGAGGAGGCGAAGGCCCGTGCCATCGAAATGATGAAGGCTGTAGGCATCGCCAACCCTGAGACTCGCTATAACGAGTACCCCATGCAGTTTTCCGGAGGCATGCGCCAGCGCATTATGATCGCTATGGTCCTGGCAGCGGAGCCGGAGGTGCTGATCGCCGATGAGGCCACCACAGCTTTGGACGTGACTACTCAGGCGCAGATTCTTGAGCTCATCAAGGACCTGGCAGTGACCCGGAACCTTACCGTAGTCATCGTGACGCACAACCTTGGCCTCATCGCTCGTTACGCTGACCGTATCTACGTCATGTACGGCGGGCACATCGTGGAGGCCGCTGAGAAATATGAGCTTTTCGAAAATCCTTCCCATCCGTACACCCGCGGCCTGCTTACTGCCGTCCCCCGGCTGAACGACCGGAAGGACCGTCGCCTGATCCCCATCGCGGGCATGCCGCCAAACCCGGCAGAGCTGCCTCCCTACTGCAAGTTCTATGACCGCTGCGTCTACCGGGAAGAGGGGTGCAAGAAGGGGAAGGCTCCTATGGTGGAGATCCGTCCAGGCCATTTCGTGCGCTGCTGCCTCTCGGTAGAGGAGTTGGATGCCAAGCGCGCCGAGGTGGAGGCTCAGGCAGAGGCTGTTCCGGAGAAGCACATCTCGAATGAGGTGGAGATCGAAGTCAAGAATCTGAAGATGTATTTCCCCCTGTATCGCGGACTGCTGAAGCGTCGGGTCGGTGATGTTCGAGCGGTGGAGGATGTATCCTTCACTGTACGCAAGGGTGAGACGCTGGGCATTGTGGGCGAGTCCGGCTGCGGAAAGTCCACGCTTGCCCGGTGCCTGATGCGGGCGCTGGAGCCTCAGGGGGGAGAGATCCTCTTCCAGGGGAAGGACATCGCCCATTTGAAGGAGCGGGAGCTGGCGCCGATCCGGCCGAAGATCACCATGATTTTCCAGGACCCCTTCTCCTCTCTGAACCCTCGTCAGACTGCCGGCTCTATTGTAGGCGAACCGCTGAAGATCAACAAGCTGGTAAAGAACCGGGATGAGTATGATGCCCGCGTGAATGAGCTCTTCCGTTTGGTGGGACTGGACCCGGACTACCGGTCACGGGTACCCAGAGAGTTTTCCGGCGGGCAGCGGCAGCGCATCGGCATCGCCCGGGCGCTGGCCTCCGAACCGGAGATCATTATCTGCGACGAGCCGGTCTCGGCGCTGGACGTATCCATTCAGGCCCAGATCATCAACCTTCTGGAGGACCTGCAGAGCCAGCTTGGGATCACGTACCTGTTCATTGCCCACGATCTCTCCGTGGTCAAGCATATTTCAGACCGCATCGTGGTCATGTATCTGGGACGGGTCGTAGAGTCCTCTCCCGCGGAACGGCTGTATGAAAACCCGCTGCACCCCTACACCAAGGCTCTGCTTTCTGCGGTGCCCATCTCGGACCCAAAGGTGGACGCCGGGAGAGAACGCATCAAGCTGCTGGGCGAGGTACCCAGCGTCCTGGATCGCCCCCATGGCTGTGCCTTCAGTTCCCGTTGCCAGTACGCCACAGACCATTGCCGGTCAGAGGTGCCCCAGCTTCGGGATATGGGTGACGGCCAGAAGGTAGCCTGCTTCCTCTATAACAACTGATTTTCATGTTCAACGGTCTCGTCAGAGTTTCCGCGGGGCCGTTGATCCAGGGGAACGAGTACCATACAAAGAATCATCTTTTTTGGCACAGAAAAATGGCCCACACCTATCGGTGCGGGCCAAATCCCAACCCGGTTTTATTCCTTTGGGATTCCGGAGAGGGCGGCGTGAATTCTTCGCAGAGTGATATCCTTTTTATTCCTGAGGAGGGAGGTAGCGATGAATCCGGTGCTGAGGAAGTCGATGAGAGGCTTTGTCAAATCTCCCTGCAGGACGCGGCTTTCTGCCAGGATCCGCTCGGAAACGGCGGTAAGGGCGTTCATCAGGATCTTCTTGGCCTTCTCGTTGGCCACTACTACCGCCACGGAGTCGTGGATGGAGTAGCAGCCCGGCTTGTCGGTGAGGTCTCCCGCGATGTCCTCCACGCCCTCAAACCAGTTCTTGGCGTCCTGGGCGTGCTTGAAGTCCGCGAAGGTGAAGGCCTCCGGCTTCTCGTCCGCCCGGCGGAGCGTGATCGTATCCCTCTCTTCTCCCGCTGCGGCGGTAATCGTCGTCCCCTCACAGGAGAGCGGGACGTTCTCAAAAATGAAGGTATGCGCCCCCTCTCTTGTCCCGAAGAGCTTCCCGTCCACATAGAGGGACACCGGGGAGAGGTTGGAGTGGACCCGGATGGCGGTGGTCTCGCCGGGGCGGGCGAAGTAGCGACGGCCATCCACATGGACGAAGGGCTCGGGGCTGAACCAGGCCTTGTAGACGTAGTAGGAGTCCTTTTTGATCTTCCGGTCCATGGTCACGAGGCCCTTGTTGTTCCGGCCCATGGTGCCGCCCTCCTTCCGGAAGTAGCTGCCGAAGTCGAACATGTTCCAGACGAAGCTGCCCCATACGAAGGGACGGGCCGCCAGGGTCTCGCAGGCGCTTTCATGGATCAGCACCTGGTATTCCTCGGTGTAGTCCATCTTCACCGGGGTATCGGAATGGTAGCGGATGAGGCTGTCACAGCCGTACTCGCTGACGGAGATGCGGCGCTGGGGATACTTTTCGTGGTACTCATCCAGCCACTTGCCGAAGTCCTCCATCTCGCCCCGGTACCAGCCGAAGTAGTGGTTCCAGCCCTCGGCGTCGGAGATGTCGTGGAGGGGGTGGTCCCAGCCCGCGTTATATTCATGGGCGATGACGGTGAGGCGCTTCTGATCCAGCTCCTTCACCGCCCGGTTCAGATCCTCGTGACAGGGAAGCAGCTTGGGGTTGTCGTTGTCCATCATCAGGATCTCGTTGGAGAGGCCCCAGAAGCAGATGGAGGGGTGGTTGTAGTTCTGGGCCACCATCTCCCGGATTTCATTGACGGCGGCAGCGTGGGCATCATCGTCCCAGGTGGTGGCGAAATAGGGGATCTCCGCCCAGACCACAAGGCCCAGCTCATCGCAGGCGTCATAGATATCCTTGCTCTGCTGATAGTGGGCCAGACGGATGCAGTTGGCCCCCATGTCGGCGATGATCCTGGCGTCCTCGAAATGCTCCTCCCTCGTAAGGGCGTTGCCCTCATAGAGCCGGTCCTGGTGGCGGCAGACGCCCCGGAGAGGATGGGAGGCGCCGTTGAGAAGGAAGCCCTTCTCCGGGTCCACCGAAAAGTCCCGGATGCCGAAGGTCGTGCTGACCTCATCCACCACCTCGTTATAGCTCACAAGGCGGAGGCGGGCGGTGTAGAGGGGCGCGTCCCCGGGCCCGTTCCAGAGCTTCGCCTCGGGAAGATGCAGCGTGAGCGTCGTCTCGGCCTTGGCCTCCTCCCAGGCCTCACCCACCGGCTCCCCGTCGGGGCCGAAAAGCTCCAGCTGCACAAACTGGCCGGGCTCGATCCCGTCCAGCAGGGCGCGGGCCTTGACCTCGGCGCCCTTACCCTCCGGCACCGCGTCCACAAAGACGCCGGAATCTCCCAGGTGGTCCAGGGTGAATCTCGAAGCCGGGGCGCTGATGACGCGGACATAGCGGTAGAGGCCGCCGTAGAAGGTGAAGTCCGCCCGCTGGGGGTAGACCTTTTCGCTGTAGGAGTTGTCGCAGAGGATGGCCAGGACATTTTCGCCCTCATGGCAGGCCTCGGTGACGTCGGCCCGGAAGGCGCTGAAGCCGCCCACATGCCGGGTCTGGAAGATACCGTTGACCCAGATCTCCCCCACCAGGGAGGCGGCCCCCACCTCGATATAGGTCCGGCCGCCGGGGATGGGCTGTTTGGGCGGAGTGAAGGTGGTCACGTACCAGTAGGCGCCCCGATCAAAGGGCGTACCGATCTGACCGTCCACCGCGTTCCAGGTGTGGGGCAGGGTCACGGCCTCCCAGCTCTCTTCCGTGGGCTTTTCCGCCGGGGCGGAGGTACAGCTTTTGCTGAAGAGCCAGTCCTGGGACAGATTCGTTATAAAACGCATATTGAGTGCTCCTTTCTGCTCTCTTTGTTAGCAGTATAGCAGATCCGCTGCAGCGATATTAGCAAAAAATCGCAGTATCTGGTACTTTTCAAGGGAGGTTATGCCATGTCGATCAGTGTGATTGAAGCCTGTACGATGGTGCGGGAGTTGACGGACGTTCCCGTGACGATCCTGTCGGAGAAAGAGGCAAGGGTAAAATTCTCTGCCGCCCTCCGTTTTCACGAGGCCCAGGAGTATTTGCGTCCGGAGGCGCTGAGCGCCTTTTTGAAAGAGCTGGAGGAAGAGGAGATCGTTGTCGTGAAGGACTGCTTCCGGCTCTGTATCGTCTTCTTCCTGGCAAAGGGGGAGCCTGTGGCGATCGGCCCCTTTGTCGCCAGTGAGCGGCTGGAGGGTGTGATGGTGAACGGACTGGCAGGAAAGGGACAGCCCGCCGTCCCTTTGCGAGAGCTGACGGTGTATCGCAGCCGTTTTCCGGTGCTGGAGGAGAGCCGCGCCCTGCACTATGCCCAATGCCTGCTTTGCGGAGTATACGGACGGCTGGTGGAACGCCGGCGCAGGACCGTGGACTACGGCATGACCTACCTGGACTGGGAGGAACAGGGCGAAGTCCTGCTGCCCCAGGCGGGGCTGGTGGAGGAGCGGTACCGGCTGGAGTTGGAAATGGTAGAGAACATCAAGGCCGGAAAGGCGTCCTCCGCGCTTCGCTGCTACAGACAGGTTGCCCGCCGCTCTGCCTATCTCAGGAACTTTTACGGAGATAATTTGGATGCCCATCGGGTCCGGGCAGCCATTACACGCACCACGGCGCGTATGGCAGTGATGGAGGCGGGGCTTCCGGCCGTGCTGGTGGACGCCGTGACCACGGCCAGCAGCCGGGCGGTCTTTTCCGCCAGAAGCGTCCGGGAGATCGAACGGCTGACGGAAGAATTGATCCGGGATCTCTGCAACGCCGTGCGTATACAGCGGGATCGACAGTACAGCAAACGGATCCTTTGCATGATCTACGCCATCGAGCACCGTTATCACGAGGGGATCACCGTGTCCGACGTGGCGAGGGAACTGGAAATGCCGGTGGACAGCCTGGTGAAACGATGCAAGCAGGAGATGGGGATTACGCCCAATGTTTTCCTGCGGCAGACCCGGATGAAGCAGGCCGCCCGTCTTCTGCGGGAGAGCAGCCTCAGCATTCAGGAAATCTCCGCCGGGGTCGGGATCTTCGACGCCAGCTATTTTTCCAAGGTATTCCGTCAGGAGTTCGGCGTGGCGCCTTCCGAATACCGGGGGGAGAACCTGCTTTGAAAAGCGGGGGCGTTCCGCCCACGGGTTTCCGCCTGCCGCAGCTCCGGACTTGAACAACATCGAAAACGATGAAAAGAGGAGGAACAAACATGGTCGATCTAAGAGCAAAACCCTTTTTCCTATCTGATGAGGAGATCCGCTGGGTGGAGGATACCATCGCCTCTATGAGCCCGGAGGAGAAGCTGAGCCAGCTTTTCGTGCTTTTAAAGCCCGTTCCCGGCGCCGATGAAAACCAGATCCGCAGTCTTATGG
>CAMNAO010000010.1 GCA_946531435.1 uncultured Clostridia bacterium
CGGCCAGGATCGCCGCGGCGTTGATGGTGGTGGCCGTCTTACCGACCCCGCCTTTCAGGTTGAGGATTGCAATTGTCTTCATTGTTCTCGTGATGTCCTCCTTGTTGTGTAGGGGCCGGCGCCCTCGACGGCCCGCTAAAATTTAAAGCACTCCCGCCCGATACAGCCGGGCTTGAGTACCGGATACTCTACCATGTACCAGCGATGCCCCTCGTGGATCCGCACCACGGTACCCGTCACCGGCCGGCGGAGAGCGTCCCCGAAGCCGGCGGAGTGATCGGTGTTGGCTGCGGGGACGAAGCGCACCCGGTCACCGATTTCTGGTCGCCCCGGCGCAGGCTGCAGCGGTTCTTCCTCGGCGGAGTCGGTGACCAGCTGCGGCGCCGGCGGCGGGGTGTAGTCGCCGGGGTGCCGGTAACGCTTTTTCTTCCTCTTGCTCAAAAAGGCACCTCCTCCCCTGCCTCCGGGGCGTAGTCGGCAAAGGACTGCTGCCTGTCGTCTGACTTCGCCTGGGCCTGCACTCTCCGGAGCTCCCGGTTCCGATCGATCACTGACCAGCGCCTTCGCTCTTCTTCCGTTTGCTGATCCTCGAACGGGGGCACATAGCTGAAGCGCATGTGCTGCGAGTCAAAACTCAAGAGCAAATGGCTTTGCGGGCCGTCCTTGTTCTTCTCAATCTGCAGAACCCGATTACTGTCCCGGTCCTTTGGGTCCGAGAGATCCAGGAGCAGAATCGCCTCTGCGTCCTGCTTCAGCTGCCGGCTTTCGCGCAGGTCCTGCATGGAAATATATCGCCGGTCGCCGCGTTTGTCCGTCTCAGGCACCGTCACCTGGCTGAGGCCTACCACCGTGACACCCAGCTCCTGGGCGATGGCGTGCAGCCCCATGGAGATCTCCGTCACCGCTTCATAGCGGCTCCCGGCCCGCGTGGGGATGAGCTGCACATAGTCCACGAAGATCACCTGGAAGCCCCAGGCCAAGCACTTAGCCCGGATATCCGCCACGGTATAGCGGGCCGTTTCCAGGATCCGGAGGTTTGCCTCCTTGCTCCGGCGGCCAAGCTCCAGCACGCGATCGATCTCCTCATCCCGGAGCCGCTTGCCTTTACTGCGTCCCAGGCTCACGTCGGCGTCATTGGCCACCAGGCGGTCCGTCAGGTTCTGCAGCGTAGTCTCATAGCTGAAAAAGCCAACTTTCTTCCCGCTGCGGGCGATGGCCAAAGCCAGCTGCAGCGCCAGGGCCGTCTTGCCCACGCTGCTGTCCGCGCCGATCACCACGAAATTGCCGAGGCCCAGCTGAAGCTTCTCATTCAGCGCCGGAATGCCCCAGTCCAGATGGTCCGGCGGCGTGTCGTCCTGCTGCCGCTTTATGTAATCCGCCACCAGATCGCTGTAGCTCCGGTCCCGGTCGCTCTGCGCTTGGACCAGAAGGCCGGCGGCCTTGGCCAGCATTTCCCTGGCATCTGCCAGGGAAATCCCTGCGGAGCAGATCTCAATACAAGCCTCCTGGATTTCTCTGAGCTGTCGCCCCTCCCGCAGGAGGCGGGCGTACTCGCGCACGTTGGCAGAGCTTGGGGTTAGGCCTGCGAGATCCGCCAGGATCTGCGCATAGCCGGGGCTTCCCAGCCGGTCCAGCACGGTCACCGGATCGATGACCCGGCGCTCCAGGAAGAGGGCGCGCATGGCCTCGAAGACGCTGCGCAGCTCCGCGGTGGGGAAGTCCTCCGGTCGAAGCTGCTGCATTAGCATGGGGATGCAGCGGGCGTCCAGGAGCATGCTGCCCAGGACAGAGACCTCCGGCGTGGGTGTCAGCATCGCTCGCCCACCAACTTTCTCTCCGGCGCGGCCTCATTGGAAGGGAGTTCTTCATACTCCTCCCAGGATCGCGCGTTGAGCCAGGTTGAGGCATAGGGGATCCCGATCCCCTCCTGCCACTGGCGGCTTTCCTTCTGGTGCTTCAGGGCGATGGCCATCCGGTCTATGGTGGCGTCATCCGCCCTGAGGCGGTCCCAGGCGGCAATGGCTCGGTCTTTCTTGGGGCGTCTCCCGTGCCCGGTTCCGTCCGGGATCGCGGGGTAGTATCTCCAGAAGGCCTCAAAGCGCTCGGGCTTCCAATCCGGGGCGGCTTTCGGTTCCTTCCGGGCCGTTCTCCTCCGGCTGCCGTCGGAGGGCACGTCCCCCTCTGGGGGACTATAGGGGGTAACTTGATCTTCAGTATTTAATTGTGGCGGATTTTTGGGCACCGGAATCCTGGGCAACGGTGGGTCATCCGTCGCCCAGAAATCCGGGCAACGGTCAGGGTCGCGCCCCTCGGGAAACTCCCGCAGGGTATAGTCGTAGCCGGAGAAGCGCCCTCCGGACCGGTGCTGGTCTCGGGTCAGATACCCGGCCGCCTCCAGCTCCTTCAGCACATTCCGGACCGCCTCGCGCCCCTCCTTGCAGATCCCGGCGAGGCCCGCCACCGAGTAGCTCCAGTCATCCTTGAGAGAGAGCATCTTACTCATGAGGCCCACGGCCCGGAGTGAGAGGCTCTTGTCGCGGAGGTGGTAGTTCGCCATGTGGGTGTAGTTTTTGTTGCGTTCAAAGCGGATCACGCCCATATTGGTTCACCTCCTCCTTGACATCCGGCGGATAAACTGGTATATTGTTGGTGTTCTCGTGATGGCCTTAACGGGCTATCGCCCAGCGTCGGGACGGCATGCAGCGCCGCCCCGGCGCTTTTATTTTTGCTCATGTGTGGCCTCCTCCGTAATTCGCACAATGCGAAGAACATAGTATTTCTTGTTTGGTTTCGCGCCCCATTCCGGCTTTCCTTGCTTACATGAAAGCGTACACACAGCGGTTATGGCAGAGGAATCAGAACGATAACCGTTGCGAAATCTGACCTCATGCTCGTCTCCCCAATAAGCAGGATAGCCCCACACATTTCGGAATCGGGTGGAATAGTAAGGCTTGATTTCCCGGTATTCCTCCTCTTTCTCCCCGGAGAGAATCATGTCGAACCATTTCTTCTTAATCGGAAGTGTCAGCATAGCTCTTATCTCGCATATCCGCACCGCAGCGGGAGCAAAACGGTCTCGTGGCATAAACACCAGTCTCAGGCGCAAGACAGTTTGAACAGTGCCACCAATCCACGCCGTCGGGGAACCTGGAGCCGTCATGTATCCACTCGCCCCTCACCACAGGCCGCACGTCGGCGGCGGGAAGTTCGCCGATCTTGTCAGCGTAAGCCTGCACGGCTCTTTCCGCGGTCTTTAAGCGGCTCTCAAATGGTTGTACCGGAATACGGAAGTCCAGATTTAACGCATCTTCACGTCTGATATACTCTTTCATGTCTCTCTCCTCTTCCGCAGCCAGGCCTGTCCGGCCGGCGGCGGCCCACTGAGCCTGACGCCAGGCCCGGCCCAGCTCCTCGGGGGACATCACTCCCCCACCACCTTCATCTCCGTGACCGTGCCGCGCCCCCTCCCCTTCTGGGCAAAGAGCTCCGGCAGGAAAAACATGGGGATCTCCTCCGGCGGGATCTCCAGCGCCTTAGCCAGCACCGGAATATCGCCCCGCCGAATGTCGCTCTTCCCGGTGAGCCAGTTGGAGATCGTCCCCTGACTGTGGCCGGTGATGGCTGCCAGATCGGACTGGTTATAGTCCAGCTCCAGCATGCGGGCCCGGATCTTCAGATACATCCTCATTTGTCGCCGCCTCCTTCCGCGTATCGCATGTGCAGCCCCGCGGAGATCAGCGCCTCCAGCTGGGCCATGGCGTAGGTGTACGCATCCCGTTCCCCCTCATCCACGGCGCCGTCCGCACCGATCCGGATGAGGTCCTGCATGCCGTCCCTGGTAAACTCCTGCAGCGCGGCCAGCAGGCTCAGCACCGCCTCCGGCAGCGGCTTCTCCTCCAGCTCCGGGAGGACCTCCGCCGCCACGCGGCTCTTTTGCAGGAGATGCCAGTAGCAGATGATGTGCTGCCCGGCCACCTCCGCCATGCGGAGCACAATGGCATCCGAGGGCATCCCGGCCCCGGTCTCGTAGAGCCGCACGGACTCCACGGAGATTCCCAGCACCTCGGCCCAGCGCTCCTGCGTGAGACCGGCAGCCTTCCTTGCGTTTCGGTAGATGTTTATGGAGTCATCCTGCATGGCTAACTTCCTCCTCCTGGGTTATACTCTCTTCCGGGGGCTCGTACAGTTCCTCAATGCCGCAGCCCAGGACCCAAGCCATACGCGGCAGGTATTCCGCCGACGGCCAGACGCGCCCGACCTCCCATGCGGCGATGAGGGAGCGCGATACATTCAGGGCTGCGGCCAGGGCGTCCTGGGTGTACCCGGCCTTTCTCCGCCGGGGTGCCAGGCCCCTGAGCCCTTTCGTGATCTCGGTCATGTTCTCGTGATGTCCTCCTTTCTCTAAGTTTTGTTGCCCATGGCGTTCTCTTCCATCCGCCGCAGCTGTTCCTCCCGTTCCCGCCGCCAGCGCTCCCGGAAGGAGAACACGCAGATGGCGTAGATCACCGCAAGCAGCGCGAGGGCGATCACGCCCAGACACAGCAGGGCGGAGACTTTGCACCAGAGAAAATACAGCATAGGAGTCTCCTTTTGCGTGATTGTTGCCCTCTCCCCGGCGCAGGCGGCTGCCTGGCCGCCCGCCGGGGCAAGGAAGGGTAAAATCCCCGCACCCGCCTGGGCGCGTTCTCCACGCCCTGAGCGTTCCGCAGCGCCCAATGGAAGGCAGGCGGCACTCCCCAAAATGGGGAGTGATTTAAATATAATCCCCGTTTTCGGGATTGTCAATAGTTTTAACAAATATTTTCCCTGATATGGGGAATGAAATGAATCGATCAGTTTTAGGCGTTATAATTGCATTGATAGGGGTGATAGCGTTGAACAGGATAAAAGAGCTTAGGCTTTCCAAAGGAATGAAGCAGACAGATCTTGCAAAGCTTTTAAAGTGCGCCCCTACTGCCGTCTCGAAATATGAGCTTGAGCAGCTGGATATCAGTTCTTCAATCATCCGATCTCTCTGTGACATCTTCGGCTGCACCGCAGATTACCTCCTGGGCCGCAGCCCAGTGGCCAGCCCGCAGCTGACGCCGGAGGAGGAAGAGATTCTCCTGGCTCTGCGCAATGCGGATGATCGGGCCCGCGATATGGTGGCCCTGGCCCTTGAGCCCTTCCGTCAAGACGCCTCCGAAAAGAAGGCAATATAATCTATTTGGGATAAAAACCAGCGGTGTCCGAATGGACACCGCTGAAAGGTAGGGAGATCGCTATGGCAAGAAAAAAGAAGTCTCTGATTCCTGGCCTCAGCTTCAGTTGGAAGCGGGCCCTGGGCATCACGAAGGCAAAACGGAAGATCGCAAAGGCCACCGGGATCCCTACCACCAAATCCGGGCGCCAGCGGAAGCTGGGTAAGCTCTTCGGGATCAAGTGAGGAACATATGAGACTTTTAAAGAGACTGTTTTCGATTGTCGGAATCGTCCTGCTGCTCTCCGTGGTGGCCGGCATGTGCGGCGGCGAGACCGAGAGCACCAAAGCCAGCACCGCGCCCAGCTTGGAAGCGCACCAGGAAGCGGCCCCGGAGGCTGAGGCTCCGGCGGAACGCTCCATGCCCGAGGCTGTGCCGGATCCGGAGCCTGTGGAGACAGAGGCACCCGATGGTGCGGAGATCCTGACCGCGGCGGCGATTCTGTCCGAAGAAGCGGAAAGTTCGCTCCCGGAGGAGCCGGAGTCTGAGGCCCTGCCAGCTGAGGAGACGGAGCCCGAGGCTGTGCCGGATCCGGGGCCTGAGCCGGAGCCCGACGTCGAAGTCCAGGAGGAGGCCGCAGAAGAATCAAAACCGGAGCCTGAGCCCCAGGTGGAGCTGGAACCGGAAAGGCCTACCCAGGAGAAAAAAGAAGACAATACACAAAAGGCTTCAACCCACTATGTCCTAAACACGAACACGAGGAAGTTCCATAAGCCTTCCTGCTCCAGTGTCGGTAAGATCAAGGCAAGCAACAAAAAGGACTATTATGGGGACAGAAAAGACTTGATCGATCAAGGCTATGACCCATGCAAGTCCTGCAATCCGTGAAGCCCGTGTCCGATCCGGACACAAAAAAATCCCCGGCGCAGCCGCGCCGGGGAGATTGATATAAAACAGAAACCGCCCCAGCTGGGGCGGTAGATTTCATTCCATTATAGATTAAGAATATCTTCAAAGTATTGAAGAGATGATTTTTCTACCAAGGTCCTGTTTCTGGGAATTGAAAGATCTTTCTTCGCTTCCTTGTATTCGTTTAAATATTTGATCAAGCCTTTCTTAACTTGGTAATCCTTTCCGCGCAATGCGTCAAACTCATTCTGCCGAATGATTGGCTTTGAAGAAGTATCTATGTACTTTTGAACATCGATAATGGCGATAGTGTTGCCATAGTCTATGCCGCATCGATTCTTTTTATCTGTCCAGAAAACATGAGGATGAGTGATATTAGAGCGCATTGGGATACAATAGTTTATGCCATCTACTTCAAGTAATATCCTTACGAACGGACGGCCTGGTTTTTTGGGGACATGTTCAAGATGGCCGTAATCCTTGAAGAATTGTTCCTTTAGATAGACAAAATTCAACATAATGCACTCCAGAAAAATCCACAGAAAAAGGCCCCGGGGAAAACCGGAGCCCTATTCCATTGAGCTTTCTTTTGATTACCCTGCTTGCGCTCTACAAGCAGATAGGCGTTTGGGCTTTCTTTAGTCTCGGGCGGAGCTCGCGCCCTACGAGCTCATGCGGTTGACGATGGACAATGTTTATTTCCATGTCCGCGGCTTTGCCGCATCTGTATTATATGTCATTTTTGCAAGTCTGACAACACACTTCAGAAAAAATTTACGTTTTGACGAAAAAATAATTCGCCAGTATTCGTCGTGATTTGCTCATGCTTAGAACGACATGTTCTTGCTGAGTATGCATCACTATATTGATACAATAAAGCGAAGAGGGATTAAATGCAACGGACAAACTCAGCCGTCTGGCTGGAAAATTATCAGCGTTGGCAGATCAAGGTCCAGAAGGACGGCGAGCGCAGGAGTTTTTACAGCAACACCCCCGGCAGAAAGGGGCAGCGGGAGGCCAACGCGAAGGCCGATGCCTGGCTGGAGAACGACGTGGCCGACGATCGCCAGCGGGTCAAGGATCTCTGGGACCGGTATAAGGCCATGAAAGAAGAGACCACCAGTATGAGCAACGCCGAGAAGCTGGACGCGGACTGGCGCCTCTACTGCAGCGACCTCATCGGAAAGAAGATGATCCGCAAGCTCACGGAGAACGATCTGCAGACCTGCATCGACCGGGCCTATGCGGACCGCAAGCTGTCATATAAGACCCTCAGCAATCTGCGCTCCACCCTCACGGGCTTTATCACCTACTGCCGGCGACGGCTGCATGTCACCCAGTTGGATCCGGAGCTGACAATTCCCTCCGGGGCCAAAAAGGGAGAGCGCCGGATCCTGCAGCCGGAGAGCCTGGTCAAGCTCTTCTCCTCCGAGGAGACGACCTATCACAAGCGGAAGATTCAGGATCCCCATATCCACGCTTACCGCTTCGCCGTGATCACCGGCCTCCGCCCCGGGGAGCTCCTGGGCCTCACCGTCGGCGATCGGCAAGGCAACACGCTGCGGATGCAGCGGGCCGTGAATGTCCGTGGCCAGGAGACCACGGGGAAGAACGACAACGCCCGCCGGGTGTTCTCCCTCTCCCCCAGGGCCTGTGCGGAGTGGGACGCCCAGCTCGCGCTCTTAGAGGATCCGAAGGACCCAAAGGCGCGGATGTTCCCCTTCGTCTCCGAGAAGCAGTTTTACGATTGCTGGCGGCGCTACCAGGAGGCAAACGGGATCCCCCACATCAGCCTCTATGAGCTGCGGCACACCTTTGTCAGTGTGGTCAAGTACCTCCCGGAGGGCGAGGTCAAGGCCATCGTGGGCCATTCGGCCGCCATGGACACATGGGGCGTCTACAGCCACACCCTGGAGGGGGACAATGACAAGGCCGCAAAGGATGTCGGAGAGCTCTTTGAAAAGATATTGACGAAAGAAAAATCATAACCCATTCTATAACCCACTTTTTTATTAACACAGAAAATAGCGGATTATTTCTTTGAATAAAGTTCTATAAAATAGTGCTATTTATGCCGATTTCTGAACGGTTTACAAGTCAATGATAAAAGTCTGAAAGTTCGATCCCGGTCACCGGCACCAGCTCAGAAAAGCCGAGAATGCTTCGCAATGGCGCCTGCGCCATTGCTCGATGATTCTCGGCTTTTCTTCGCTTTCCGAGACGAACCCGCTGCGCTGAGCTTCGTCTCGGTGGGAACGGGGGTACGGGAGTTTTCACAACGTTCGCGACGACATTTTTGTCATCGCTCACCCGTTCAAGTCGCTCCTTCTTTTCCGAATCAGACCCGCTGCGTCGGGCTCTGATTCGGTTGGAGGGGGG
Source organism: uncultured Clostridia bacterium (assembly GCA_946531435.1). GTDB lineage: Bacteria > Bacillota > Clostridia > Oscillospirales > Oscillospiraceae > CAMNAO01. Next base: position 8,469 of record CAMNAO010000010.1, read on the forward strand.
TACGTTTTCCAAAAATGCACCGTAATACCGCAAGCGGTATTGCTCGATGATTGACAAACCTTCTCCTTATCGGAGAACGCGGTTTCCCAAGATTGGAAATTCCATATCAAAAAGCCCCGGCATAGGCGCAGCAAACTGCGTCTTTGCCGGGGCTTGGTTTGGTCCGCGAGAGACTTTCCTTACACCGCCAGGAAAAACTTCACGAGGAATATGGCGGAGAGCACATAGGTCAGCACGGAAATCTCCCTGGCCTTGCCGGTGCAGAGCTTGATGACCGTATAGCAGATGAGAGCAAGCCCGATGCCGTGGCCGATGGAACCGGAGATGGGCATGGTGATCAGCATCACCGCCACAGGCAGCAGCTGGCTGAGATCGTCAAAATCAATTTTTTTCAGATTGCTCAGCATCAGGATGCCCACATAGATAAGAGCCGAGGATGTGGCTGCGGCGGGGATGATGGCGGCAATCGGCGCAATGAAGATGCAGAGCAGGAACAGCACCGCCGCAGTTAGGGCTGTAAGGCCGGTGCGGCCCCCCGCCTCCACGCCGGAAGCGGACTCAACAAAGGTGGTGACAGTGGAGGTCCCGGTAAAGGCCCCGGCCAGGGTGCCCACCGCGTCAGACAGCAGGGCTTCCTTCATTTTGGGCATGTTTCCGTTTTCATCCAGCATATTTGCCCGGGAGGCAGTCCCCACTAGGGTGCCGATGGTATCAAACATATCGATGATGCAGAAGGTGATCACCAGAGTAATGAGCGTGAACCAGCCCACCTGGGCAATTCCGGCGAAATCCAGCTGAAAGAGCGTCGTTGCGGCCATATCCCGAAAGGGGGGCACGAAAGAAGCAGTCTTTAAGCTCTCAAAGGGATTCACACGGAGGAAGACCGCCTCCCCGATCCAATAAACGACGGAGGCCGCCACCATGCCGTACAGGACCGCGCCCTTTACCTTCCGGTGATCCAGGGCGACAATCAGAAAGAGGCCCACAAACATCGTGACCACCGTCAGCACCATGACCGCGTAGCCGGAGCCCATGGAATCCCGAGCGAAGGCCGCTGTGAGAGCGCCGAAGAAATCCCGCATGGCGTAGAAGGGTCCGCCGGTTTCGGAATAGACGCCCACATTGGAGCCGAAGCCGATGTTCATCAGCATGAGTCCGATGGAAGGGCCGATGCCCAGGCGGACGCCCATGGGAATGGCCTCCACGATCTTCTCCCGCACATTGAGGGCGGAGAGCACCAGGAACACCACGCCCTCAATGAAAATGATAACAAGGGCTGAACGGAAGGACTGGAGATAGGTAAGGCCCGTCATGGCGGCGATGTTGGCCACCACTACAGCGAAGAAGGAATTGAGGCCCATACCCGGCGCCATCACAAAGGGCTTGTTGGCCAAAAACGCCATAGATGCCGTACCGATGGCAGAGGCGATGCAGGTAGCAAGGAACACTCCGTTCCAGAGCTCTGCCCCCTCGCTGCCGAAGCCCGTCAACAGATTGGGATTCAGGGCGATGATATAGGCCATGGTCATAAAGGTGGTGAGTCCGGCCAGCAGCTCCGTGCGGACCGTGGTCCCGTTCTCTTTTAAATGAAACAGCTTATCCACGATTTCGGTCTCCTTTCGCGGAAAAAAATAAAAGGGGCACCTCGTTATTGTAGCAGGTGTCCCATAAAAAAGCAATTGAATCATGACGCTTCAGCCGTTTAAAAGTCTCTTCCAGCTATCCTTTCCGCAGATGCCGTCCACCGTGATCCCGCAGGCCCTTTGGAAGCAGCGAAGGGCGGACTCCGTATCCCCGCCGAAGTCTCCGTCAGCCCCATAGCTGCCGCAGGAGCAGCCCCGGCCAATCAGGAGAAGCTGCATGGCCTTCACTTCCTCCCCCTGATCGCCCCGGTCCAGCTCCTTCAGTCGGATATCCACGCCGGGGGCTGTGGACTCACGGTAGGCCGGGCGGTAGGCGCCGCCGATGCTGTCCGTCTTCCGCTCCACCCGGCGAACTTCGTCGCCGGTATTGCCCTCCACGGCTACGACTCTGCCGTCCCGGACCTCCACGCAGATACCCGCGTGATCCATGTAGGCGTCCCCATCCAACTGGTAGAGCAGGACGTCCCCCCGGCGGTAGTCCCCGGTGACCCAGCGCCCCTGCTGCTGTGCCCAGTGCATCAGAGCGGTGCAGGAGGCGGTCTTTCCCCCACCGTAAAAAAGCTCCGAAAGGTCCGCGTCCCGGAACACCCACCAGACGAAGACCATGCACCAGGGGTAGGCATCCCCGGATACGGCGTGGCTGTAATAGGCCGTATTGTACTTGATATTGTTGCTGCCCGGCGGGTCCTCCGCGGTGCCGATCTGAGCCTCCGCCGCGTAAACCAGGCGGTCGATTTCCGTCATACGATCACATCCCGATAGAAATTGGGCCGGAAGGCGAGACTGCTCGCCGTCCGGCCCAAGCCATTCTATGTGGGATCCTGTCCTGTGGCATCCAGCTTTTGCAGAAGCTCCCCAAAAAACCGGAAGGCCGTGGGTATGGGGACACTTTCCCGGATCTCCGCGCCGGTCCTCCACTCCAGCTCCTCCACCGGCAAATCGCAGCGCGCCAGGTAACCCGTCATGTGCCACTCCACATGGGTGAAAATGTGTTTGGCTTTCCCGCAGGGGGCATAGGACAGAAGCTGAGCTCCCCGCCGGGAGAGCCAGTCCTCCAATTCCCCTCTGGTGAGGCCTCCTTCCCGATTGGGAAATTCCCAGAGCCCCGCCAGAAGTCCTTTCTCCCGGCGGCGTCGCACCGCCCAGCGATCCCCGCATCTGAGAAGCACCACGCTGCGCTCCTCGATCCTGCGGGCCTTGGGGGTGGCTTTCACCGGATAGGCCTCCACCGTTCCCGTCTTATGGGCCAGGCAAAGCTCCCGGAGGGGGCAGAGAAGGCAGCGGGCCTCCCCATTGGGAACGCAGACCGTCTCCCCCAGCTCCATGATGCCCTCGGTCACCAGGGCGGCCTCCTGCCCCCGGGGATAAGCCGTCCGAAGAAGCTCCGCCGCCTGAAGTCTTGTCCGCTCCTGGGCAATGTCATCGCCCCAGGCAAGGAGCCGGGTCAGCACCCGCAGCACGTTCCCGTCCACTGCGGGCTCCGGCTCCCCATAGGCGATGGAGGCGATGGCGCCGGCGGTATAGGCGCCGATGCCCGCCAGCTCCCGAAGCTCCCGGGCGGTGCGGGGAAGGACACCGTTATGGTGCTCCATCACCTGGACGGCGGCCTTCTTCAGGTTCCGGGCCCGGCTGTAGTAGCCCAGCCCCTCCCAAAGCTTCATGAGGCGGTCATCCTCCACCGAAGCCAGGGAGGAAATATCCGGCAGCTCCTTCAAAAAGCGCTCATAATAAGGGATCGCCGCCTCAATGCGGGTCTGCTGAAGCATGATCTCCGACAGCCAGACATGGTAGGGCGTGGGATCCAGCCGCCAGGGCAGAGGGCGCCGGTTTTCCCGATACCAGTCCGCGATGCGCTTCAGGCTCTCTTCAATTCTCCATGCCTCCGGCTCCACAGCGGACCTCCTCGATGATGGCAAAATACAGGATATAGATACAGAAGGAAACCGTTGTGTCTCCATTTACAGCCCCACGAGGGGACGAGAGATGCGGATTGCCACGACCAACGCTTCGGCGCTGGTCTCGCAATGACGCAAAAGATTGACAGCCGAAGCGATTACCAATCCTCCTCAGCCATTGCGAGGCAAAGCAAAGCGACCACGTGGCAATCCGTCTCTTCGTCCTAAAACGTCCCTTTGTTCCAATAGGATTGTTTTAGCAGAAACAATACACTACGAATGCAGAATTCTCCCTACTTCTTCCCCAGGAGGTCCATGGCGCCGCCAAGAAGGGTGCTGAGAAGGTCGCCGGCATTGGGCGCCTCCTCCTCGATGCCCTTCAAAAGGTTCATGGCCGCCTTTTTGGTGTCGCTGTCCGCCGCCCGATAGAGCTCCACCAGCTTCTTTTCCGTAGCGGTGAGGGCAAAGGCATCCTGGGCCGCCGTCTTTTTCGCAGTTTCCGTCTTTTTGGCAGTTTCCGTCTTTTTGGCAGTTTCCGTCTTTTTCGCAGTTTCCGTCTTTTTTGCAGACTCCGTCTTCTTCCCCTGGGTCTTCTTCGTCTCCGTCTTTTTCGCGGCGGCCTCCGCCTCCGCCTTGGCGGCGTTCAGAAGTGACGCCTGGGTCACCCCCGTAGCCTTGGCGATGGCCTTCAGCTGGGCCTGGGTCAGGTCCTTCTGCCCACGCTCCGCCTTGCTGAGGTCCGCGGCAGTAAGCCCCTCCACCTGGTTTGCCAGCGCCTCCTGGGTCAGCTTCGCCCCGGTGCGGGCTTCCTTGATCAGCGTTCCGACACTCGTTGCCATGCTCTGTCTCCCTTCCTTTACAGCTCCGCCTTATGCTCTTCGTAGAACTCACGCCAGTCCTTCAGCATATATTTCAGTACGTTGGGCGTATCCAGCCCATAGGGGCATTTGCTGCTGCAGCTGTGGCACTGGAGGCAGTTTTCGATCCGTTTCATCTTCTCCTGCCACTGGGGGGTAAAGTACTGCCTCCAGGGGGAGCGGCGCAGCAGCATATTCATACGGGCGGAATTGTTGATTTCAATGCCCACGGGGCAGGGCATGCAGTAGCCGCAGCCGCGGCAGAAGCCGTCCGCCAGCTCCTGCCGATCCTTGCGGATCACCGCCAGAAGCTCCTCATCCAGATCCGGATCCTCCCGGGCGGTTTCGATCCATTCCGCCAGCTCCTCCGGCCGCTGGATGCCCCAGATGGGCACCACGTTGTCATACTGCTTCATAAAGGCGTGGCAGGCCCGGGCATTGGTAAGAAGGCCGCCCGCCAGGCCCTTCATGGCAATGAAGCCCATGTCGGCCTTCCGGCACTTTTCCGCAAGAGCCAGGTCCCGGTCCGTGGAAATGTAGCTGAAGGGGAACTGCAGGGTCTCAAACCGGCCGCTCTCAATGGCGGCCTCCGCCACGTTGACCCGGTGGGTGGTGACGCCGATGTGACGGATCCAGCCCCGCTCCTTCGCCTCCAGTGCGCCGGCATAGGCGCTCTCCGGATCGTCAAAATCCGGAAGGGCCGGGATGTTATGGAGCTGGAAGAGGTCGATATACTCCGTCCGCAGCATCTTGAGGCTGTTCTCAATATGCCCCAGGACACCCTTCCTGTCCCGGGCACCGCTTTTGGTGGCGATGACCACCTCCTGCCGCACATCCGCAAGGGCCAGGCCGATCTTCTTCTCGCTGTCGGTATAGGCGTTGGCAGTATCGAAAAAGCGGATACCATCCTCATAGGCCCTGCGGATGAGTGCCGCCCCCTCCTCCACCGTGCAGCGCTGCACGGGCAGGCAGCCCATGGCGGGCTTGGTGGCGATGAGCTCTGTCTTTCCCAAACGAACCTTTTGCATCGTTATCCCTCCGGCTCCTCCAAAATATTGCTTCCATCCTCACGGCTGTAGGGGGCCTCCGTCAGCTTCAGACTGAAAAGCCCGCCGTCATTGACGATCTCATAACACCGGGTGCCGTATTCCACCAGGTTCCGGCTTTCAAACCGCACGGCGTACTCCGTTCCGTCCGGGGTGATGAAGGTGTAGCGCAGACCGGAGTCTGTGACCCGTTCCTCGCTTTCGCCCCCCACCTGCATCCGGCCCAAGGCTTCGAAGACGCTGCGGATCTCCTCTTCATCGGTGACCACGACGGTATCCTCACCATCCCGCTCCACCCGCAGGATGGTGGGCGCTTCGGCGGCAAAGGAGAGGATCAGCCCCTGATAGCGGCCGTCGGTGAAGAAGTCGAAAAGGCCGCTGTTCTCCTGGGGCGGCGGCAGAACGGGGATCTCATTTTCCGTGCTGGCCTCCGTGATCCGCGCCTCCACCCGGGAGGGGACGGCGCCCTGAAAATTGTTGGTAGAATAATATGTATAGATTCCGTTGGGAGCCACCGGAGTCTCGCTGAGCTCCTTGGAAAGGCGCTTGTGGGCGATCTGAGTGCCGTCCGCCTCATAATAATAGAACTCGCAGACAATGCCGGTGATCCTGAGATCGCTGAGATTCTGGAAGCTGTGAACAAAGACGATGTCCCCGTCGTTTTTCATCACCGCCTTCTCCAGGTGGTAACTCAGGATCTCCTCTCCCAGGCTGTCAAAGTAGGAGGAGGTCGCCTCCAGCCCCAGGTCCGTTCCGCTGAGGTCCACCTGGCCGCCTTTCCTGGCACATCCCGCGGCCAAAAGCAGCAAGGGGGAGAGCAGCAGAAAAAGCAGCCTATGTATCCTTTGTGTGATCACTGATTCTCCTCCAGAAAGCGCTCCAGCTCATTGTTCTTGCCGATGAGCAGCAGCACGTCATCCCCCCGAAGTCTCTCCCCAGGGAGCACCTGGGTAATGAGCTCCTTTCCCCGGCGGATGGCGATGATATTGAGGCCGTACTTTTTGCGTATTCCGGAATCCACCACGGTCTTGCCCGCGAGGCGGGAGGGGAGGGCCACCTCACTGATATCCGTATCCGCGGAGAGATTGATGGACTCCAGCACGCTGGAGGATTTCAGCCGCTTCGCGAGACGGATGCCCATGTCCCGCTCGGGATAGATGACCTCCGCGCCGATCTTCTCCAGTAGGGCGCCGTGGTCCTCGCTGACCGCCTTGGCGATCACATGGGGCACACCGAGATTCACCAGGTTCAGCACGGTCAGAAGGCTGACGTCGATCTTTCCGCCGATGCAGACGATGACGGTGCTGCACTCGCCGAAACCCATCTGGCGAAGGCTGTTGAGACTGAGATCATTGGCCACCAGAGCGTTTTCCGTAAACAGTCTGGCCTCCCGCACGGTCTCCTCCCCGGAGTCCACACAAAGGACCTCCGCGCCGGAAATGGCAAGCTCCCGGGCGACGGCAAAGCCGAAGCGGCCGAGGCCCACGATCCCGTAAACTTCTTCCTGCGATCTTTTCCTCATAGGATCTGCTCCTTTTCAGCCCACTGTAATGGACTCCTCTGAATAACCGAAGGGCCGGTCCGTTCCGCTTCCCCAGAGAGAGGCCACGGAGAGGGGACCCAGGCGCCCGAAATACATGGTCAGGATCAGCACCACCCGGGAGGCGGTTCCCAGGCGGGAGGTGATGCCCGTGGTGACGCCCACGGTATTCACCGCTGAGGCCACCTCAAACAGGATCTGGGAGAGGCGGTACTCCGGCTCCAGCACCGAGATAAGAAAGGTGGAGACGCAGAGAACACCCAACGATACGAACACCACGGCAAAGGCCCGGTGAAGGACCCGGGCGGGAAGCCGCCGCCGAAAGGCCTCCGGCTTTAAGCCGGTGGCGATCTCCCGCACCGCCAGGAACATGGCAAACCAGGTGGTGGTTTTGGTACCGCCGCCGGTGGAGCCGGGGCAGGCGCCCACGATCATCAGGAGCACCATCACAAAAAGGCCCGCCTCACTCATGGCGCCGAGATCCACGGTATTGAAGCCCGCGGTGCGGGCGGTCACGCTCTGGAAAAAAGCCTCCAGCCAGTTATAGCCGTCGGTGAGCTTCAAGAGCAGGGTGCCCGCAATCAAAAGGGAGCCCGTCATAAAGAGGGACACCTTGGTCTGCAGGCTCCAGCGCCGGGGAGAGCGGAAGGAAAAGACGTCCATCAGCGTGAGATAGCCCACCCCCGCCACCACGATGAGGGCCGCGGTAACGAGATTCATGGCCGCATCCCCCCGATAGGCGGTAAGGCTCTGATAGCCCCCAAAGAGGTCGAAGCCCGCGTTGTTGAAGGCGGAGATTGAATGAAAAAGGCTCATAGGCAGGGCCTTTTCCGGGGGATAATCCCGCAGAAGGATCGGAAAGGTCGCCGCGGCGCCCAGAAGCTCAATCACAAGGGTCAGCTGCAGGACCCGGCGGAAGATCCGCTTCAGGCCGCCGTAGCTGTCAATGTTCCAGCTCTCTTTGATGATGCTCCGCTCCTTGAAGCTGAATCCCCGGCCCAGGGCGATGGTGACGGCGATGCCCGCAACCGCGATGCCCAGGCCGCCCAGCTGGATGAGCAGGGCGATGACCGTCTTTCCGAAGGCGGTAAAGGTGGTCCCGGTATCCACCACGATGAGGCCGGTGACGCAGACGGCGCTGGTGGAGGTAAAGAGCGCCTCCAGCGGGTTCAGATGCTTGCCGGGGTAAGTGGCGAAGGGCAGGAGCAGCAGGAGCGCCCCCAGCAGAATGGCGGCGGCAAAGCCCAGGGCAATCAGCTGCATGGGCGTCAGTCTGCTCTTCCGCTTCATTCCCCGATCTCCTTTAATAGCATACTTTGCTGTAGTTTATCACAAAAGACGGCTGTAATCAAGATAAAGCGGGTATGGGGATGGGAGAGACGGGGACTATGTATGGTCGCACCCCACGCAGTACGCTGTTTCACCTAAAATTGATATGAAATAAGGGGGGACGGGGGAACGGATTGCCACGTCGCCGCAAGCGGCTCCTCGCAATGACATGCAGATTAGGGTTGCTGCTGCAGCTATCGATAATCCTCTGTCATTCCGAGACCAGCCCGAAGACTCCTCTGAGCCTCCAAGAGCCGGAGGCGATTGGTTAAGGCGAAGAGGTGCCTTGCGCTGGTCTTGGGCGTAGGAATCCGCATCCCCCGTCCATTTTCAAAGGATAGAGTTTTATGAGTTGCAAAGTAGTAGGGGCGGAGCCCTCCGCCTTCGGCTCCGCCATGATCCGCCCCTGGAGTCCAGGCCCTCAGCCAGCGGGCGAACACAGTTCGCCCCTACGGAATGGGGAACGGATTGTCGCCGCCGTGATTCCCCAATCCCTCCCCTTGCTCTTTTCTGACGCTTGTGTTATAATGCATGCTGTTGTTTTATGTATTTTAATCACACGATTTGGGATAAGGGAGGGAATCGGCACGGGCATTATCCTCGGCATTGATCCCGGTCTTGCCACCGTGGGCTTTGGCGCCATCCGGGCGGAGAAAAACCGTCTGTCGCTTCTCAGCTGCGGCGCCATCACCACCCCCGCGGGCCAGCGGGTCTCCCTGCGCTTAAAGCAGATCTATGACGACATGCTGGAGCTCATCGACATGGTGAAGCCCGAAGCCATCGCCATGGAGGAGCTCTTCTTCAACACCAACCAGACCACCGGCATCGCCGTGGCCCAGGCCCGGGGCGTGCTGATCCTGGCGGGGCAGACGCTTCAGATCCCCATGTTTGAATATACCCCTCTGCAGGTCAAGCAGAACATCACCGGCTACGGGCGGGCTCAGAAGCCCCAGATGATGGAGATGGTCCGCCGCACCCTGAATCTGGACGCCGTGGTGCGGCCGGATGACGCCTCGGACGCCCTGGCCCTGGCCATCTGCCACGCCAGGACCGTAAGCTCCCTCATGAACACCGCCAAGGAGGACAGCGTATGTTCTACTATTTAGAGGGCAACGTCGCCCATTTGGAGCCGAATCTCGCCGTCATCGACGTGGGCGGCGCGGGCTACGCCGTCACGGTGCCCACCACCACCCTCGCCCGGCTGGAAACCGGGAAGAAGGCCCGTCTCTACACCCATCTGCAGGTTTCCGAGGACAATGTGGAGCTTTTCGGCTTTTCCGATATGGCGGAGAAGCGCTGCTTTACCATGCTGATCTCCGTCTCCGGCGTCGGGCCTAAGGCCGCCGTGTCCATTCTCTCCGCCGTCGGCCCCGCCGACCTGGCCCTCGCCATCGTCACGGAAAACGAAAAAGCCCTCACCTCCGCCAAGGGCATCGGAAAAAAGATCGCCCAGCGGATCATTCTGGAGCTGAAGGATAAAATCGCCAAGGACCAGTCCCTGGCCGCCTCCCCCATCGCCCCGGCGGCCTCCCAACGGGGAGGCAAGCTGGGCGAGGTCACCGAGGCCCTTACCGTGCTGGGCTACACGCCCCAGGAGATCTCCGCCGTGCTGCGGGATCCACAGGCCGCGGACATGAGCACCGAGGAGATCATCCGCCTCGCCCTCAGAAACTCTCTCAAACAGGAGAAATAAGCCATGAGTATCGACTTTTCCAGCCCCTCCCGTCCCCCGGAGGAGAGCAACCAGCTGGTCTCCCCCTCCCTGGTTTCCGGGGACGAGACCGAGGCCGGACTGCGCCCCCACTCCCTGGAGGACTTCATCGGCCAGGAGAAGGCCCGGAAGAACCTGCAGGTCTTCATCGAGGGGGCCCGGATGCGGGGCGAGCCCCTGGACCATGTGCTGCTTCACGGCCCCCCGGGCCTGGGCAAAACCACCCTGGCCCAGATCATCGCCAGCGAGATGGGCTCCAACCTGCGCAAAACCTCCGGTCCCGCCATTGAGAAGCCCAAGGATCTGGCCGCCCTCCTCACGGCCCTGGAGGAAAACGACGTTCTCTTCATCGATGAGATCCACCGGATGAACCGACAGGTGGAGGAGATCCTCTACCCCGCCATGGAGGATCGGCAGATCGACATCATCATCGGTCAGGGACCCGGCGCCACCAGCATTACCCTGGATTTGAAAAAGTTCACGCTGGTGGGCGCCACCACCCGCTCCGGCCAACTCTCCTCCCCCCTGCGGGACCGCTTCGGCATCGATCTGAAGCTGGAGCTCTATACCCCCCAGGAGCTTTCCAAAATCGTCACCCGCTCCGCCGGGATCCTGGGGATCCCCATTGAGCCGGAGGGGGCCTATGAAATCGCCGCCCGCAGCCGGGGCACCCCCCGGATCGCCAACCGGATGCTCCGCCGGGTGCGGGACTTTGCCATGGTCTACGGCGACGGCGTCATTGACCGGAAGCAAGCTGACCGGGCCCTTCAGGCCCTGGAAATCGACAAGGACGGTCTGGACTCCATGGACCGCCGTCTTCTGGAGAGCATCATTCTGAACTACAACGGCGGCCCCGTGGGCCTGGAAACCATCGCCGCCACCATCAACGAGGAGGCCGTCACCGTGGAGGACGTGTGCGAGCCCTATCTCATGCAGCAGGGCTATCTGACCCGCACCTCCCGGGGACGCTGCGCCACCAACAAGGCCAGGGCCCACCTGGGTCTCCCCCTCTTGGACAGCACTCCCGGCGAGTCCACCTTATTCGACCTTGCTCAGGAGTCAGAGACTCTCTTTTGATTTGGAAAGGAGATAAAACCATGGGTAAATATTTCGGAACCGACGGCGTCCGCGGCGCCGCAAATGTGACTTTGGACGCCCCTCTGGCCTTCCGGGTGGGGCAGGCGGCAGCCACCGTCTTCGGCGGCAGCGGGAAGCGCCCTCTGGTAGTCATCGGCAAGGACACCCGCCTCTCCGGCGACATGCTGGAGGCCGCTCTCGTGGCCGGTCTCACCTCCGCCGGGGCCGACGTGGTGCTCCTGGGCGTCATGCCCACCCCCGCGGTGGCCCTCATCACCGTATCCCTGGGCGCGGACGCCGGCGCCGTCATCTCCGCCTCCCACAACCCCTTCGGGGACAACGGCATCAAGCTCTTCGGGCCCAAGGGCTTCAAGCTCCCCGACGCCGTGGAGGACGGCATTGAAGAGATCATCGACGATCCCGCCCGGGCCGCGAAGAAGACCGGCGGCGAGATCGGCAGGATCCTGGATAAGGGCCGTGCACCCTTCGATACTTATGTCAACCACGTCCGCTCCATGGCCAAGGAAGATTTCTCTCATCTTCGGGTCCTGCTGGACTGTGCCAACGGCGCCTCCAGCGCCACCGCCGAGGCCGTTTTCAGCAATTTGAACGGGCTGACCTTTGACGTCATCCATCATGAGCCCGACGGCGTCAACATCAATCTCGCCTGCGGCTCTACCCACATGGAGGATCTCTGCGCCAAGGTGCTGGAGGGCGGCTATGATCTGGGCTTCGCCTTTGACGGCGACGCTGATCGCTGCCTTGTTGTCGATGAGAAGGGCGAGATCATGGATGGCGACAAGTACATGGCCATCTGCGGCTGCTATCTCCGGGATCGGGGCGAGCTGAAGAACGACACCATCGTGGCCACCGTGATGAGCAATCTCGGCTTCCACGAATACTGCCGGGACCACGGTCTCAAGGTGGAATGCGCCCCCGTGGGTGACCGCTATGTGCTGGAGCTGATGCAGAAGGGCGGCCACTGTCTGGGCGGCGAGCAGAGCGGCCACATCATCTTCCTGGATGACGAGACCACCGGCGACGGGCAGGTAGCTGCCGTCTGGTTCCTGAACGTGCTGGCGGCCGCCGGCAAAACCGTCTCCCAGCTGACGCAGGATATCCCCCACTACCCCCAGGAGCTCATCAATGTGCGCATCGAGGGCGGCAACGCCGCCAAGGTGGCCATCATGAAGAGTGAGGCCCTGCAGCGGAAGATCCGGGAGGAGGAGGCCATGATGGGCGATCAGGGCAGGATCCTGATCCGTCCCTCCGGCACCGAGCCCTTGATCCGGGTCATGACCGAGGCCAAGGATGAGGAACTGTGCCACGGAGCGGCACAGCGGATTGCCGATCTTGTCCGCTCTCTTTGAGCCTTCCTTTGGCCCTTTCATAACGGGTTTTTACACAATGAATAAAAATTCGTTAAAATATTGGTCATTTCCTATTGACTTAACTATAATTCGGAATATAATGGAACTGTTTTATGATGACGCGAATGGATTTGGATCTCCTCAGCGATGAAGACCTGCAGCCCCTGGCCGCCGGCGGCAATCGGGAGGCGGAGGAGATACTCATCGAGCGGAACCTTCGGCTGGTCCGTATCATTGCCCGCCCCTACTTCCTGGCGGGGGGAGATCACGAGGACCTTCTGCAGGAGGGAATGGTGGGGCTTGTGGACGCCGTGCGTCAATATGACGCAAAGCGCAGTTCCTCCTTCCACACCTTTGCTCAATGGTGCATCCGCAATCGAATACTGAACGCCATCAAAGCAGCCTCGCGGCGAAAGCACACCCCCCTGAATGATTACGTCCCCTTGGAATCCCCACAGTTTGACGAAAGCCAATACCCAGTTTTCGACACCGTGCGCGATCCGGAAGAATTGATCATTGCAAAGGAGAGGCTCAGCGAAATCATAGACGCGGGAAGCGGCCTGTTTTCTCCCCTGGAGCACCGTGTTCTGGAGCTCTATCTCGAGGGGCAGAGCTGCGGTGAGATCGCGTCAAGGCTGGGCCGCACCATAAAGTCCGTGGACAACGCCATCGGGCGTATCCGGCAAAAGCTGTCCGCGGCAAATTGAACCCGGCGATTTCAGCAATGCTGAACGCAAATAAAAAAGCCGAAAAACGGCAAAACGTCAAAAGTGAGGATTCAAAAGATGTACGAAGACAAGACCCTGGTTTGTAAAGAGTGTGGCAAAGAGTTCGTGTTCACCGCCGGTGAGCAGGAGTTCTATGCTGAGCGCGGCTTCAAAAATGAGCCCCAGCGCTGCAAGAGCTGCCGCGACGCTCGCAAGGCCCAGGCCAACGGCCCCCGTGAGTTCTTCGATGCTGTATGCGCCAACTGCGGCAAGCCCTGCAAGGTTCCCTTCGAGCCCAAGACTGACCGCCCCGTATACTGCAGCGACTGCTTCGCTCGGATCCGCGCCAACGCGTAAAAGCGTCGGTTCCCCGGTTCTCTTCGGGGAGTAAGCCACAAATCAGGTGGTTGAGAAAAGAAACGCACACGGTCCTTACGGTCCGTGTGCGTTTTGTTTTGGCTCTGTGTGAGGTCCTCTACGAGCGGTGCGTTAGCTCATAGAGAAGCGCCTCGCAGCCCTGACGGATCTCCCGATATGCCGTCTCAAAATCCCCGGTGTACCAGGGATCCGCCACCACGCCGCCCCGGGCGGTATGATCCAGAAGGAGGCTCAGCTTTCCCTCCGGGTCGCCCCCCGTGATCCGCTTCATATTGCGAAGGTTGGCTTCATCCATGCCGATGAGAAGATCATATTCCTCATAATCCGCCCGCTCCATCCGCCGGGCCCGCTTTCCCTCGCAGCCGATACCGTGCAGGGCAAGGATCCGCCGGGCGGGGGGATAGACCGGATTGCCAATCTCTTCATTGCTGGTAGCGGCGGAGGCAACGAAGAAGTCCCCCGCTTTTCCGGCGTCGGATATGAGTTTTTTCATGATGAACTCCGCCATGGGACTGCGGCAGATATTGCCGTGGCAAACGAATAGGATCTTTGTCATATCGTAAATTCACCTCGAATATCGTGGTTTATCTTGATTTCCCAAAGCTTTCCGGGCTTTTGTATTCTTCCGGTATTTTGTCTAATGCCCGCCGGATCGTGTCCAAAGGCAGAGCTTCTCGCCCTCCTTTGGAAACCTTCAGAATACCGCCAGCTCCATTTCTCCATGAGAGATCGAAATACTTTTTGCCGGTATTCATTTTCCCTTATGTACCACAATAATACAAAATCGGTTATGTGACAAGCGGGGAAAATGAAAAAAAGAACCTTCATAAAAATAGCCGGTTTCACAGAAATCACTCTGTAAAATCGGCATCTCTTGTGCTATAATATAATTGGTGATTTTAGACGCTGGACGCGGCTGGGGAACTATTAGTCCTCTCGATGCTTCCCGTCAATCATAATCTAATCAAGACTAAAAACGTAGTGCTTTTAGACCGTACTTCTTAGGGCAGCATGTCGTAAGTGCGCTAGATGCAAGCATTAAGAATGCGAAAAAGACTTGCGTTTCTTTTGTGCTTTCTATATAATAGTTTGTAAGCTAACTAACTTACAAAAAGGAGGTGATTTGTTTGCCCAAAAAGAAACCAGCTTCCCAACTTGATCCAGCCGCTTTGAATTCTCTATATTTGCCGGAGATGACCTTTGGCGAATATATGCGAGCAGTTCGAAGGGCGCAAAAGATCACGCTGCGTGAGCTTGCAAGAGCGGTAAACAAAACACCTACCTACATTAGCGACATTGAGAACGGCAACAATCGGCCGCCAGATAAAGAGCTGCTGGATGCAATTCTGGCTGCTCTTAAGGTTAACGAGTTCCCTTCCCTAAAAGGAAAACTCTATGACTTGGCCGCTCTTGGACGCGACGATATCCCAGCAGATGTCAAATCGTACGTTATTGAAAATACAGAATTGATATCAATTCTTCGATCCTTGCAATCAAGTCCTAACGGAAATGAAATGTTGGCTGAAATTGCATCGAAATATTGTAATGGAGGGAAACTATAATGGTTATGTTGAAGGAAGGATATATTATTGACTATATTTCCGGGCAGCAGGTTAAAGAAACACCCGAAGAAGTTGATGCTGTTCAGCCTTTCTCGAAAATACTTGTTGATGACTATGGATATCCGAAGGATTGTATCCAAACTCGTCCTCAGTATAGGGTGAAAGCTCGCCCTTATGATACAAAGAAAGAATATCCTGTTGACATTGCGGTCTTTACAGAAAAAGAGCGAAAAGATGATCAGGCCTATATCATTGTGGAGTGCAAAAAGAAAAACCGGAAAGATGGCCGATCTCAGCTTGAAGATTACCTTCGCCTTTCTAAAGCGTATCTGGGAGTGTGGTTTAATGGAGATGAGCGT
Organism: uncultured Clostridia bacterium; assembly: GCA_946531435.1. Taxonomy (GTDB): domain Bacteria; phylum Bacillota; class Clostridia; order Oscillospirales; family Oscillospiraceae; genus CAMNAO01. Next base: position 23,943 of record CAMNAO010000010.1, read on the forward strand.
TTATATCTACAGAAAATAGAAAAGGACGGCAAGGTGATATTTGAAGAGATTCCTAATATCCCGAGATTTGGCGAACGCCTTGAGGATATTGGGCAGTTCAAGCGGAAAGACCTTCGACAGGCAGAAAACTTGAAGCCGACATTCCGCACCATTCGCAATTATTTAGCTGCGAATGCTGTTGGTATCACTAGGGATGAAGTTTTTGCATCGCAAATCATTAATCTGATTTTTTGCAAGATTTATGATGAGCGCTTTACTCGCCCTGATGATCCAGTAAAGTTCCGTGCTGGTGTAAACGAAAAAGATGTTTCTGTGAAAAAAAGAATCCTGGAACTCTTTGAAAAGGTCAAAAAACAATATAGCGACGTTATTGATGTCGCAGATTCTATCATTTTGGATGCAAAGTGCATTAAATACATCGTTGGTGAACTGCAAATGTATAGCCTCAAAGACAGCTCTCGTGATGCTGTCGGCGAAGCGTTTGAAATCTTTATTGGGCCATCATTAAAAGGCTCCCAAGGGCAGTTTTTCACGCCGAGAAATGTGGTCAATATGATCATAAGAATGATTGCGCCTTCGACTGATGAAAAAATCCTTGATCCTGCGTGTGGAAGTGGTGGATTCTTGGTTGAATCTCTTAGATATGTCTGGGGCAAATTGGAGGAGCAGGCCGCAGAATTGGATTGGCCCGAGGCAGAAATAGAGGCAGAGAAGCAAAAGATCGCCATCAAAAATTTCCGTGGAATCGATAAAGACAGCTTTCTCAGTAAGGTTGCAAAAGCATATCTTGCGATTCTAGGTGACGGCCGCGGCGGTGTACATTGTGAAAACAGTCTTGACAAATTTGAGAACTGGAGCACTAAAACGATAGAAGATATCCAACCGGGGACCTTCGACATTATTGTTACAAATCCGCCATTTGGTAAGAAATTGGCCATCGACACCACAGAGATTCTAGAATTGTATGATCTTGGACATAAATGGGTTCAGACAACTGAAGGGGATTTCGTAAAGGGCGAGCTCGTAGATAAGCAGCCTCCTCAGCTCCTCTTTATCGAACGTTGCTTTCAGATGCTAAAGCCCGGCGGAAGAATGGGAATTGTACTGCTCGAGAGTATATTTGGTATGCCAAAATACCAGTATGTTGTAAACTACATTAGGAAAAAAGCAAAAATAGTAGCACTTGTTACTCTTCCAGAAGACCTTTTTCAGCCTCATACACATGCGAAATGTTGCGTTATGATCTGTCAAAAGTATAAAGAAAGAGAAACATTTGAAACTTGTGGCGATTACGATATTTTCATGAGTGATGTAAAATGGTGTGGACATGACAGCCGAGGAAACGTAACTTATACTTATACAGAAGAGGGCAAAAAAGTAGTGCTTGACGAGATTCCACTAGTTGCAGACCGGTATTTGGAATTGAGGTAGAGTTTATGCTGGCATATACAATAAAAAGTAGCAAGATTGTAAACCACATTTTCATCCCGAAATACTATGATCCAGAGCTAAAACGCGAACTGGACGCTTTATCAAACACTCATGACCTGCTTCTTTTGGGAGATCTAATTGATACTGGAGAAGTACAAATTCAAACTGGGCATGAGATTGGAAAAATGGCTTATGGTACAGGCAAGATCCCATTCGTCAGAACTTCTGATATCACAAATTGGGAGATAAAAGCTGTACCAAAGCAAGGTGTGTCCGAAGAGATTTTTGAATACTATGCAGAAAGAGAAGACGTAAGAGAAGGGGATATTCTTCTTGTTAAAGACGGTACTTATCTAATAGGGACAAATTGCATCATTAACGCAATGGATATACCCATGATTTTTCAATCACATATCCTTAAAATTCGCGTGAAATCCCAAAAACGTATTAATTCGCATTTGCTTTTCCTAGCATTCAATAACTCTCTCGTTCAACGACAGATACGAAATATCCAATTTACAGCTGATATAATTGATACAATAGGCGGGAGATATCGGGAATTAATAATCCCTATTCCAAAGGATGCAGAAAAGCGGGCATTTCTTACTGAAAAGATTCGGGGCGCTTTAGATACCCGCGTGAAATACAAAGCCGCCGTAAAGCAAATGCCCCTTCTCATTGAAAAGATTCTTGATACAGAGGATACGTCTGTCTTTCAAAAATTCTTTGACCAGTCAATTGATGAAATACTCACACAACTTGTACAAGACACAATCACTTTAGAATTTGGCGATTTTACGGCTTTTAGGATAAAAAACAGCGGAATAAAAAATGGGATTATTCTCCCCAAATACTATGATCCCGCGATTAGCTCAATTCTCGAAAAACTAAGTTGCACTTGTAAACTGATGAGTATACAAGACTTGGTGGATGACGGTATTATTATGCTCGCATCAGGTGATGAGATCGGGAAAATGGCTTATGGTACGGGAGGAATTCCCTTTGTTCGGACATCGGATTTTTCTAACTGGGAAATAAAGGCGGATGCAAAGCAGGGCGTATCCGAAGAGATTTACCAAAAGTACGCAGAGAAAGAAGATGTTCAAGCAGAAGATATTTTGCTTGTTAGAGATGGAACATATTTAGTCGGTAGCTCCTGTATGATAACAACCGCTGATTCAAAAATGTTGTACTGTGGTGGACTAATAAAGATTCGGGTATTAAAATCAGAGCTTATTGATCCTTATAGCTTGTTAGGGTTGCTCAACTCATATATAGTTAAGCGGCAAATTAGAACGAAACAGTTCACAAGAGACGTCATAGACACAATAGGGCAACGTTTTAAAGAAGTCGTACTACCAATTCCCAAGAATCCAGCTGTTATGAATGAGATATCATCAAGAGTTAAGGCAATTATTCACAATCGTATTGATGCGAGAGACAGCATCCTTCAGCTTTCAAGAGAGATTGCCGAATGAGCGCACAATAAACCCATGAAATACTACATCACCGCCGACTTACACGGCTTTTATACTGAATTTCATAAGGCGCTGGATGAGGCGGGGGATTTCACCGATCCTGCACCGCACAAGCTGATCATCTTGGGCGATCTCTTCGATCGTGGCTCGGAGGCGGTCGAGATGCAGCGGTTCATCCTGGAGCGGGCAAGATAGGCATGTTTTCTCCATCATTAAAGAATAACCGCGAGTTAAGGGGGCAACTTTTGCGAAAATGCAGAAAAGTTACCCCCTTAACTGGCTCAATTTAAAAGGCGCTCCCTCGAAGCTTTGTGCTTCACAGGGAGCGTCTTATTTATCATTCCGTGCACAAGAAAACGCAGGTCCGCAGCAAACCGAGAAATCCGCGATAGCAGCAGCCACTGAGGATGTGGTCTTTACGGCATATCGATCTTGCCGTGCTGCTTCTCAAAATCTTCAATGGCTTTGCGGATCAGATAAATCACTTCTCCGTTGGCAGATCGGCCTTCATACTGCGAAATATAATGCAGCTTATAATGTAATTCACTGTCAATTCGCAAGCCAAGGTGTTTATCCTTTTCTCTTTTCGGAATATCCATATCTCTATTGATCTTATTTTTGAAAATTGTCCATTGTATAGATGATGCATGCAATTCCGGCGATCATTGAAAACAATATTGCTCCTCCAAAACTGTCGTCTAAGGAAGCTCCAAGAAAGAAGCCAACGATCCCGGCAAGAAGCATAAGAATGACAGATACTATCGTTCTAAACTTTTTCATAGATCATACCTCACAAATCCCGACTTGCCCGGGGTCTCCCGGCAGCCCAGTAGAATCAAAGCTGATTATACACCGTCACAACGGGGTTTTCCACTATAAAAACGGCGCTCAGAAGACGTGTCTTACCGCACCAATTGGGGCATTCAATCCATACGGTGCCATTTCTTCAAGCTTTTACAGCTGGAACGTACCCGCAATTTGTTTTCAATCGTTTTCATGAGATGCCTCGCTCAGAACAACCATATCTTCCGTGTCAAATCGACAGATTCCGAGCCTTGGCCGAAGTTTACCTAAAGGTTGGTTGTGAATGAATCAGCATATTTCAATGTTTCTATCGGAACAGACAGTCCCCGCTTCTTGAACAGAATCCCACAAAGCAGCGAAAAAGCAAAAGAACAATTATCTACTTTGCCTATTGACTTTATAGGTTTTATGGTGTATCCTGTGTGCAATTCCCGTTCCGGTCCCCACTGAAGGGGTCCGGGAAGCGGCAGGAGGCGATTCCATGAGGATCCTGTTTCAACGACTGCTCCGGCAGAATTTCCGTTTTGGCCGAATGTGACCTTCTTTCGTAGATATCCGTCCAAAAACCATAGACAATTTTACGAAAAGAGGTTATGATCATGTCTAAGTATAAATTTGAAACTCTGCAGCTTCACGTGGGCCAGGAACAGCCCGATCCCGCCAGCGACGCCCGGGCCGTGCCCATCTATGCCACCACCAGCTACGTCTTCCACAATGCCCAGCACGCCGCGGACCGCTTCGGCCTTGCCGACGCCGGCAACATCTACGGCCGCCTCACCAACTCCACCCAGGGCGTCTTTGAGGACCGGATCGCAGCCCTGGAGGGCGGCGTGGCCGGTCTGGCGGTGGCCTCCGGCGCGGCGGCCATCACCTATACCATCCAGGCCCTGGCGACAAAGGGCGAGCACATTGTGGCCCAGAAGACCATTTACGGCGGCTCCGCCAACCTTTTGGCCCACACTCTGCCCCTCTACGGCATTGAGAGCAGCTTTGTGAACATCCACGACCTTGCCGAGGTAGAGGCGGCCATCCGCCCCGAGACCAAGGCCATCTACATCGAAACCCTGGGCAACCCCAACAGCGACATTCCCGACATCGACGCCCTGGCTGCCCTGGCCCACAGCCACGGCCTGCCCCTCGTCATCGACAACACCTTCGGTACCCCTTACCTCATCCGGCCCATTGAGCACGGCGCGGATATCGTGGTCCACAGCGCCACCAAGTTCATCGGCGGCCACGGCACCACCCTGGGCGGCGTGATCGTCGACGGCGGCAGCTTTGACTGGGATTTGTCCGGCAGATATCCCTGGCTGAGCGAGCCCAACCCCAGCTATCACGGCGTGCGATTCACCCAGGCGGCCGGAAAAGCGGCCTTTGCCACCTATATCCGGGCCATCCTGCTGCGGGACACCGGCGCCTGTATCTCCCCCTTCGCCGCCTTCCTGCTGCTTCAGGGCACAGAGACCCTGTCCCTCCGGCTGGAGCGGCACGCGGAGAACACCAAAAAGGTGGTGGAGTACCTTCTGAACCACCCCCAGGTGGAGAGGGTTTACCACCCCTCCCTCCCCGATCACCCGGATCACGCCCTCTATGAGAAGTACTTCCCCAACGGCGGCGCCTCCATTTTCACCTTTGACATCAAGGGCGGCAAGGATGAGGCCTTCCGCTTCATAGACGGGCTGGAGCTCTTCTCCCTCCTGGCCAACGTGGCCGACGTGAAGAGCCTGGTGATCCATCCGGCCACCACCACCCACTCCCAGCTGACAAAGGAGGAGCTGGAGGCGGCGGGCATCCACGAAAACACCATCCGCCTCTCCATCGGGACGGAGCATATCGACGACATTCTGGCGGACCTGGAAAAGGGCTTCGCCGCGGTCAAGTAAGAAAGGACGGACAGCATATGGCAAAGATCTATCAAGGCACCCTGGGACTCATCGGCAACACCCCCCTTGTGGAGGCCGTCAATCTGGAAAAGGCCCTCTTTCTGGAGGCGAAGGTCCTACTGAAGCTGGAGTACTTCAACCCCGCCGGCAGCGTCAAGGACCGGATCGCCAAGGCCATGATCGAGGACGCCGAGGCGAAGGGGCTTCTGACCCCCGGCTCCGTGATCATTGAGCCCACCTCCGGCAACACCGGCATCGGCCTTGCGGCCATTGCCGCGGCCAAGGGCTATCGGATCATCCTCACCATGCCGGAGACCATGAGTGTGGAACGCCGAAACATTCTGAAGGCCTACGGCGCGGAGCTGGTGCTCACCGAAGGCGCCAAGGGCATGAAGGGCGCCATCGAAAAGGCGGAGGAGCTTCACAAGGAGCTTCCGGGCAGCTTCATCCCCGGCCAGTTCGTGAACCCCGCCAACCCCGCCATCCATAAGGCCACCACCGGCCCGGAGATCTACAACGATACCGACGGCGCTGTGGATCTTTTCGTCGCTGGCGTCGGCACCGGCGGCACCCTCACCGGTGTGGGCGAGTTCCTCAAGGAAAAGAAGCCCCAGGTCAAGCTCGTGGCGGTGGAGCCCGCCGACTCCCCGGTGCTCTCCCAGGGCAGAGCGGGCGCCCATAAGATTCAGGGCATCGGCGCGGGCTTTGTCCCCGACGTGCTGAATACGAAGATTTATGACGAAGTCTTCCCCGTGAAGAACGAAGAGGCATTTGCCGCCGGAAAGCTCCTGGCAGCCAAGGAAGGCATCCAGGTAGGCATTTCCTCCGGCGCCGCCCTTCACGCCGCCATCGAGCTTGCCCGCCGCCCCGAGAACAAGGGAAAAACCATCGTTGCTCTGCTCCCCGACGGCGGCGACCGCTACTATTCCACCCCGCTCTTCACCGAGGGCTGAGGCTCTTCCCCTTTCCCAGGCATCCATCCCAAACCCTTGTTTGGATCCTCACTACTCATGGGCTCAGGAAAGCTTTCAAAGCTGCCGGGGCCCATGAGCTTTCTTTCCAAAAAAAATTTATAATGTCATATAAATGAAATAATTTTCCACTTGTCTCGTTAATATTTTCGCTCTATAGTAAAAAGTGTCAAGTGAATTTCCTTTTCATTATATCCTCATATTTATATGAGAACGGCAGAAGTTTGGAGCGACTTCTGCCGTTCTCATTTGTCTATCAAAAATCATATTCTTTAAAAAGAATCCATGAATTCTTTTTAAAGATTGCCTCCGCGACTTTCGGAAGTGCTATAATATCATTAGGGCAAAAAAACAGAGGCCCCTGGGAGCCTCTGCTTCATTCGTTCTTAAACTGCCGTCCGGCGTTGGGACGGAACCTGGGCGTAGTGGCCGATGACGTCACTTCTCTTCACGATCCCCACCAGATTGTCATCATCATCAATCACCGGAACAAAGTTCTGGTTCATAGCGTGATCAATGAGCTCCTCCATGCTGGTGGTGATCCTCACCGGAGGATTGTAGTCCCTGCGAATGATGCTGGAAAGGGGGATCTTCTCCAGATCCCGCATGCCCATGTTCCCATCCACCATGCACCAGAGGAAGTCCCCTTCAGTGACCGTTCCCACGTAAGCCCCGCTGCGGCTGATCACAGGCACCGCGGAAAACCCGTGGGTCCTGAATTTTTCCAGCCCCTGACGCACTGTGCAGTCCTCCACAAGAAAGCTGGTCATGGACTTCGGCGTCAAGAAAAATGCGATATTCACGGTATCCCTCCTGCTCCCAGAGGGAGCACTTCAAATATGGATAAAATGATGATTTAAACTGATCTCTTCCTCTCACCTCCTGTGCATATTATACAATACTTCTATGGTAAGCGCAAGAGCATTCCCCTTGAATTTACATAAAACCAAAAATTTATTTACAAATGGAGCAACGTCATGGACAGGACAGAAAAACGGCGCAAATTTATAATCAATGTGATTTACTGGGGGATCCTGGCCGCTGTGATCATCCTCTTCATCCGGCGGTTTTTGGGCGTTCTTACCCCCTTCCTGGTGGCCTTTGCCGTCTCCTGGCTGCTGCGGCCCCTGTGGACCTGGATCTCCAAAAAGACGCGTCTCCCTGTCCGGGGCGCGGCGATTCTTACCGTGCTGCTGTTCTATGCCCTGCTCGTTACCCTTCTGGTTCTGCTGGCAAACACCCTCATCGGGGTCATCAAAGACGTGGCGGCAGATCTGCCCGCTCTTTACACCGATTTCATTGCGCCGGCGGTGACCAATCTGGCAGGCCTTCTTCGATCCTTCCTGGAGGATCTTCCCGGTTTGGGGGAGAGCAACATCAATTATGACACGGTCCTCAGCGAGATTCTGTCCTCTCTGGGCAGCATTGCCAGCGGGCTCTCCGGTCGGCTTCTCGCCTGGGCCACCTCCCTCATCTCCGACGTGCCCGGCTTTCTGCTGCGGATCCTGATTGCCATTATTGCCAGCCTCTTCACGGCGGCGGACTTTCCCCGCATCAAAGCCTTTATCAAGGCACAGCTCCCGGAAAAGGCCCGGGATACCATGCAACGGGTACGGGATCACTTCGGCAAGGTCATGCGGAGCTACCTGCGCTCCTACCTGATCATCATGGGAATCACCTTCCTGGAGGTCTTCCTGGGCACCCTGCTCATCGGCTATTCCAACGCCTTTTTCATTGCTATCGGGATTGCCCTGGTGGACATTCTCCCCATCCTGGGCAGCGGCACCATTCTCATTCCCTGGGGCGTGATCAATCTTCTCACCGGGAATACCGTCCGCGGTGTGGCCCTTCTGGTCCTCTACCTCATCATCGCCGCCATCCGCAACTATATTGAGCCCCGGATCATCGGCAAGCACGTGGGTCTGCACCCTCTCTTGACCCTCATGAGCATGGTCATCGGCACCTATGTTTTCGGCGGGATCGGCCTCTTTGGCCTCCCCATCACCCTGGCCGTGCTGAAAAGCCTGCGGGACGGCGGGATCCTCCGCCTCTACAACGATCCGCCGGCGGAACTCACGGAGTAGGCGAGGGAAACCGCTCTTTCAGACCCTCATATCAAAATCTCCCGGTGCGGCGCAGAAAACTGCGTCGCACCGGGAGATTTTTCTTATAGGAGGAATGCAGAAGGGGCACGGATTGCCACGTCGGGCTCCGCCCTCCTCGCAATGACAGAGGAGATTTGATAGCTGCATTGGCTACCCTGCTTTCATATCATTGCGAGGAGATTGATGCTCCACGCGGCAAAGCGGCGTGCCAAAAGCCAGGCTACGCCCGGCTCATTGCCCAGCACGGCGCCCGCGGGCGCTCGTCCGCATCCCCTGCGCCAATTCCCTGACTTAATACAGAGTTTTCATTGTTGCAGCGCAGTAGGGGTGAACTGTGTTCGCCCGCGTGATCCGCAGCTCTCTGCAAACGGGCGATCTAAGATCGCCCCTACGAAATGCGTCGCGCTCCCTCGAACGGTTCGCGTTTTACGAGGAAACCGTACCCCCGTCCTCACAAAATCGGAGCCCAGCGAAGTGGGTCCGATTTTGAAAGCGACGAGAAAACGCAGGGGTGAGAGGGAGTGCTCTGCGCTCCCTCGAACGTTTCGCGTTTTACGAGGAGCCCGGTGCCTGGATCGACACCGCCAGCACCGTCACGTCGTCGGAGGCTCCGTAGCGCAGGGCGGAGGCCTCAGCGATCTTGCGGGCAAGCTCCCGGGGACCGTCGCTCGCTTCCTCCAGAAGCTCACGGAACCAGGCGTCCCCCTCCCCGGCCAGGACGCCGTCGGAGATGATCACCGCCATATCGCCCTCCCGCAGCTTCAGCTTCGTCACCTGGGTCTGGTCCTCCCCCACCGGGGTGAGGCCGGGGGCGTAGCCGCCGGCGCGGATACAGCGGACGCCCTCTCGCCGCCGGAGATAGGTGGGGGCTGAGCCGCATTTATAAAGGCTTCCCTCCCCTGTCATGAGGTCCACCACCAGCATATCCACGGTGGCGGAAACCACATCCGTCTCATTCTTCAAAATCATCAGGCTTTCCAGCAGGCCAAGGGCAGTTTCCGCCTCTACACCGGCCCGCAGGAAATCCGCCAGGGCCTCAATGCTGCCCCGGCTCATCTCCCCGGCCTCCTTGCCTGTGCCCATGCCGTCGGACAGGATCACGCAGAGCCGTCCGTCATCGGTAGTAAAGGCGGTGCTGCCGTCGCCGCTGACGCCCCGGCCCCGACGCTTAGCGGAGGCTGTGCCCACCACAGCGGTCAGCTCCTCCGCCTCCAGAAGCACCAGGCGGCCATCCTCGGGTTCGGTCCCCGTTCGAAGCTTTTCCCCCAGGACAGCGGAAATCTTATCCAGCCAGCGGGGATCCTTCTGCAGAAGCTCCAGTCCGGAGCCCGCCAGCTCTGCATGCAGCCGGTCCCGGCCGTCCCGATAGACGATGCCGCTGACGCTGAGCTTCTCCGCCCGGAGATAGCTTCTGAGCCGCCGCTCCAGGCGGGCCTGGGGCACCGGATTCTCATCCAATTCCTCCGCCAGGCGGGAGAAGACCCGGCTTACATCCCTATATCGGCTGCTGACCGCGTTGAGGTTTTCATTAAAACGCGCCCGGTACTGCTTGCGGCAAAGCCAGGCCTTCAGCTCCGCGTTTACCGACGCCGCGAAATCCGACGGACGATTGCAGCGGCTGAGGAAGCCCTGGGGCAGGTCATCCACCAGGAGCTGGCCCCGTTCCAGCATGGGCTTTACGGCATCGTCCAGATAGCCCATGGTGGAGCTGTACTCCGCCTGCCAGCAGGTCTTGGCTCCCGGGCAGCGCCGGCAGACCCCCAGGGCCGCCCGCTCAAAAATGCCGCTGTAGTTCTCCTCGTTCTTTTCCGCCGCGGTCATGGTTTCCACGCTCTCGGAAAGGCGGCGGAAGGCACGCTGGCTGAGGCGCACCCGGTCCCGCATGCCCCGCCGCGCCCGGACAAGGCCGCTGTCCAGCATACCGGAGGGCAGGTACTCCCCCACCTGCAGCAGGGTCCGCCGGGGCACCAGCATCACAAGAACGGAGGCCGTCAGCGTCTCATAAAGAATGGCCGCCTCTCCACCCACGGCGTGCCAAAGCACCACCACACCGTCAGTAAGGCAGTAGGTCAGTATTGCAAGGAGCCTGCCCCGGGAGCGGACCACGCCCATGAGAGCGCCGGAGAGGCCGCAGGCAGCCCCATAGAGGAACATGGTTCCCCCTGCCATATCCATCATAAGGCCCAGGAGGGCCCCAGTCACCGCGCCAGGACCGGGTCCCCCCGCCAGGGCAGCCATCTCCACCAGCAGCACCGCCAGGATCCGCCCCACCGAAGCCTCGCCGAAGATGCGAAGGGGCTGGAGGCCCGTAAGAGCGGCGCCCAAGAGCAGCGTAAGCCCCACGGACTGCACGGCGCCCCGGACGCTTTCCGGGTCCCGGGCTTTGAGGCCAAGGCGAAAGAGAGAGGCTGCAAAGCCCGCCATCAGGATCTCCGTGAGACCGGCCGCCAAGGTGGCGGCGCTGACCTTCTGCATCAGGCAGCGAAGGGCCGCCGTCAGAATGGCGGCGGTGGCCGCGGCGGCAGGCGCCACCGCCGGGTCTCCGGCGAATCGTCCCCGCCGCTGGGTGGAGGCCAGGGTAGCCGTCAGGATCAGGGCCGAGGCATAGGCGGCCGCCGTGGTCAGGTCCCCCAGGGCCGCCGCGCCCAGCAGGGTACCCAGAAGGGCGGTGATCCCCTCAGCCCCCGGCTTTACCGCAGCCACCAGGGCAATGCCGAAGGGGTGAATCCCCCAAACAAGGCCGCCCATGCTCATAAAAAATCCCAGGGCAAAGTGTGCTGTCAGCTCCACCGCCCGTGCCCGATCCGTCTCCCCCGGCCGGGGCAGCAGCCCTCCCCGCCGACGGGTATCCTTGGTATCTGTCATTTTCTCCATCCTCCCCGGGGAGGGAACAAAAACGCGGCCGCTCTGTCCCGATCCCCTCAGTATTTGAGAGAATCATAGAACAAAGCGACCGCAGACGCCGTCAAAGCGTGGATGGGGGACCGGGGGACTTTATGGGAGGAGAGACGATAATCTCTTATGAGCCGTAAAAAAGCGAAGTCTTCTCCGCAATTCCGATGGCCGGATCGGGCGGCATTTGACCGGCGGTGTCGGAAGCTTTTCTGATACTGTTTCTATCAAGAAATCATCAGAAGACCAGCATATTCTCCGTCAGCTTTTTCACGTCGGCGGAGACCGCCACCCGTTGAAGGCGCCCGCCCCGGAAATCGCTTTTCACCGAGACGACGCCGCCGGGCTGCTTCACCTGGGTAACAAGGTCCGACCGGGCCATGGTGGAGAGGAAGGCGCCCAGGGCACCGCTGCCGCCGGCACAGCTTCTCTCCCAGCAGAGGGTATTTGCCGCCGGAACATAGATGAGCGGGTCCATTTCCCCGGTGGAGGAGGTATAGAACAGCATGCCCATGGCCTCGGCGTCGGTGACCCGGCACCACTCCCGGATGGCCTCCTCCGCCAGATCCCGCTCCATGCTGCCGCCGGGGAGAATGACGTAGTTGATGCCGGGGAAGCGGACCTGGGGCATCTGATAGCTCTTGCCCCCAAAGCTGAGGGCAGCGGTATCCACCCGGCTGGGCAGCGGAAGCTCCAGCGTGACCCGGAAGCTATCCTCCTCCCCCTGGACCATAACGGTGAGGAAATCGGGCACTTCCCCGGCCTCCACCGGGAACATGGTGGAATAGCCCGGGCTCAGCCAGTCAGTCACCGCGTCCGCCGCAGCGGCCAGCACCGCGCCGCCGCAAAACTCGCCCCCCGCCATGGTAAGGCGCAGACTGCACTCCGGCCAATGGGGCGGCTCCAAAAAGCCCACCTGCTCCACCTCCGGGTCCATCCGCATGATCGCCCGGCCCACGTCAGCCCGCTGATAGCCGGGCACCTGGGTGCTTACCAGGGCGGTCATGTTCCCCGCGGGGCTGTATTTCAGCCATTGGATCTCCATGGGGTGCCTCCTTTGCGTTTTTCTTCGATTATATCCCCCGCAGGAGGAAAATGCAACGGGGACGGAGGATAAGGGCTTACCGCATCACCCGTTGGGCATAAAAAGGCCCCGGTGGCAGCGCGAGTCTGCACACCGGGGTCGTTTCTCCCATCGCAATCAGATGTTTTTCTTACCCTTCAAGGCCTTCATCCGAAGCTCGTGATTCAGAATGGCCTTGCGAATGCGCAGCGTCTTGGGGGTGACCTCCAAAAGCTCGTCATCCGCCAAAAACTCCAGGCACTGCTCCAGGCTCATCTGGGTGGCGGGCACCAGGCGCAGGGCGTCGTCGCTGCCCGCCGCGCGGGTATTGGTAAGCTGCTTCTTTTTGCAGACGTTGACAGTGATATCCTCATTCTTGGGGGAGACGCCCACCACCATGCCGCCGTAAACAGGGACGCCGGCACCGATGAAGAGTCTGCCGCGGCCCTGGGCCGCGAAGAGGCCATAGGTCACGGACTCACCCGTCTCAAAGGCAATGAGGGATCCGGTATTGCGCCGGGCGATCTCGCCCTTCATGGGCTCATAGCGCTCAAAAACGCTGGACATGATGCCCTCACCCCGGGTATCGGTCAAGAACTCATTCCGATAGCCGAAGAGGCCGCGGGAGGGGACAAAGAACTCCAGACGGATCCGATCCCCCACAGGGGTCATCTCGCTGTACTCGCCCCGGCGGTTGCTGAGCTTTTCGATCACGGGGCCCACGCAGTTTTCAGGCACGTCGATGACCACCCGCTCAATGGGCTCGCACACCACGCCGTCGATGACCTTTTTCAGAATGCGCGGGGGGGATACGTTGAATTCATAGCCCTCACGGCGCATGGTCTCGATGAGGATCGAGAGGTGCATCTCGCCGCGGCCCGCCACGAGGCAGCCGTCGCTGCCCTCGATTTCCGTCACCCGGAGGGAGGGATCCTTCATGGTCTCCCGCATGAGCCGCTCCCGCACCTGGCGGGCGGTGACATACTTGCCGTCCTTTCCGGCGAAGGGGCTGTCGTTGACGGAGAAGGTCATCTCCATGGTGGGCTCGGAAATCTTGACGAAATCCAGCGGCTCCGGCGCGGAGGGGGCACAGATGGTATCCCCGATGTTGATCCAGCTCATGCCGGAAATGGCAATGATGTTTCCGGCGGAGGACTCGGTCACCGGTACCCGCTGCAGGCCGTCAAACTCATAGATGGTCACAGCCTTGGCCTTTTTGGGGGCGGCGTCGGGATCGTGATAGTTCACCACCACCACGTCCTCATTCTGGGTGAGGGTCCCCCGCTCCACCCGGCCGATGGCGATGCGGCCCACATAGTCATTGTAGTCCACAGAGGAGACCAGAAGCTGCAGAGGGGCATCCTTGTCGCCCTGGGGGGCGGGGATGTACTCCACAATGGTCTTGAAGAGGGGCTCCAGATCCGTCCCCTCCACATCCGGTCCATAGGAGGCGATGCCCCGGCGGGCGGAGCAGAACAGCATGGGGGAATCCAGCTGCTCATCGGTGGCGTTGAGGCTTAAAAGCAGCTCCAGCACCTCGTCAATGACCTCATGGACCCGGGCGTCGGGCCGGTCGATCTTATTGACGCAGACGATGACCCGGTGGCCCAGCTCCAGCGCCTTTTGCAGCACGAATCGGGTCTGGGGCATGGGGCCCTCAGCAGCGTCCACCAGCAGAATGACGCCGTTGACCATCTTCAGGGTGCGCTCCACCTCGCCGCCAAAGTCGGCATGGCCCGGCGTATCCACAATATTGATCTTGTAATCACCCCAGGTGATGGCGGTATTTTTGGCCAGGATGGTGATGCCCCGCTCCCGCTCCAGGTCGCCGGAGTCCATGACCCGATCCATCACTTCCTGATTGGCCCGGAAGATCCCGCCCTGCTTGAGCATCTCGTCCACCAGGGTGGTCTTGCCATGATCGACGTGGGCGATGATGGCAATGTTACGGATGCGTGAAATATCCTGCATAAATGTACTCCCTTTTTCGGATGATCCTCTTTTTATTCTCTTAAGGATTATAATAGTCGAACAGAAGTATTATACACCACTTTTCCGGGGCTTGTAAATGCAATATCTTGCAAATCGCCGCCAAATGGGCTATACTTTTTTCGGCTTTTGGCACAAAGAAGACCGGAGGAGCACGGATATGGATTTTACCGAGAAGCAGTTGAAGAGCGAGGCCATTTTTCACGGGCGCATTATGGACGTAAGGCGGGATGTGGTCCTTCTTCCCGACGGTGGGCAATCCGTTCGGGAGGTCATTGACAAATCAGGCGCGGTCTGTGTCCTCCCCCTCTTCGCCAACGGGGACGTGGGCATGGTGCGCCAGTTCCGGTATCCCTTTCTGAAGGAGGTATTGGAGATCCCCGCGGGCAAGCTGGACGGGGACGAGACGCCTCTGGAGGGCGCGGTGCGGGAGCTGAGCGAGGAGACCGGCCTCTCCGCCGGGCGGTATGACTACCTGGGGGAGATGTATCCCGCCGCCGCCTATACCAACGAAGTGGTGCACATCTACCTGGCCCGTGAGCTCACAGAAGGAAAGCAGCACCTGGATCCCGGAGAATTCCTCAGCTACGAGGCCATCCCTCTCTCTCAGCTGGAGGATATGGTCATGGCAAATGAGATCCCCGATGCCAAGACCGCCCTGGCGGTTTTAAAGACGGCCGCCTTCCTTGTAAGGGAGAAGCGTGTGTAAAAGGGCCGCATTTTCTCATCGGTTTGTTACTTTTGCCATTTGAAAGTACGCGTTCAATCTACTATAATCATACGCGTATGGTTATAGTAGATTTTTTCAGAAAAGACAGGTGAATTTGTGAACATCTTCAGCAAAAAGAACTCCGCGGATATGCTCACCGGAAGTCCCATCCGCAGCATCCTCCTTTTCGCCCTGCCCATCTTCTTCGGCAGCGTTTTCCAGCAGCTTTACAGCATGGTGGACAGCATTGTGGTGGGCCGCTTTGTGGGCGCCTCCGCTCTGGCTGCCGTGGGCTCCTCCGCCAGCGTCTGCAACTTTCTGGTCATGGCCTTCATGGGCTTCGCCACCGGCGCCAGCGTGGTGGTCTCCCAGCAGTACGGCGCGGGCAAGCGGAAGGAGATCCGCTCCACCCTCAGCACCACGCTCATCTTCCTGGTGGTCCTCTCCCTGGCCCTCTCCTTCGCCACCATGCCGCTGATTCCCTCCATCTGCCGGCTCACCAACGTGCCGGAGGATATCATGGCCGACGCCATGACGTATATGCGGATCTATTGGATGGGACTTCTCTTCCTCATCCTCTACAACTTTTTCGCGGCGGTGCTCCGGGCCCTGGGGGACTCGGTGACTCCCCTCATTTTCCTTGTTATCTCCAGCCTTCTGAACATTGCGGGCGACCTCTATTTCGTCATCGTCCTCCACATGGGCGTAGCCGGCGTGGCCTGGGCCACCGTCATCGCCCAGGGGATCTCGGTGCTGCTCTGCATCCTCTATGTGACAAGAAAGGTCGAGTACTTCCGTTTCGGCAAGGGCGAATTTGTCTTCGACCGGCGGATCTTCGCCTTCATCCTGCGGATGGGTATCCCCGCCGCCCTGCAGAACTCCATTGCCAATGTGGGCTTCATCCTGGTCCAGAGCCTTGTCAACAGCTTCTCAACCCTGAACATTGCCGCCTACACCGCGGCCAACAAGATGGAGGGCTTTTCCATGCTGCCCCTCATGGGGGTCTCCCAGGCCTTTGCCATCTATGTGGGGCAGAACATGGGCGCGGGCGACGTAGCCCGGGTAAAGAAGGGGCTCAGGGAGACCGTGCTGCTGGATACCGGTCTCAGTCTTCTCACCAGCGCCGTGATCTACGCCATCGGTCCCCTGCTCATCAGCCTCTTTGTGGACGCGTCGGAGACCGAGGTCATCGCCCGGGGCGCGGCCTACCTCCGGGCCTTCTGCCCCTTCCTCTTCTTCCACGCCATGATGAACCTCTTCTCCTCCCTTCTGCGGGGCGCGGGGGATTCGGTCATGGCCATGATCGCCAGCTTCTTCGATCTGGGCGTCCGGATGTTCATGGCCTATTTCCTGAGCCTCTGGGTGGGCATCGGCTTCATGGGCTGCGCCTGGGCCATCCCCATCGGCTGGTTCTGCTCCACGGTCTTCGCCTTCCTGCGCTACCGCACCGGCAAATGGCAGACCATGGCCCTGGTCAGCAAGGAGCCGTCGGAGGCGAAGTGAAAGCTCTTTCCCCTGCATATGGCAGCTGCTTGAATACGACAACGGAAAGCGCCGTCCCGACATCGGGGCGGCGCTTCTATACTTGTTTCCAATGTGCGGGAGGGGCAAGCCCCTCCCCTACAGTCCGCTCACAGCTCCCGCAGGCTTTCGGAGATGGCCTTTTCCACCGCCGACAGCTCCTTCTCAAAGCTGAGGGCCGGGACCCGCAGGCAGCCGTGGTTCAGAATGATGATCTGCTCCAGCCCGTCGGAGGTGACCACCCGGACCCGATGCTTCTCTCCCAGGCGGGCAGTAACCTTTTCGATGTACATATCCGCTGTCTCCGCCTCCCTGGTGTAGACCACGGAAAAGTCCCCATATTGCTCCAGGGAGCCCCGGCCGCCCTGGACCTTGTAGGCATCGAACACCACGATCACCGGGTGCTGGCAATAGCCCTGGTAGTTCCGCAGCCTGTCGCAGAGCCGGGTTCTCGCGTGATCCAGGCTGTCCCTGGCCAGTTCCCGCAGCTCCTCCCAGGCAAAAATCACGTTGTAGCCGTCCACCAGGAGGTACTCCGGCCCCTGGGGCCGGGGCGCAGCCTTATAGGGAGAGGGCTCCCGCCGGGGCGCGGGCCTGCTGTCCTGGCGCTGAGGAGAACGGCTTTTGATGGGGCCGTAGGTGCGCTCAAAGATCTGCATAAGCTCCTTGTCCCCCGCCACCCGCTCCGCATAGCGGCGGACCTGCCGAGGCTCCGGCTCCTCCGGCTCCTCCTGCGGCTCATAGTAGGCATTGGGCAGATGCATGCGGGCCTCCACCTCATTCCATTTGACCGTATGGCCCGCCCCATGGCTGCAAAAGACGCTGTCGGGACTGTTTTCCAGATCGCTCTCGGGGTCGTATCCCAGGGCAGCAGCCACGGCGTCCTGCTCTCTGCAGGGCTCATATCCCCTGGGGGTCACGGACATACGTCCCCGGCCGCGGGTATAGGCCACCAGCTCCTGGGGGTAATCCCGGATGGCTGCCACCGGCGCGGCCCCAAGGATCCGTGCTTCTTCTCCCAGAATCTCCGCCGGTTCACAGCGGGCGCCCATGCGATCCAGGTCTGTCATGGCCCGCCCCATCTGCTGGGCGGGGAGCTCCAGAACGAAGTCGTACCAGGGCTCCAGCAGAATGCTTTGGGCCTTCATGAGCCCCTGTCGGATGGCCCGATAGGTGGCCTCGCGGAAGTCGCCCCCCTCGGTGTGCTTCAGGTGGGCCCTGCCGGAGAGCAGGGTAATGCTCACATCGGTCAGGGGGGAGCCGGTCAGGACCCCCAGATGCTGTTTCTCCCCAATGTGGGTCAGGATGAGCCGCTGCCAGGAACGGGCCAGATCATCCTCAGGGCACGCGCTTGCAATGGTAATGCCGCTGCCCCGGGCAGCCGGCTCCAGCAGCAGGTGGACCTCCGCATAGTGGCGCAGGGGTTCATAGTGCCCCACGCCCTCCACGGGGGCGGCAATGGTCTCCCGATAGAGAA
The DNA here is from genome assembly GCA_946531435.1 of uncultured Clostridia bacterium. GTDB lineage: Bacteria > Bacillota > Clostridia > Oscillospirales > Oscillospiraceae > CAMNAO01. Next base: position 42,266 of record CAMNAO010000010.1, read on the forward strand.
TGCTGCCGGGGCCGAATTCCGCCTCCATACCGAAGCGCTCCCTCAAGAGGTCACGCAGGATCTCCAGCTGTATGGGGCCCATGAGATGCAGGCTCAGTTCCGAAAGGCGGGGGTCCCAATCCACCCGCAGACTGGGTTCCTCCTCCTCCAGCTGCCTCAGCTGCCGGAGGGCCAGCTGCTTATCGTAGGCGGGAGGCAAAATCAGTTCATAGCGAAGCACAGGCTCCAGGGTGGGTGCTGCCGCCTCCGCCGACCTCCCCAGCCCCTCCCCGGGGTAACTTTTGGAGAGGCCCGCCACCGCGGCCACCTGGCCCGGAAGCACCTCCTCCACCGCCCGGTATTTAGCGCCGGAGTAGATGCGAAGGGCGGTGATTTTCTCTCCCTCCAGGGTCTCCCGCACCCGAAGACAGCCGCCGGTGACCTTCAAATGGCTGAGGCGCACCCCATCGGCATCCCGGGTGATTTTATAGATCCGGGCGCCGAAGGCTCCCCCCTCCTCCAGGCCGGGGGCCCAGGCATGGAGGCCCTGCAGCAGATCCTCCACCCCCTCCAGCTTCAGCGCTGCCCCAAACCAGCAGGGAATCAGGGCTCCTCCGGCTATGGCGGCGGAGAGCCGGTCCGGATCCAGCCTGCCTGACTGTAAGTACTCCTCCAAAAGCCTTTCATCGGTAACGGCGGCGGTCTCCTCATCCTCGCCCCGGACATCCCAGACGCTCTCTCCCAGGTCCCGCCGCAGAAGACGCAGCAGCTCCTCTCTCCCGGGGCCGCTGAGATCCATCTTGTTCACGAAAAGGAACGTGGGTATTTTATGTTTTCTGAGGAGCTTCCACACCGTCATGGTATGGCTCTGGATCCCGTCGGTACCGCTCACCACCAGCACGGCGGCGTCCAGCACCGCCAGGGTCCGCTCCATCTCCGGAGAGAAATCCACATGACCCGGAGTATCCAGCAGGGTAAACTCCCGCTCCCCCCAGCGGAAAACCGCCTGTTTGGAAAAGATGGTGATCCCCCGCTGCCGTTCCATGGCGAAGGTATCCAAAAAAGCGTCGCCGTGGTCCACCCGACCCAGGCTCCGAATGGAGCCCGCCAGGTAGAGCATCGCCTCGCTGAGGGTGGTTTTCCCTGCATCCACATGGGCCAGCACGCCAATGACCGATCGTTTCATAGTCCGCTCGCTTTCGATAATCTTTCATAGATATGATACACCATTTTTTCCCGGATGACAACGCAACGCGCCCTGCTTTCGCAGGGCGCAGAGTTTTTGCCGTTTTAATAGAGCGCAGGAAGACAGCTGTTGGGAATGAGGCGGGAGCGGCCGGTGCTGCCCTTGCCGGAGCTGCCGGTGCGCCCTCGGAAGCTGCCGGTATTGCCGTTGGTGCCGGTGCCAGTGCCGCCATTGGTGCCGTTGGTGCCGTTGGCGGCGCCTGTGCCGTCGGTGCCGTTCATGCCGTTGTTATCCTCCGGATCACCGGGCGTCACCGCATTGGGGTCGGTATCAGAGGGCGCAGTACCGTTGGTGGTATCGTCTGTGATGAGATCATCTCCCAGTCCCGGCTCCGTGACCGGAATGTTGTTCTCTCCATAGGCCGGAGATTGGGTGCCATCGGCACCGCCGGGGAGTGTGGTCACAGGTTCATCGCCGATCACGCCGTCCTCAGAGCCGTTGCGGTCCACCACGCCGTCCTCGGCATCGTTTTTTAGGCTGTTATCCATGTCTCCGAAACGGCAGGCCGCCAGGCTGAAGACCAGCACCAAGGCGGTCAAAATGGGAAGTATTTTTTTCATTCGATCCTCCTACAAGCGGCAGACGCCGCGATTTCCGGCGTTTGCCGGTTTGCACTCCATAGTATGGTCCCGATGACCGATTTTATCAGTCAATCTTTTGGAAAAATCTGCACTGGCGGTCTCCCGATGATCTGAAATCGGAAAACTTTTTTCATTTTCTTGTTGACAAATCCAATTTCCTCTGTTAATATAGTCAAGCTGATTGTTGAGCGTGTTCGAATCTCGCATGCTGGTGTAGCTCAGCTGGTAGAGCAGCTGATTTGTAATCAGCAGGTCGGGGGTTCGAATCCGTCCACCAG
>CAMNAO010000011.1 GCA_946531435.1 uncultured Clostridia bacterium
CGGTGGCCTCGATGTCCACCTTGCCCAGGGTGTTGGTGGTGACGAGGGGCTGACGGACGATGAGCTTCAGGGTCTCGAGGCCGAAGTAATCGTCGATGTCGCGGCCGTTGATGGTGATGGCGCCGGTGCCGCCGGGAATCAGATGGACGCGGGCGACAGAGGACTTCCTACGGCCGGTGCCGTACATATAAGGCTTTTTGCTGGTATACATGTTTCAACTTCCTCCTTAGTCCTGAGTCCACGGGGCGGGCTTCTGAGCGGCGTGCTTGTGCTCGGGGCCGGCATAGACGCGCAGGCGGGCGAACTGATCGGCGCCCAGCTTGTTCTTGGCCAGCATGCCCTTGACAGCAAGCTCCACGGCCTTCTCAGGCTTCTGCGCCATGAGGCGGCTGTACTGGACCTCTTTCAGGCCGCCGATCCAACCGCTGTGATGGCGATAGTACTTCTCAGTCAGCTTGTTGCCGGTGAGGACGGCCTCAGCGGCGTTGATGATGATCACGTGATCACCGCAGTCCACGTTGGGGGTGTAGGTGGGCTTGTGTTTTCCGCGCAGAAGAACGGCAGCCTTGGCAGCGGTGCGGCCCAGGGGCTTACCGGCGGCATCAAGAATATACCATGCACGGGAAACGGTCTCTTTTTTTGCCAGTGTGGTAGACATTTCGTTTCCTCCAAACATTGAGTAATGATTGACAATTCAGGGCGCGCTTGGCGCGCCTAATCTTTATACCACAAGCCTTCCCGTCTGTCAACAGAAAAAATAAGAAATTTCATTTACCTCCCGTCAATCTCTTGAATTCTCGCGCATACTCATTTTAACTCTCATTTTCTCGTTTTCGTTTTTATTTTTTGCTGATTTGGCAAGCGCACCTTCTTTACGGCAGGGAGACTGACTTTTTGCGGGAATGCTTGCGAAACGAACCGGGATGGGGTACAATGAAAATAGATCGAATGAAAGGAAGCAAAGCCATGGATTTATTGGAACGCTTTTTAAAATATGTGTCTTTCCCCACCAACTCCGACGAGGAGAGCGAAAGCTGCCCCTCCACCGCAAAGCAGCTCCTTCTGGCGGAGGCTTTGAGGGACGAGCTGCAGGCCCTGGGACTTGACGGCGTTGCCATGACGGAGAAGGGCTACGTCTATGCCTCCATTCCCGCCAGGGGTACGGAAACCGCCCCCACCATCGGCTTCATTTCCCATATGGACACCTCCTCCGCCGCGCCGGACAGTCCCATCCGTCCCCGGCTTCTGACCTATGAAGGAGGGGATATCCTGCTGAATGAGGAAAAGAACATCATCATGACGGTGGAGCGCTATCCTCAACTGAAAAACTACCATGGCCATCAGCTCATCGTCACCGACGGCACCACCCTTCTGGGGGCGGATGACAAGGCCGGCGTGGCGGAGATCGTCACCATGGCGGAGCGGCTTCTGGCCTCGGAGAAACCCCACGGCGCGGTGAAGATCGCCTTCACCCCCGATGAGGAGGTGGGCCGGGGCGTGGAGTCCTTCGATGTGAAGGGCTTCGGCGCGGACTACGCCTATACTGTGGACGGCGGCCCCTTTGGGGAGCTGGAGTATGAGTGCTTCAACGGCGCCTCCGCCACGGTGGAGATCCGGGGCCTTTCCATCCATCCGGGTTCCGCCAAGGGCGTCATGAAAAACGCGGCCCTCTACGCCTGTGAATATGCCGCCCTTCTGCCCGAAAAGGAGATCCCCGCCGAGACCGAGGGCTATGAGGGCTTCTACCACCTGGTGAAGGTGGAGGGCGACGTGGAGAAGGCGGTGCTGAAATACATCCTCCGGGACCACGATCTCGGCAAGCTGGAGGAAAAGAAGGAAGAGATGCGAAGGGCCGCACGGATCCTTAATGAGCGGCACGGCGCCGAGCTTTGCACGGTGACCATACGGGACTCCTACTACAACATGCGGCAGGAGATCGAGAAGCACATGGAGATCGTGGAGCGGGCGGAGGCCGCCATCCGGGAGCTGGGGGCGGAGCCTGTGGTGGTGCCCATCCGGGGCGGCACCGACGGCGCCATGCTGACGACCCTGGGTCTGCCCTGTCCCAATCTCTGCACCGGCGGGCAGAATTACCACTCCCGCTTTGAGTTTGCAAGCCTGGATGAGATGGAGAAGTGCGTGGAGCTCCTCCTTCACATCGTTTGGAACGCCGCCCTATGAACGCGCGGAGAGAGTGGGGGAGGCTGCTCCTCCTGATAGCCCTGCTGCCCTCGCTGCTTCTGCCTCTGGGTGCCGCTGCCCGGGCGGAAGACCGGGAGGTGACGGTGCGTTTTGTCACCGGCGAAGGGACCTTTGACGACGGGGAGACCGAGAAACAGCTTGTCGTCCCGGCAGAGGAGGGCGCCTATGAGGTGACCATGCCGGAGGCGCCTCAGCGCAATTACTATCTCTTTACGGGATGGCGCCTGGGGGATGAGCTCCTGTCCGCCGGTGAGCAATACCGGGGAGAGGCGCCGGAGGGCGACTCTGTCACCGTTGAGGCCCAATGGCATGTGGACCCCTCAACGGCGATCCGCCTGGATCTGGATGCAGGAGAAGGTACGCTGACGGAGACCTCCATCCTGATCTCGCCGGAAGGGGAGGCGGTGCTGCCTGCGCCATACCGGAACGGCTTTAATTTCCTCGGCTGGTGCGATGACCCGGAGGGAGCGGGACAGCTTTACCCGGCGGGAAGCGTCCTCAGTCCCTCCGACGATATGGAACTCTATGCCCAGTGGGAGGCTTCCACCTGCGCCGTCACCATCAGCGTCCGCCACCTGGGACGCTCGGTGACGGATATCTCCTACGCCCTTTTGAAGACGGAGGAGGGACTTGTGATCCCGGGAGAGAGCAACGGCACCGGCGTCTTTGTGTTCAGTGAGGTTCCGGATGGGGTCTATACCCTGGTGCTCAGTGACCGTACCCGTCAGGGCAGCTGCGGTGAGATCCTGGTGGAGTTCGGCCGTGTGCTGGGTGCGGAGCTGGAGCTGGAGATGTGGTCTTAAAGTGATTCCTGCCAATAGAATAGCCGCGGCGCCCGTGAGTGGGCGCCGCTTTTTTGGCTCTTCACGATTCTTTCATGCACTAAAGAGAGGAGACCGCGGAATACTTCAAAATGCCTTCCCCTGGAGGGGAAGGTGGCTCGGCCCGATCTCCCACGAGGGACGAGACGGATGAGGTGTTACTTTGCTGCCTGTGTGATATTTCGATATTGATCAGAACCGGTCAGTTTCCACCACTTCCGCCCCAGTTTGCGAACTGGGCGGAACGAAGCGGAGGGCACCTTCCAGCACAAGGCACCTCACCGCGGCTGCGAAATCAAAGATTTCGGCCACGCTGGGCCTCAAGGAGAAGGCTTAGTTTACCACACTTTCGCTCCCTAAAGTTTCGCGATGATCCGCTTTTTTTGCCATTTTTTACCGTTTTCGTCCCTGCATGACCATGGTTCTGCGGGGAAGAATGATAGAGCGTAAACAGCGCAAAACATTAGGAGGGGGAAGCGTAATGACAGAAAAGGAACTCATGTATATTGAGGACGCCCTGGGCCATCTGGAGTTTCTGAAGACCCAGAGCCAGAATGCCGCGAATTCTTTGCAGGATGGGGTGCTGCGCAGCCGCGCCCAGGAGATTAACCGCCGCAGCGCGACGATTTTTGACCGTTTTTACGGCCTTGTTTAAGGAGGAGTGCGCCATGGATGAGAAAAATGTGATGGAATCTCTGCTGGAGACCACCAAGGGCCTCTGCGATCTCTATATGCATGGTACCGTGGAATCCTCCACGCCTCAGGTGCGGGGCGCCTTCAACGCAGCCCTGAATGAGGCGCTGAATATGCAGGAGAGCGTGTATAACGACATGGCTGCCCGCGGCTGGTACGCCCCGGCGCAGGCCGAAGGCGTGAAGCGGGGAGAAGTGAAGCAGAAGTTCTCCTGCTGCTGAAATTGTTAGTTTTCCAAAATACTGACGGGAGGGGCTCGCCCCTCCCGTCAGCAGATTGCCATGATCCAATGAAAAAGCCCCCGGCGATTTCGCAGAAGCTACGCGTTGACGTACAAAGCTGCGTTTTCGCCGGGAGTTTTTTTATGTGCAGGTCATCTCATACAGGACAGCGCTTACCCGCCCTGGTCCTCCATCTCCGCGGTGCCGCGATAGCGGACAAAACTGAAGGAGTCGTTGCCGTAGCCGGGCAGGAGGGAGCTCAGCGCGCCAAACTCCTCCTCCACGCCGGTGAGGGTCAGGATCTGCTCTCCGTCCATCTGAACGGCGTAGAGCTGATAGGCGCCCAGCTCGTCTCCGAGGGATGCAGGGATCCTGCTCCAGTCTTCTCCGCTACTCAACGCTTTGTGAAGCAGAAGAAGATCCGGAGCCTCGGTGGGCCTGGCGTCGAAGCGGTCATAATCGAAGCGGAAGCCCCACCAGCCATCCCCGGTCTGCAGAGAGACTTCCCGGTAATCGTGGAAGCTGAGCGCCGCCACGGCTGCGCCGGTATTGGGGTCGAAATAGATCCAATCCCCGTCGGAGAGGAAACGGTAGAGGCCCGTTTCATCGGCGGCATCCGCGCCCCGGCCCTCCCCCTGGAGATCGTGCCCGGTGACGTAGCGCAGGTCACCGTCTTCCAGAGAAAGACCGTTATCCTCACCGAAGCAGTACTCGCCCCAGTAACTGTCCCTGGTGGCCATGATCCGGATCTCCGGATGCCATGGCTGGTTTACATAAACCGCAAAGCATTCTCCCTCGTTCAATACGCCGGAGTCCAGGCTCTCCCCCGGAACACGGACGAGAAATTCACCGTATTCCACACCGGGGTCAGCGCGGTCCACGATGTAGCGGACATTGTCGGTTTGGGCTGTGATCACCGCCCAGAGCCAAGGACTATCTTCATCGGAAGGAAGGGGCTGCGTCTCCACAAAGCGGGTCACGCCCCGCTGGGCTGCCGCTTCCTCTTTTGTGTTGAAGTATTCGATGTTCAAAAGGGTGATGGGGGCGGGGGCGTCTGTGGGCAGATTGGAGATATATTGCCAGCCCGCCTCTCCCTGCCAGCGCAGCTGAATGGCAAAGGGCCGCTCCGGCAGCCAGTGCTCCCAGTCGGAGCGGGTGTAATACAGGGTGAAGCGGTTTCCGTCGGCATAGCCGCCGGTGAAGGTGATCCGTTCTGCATTGGTGTCCCCGTGCTGGTGGTAATAGACGCCGAATTCCGGGAGATAGTCCCACATGAGAGGCTTCCGTGCTGTGCGGTAGTGGGTCTGGGTCTTCTGCCAGACAAAATCCTCCACCCTGTCGGCGGGGATGGCGGTAACGCCGGTATAGAGCTCATGCCCCTGAAGCTTCTCCAATGCATCCCGAATGGCGGGGGAGGATTCGCCCATTCCCGCGCCGTTGTAAAAGACCTGGTGCCAGTCGATCTCCTCCGGCCGGTCATAGGTGCAGACGTAGAAGCCGATGTCGTTGTAGTCCAGACCGCCGGTCAGTGCCTCCAGCTCTGCCTCTGTCAAGGCGCGACCGCGGAATTCCGGCCCTTCCGGCTCCAATAGACGGTAGACACAGGTGTTGCCGCCGGGAGTCCCGTCGGGATACGTCCATTCCCCGGAGACGGTGATCTCCTCGGGGCCGCGCTGGGTGACAGTCAACGTAATGGCCCCCAGATCCAGGGGCTCATAGCAAAATGAGAGCAGACCCTCTTCATTCCGATCCACAGGCAGGGAGAGAAAGATCGGCCAATCTTCCGGGGTGTTTCCCGTGGGGCCGCCTGCGCCGTAATCCGCGGTGCCATCCGACCGAAAGCGGATCCATTGGTAGATGCCGTTTTCCTCCGCAAGGCCACCGTCTCCTTCAACCTCATAGGAGTAGAGCTGCCAGAGACCGGCCAGCTCCTTTAGCTCAGGATCGGGGGAGCCCACGCCGGGGGCGTCATCCGTGCTGTCCGCCGATGAAGCTTCGGCGGCGGAGCTGTCCTGGTCGATTTCCCCATCCGTCGTGTCCTTTTCCGGATTCGCGGTCTCGCCTCCCTCGGGGGGCTCTGCCGTATCGTCCGGGACAACGGGAGAGTCGGCCTGATCGGAGGGTGCTGTCGGCTGCTTGATCCCTTGGCTGAGGTCTCCGTTTTTTCCGCCGCAGGCGGAGAGAAGCAGAGAGAGAAGCAGGAAAAGACAGATCCCCGCATAGAAAAGATTGCCTCTTTTCATGGTCCACCTCCTGAAAGGTTGGTTCTTTTCTTTATGGTACCTCATCGCACGGGCGATTGCAAGGCGAAATGGCCCGGAAAACGAAAACTTCCCCTGCCGCAAAAGCGGCAGGGGAAGCAATGATGGGAAAGGGAATTATTTCCGATGACGGATCGCGGCCTGGGCGGCAGCCAGACGGGCGATCGGCACACGGAAGGGGCTGCAGGACACATAGGTCAGGCCGACCTCTTCGCAGAAGTCGATGGTGGAGGGATCGCCGCCCTGCTCGCCGCAGATGCCCAGCTTGATGTCGGGGCGGGTCTGGCGGCCCAGGGTGCAGGCCATCTTCACCAGCTTGCCGACGCCGTCCACATCCAGCTTGGAGAAGGGATCGAACTCGTAGATCTTCTTGTCGTAGTAGTTGGGCAGGAACTTGGCGGCGTCGTCACGGCTGAAGCCGAAGGTCATCTGGGTCAGGTCGTTGGTACCGAAGGAGAAGAACTCCGCCTCGGTGGCGATCTCATCCGCGGTGACGGCGGCTCTGGGGATCTCGATCATGGTGCCCACCTTGTAGTGGAGGTCGGCGCCCTTTTCCTTGAGCACGGTGTCAGCGGTCTCGGTGACGATCTTCTTTACGAAGGCCAGCTCCTTTACGTCGCCCACCAGGGGGATCATGATCTCGGGAACGATCTCATTACCGGTCTCACGGCTGACGTTGATGGCGGCCTCGATAATGGCGCGGGTCTGCATCTCGGCGATTTCGGGGTAGGCAACGGGGAGACGGCAGCCGCGGAAGCCCATCATGGGGTTGACCTCATGGAGGGAGACCACGGTGGCGCGGACCTCGTCCACGGGTACCTTCATCTCATAGGCCAGAGCAACGATGTCGCTGTCGGCGGTGGGAAGGAACTCATGCAGCGGGGGATCCAGCAGGCGGACGGTCATGGGCCGCCCCTCCAGGGCGCGGTACATGCCCTCAAAGTCGCTTCTCTGCATGGGGAGCAGCTTGTTCAGGGCGGTGCGGCGCTGGCTGACGCGCTTGGCAAGGATCATCTCACGCACGGCGGGGATGCGCTTCTCATCGAAGAACATATGCTCGGTGCGGCAGAGGCCGATGCCCTCGGCGCCGAAGGCCACGGCGCGCTTGGCGTCGGTGGGGGTGTCGGCGTTGGTGCGGACCTGCAGGCGGCGCAGCTCGTCGGCCCAGCCCATAACGGTGGCGAAGTCGCCGGTGAGGGAGGCGTCGGTGGTTGCGAGCTTGCCCAGGTACACGTTGCCGGTGGAGCCGTCCAGGGAGATGAAATCACCCTCGTGGAGGACGGTGTCGCCCACGACCATGGTCTTGGACTCCTCATCCACCTGGATCGCGCTGCAGCCGGAGACGCAGCAGCGTCCCATGCCGCGGGCGACGACGGCGGCGTGGCTGGTCATACCGCCGCGGGCGGTCAGGATGCCCTGGGCGGCGTTCATGCCCTCGATATCCTCAGTGGTGGTCTCCAGACGAACCAGGACCACGGGGCCCTGCTTGGCCTGCTCCTTGGCGTCCTCGGCGGTGAAGACGATGGCGCCGGAGCCGGCGCCGGGGGAGGCGGCCAGGCCGGTGGCCACGGGCTTTGCCTTCTTCAGGGCGTCGGGATCAAACTGGGGATGCAGCAGGCTGTCCAGCTGCTTGGGGTCGATCTTGAGAAGGGCCTCCTCCTTGGTGCAAAGGCCCTCGGCCACCAGGTCCACGGCGATCTTCATCGCGGCGCGCGCAGTGCGCTTGCCGTTGCGGCACTGCAGCATATAGAGCTTGCCGCGCTCGATGGTGAACTCCATGTCCTGCATGTCGTGGTAGTTCTTCTCCAGGGTGTTGGCGACCTCCACAAACTGGTCATAGACCTGGGGAGCGGTCTCCAGCAGCTGGCTGATGGACTGGGGGGTACGGATGCCGGCCACCACGTCCTCGCCCTGGGCGTTCATCAGGAACTCACCGAAGAGCTCCTTTTCGCCGGTGGCGGGGTTGCGGGTGAAGGCAACGCCGGTGCCGCTGTCGTCGCCCATGTTGCCGAAGACCATGGACTGAATGTTGACGGCGGTGCCCCAGTGGCTGGGGATGTCGTTCATCCGGCGATAGGCGATGGCGCGGGGGTTGTTCCAGCTGCGGAACACGGCCTTGATGGCGCCCATCAGCTGATCCCGGGGGTTGGAGGGGAAGTCGATGCCCACCTGCTTGCGGTACTCGGCCTTGAACTGCTCGGCCAGATCCTTCAGATCCTCAGCGGTGAGCTCGGTATCGTTCTTGACGCCCTTCTTGGTCTTTTTCTCGTCGATGAGCTTCTCGAAGTAGCTCTTGCCGACGCCCATGACCACGTCGGAATACATCTGGATGAAGCGGCGATAGCTGTCATAAGCGAAGCGCGGATTGTTGGTGGCCTTGGCAAAGCTCTCCACCACGCGGTCGTTGAGGCCCAGGTTCAGAATGGTATCCATCATGCCGGGCATGGAGACGGGAGCGCCGGAACGGACGGAGACCAGCAGGGGATTCTTGAGGTCGCCGAACTTCTTGCCGCAGATCTCTTCCATCTTCAGAAGATACTCGTTGATCTGCGCCTCGATGTCGGGGGCGATCATCTCGCCGTCCTCATAGTAGCGGGAGCAGGCCTCGGTGGTGATGGTGAAGCCCTGAGGAACCGGCATGCCCAGTCTTGTCATTTCGGCGAGACCGGCGCCCTTGCCGCCCAGGAGCTCACGCATGTCCGCAGAGCCTTCACTGAACAGATAGACGTACTTTTTTTCCATGTTTACCCCTCTTTACAAAATTAATTTGGTGATTCTTCTTTTTCAGTTCATCATTGCCACGGAATTATAACACTCTGAGAAAAGCATGACAATACATGACGCTGCAAATTTTTGAGCAATACATTTTTCTTAACGGAAAATTAACAGACAAAAGCCGGGCTTTTTGTTATATTTATATTGGCGTGATTTCGTAGGGAAATCTTCTGTTTTTCCGCGGAACTGCGTCTCTTTTTTCGCTTTTTCTCTTGGTCGTTTGTTTTTGCCGTCCGGTGGCGGGAAACAGCACTTCGGGGAAAAAACGGAAAAAATAAAAATTTCCTCTTGCTTTTTCCGAAAAGCTGTGCTATTATCTTTTAGCGCTTCGGGAAACCGGGGGCAAAGAAAAGCGCCGTTAGCTCAGCTGGATAGAGCGTCTGGCTACGGACCAGAAGGCCGGGGGTTCGAATCCCTCACGGCGTGCCAAAAAACGACATGTTTCGACATGTCGTTTTTTGTTTGATGGGCGCCAGAGCGGCTTGCGATCATTAGCGCAACAGCCTGTTGCTTGCCTTTTGGGTGTACGGAAATTATAATTGCCTAAAAGGAGGTGCCGGCATGAAAACAAAGGACATTCTGTTTGAGCTTAGAAAACGGAGCGGATTATCGCAGGATGATCTGGCCGAGAAGGTTTTTGTAACAAGGCAGGCGGTTTCCCGTTGGGAAAACGGAGAAACAGTTCCAAATACCGAAGCTTTGAAACTGCTGTCAAAGGTTTTTAACGTATCGATCAATACTCTGCTTGGATCGCCCCATACATTGGTATGTCAGTGCTGTGGGATGCCCCTTGAAGACGCGATCCTCGGCAGAAATCGGGACGGGTCGCTCAATGAGGATTATTGCCAATGGTGTTATGCCGACGGGACATACACTTACAGCGATATGGATGAGCTGATCGGCGTGTGTATCCCTCAACTGGTGAAGCAGGGCTTTACGGAGGAACAGGCTCGTACCTATCTGAAGGAGAAGTTACCCACCCTTGATTACTGGAAAAGATACGAGCAGCTCAGCGATGACGGTCAGTTCGAGGCGTTCAAACAGCAGTTAATCGACGAAATCAACGCCTTGCACATTGATGGGATGCCGAAAGTGGAAAAGCTCAACGCCCTTGTGGGACAGTATGTCAACCTTGCTTATCGTCTGCCCAGCGGCGAAAACGTGAGATTTCTGAATGATCGGACGACATATTTGGGAATCCAGCTGGAACCGGCATTTGGCGGAGATCGCTGCTTCGGTGTTCTGGCAAATATGGATTTCATTCTGATATGCACTTATGGTGCAGAAGGCGCTGATCCGGAGCTTGTTCTTTACAAAAAACGGTGATCTCTGCGGATGCGCGTATTCCATCGGTGCACTGTCAGGTGCCTTTTTATGGCCGCTTTTGTTTTGCGTAATGAGCTGGTTCAGGAAGGCACGTGAACAAGTCCCCTATAACAAGATCCCTGCCGTTTCAAAAAGCGGCAGGGATCTTGTTTATGAAGTTGGGGCTTCAATCGCTTTGCCTTTTTTATCCTTTTATAAACCGCAGAACGTTCCAGCTCAGCGCGGGGAGGCGGGTGAGGCGCTTCACATCGTGGAGCGACGAACGTTACCTCGATCACGAGGAGCGGGGCGGAAGGGCATGGCCGCCAGGGTGCAGCCCAGCGCGATGCCCAGAAGGGCGTGGGCCAGCGTGACCGCCTGGGCGGAGAATCCCGTCCGATCCAGGGTCAGGAGAGCCAGGATCAGCTTATACAGGACGTCGCCGGGGATCAGCAGCACCAGGCCGGGATACATGTACTTGGCCACGGAGCCGTCCCGGAGATGGCCGATGAGCTCCGCAAAGAGGGTACCGACCAGGGCTGCCAGGAAGGTGTAGGAGAAGCGGCCCAGACTGGCCGACTCACAGAGGATCAGTACGATCCGGCTCACCATGCCGCAGATCCCGGCGAGCCAGAGTTCTTTGGGCTTGATGCCGAAGACGATGCCGAAGCCCACGGCGCAGGTGAAGGCCACCAGAACGGAGAGAAACAGATCTTTCACAGGGCACCTCCCAACAGAACGACGGCCAGAGAGAAGCCGGCCGCCACGGCCATGGTCTCCAAAAACGCGGTCATGAACAGAAGCCCGCCGCTGAGCACCCGCCCGTTCATCAGCTCCCGGCAGGCGTTGATGAGGGGGATGCCGGGGATGAGGCCGATGCTGGTGATCACCATGAGCAGGGCGGGCTCGTGATGGAGGCCCAGCCGGGAGGCGAGAAGCAGGAAAAGTCCCGCAAGAAAGGCGCTGAGGGCGCAGAGGAAAAAGCGGTTCCAGTTGGTCTTCTCCTCCAGAAGCATCTGGGTCCCCATGGCAAGGCCGATGCCAAGGACCACCAGCACGCCGCCCACAAGACCGCCGCCGATGAAATAGTTCAGGGAGGCCAGGGCGATCATCATGCCGACCACGGTCATCGCCCTGGGATAGGTGGGCTTTTGTGAGACGGTTTCCAATCGGGCGGCCAGCTCCAGGGGCGGAACGGGGGACTTCTCCAGCTCCGCCATGAGGCGGTTCAGTTGGGTCAGCTCCTCCATATTCACCCGGATGTCGCCGACGCTGCGGTGGCGGACCAGGGTCTCCCCCTCGTCATCCTGGGCGGTGATCAGCAGGGTGTGGGGCAGGATGAAGACGCTTCCCTCCTTCACCTCATAGGTCCGCATAAGGCGGCCGATGAGCTCATCCACCCGCCAGATCTCGCCGCCGGAGATCAGTACCCGCTCGCCGAAGCGGACGGAAAAATCCAGCACTGCCGCAAGTTCCTTCTTGCCTTGCAAACGATCAACTCCTTTCCTGCCATCTTTTGTGCGAAATAATACAAGCATTATAACGCAATTTTTCTCTTTCTGCACGGGGAAAATCGAAAAAAGAGAAAAGGGAGGAGGCCCTTTTCGTTGACGGAGCTGCTGACCTGTGCTAAAATGCAGGGCGTGGCGGGGCTTTCCTCCGCCAAACCCTTGAGAAAAGAGGCGTCATCGATGGTAACGATCCAAGAGCTTTTTGATTTGGAACACAGTCTGGCGGGGGAGTACCTCAGCCGATTCACCTATCCCTGGGAGGCTCTCTCCGGCATCAAGAACCTGATCCTGGAGCTGGGGCCTACGCTGAATCCCGAGGAGTATGAAGAGGTCTCGGAGCATGTCTGGGTCCATAAGACCGCCACGGTCTTCCCCTCCGCCTACCTGGGGGCGCCCTGCATCGTCGGTCCCCGTACCGAGGTCCGCCATTGCGCCTTCATCCGGGGCTCCGCTCTGGTGGGGGCAGACTGCGTGGTGGGCAACTCTGTGGAGCTGAAGAACGTGATCCTCTTCGACCACGTCCAGACCCCTCATTATAATTATGTAGGGGACTCCATCCTGGGTTATTATTCCCACATGGGCGCGGGCTCCATCACCTCCAATGTGAAGAGCGATAAGACCCTGGTGGTTGTCCACAGTCCCGAGGAGGCCGTGGAGACCGGCCTTAAAAAGTTCGGCGCCATGCTGGGGGACCATGTGGAGGTGGGCTGCAACTCCGTCCTGAACCCCGGCACCGTCATCGGGCGCAATAGCCGCGTCTACCCCACCAGCTGCGTCCGGGGCTATGTGCCCGCGAACTGCATCCACAAGAACTCCGGCGCCATCGTCGCCCAGCGCTGACATGACCTTTTTCCGAAAAAACGGCGGCCTTCTTCTCAGCGCCCTTCTGGTGCTGGGCCTTATGGTGATGATCTTCTGCTTTTCCGCCCAGGATGGGGAGGAGTCCGGCAGGACCAGCGGCGTCCTCACCAATCTGGTGCTGCACCTGATGCGGCCGGACTATGACAGCCTTTCACCCGGGGAGCAGCAGGAGGTCTTTGAACGCTTCAGCTTTGCGGTGCGTAAGCTGGGCCACTTTACCGAATATGCGCTTCTGGGCTGCGCCCTGGGCTGGCACCTTACGGAGATCCATAAACGCCGCCCCTTCCGCCGCCCCCGGCTGTGGGCCTGGGCTGTTGCCGCCCTCTATGCCATGAGCGATGAGTTCCACCAGAGCTTTGTGGGCGGCCGTGGCCCCTCCTTCCGGGATGTGGGCATCGACAGCCTGGGCGCCGCCGCGGGCGTTCTGTGCTTCCTGCTGCTTATGTGGATTATTCTAAAAGTGCGAAACAGAAAGAACAATTAGCGATTCTTGAGGAGGTCCCTCTCCGGCGAAGGCCGGGGAGGGACCTTACTTATCTTCTATACAGATGCGCCCTTGCGTGACGGGAAGCAAATGGGGTATACTATAATCAATACCACCGAAGGGAGGGGACCCGCTTGGAGGAAAAGACCTATATTGCCATTGATCTGAAGTCCTTTTACGCCTCGGTGGAGTGCGTGGAGCGGAATCTGGATCCCCTGAACGCCTTCCTGGTGGTGGCGGACCGGAGCCGCACGGAAAAGACCATCTGCCTCGCGGTGTCCCCGGCGCTGAAGGCCTACGGCATCGCGGGACGGGCCCGGCTCTTTGAGGTGGTGGAAGCGGTGGAGAAGCTGAACGCCCTCCGCCGGCAGAAGGCCCCGGGGAAGGAGTTTACCGGCAAATGCCAGGATGCGCTGGATCTGGCGGAGGACCCCTCGCTGGAGCTGGATTTCATCGCGGCGACGCCCCGCATGGCCCTCTATATGGAGTACAGCACCCGGGTCTACAGCATCTATATGAAATATGTGGCGCCGGAGGATATCCACGTCTATTCGGTGGATGAGGTCTTTATGGATGTCACCCGCTATCTCAAAACCTACGGCTGTACGGCCCATGATTTCGCCCGGCGGATCATCAACGACGTCCTGCGGGAGACGGGGATCACCGCCACCGCGGGCATCGGACCCAACCTCTATCTTTGCAAGGTCGCCATGGATATTGAGGCCAAGCATGTGCCGGAGGACGCGGACGGGGTCCGGGTGGCGGAGCTTACCGAGCGAAGCTACCGGGAGAAGCTGTGGAGCCACCGGCCTTTGACAGATTTCTGGCGGGTGGGCCGGGGCATCGCCCGCAGGCTGGAGGCCAACGGCCTCTATACCATGGGGGACGTGGCCCGCTGCTCCCTGGGCGGGGACAATGAATTCCACAACGAAGCCCTGCTCTATCGCCTTTTCGGGGTGAACGCGGAACTGCTCATCGATCACGCCTGGGGCTGGGAGCCCTGCACCATCGGGGATATCCGGGCCTACAAGCCCCGGTCCAAGAGCCTCAGCGTTGGCCAGGTGCTGTCCCGCCCCTACAAGGCGGAGGAGGCCAGGGTGGTTCTGCGGGAGATGGCGGAGGGCCTGGCCCTGGACATGGTGGAGAAGGGCCTCAACACGGATCAGCTGGTGCTGACGGTGTGCTATGATATCGAGAGCGCCACGCCGGATTATACGGGGCCTGTGGTGACGGACTACTATGGGCGCAGGACTCCCAAGGAGAGCCGGGGCACCAGGAATCTGGAACGAAAGACCGCCTCCACCCGGCTTGTGGCCGACGGCGCCGTGGCTCTTTATGACAGCATTGTTGATCCGAAGCTTCTGGTGCGGCGCATGTTCATCGCCGCGGGCCATCTGACGGAGGAGGCCGCCCCCGGGGAGGAATCCATGGAACAACTGGATCTCTTCTCTGATTTTGGGGAGGCCGCTCTGGAGAAGCAGCGGGAGGAGGAGCGGCTGGAGCGGGAGAAGCGCCGGCAGGAGGCCATGCTTAAGATCAAGAATAAGTACGGCAAGAACGCCATCCTCTACGGCACCAGCTTTGAGGAGGGAGCCACGGGCCGGGAGCGGAACCGGCAGATCGGGGGGCACCGGGCATGAACGGACGGAATGCGGAGGCGTACCGGGACATCATCGAGAGAGAACACCCCACTTCCCTTGTCCACCCCCGGATGCCCATGGAGCAGCGCGCGGCCCAGTTTTCTCCCTTTGCCGCCCTCACGGGATATGAGGACATGGTGGAGGAGACGGCCCGGCTGACACAGCCCCGAAGGGAGCTGGATGAAAACGAGTTGGAGCGGCTGGATCAGCGTCTCCGGCTTCTCAGGGAGCATTTGGGGGAGCATCCGGTGGTGCGGGTACTCTACTTCGCGGCGGATGCGCGGAAGCAGGGCGGCTCCTATGAGGCCGTCTCCGGGGAGCTTCTCCGCCTGGAGGAGTATCCCGGGGCCCTGGTGCTGCGGGGCGGCCTGCGGATCAGCATTGAGGATCTCTACGCCCTGGAGGGGGAGATCTTTGAGGGAAAGGAATAGGGGGAACCGACGGCGCCGGGAGCTCCCGGCGCCGCCTCTGCCCTTATTCCTTTTTTACTTTACCCCGAATAGGAGAAGCAGCAGTCCATACACCACGCTGGCGGCGGTGCCGTAGACGATCACCGGGCCCGCCACGGTGAACATCTTGGCGGCGGTGCCGGTGATGAGTCCCTCGGTGCGGAACTCCAGGGCCGGGGAGACCACGGAATTGGCATAGCCCGTGATGGGCACCAGGGTACCGGCCCCGGCGAACTTCGCGATTTTGTCATAAACCCCGAGGCCCGTCAATACCGCGCCCAGGAGCACAAGGCTGATGGAGACGGCGGCGGAGGCAGTTTCCTCCTCCATCCCAAGGGAAAGAAAGCCGTCCTTCATTCCCTGACCCAGGCAGCAGATCAGTCCGCCCACCAGCCACGCCCTCACGCAGTCCTTCAAAAGGGGCGACCGGGGCGACCGGTCCTTCACCAGCTTGGCATACTCCCGGTTTGTCATCTTCATGGCGTGTTCCTCCGTCTTTTGTTGTCCGTAGCGTTTCCCAAAGGGATGCCGCTATTCCCGGAAAACATTGACATTTGCAAATCCTTGGGGTATAGTCACAAAAAACAGAAGGAGGGGGAAGCATGGGAAGGCAAAAGAAGCCTGACGGTCTGCCTTCGCGTGTGCGGGGGCTGAGAAAAGCCCTGGGACTCACCCAGCGTCAGTTTGGGGAACGGCTGGGGGTCAACCGGAGCACCATCGCCAACCTGGAGTTGGGCCGCAGCATCCCCCGGATCCCGCTCCTTCGGCTGATGTGTGAGATGTTCGGCGTTTCGGAGGACTGGCTTCTCCGGGGGGAGGGGACGATGCTCCTTCAAAAGGGCGCCTATTACTTCCGCGCTCTGGAGCGGGACTATGCGCTTTCGGAGGAGGATCGGAGGCTGATCCTGCGTTATCTGGCGATGCCGGCGGAGGAGAGGCGCGGGGTTTTACAGGGAATGAAAGCCCTGTCTAAGCTTGCGGAGGAAAAGGAGAAGCACGATGAGAAAAGCTAAGCTGGTGATTCAGTTTGATTCCCCGGTGATTCTGAGCTTTACGGCCCTCAGCCTCCTGGCTCTGGTGCTGGACTGGCTGACGGGCGGCTGGACCACCACCCATCTTTTTTCGATCTACCGGGGTTCCCTTCGGGACCCTCTGTTCTATGTCCGCCTCTTTGGACATGTCCTTGGCCATTCCGGCTTCAGCCACCTCATCGGGAATCTAAGCATGCTGCTCGTCATCGGTCCTGCCTGTGAGAAGCAGGTGGGGGCGCGGAATCTTGTGCTGGCCATGGCGGTGACGGCCCTTGTCAGCGGCCTTTTCCATCTGATCCTCTCTCCCGGGACCATGCTCCTGGGCGCCAGCGGCGTGGTGTATATGCTGATCTTCCTCTCCGCCGCCGGGAACGCCTCCCGGGGGGAGATCCCGCTGACCCTGATCCTGGTGGGGGTCCTCTATATCGGACGGGAGCTTTACGGCCTTTTGAGGCTGGATGATGTGAGCCAGCTTACCCACATCGTCGGCGCCTTCTGCGGCGTCTTCTGCGGAAGAATGCTGCTTAGAAGGGGCAATTGAAGACCCAACAGAAAAGGTGCCCACCGCAGGCCTGCGGTGGGCACCTTTTTTCTGCTGTTTACATCAGAGAGAGCAGACGATCCACCATCTCGGGGGTGGTGGCCCAGGAGGTGGCGAAGCGTACCACCGTGTGCCCCTCGTCAAAGGGCTCCCACACGCTGTAGCTGACCTTATGCCGAAGACGCTCCAGGGTTTCCTTGGGAAGGATCACAAACTGCTGATTGGTGGGGGATTCCAGGAAGAAGCGGCAGCCCCTTTCCTGCAGCCCATCCTTCAGCTTTTCCGCCATTTCGATGGCGTGGCGGGCGATGGAGAGATAGAGATCCTCCGTAAAGAGGGTATCAAACTGGATCCCGATGACCCGTCCCTTGGCAAGAAGGGCGCCGTGCTGCTTCACCTGGGCAACGAAGTGGGGCGGTTGATTGCCGGCGGTATAGACCACCGCCTCCCCCAAAAGGGCGCCCACCTTGGTGCCGCCGATGGTAAAGATATCCACGGTCTTTGCCAGGAAGGGAAGATCATAGTCACAGGCGGGGGAGGCCAGCCCGTAGCCCAGCCGCGCCCCGTCCAGGAAGAGGGGAAGCTCATATTCCCGGCAGACCGCCTTGATGGCCAAAAGCTCATCCCGGGAGTACAGGGTGCCGTATTCCGTGGGACAGGTGATATACACGAGACCGGGAAAGACCATATGCTCCCGGTTGTCGTCCTCCCAGAAGCGGCGCAGAAGCTCCCGCAGCTCCCCGGCGTCCATCTTCCCCAGGTGATGGGGAAGCGGAAGGACCTTGTGGCCGCTGAACTCCACGGCGCCCGCCTCATGGCAGTTGATGTGACCGGTCTCCACGCTGACGACGCCCTCATAGGGGCGCAGGGCGGTGTCAATGACGATCTGATTGGCCTGGGTGCCCCCGGCCAGAAAGGTGATCTGCGCACCGGGGCATCCGGCGGCGGCCCGGATCTTCTCAATGGCGCTCCGGGTGAATTCGTCGGTGCCGTAGCCCGAGGTCTGGATGCGGTTGGTCTCCATGAGCCTTTCCAGGATCTTCTCGTGGGCGCCCTCGGTATAGTCGCTGTCAAATCGCAGCATGGTTTCTCTCCCCCTCCCTGAATATCCTGCCCTCACTATACCGTGTTCCGGAGGAAATTGCAACTGCGGGCAGCAAGGGGCGGAAGGTGCGCGCTGCCTCAGTCCTCAATGGCGGTCTTGGCACTGACCAGCACCTTCCGCTCATAGCTCTGGAAGACCGCCTCCACAAAGGCTTTCTCCGGCGGCTGGGAGATAAGGCTCACCAGCGGCACCAGAATAAGGCCCGCCAGCATGCAGAAGGCGCCCGCGTTGATGGGAGATTGAAGCAGAGCGGGGAAGGAAGCGCGGAAAAAGATATTCAGCACCATGACCAAGGTGGAGAAAAGGAAGCTCACCCAGCAGGAGATCCGGGTGGTTCTCTTCCAGTAGAGGCCATAGAGGAAGGGGGCCAGGAAGGCGCCTGCCAGCGCGCCCCAGGAGACGCCCATGAGCTGGGCGATAAAGGTCACGTTCTGCCGGTACTGGATGATGGCCAGCACCACGGAGATGGCGATAAAGGCAACGATGAGAAGCCGCATGACAAGAAGCTGCTTCTTCTCATCCAGCTCCTTCTTCCGCAGATCCTTCAAAAAGTCCAGGGTCAGGGTGGAGCTGGAGGTCAGCACCAGGCTGGAGAGGGTGGACATGGAGGCGGAGAGCACCAGGATCACCACGATGGCAATGAGCACGGTGGGCAGCCCCGACAGCATGGCGGGGACCACGGCGTCATAGCTCACCGGAGCCCCGGCGGCGTTCAGCTCGATTTTTCCCGCAAAGAGGCGGCCGAATCCGCCCAAAAAGTAGCAGCCGCCGGCCACCACCACGGCGAAGAAGGTGGAGATCACGGTGCCCTTGGCGATGGCGCCTTCATCCCGGATGGCGTAGAATTTCTGCACCATCTGGGGAAGACCCCAGGTGCCAAGGCTGGTGAGGATCATGACCCCCAGAAGGTTCAGGGGATCCGGCCCGAAGAAGGAGGCGAAGACGCCGGGGGTGGAGTAAGCGGGATCCTCCACCCGGGCCATGGCGTCCAGGGCCGCCAGAAATCCGCCCTGGCTCTTCAGAACGGCGGCGATGACGGCCACGATGCCGAAGAGCATGATGATGCCCTGGATGAAGTCGTTGATGGCGGTGGCCATGTAGCCCCCGGCGATCACATAGATCCCGGTGAGTACGGCCATGACGACGACGCAGATGGCGTAATCGATGTGAAAGGCCATGGCGAAAAGCCGGGAGAGTCCGTTATACAGGGAAGCGGTGTAGGGAATGAGGAAGATAAAGATGATGGCGGAGGCCACGATCTTCAAGGAACGGCTCTGAAAGCGCTTTTCAAAAAACTGAGGCATGGTTGCGCTGTCCAGATACTGGGTCATGATCCTTGTGCGGCGTCCCAGCACCACCCAGGCCAGCAGGGAACCCAGGAAGGCATTGGCCAGCCCCGCCCAGGTGGCTGCCACGCCGTAGCGCCAGCCGAACTGCCCAGCGTAGCCCACAAAAACCACGGCGGAGAAGTAGCTGGTGCCGTAGGCGAAGGCCGTAAGCCAGGGCCCCACGGAGCGTCCACCCAGCACGAAGCTGTTAACGTCGGTGGCGTGCCTGCGGCAGTAAAAGCCGATATAGAGCATGGTGCCGAAAAACACGGTGAGCATTGCGAGCTTGATGAAAAGATCCATGGCTGGATTCCTCCCGGATCGAAACTTGCGGAATCGGGTCGCCCCGTTACGCGATCCACACTTTAGCACTTTTTGCATTTAAAGTCAAGAAGTATTTTCAATAAAGAGGACGCGGCGATTCGCACCCCTTCACCGCGCGCAATTGCTCCACAGGCCGCGTGAGATCTGACAGGTCCTCTTGCAAAAATCAGTCCGCCTTGCTACAATGGGGGCAGCAATCGTCTTTATAAAGGAGAATGTGCCTATGATTTCAAGAGATGTTTGTGAGCGGGTCCTTCGCAGGGCGGCCTCCACCGGGGCGGACTATGCGGAGATCTTTGCCGAGAACACGCTGGACCATTCCATTCAGATGGTCTCCGGCAAGGTGGAGCGGGTGGAGGACGCCGTCATTGCCGGCGCCGGCATCCGGGTCTACAAGGGCCTGCGCTCCGTCATGGCCTCCACGGTGGATACCTCGGAGGAAGGACTTCTGCGCTGCGCCGAGAAGGCGGCGGAGGCTCTGGGCCAGGGCAAAGCGGAGCTGGAGATCGTGCTGACCGAGCGCCTCTTCGGGGATATCCACCCTGTCCGTATTGTCCCTGCCTCGGTGCCCAACGGCCGGAAGATCGCCCTTTTGAAGGAGGGCGTCTGCGCCGCCAGGGAGTATAGCCCCCTCATCCGCCAGGTCACCGGCACCCTGCTGGATATTGACCACAACATTCTCATCGCCACCAGCGAGGGGATCTATGCCCAGGACCGGCAGATCCGCACCCGTATGATGATCACCGCCGTGGCGGAAAAGGACGGGGAGACCCAGACCGGCGGCTGCCGTCCCGGCGCCCGTATGGGTCTGGAGCTGTTTGAAGAGCGGGTGAATCCCCGGGAGGTCGGCATCCACGCCGCCCGCCAGGCCGTCACCATGGCGGGTGCGGGCTACTGCCCCGCCGGCGTTATGCCCGTGGCCATCGACAACGGCTTCGGCGGCGTCATCTTCCATGAGGCCTGCGGCCATTCTCTGGAGGCCAGCGCCGTCGCCTACGGCACCAGCCAGTTCGCCGGCAAGCTGGGGGAGAAGATCGCCAATGAGAAGGTCACCGCCATCGATGACGGCACCATCCCCAACGCCTGGGGCTCCATCAACATCGATGACGAGGGCACTCCGGCACAGAGAAATGTACTCATCGAAAAGGGCGTTCTGAAGACCTATATGGTGGATAAATTCAACGGCCGCCGTCTGGGTCTTCCTTCCACCGGCAGCGCCAGAAGGCAGAGCTACGCCTATACCACCACCTCCCGCATGACCAATACCTATATTGCGGCGGGGGAGGATAAGAACGAGGATATCATCGCCTCCATCGAGTACGGCCTTTACGCCAAGGAGATGGGCGGCGGATCCGTAAACCCCGCCACCGGTGAATTCAACTTTGCCGTCAACGAGGGCTATATCATCCGCAACGGCAAGATCTGTGAGCCCGTCCGCGGCGCCAGCCTGGTGGGCAAGGGCTCCGATGTCATTCAGAAGATAGACATGGTGGGCACCGATCTGGAGCTGGGCCAGGGAATGTGCGGCTCCTCCTCCGGTTCCATCCCCACCAACGTGGGCCAGCCCCTCATCCGGGTCAGCTCCATCACCGTAGGCGGAAGATAAGGAGGACAGTATGAACTATCAGGAGTTTAAGACCGCTGTGATCGCGGCGGCGGAGAAGGCCGGACTGCAGGACTATGAGCTATACTACGCCACCAGTGAGTCCACCAGCGTCGATGCCTTCCAGCATGAGATCAATACGTTTTCCAGCTCCCTGGAGGGGGGCGTCTGCTTCCGCTGCATTGTGGCGGGGCGCATGGGCTATGCCTCTACCCAGGAGCTGAGTATGCCCATGGCAGAAGATCTGGTCCGTAGGGCGATGTCCAACGCCGCCTCTCTGGAGACGGAGGAGAAAGAGACCCTGGTTTCCGGCGGCGGCAGCTACCGCACCCCCGAGAAGAAGGAGTATCCGCTTCCCGGTGCGGGGGAGCTCATCGACGCGGTGCTGCGGGGCCAGGATGCCCTTTACGCCGCGGATCCCTCAGTCATCGACGGCTGTGCCAGCTCGGCTGCGGCCAGCCGTGATACCATCGCCATCTATAACTCCCGGGGCCTGGATCTCTCCTATGAAAACACCTCCGCCCTCTTCTTCTCTGAGGCGGTGGTCTCCGATGGCACGGAGATGAACAACAGCTTTGAGATGAAGCTGGGGGACCTGCGGGAGACGAATATCCCGGAGCTGGCAAAGAAGGCCGTACTGGACGCCAAAAGCAAGCTTGGCGCGGGTGTGGCCCCCACCGGAGCCTACCCCGTGGTGTTTGCCCCCAAGGCCATGAATTCCCTGCTGGGGACCTTCTCCGGCATTTTCTCCTCTGAGACCGCCCGAAAGGGCCTCAGCCGCCTTCTGGGCAAGGAGGGGGAGAAGATCGCCTCCCAGCTCGTGACCCTGACGGATGATCCCTTCTACGGGGAGAGTGCCATGCCCATCGGCTTTGACGCCGAGGGGACCCCCACCTATACCAAGCATGTGATCGAGAAGGGTGAGCTCAGGACGCTGCTTTACAATATGAAGAGCGCCGCCGCCCTGGGAAAGACCAGCACCGGCAACGGTTCCAAGTCCTCTTACGACGCGCCGGTGGAGGTGAGGCCCTTCACCATGGTACTGCAGCCCGGTACGCTGACCGAGGAAGAGCTTTTGAAGAAGGCCGGGAGCGGCGTCTACATCGATTCCCTGGGCGGCCTTCACGCCGGGGCCAATCCCATCACCGGCGACTTCTCTCTTCAGTCCGCGGGCTATATGATCGAGGACGGCGTCAAGACCAGGGCGGTCCGTTCCTTCACCGTGGCGGGGAACTTCTACACCCTGCTGCAGAACATCGTTGCCCTCTCTGACAAGGCTGAATGCCGCTCCATGGGCATGACCGGCTATGCCTCCCCCGCCGTGATGGTGGAGGGGCTCAGTATTGCGGGCTCTGGCTCCTCTCAAGGGGCGTAACGTTCGGAGGACCGTGGACGGTCCTCCTCACCCCCGCCCCTTGTCGTCGCCCCCCGAACGAGACCCGCTACGCTGGGCTCTCGTTCGGAAGAGACGGGGGTTACGTTTTGTTTGGGACGGGGGTACGGGAGAGACGGAGGCCGGGAAGCGGAATGCCGCGTCGTTGCTGCGCTATGCTCGCAATGACATGCAGATGGGATAGCCGCAAAGGCCATCGTACATCCTCTGTCATTGCGAGACCAGCGCCGCAGCGCTGGTCGTGGCAATCCGTTCTCTCGGCTCCCGGTTTTGAAGCACTTTAGGATACTTATCAGAAATCCATATCAAAGAGGCGTTGTATGGACGGAAATATTCTCTATGGAAAAAAGTGGGCGGTCTGCGGTGACAGCTTTACCGACGGGGACTTCAAGGGCGGGGAGGAGCCGCGCTTTACGGAGGGCCCCTTCCAGGGCAAGAAAAAGACCTACGGCTACCTGATAGCGGACCGGAACCGCATGCGGGTCCAGCATCTCGCCCAGGGGGGCATGACCATGGCCACCCCCACGGACGAGGAGTTTACCAACACCTTCTCCTCCGGCATTTACCGGAAGATCGACCCGGATGTGGACTACATTACCCTGTATTTCGGCATCAATGACAGCCACCACCGGCCCAAATCCACCGGGGATGACGGGGAGATCAAGAGGGGAACCATCCACCTCGGAACGATAGAGGACACCGGGATCGAGACCTTCTACGGGGCGTGGAATACCGTACTCAGATACCTCATCCACAATCACCCCTTCGCCCACATCGGCATCCTGATCTCCAACGGCTGCGAGACCGATGACTATCGTCAGGCGGAGATCCGGCTTGCCCGCAAATGGGGGGTCCCCTTCCTGGATCTCAACGGGGATGAGCGCTGCCCGGTCATGGGCCGTTCTACCAATGAGGAGATTAATGAGGAGGTGCGGCGTTTCCGCACGGAAATGTTCGCCGTGGATCCGCCCCGGAATACCCATCCCAACGCCCGGGCCCATGAGTATGAGAGCCAATTCATCGAAAGCTGGCTCAGGACCCTGTGATTGGACGCAAAAAATGCCGATAAGAAGAGAAAGGCCGTCCGGCAGCAGCAATTCTGCGCCCGGACGGCCTATAAAAAATCATTGTGCCTGTGAAACAGCGGTCAGTCGGCGGCGTCGAAATCCAGCCCCAGCTCCCGGGGAAGGAAGCGGGGACAGGTGCTCTCAGAGATGGTGATTACCGAGGCGGCCAGCCGGGTGCCGATCACCACAGCCTCCCGCATGGTTTTGCCATAGGTCAACCCCACGGCCACACCGGCGCAGAAAGCGTCCCCGGCGCCGGAGGTGTCCCGCACCTTGACGTTCTCCGGGGGATAATAACCCCGGTCCCCGTCCAGGGAGGCGTAGACGGCGCCCCGGCTGCCCATGGTGACCACCATGGAGGGGATCTGCGCCTTGGTGATCCGAAGATAGAGCTCCTCCCTGAGTTCTTCGGGACTGAGATTGGAGAAGTCATCCACAAAGAGGATCCCCGCCTCCTGCAGATTGCAGACGAAGCAGTCGATGGACTGGAGAAAGTCCCGCCGCTGGGAAGCGATGATCATATTGGAGACGACGGCGTATACTTTTACGGCGTATTTTTTCGCATAATGGATGACCCGTTTGATGATCTCCTTGTCCAGGTCGATCTCTACCACGATGCTGTCGGCGTCCCGGAAAATCTCATCCCCTTTGGCGTCAATGAGGTCCGCCAGGGGACTCATATCCGGGCGCTTGGAGATGGAGCCTGCCAAATCTCCGGTGTTGTCAAAAACGGCGAGCCAAATTCCCATGCCGTCGGGCTTTGTCAGCAGGTATTGGGTGTCCACCTTGTGCTTTTGCAGCTTTCGCAGGACCTCCGCGCCGGAGGCGGTGTCATCCACAATGCTGAGGAGCCGGGGACGCAGCTCCACATTGGCGATATCCTCCGCCACGTTTCGACCTACGCCGCCGTGTACCATCTCCACCCGCCCGGCGTTGCGGCCGGTGGGACTGTAAACGTCGTCCGGGAAGCCCTTGATATCCACAAAAATCGTACCGATTACCACGATGGCCATTGCTCTGATCCCTTTCCGGATGACAATATCTGCCATCACTCGCCTCTATTCTATACGATTTCCGGGAAAATAGCAATTGCGGAGTCCGGGCTTTTGTGCTACATTTACCGAGGTGCCCTCCGAGACGGAGCGAGTATGGTCAAACCGACGCTTGCATTCTGACGGAGGGTGGTATAGAATGTTTCAGGCACTTTTCCGGTGCAAAGAAATAAAGAAGAGGAATCCGAGATGGAAGACCAAAAGAAGGTATATAAGATCCTGGTGATCAATCCGGGCTCCACCTCCACCAAGGTGAGCCTGTTTGAGAATGAAAGCCTCCGCTTTGAACACAGCCTGTTCCATGACGCGCCGGAGCTTCTGAAGTTCCCCCATGTCAACGATCAGATGCCTTTCCGCTACCGGGTGATTCTGGATATGCTGAAGGAAGAGGGCGTCAGCCCCGAT
The DNA here is from genome assembly GCA_946531435.1 of uncultured Clostridia bacterium. Taxonomy (GTDB): domain Bacteria; phylum Bacillota; class Clostridia; order Oscillospirales; family Oscillospiraceae; genus CAMNAO01. The sequence continues at coordinate 25,073 of CAMNAO010000011.1, forward strand.
GAGATCGATGTGTTTGTCGGCCGGGGCGGCAGCGCCTGCACCCAGCCCGGCGGCATCACAACGGTGGACCGGAAGCTCTATGAGGATACCGAGGCGGCGGTGGGCGGCAGCGAACACCCCGCCAAGCTGGGGGTCATGCTGGCCTATGAATTCAGCCGGCAGTACGGCCGCCCTGCCTACACCCTGAACCCCACCAATGTGGATGAGTACTGTGACTATGCCAGGCTCACGGGGATCAAGGGCGTCTACCGTGTTTCCCACTCCCATGTGCTGAACCAGAAGGCGGTGGCGGAGTTTGACGCCGCCGGTCTGGGAAAGCGCTATGAGGAGATGAACTATATCGTAGCCCATATTGACGGGGGCATCACCGTCTCCGCCCATGACCACGGCAAAATGGTGGACGGCAACATGGGCGCCGACGGCGAGGGAGCCTTTACGCCCACCCGCATCGGCAGCGTTCCCGTACTGTCCCTTCTGGATTATATCGAGGCCCACTCTGTGGAGGAGGCGCGTCTCATGTGCTCCCGTGCGGGGGGCTTTGTCAGCCTTTTCGGCACCTCCAATTCGGATGTGATCCATGGCCTGAAGGCGGCGGGGGACCCCAAGGCCACCCTGGTGTGGGACACCATGATCTATCAGATCTCAAAAATGATCGGGGAGATGAGCGCCGTTCTCTGCGGAAAGGTGGACGCCATTCTCCTGACCGGCGGCCTCATGCGTTTTGACGATGTGGCGGAGGGAATCCGTCGCCGCTGCGGTTTTCTCGCCCCGGTGCGGGTCTATCCCGGTGAAATGGAGCAGGAGGCGTTGGCCATGCCGGCGCTGAAAGTGATGCGGGGAGAGCTGAAACCTCTCACCTATACGGGAAAGCCGGTCTGGGACGGCTTCCCGGGAATCTCCTTTGATTGATTAAATGAAAATGAATGAGGAGGAAATGCTATGAGTCTGATGGAACGGATGCGGGAAAAGGCCCGTAATAACAAGAAGATCATCGTCCTCCCCGAGGGGGAGGAGCTGCGCACCGTCAGGGCCGCGGCCCTTGTCGCGGCGGAGGGACTGGCCGACCCGGTGCTGCTGGGCGACCCGGAGACCATCCGCCGGGTGGCGGAGGAGCAGGGGGCCGACATCGACGGCATCCCGCTCGTCGATCCCGCCTCCAGCCCCAAGGGGGAGGTCTATGCCGAGACCCTGTATGAGCTTCGCAGACAGAAGGGCCTCAGCCGGGAGGAGGCCGGGAAGCTGGCCCGGGATCCCATGTATTACGGCATCCTGATGGTGAAGCTGGGGGAGGCGGACGGCCTGGTCTCCGGCGCCGTACACACTACCGGGGATATGCTGCGCCCCGCCCTGCAGATCATCAAGACCAGGCCGGGAATGAAGGTGGTCTCCTCCAGCTTTCTCATGGAGTGCCCCAACAAGGAGCTGGGCGAGGATGGCCTGCTGGTCTACGCAGACTGCGTGGTCATGCCCTGCCCCACGGCGGAGGAGCTGGCCCACATCGCCGTCTCCGCGGCGGATACCGCCCGGAACCTCTGCGGCATCCAGGAACCCAGGGTGGCCATGCTCTCCTTCTCCACCAAGGGCAGCGCAAAGCATGAGCTTGTCAGCAAGGTGCAGGAGGCGACGGCCATCGCCCACGCTTTGGCCCCCGATCTTCTGCTGGACGGGGAGCTGCAGCTGGACGCCGCCCTGGTTCCCGAGGTGGGGGCCTCCAAGGCCAAGGGGAGCCCCGTGGCCGGTCGGGCAAATGTGCTGGTGTTCCCGGACCTGCAGGCGGGAAACATCGGCTACAAGCTCACCCAGCGGATCGGCGGAGCCAACGCCTTCGCGGTGCTCCAGGGCCTTGCCCGGCCCTGCAATGATCTCAGCCGGGGCTGCAGTGTGGAGGATATTGTGAATACCATCACCATGACGGTGGTCCAGGCGCAGAGCTGAAAGGAAAGAATATGGAAAAGCATGCTGATTTGGGAAAGCTCTTACTCGATACCCTGGGGCGCTCCTTTGCCCTCAGGAAGAAGGAGCTGGGCGCCGATGCCCGGCTTTCCAAAAAGGGAATGGCTTTTGAGACGGAAGTCTATACCATCGGGGAGATCGGCCAGCTCTGCATTCTTCGGATGCGGGCCATGCTGGGCCTCATGCGGATGGAGACTGCCGTCGTTTCCGTCACCGGGCGGGACCTTCCCCTTTTTAACGTGGACTGGGTTCTGGCCATGGGGAAGGAGACCCTGATGGCGGAGCTCTATGACACCCAGCTGAGCCCCTGTTCTCAGGAGGCGCTGGATGCCTTTCAGAAGCTGAAGGATCGGGATGCGGACCTGCCCGCACCGGAGGCCAAGCCCCACTGGTATGATCCCATTCTCTATCCCTGCTCCTACTGCAAGACAGGGAAAGGGCTGACGGAGCGCTTCAATGCCGCGAGCCGCGCCTATGTGGAAGAGTTTGTCACCCAACTGGCCGCCGCCCCTGCCTGTGATCCACGGGAGAAGGGGCAGAAGGTGCGCGCTTTTGCCGAGACGCTGTTCTCCCAGGGCGGCCCCGCCGTGGATGCCTTTACCGGGCTCTTTGGCAGAGAGGTGGCCCGCCGCATGATCCTGGACCATATGTACGGCGCGTCCCAGGATGCTGACCAGGAGAAGTGACATGCCCAAATACCGCATCCGGGCGGAGGATATGAACAAAAGCCTTCGCCTCATCGGTTCCGCCGCCCGTTTTGTAAGCCCGGAGAAGTCGGAGAAGGTCTTCCGGATGGAAAACCGCGCCCTGGACCTTCTGGTGAAGGGCCGCTGGCCTTTTCTGCGTACCCGCACAAAAACGGTCTGGATCCCGCGGGAGGATGGCACCCGACTGCGGGCGCTGGTGGCCACCGCCCGCAGGGGAACGAAGGCCAAAGCCACGGGCCTTCTGTGGATCCACGGCGGCGGATATGCCATCGGCCTGCCGGAGCAGGACGCCGTCTTCGTCAACGGCTTTTGCCGGGATGGAAGCTGCGTGGCGCTGCTCCCGGACTACACCCGCTCCGTGGACGCACCCTATCCCGCCGCGCTGAACGACTGCTACCTGGCCCTCCGATGGCTCTATGACCACGCAGAGGAGCTGGGGATCGACCCCAGCCAGATCTTTGTGGGGGGTGACAGCGCCGGGGGCGGCCTGACGGCGGCCCTCAGCATCCTGGCAAGGGACAGGGGAGAGGTCCCGGTGGCCTTTCAGATGCCCCTCTATCCCATGCTGGATGACCGGGAGGAGACCCCGTCTTCTCAGGAGAATGATGAGCCCGTGTGGGATACCACGGCCAACCGGGTGGGGTGGAGCCTCTACCTGCGCTCCCTGAAGGGAACAGTACCCGCCTACGCAGCCCCCGCCCGCCTGGAGGACTATTCCGGCCTGCCGCCCACCTGCACCTATGTGGGGACCATTGAGCCCTTCCACGATGAGACGGTGCTGTATTGTGAGGCGCTGCGCAAGGCCGGGATCCCGGTGCACTTCAAGGAATATGAGGGCTGCTTCCACGGCTTCGATATGCTGGCCTATCCCACAAAGCCCGCCCGGGAGGCGCGGGATTTCCTGATGGAAACCTTCCGCTTTGCCCAGGAAAACTACTTTGCCTCGCTGCCGGTGGAGAGGGAAACCAAATAGAAAACCTATGGAGATCCCCAGCGGATCTCCATATTATTTTGGGAGCGTTTTCTGCTTCGAGTTCTCCCGCTCATCTACCCAGGGCAGGCGGATGAACTGCTCCTGCGGCCTCGGGAGTTTCTCGCCAGGATAGCGCAAAAATCCTTTCATTTGATGCCTTTCGGTATAGAAATGCAAGGTTGGCTATGCTATACTGAGGATATCCCAGAGAGGGCGGCCAGTGCGCCTTTTGCCCTGAGCTTCGGTGTTGAATCGGTTCGTCCTTTGAGGAAGGGGGCTTAACCATGCAATACTGCTTTTTCGGACTGTTTGTGGCTCTGAGCTTGGTTCACCTCTATGATTCCTGGCGGGATGACGCCCGGAAAAGGGCCCGCACCAAGCCCTTTCTTCTGCTGCTCCTGCTGCTTTTCTATCTGGCAGCGGCCAAGGAGAGAAGCCTTCCCCTGGTACTGGCGCTGCTCTTCAGCTGGCTGGGGGATGTGCTTCTCATTCCCAGAGGCCACCGCTGGTTTGCCCTGGGCGGGATCAGCTTCATGCTTGCCCACCTGCTGTTCATACAGGTTTATGTAAACCATATTCGCTGGGAGGGGCTTCCCTGGGGCCTTGTGATTCCGGTCACAGCCCTGTATTTTCTGGCGGCTCTTCGGGTGATCCTGGCGGTGCGGGAAAAGACGCCCCGCTTCATGATCTTTCCCATGTATTTTTATCTCCTGGCCAACAGCGCCATGAACAGCTTTGCCTTCATGCAGCTTTTGTCCCTGCGTTCTCCCGGAGCGCTGACGGCGTATCTGGGGGCGATCCTCTTCTACCTCTCCGACTGTACGCTCTTTCTTGTGCGGTATCATAAAAAGAAGAACCTGGTTTATCATCGGCATTTTACGGTGATGCTGACCTACCTTCTGGGGGAGACCTTCATCACCGTGGGAGTATTATGGATAGGGGGCGCGGTATGAAGACGGTATTTGTGGTCAATCCCCATGCGGGGGCGACCAATGGCCTTGAGGAGATCCGGGATAAGATCGCCCACAGCCATGAAAAGGAGAGCTGCGAAATCTATGTGACCAGGGGGGTGGGGGATGCCACCGCCTATGTCCGCAGCTATTGCGGGGAGCATCCGGAGGAACCGGTTCGCTTTATCGCCTGCGGCGGGGACGGGACCCTGAGCGAGGTGGTCAACGGCGCCGTGGGCCACCCGCAGGCGGAGGTGGGCTGCTATCCCTGCGGCAGCGGCAACGATTTTGTCAAGTCCTTCGGCGGGCAGGAGCGCTTTTTGGATATCGATGCGCTGGTCCGGGCGGAGGCGGTGGAGATCGACCTATTGAAGGTGGGAGATCGCTACAGTGACAATGTGGTGAATTTCGGCTTTGATACCGTGGTGGCCAGGACGGTCAACGAGGGACGGTCCAGGAGAGGCAACGCCGGTAAGGGCTACTATACGCTGGGGATCCTCAAGGCCCTATTTACCGCCATGCGCAACAGATTCAAGGTCTATGCCGATGGGGAGCTTCTGAACGCCAACGGCGTTGCTCTGCTCTGCACCCTGGCCAACGGCGAATATGTGGGCGGATCCTTCCGCTGCGCTCCCAGGGCGGATCTTCAGGACGGACTCATGGAAATCTGCCTTGTGAAGCCCATTTCCCGGCTTCGCTTTGTGAGCCTTATCGGTCTCTATACCAAGGGGGAGCACCTCGACAACGAGAAAATGAAGGACATCATCGTCTACCGCAGGGCAAAGCAGGTCCGGGTGCGGGCGCCCAAGGGCTTTTCCTTCTCCCTGGATGGAGAAATCATTGAAGAGAACAATTTTACGGTGGAGGTGGTCCCCCGGGCAATCCGGTTTGTATTGCCGGGGAAAGCTGAGGAATAAAGGCAGGAGAGCAGCGCCTTCGGGAGGCGTGCCTCCGGGATTGAAAAGGGGAGCTTATGAAGGAGACACAGAATCGATATTTTTCATACCCCGGCAAGGAGCTTTGGGAAGTCAAGGAAAACGAAAGCCTTCCTATCGTACCTCTGATGGCGCGGATCTCTGAAATCAATCTGGAAAGAAATCTGATTCCTGCCAGACCGGCGTCGGAGCGGCGCAGCGACGGAACCTATTACGCCAAGGCGTTTCTTTACCTCTGGGATTCTTTTTTGAAGGATCTGGAGGAAAAGAAGCTCTGCTTTCACACCATGGGAATGTCGGAAATGGCCTATTTCACCATGACGCCCAGGGAGCATATGGAGAATCCGGCGCGTTACGCAGATCCCATTGATACCCTGTTTGTCATGGTCAGTGCCGATTTTTCCGATCCAAACTACGCCATGTATGCCATGGAGCGGTACCGGAACTATCTGGAAATGGCGGCGAAGGACCGCATGATTCTTCACTTTGCCATGTACAATAAGCTGGATGACGGAGGCCGCTCTCTGAATACTTTGAGGGAGTCGCTTATCATCCACCGGTTCAACGATCGTCGCCTGTACCTGGACCTCAGTTCTCTCTATGAGGCGGGAGAAACACTGGCTTCGATCCCGGGCTTTTCAGCGCCGGATGAGGCGGTGGTGAAACTGGGTTCCCTGGGCATTCCCGCGCTGAACCTGTGGGGCCTGTGGCTGCGGCAGGACGGGGTGATTTCCCTGAAGGGCAATGGCTGGAACTACAATACCGATTACAATCCCGAGCAGTACATCGCCTCCGCCATGGGTCGCCTCCGGGGTGAGGCAGCCCGCTTTTACGAAGGGATCTCCGATCCTCTTGATCCCCGTCTCAGCAACCGCTTTCATGAGATCGGCTTGAAAATGGACGTGTGGGAGAGCTTTGGGGAGCGTTGGGTCACCTTTACTCCGCTTCAGGTCCTGGAAACGGGAAAAAAGCTGCCCCTGGTGGCCGGCTTCTATGAAATGTACGCCTATGATCCCGGCGGGGCAGTGGAGCAGATGTGCATCGCCCACTCCTTCATTGATCTGGCCGCCCAGGGAGAGTATATCCTGCTCCTTTTTGCGCAGGAGGATCTGGACGACAACGATTTGCTGGAGAAGCTGATCTATGAGGCGGCTGAAAAGCTGCCGGTGGATCTCAGCCGGGTATACGTCACCGGACACAGTCACAACGGTCGCTTTACCGCTGAGTTTACCCGACGCCATCAGCGCCTGGTTGCCGCCGCAGCTCCCCTGGGCAATGAGCCGGGACAGCTGTCTCCCGAGTGGACAAGCGGCTTTTTCGCCATTACGGATGAGCAGCTTCAGAAGCAGGCGAGCGTGGACACACCCATTATCATGCTGAATGGGTATAACGAGACCAATTGCATGTATCCGCTGTATACCGACGCTCCCTTTCGCAATCCAAGGACACCTTTCATTGCGCTGGATACCAGGGAGAAGCGGATCAAAAGCTGGCAGCGCCGCCTTGTCAGCATGAACTGCCCCATGAAAACGGAGGAGGAGATTGCCGCCACGGAGTTCTCCCCGGATTATGTGGAGCGCAAGCTGGGCATCCCTGCTGACAAAACAGAGGTCCTTTATCTGGATGGCAGTGAGATCTATGTGGCTGACATCCGCAACAACAACGGAGACATGCACTTCCGGGTCTGCGCTTTTCAAAACTGCCCCCATGAGACGACCCCGGACTATGCAAAAATGATGTGGAGCTTCTGCCGTCGCTTTGCCCGGGATCCGCTGACGGGGGAGACGAAGGAACTCTATTCCTTGAAATGAGAGGATCCGGACAAAGTCCGGATCCGTCGGAGAATGTGCCGCAGGATCCATTGACAGGATCCGTGTCCCAGGGTAAGATGAGTGGTATTATGGTTCGACCTTCTTGGCCGGATCGCAATCAGGGAGGAAGCAGCAATGAGGGGTATTTATACATCCGTTAACGATATTCGCAAACGGGTTTTCGAGGAGGTCGCAAGGCTTTCTTACAATTTTAAGGAGGGGGATCTCTCCGAGATGGAGCAGATCCCGTACAGAATCATCCCCGGAGAGGTTTCCACCTATCGGGAGAGCGTGTTTCTGGAGCGGGCCATCGTAAAGGAGCGCATGCGCCTTGCCATGGGGCTCAACCTGCGCTCCGCTTCGGAGCATGCGCCGGTCTCCCAGGGGGCGGAGGAGTGCGTCAAGCCTGAGAAATACTATCAGCCGCCCCTCATCAACATCATTAAATTCGCCTGCCACTCCTGCCCGGACAATGTGGTGACGGTGACCAACGCCTGCCAGGGCTGTCTGGCGCACCCCTGTCGGGAGGTCTGCCCCAAGGGAGCCATTTCCTCCGTGAACGGGAAATCTGTCATCGATCCCGAAAAGTGCATCAAGTGCGGCCGCTGCATGGAGGCCTGCCCCTACGGCGCCATTGTGCACCTTGAGCGGCCCTGCGCCAAGGCCTGCGGCATGAAGGCCATCGGCACCGATCAATACGGGCGGGCGGATATCGACCAGTCCAAGTGCGTCAGCTGCGGCATGTGCCTGGTGAACTGCCCCTTCGGTGCCATCGCCGATAAGGCACAGATCTTCCAGACCATTCAGGCCTTGAGAAGCGATGTCCCGGTCTATGCCGCCATCGCTCCCTCCGTTGCAGGGCAATTCGGTCCCAATCTGACGACGGAGCAGCTGCGCGCCGCTTTCCAGAAGCTGGGCTTTGCGGATATCGTGGAGGTGGCCGTGGGTGCCGACCTCTGCGCCATGGAGGAGGCGGAGGACTTTGTCCGTGAGGTCCCGGACAGGATCCCCTTTATGGGCACCTCCTGCTGCCCGGCCTGGTCGGTGATGGCGAAGAAGCTCTTCCCCCAGTTTGAGGATCGGATCTCCATGGCGCTGACGCCCATGGTCCTGGCGGGGCGTCTTCTGAAGCGGGAGCATCCAGGCTGCAAGGTGGCCTTCGTGGGCCCCTGCGCCGCCAAAAAGCTGGAAGCAAGCCGCCGTTCTATCCGCAGCGACATCGATTTTGTCCTGACCTATGAGGAGGTCAAGGGCATGTTTGAGGCGAAGGATGTTCACTTTGAAGAGACTGCCGACAGCGAGACCATGAAATCTGCCAGCGGCGACGGCGTGGGCTTTGCCATCACCGGCGGTGTTGCCCAGGCGGTGGTGAACTGCATCAAGCAGAAATACCCCGACCGTGAGGTGCTGGTTGAGCATGCCGAGGGCCTGGATAACTGCCGCAAAATGCTGCAGCTTGCCAAGGCGGGAAAGTATAACGGCTACCTTTTGGAAGGCATGGCCTGTCCCGGCGGCTGTGTCGGCGGCGCGGGCACCGTTCAGGATATCCGGAAAGCCACCGCGGCAGTGACCAAACAGGCCAAGAGCAACCCCCGGAAGCACGCGTATGAGGATGAATACCTCCATATGCTCTCCGAGATCGAGGAGGGGTTGTTTGAGGCCCCGGAGGAGGCATAAACTCCCGTTCCCGCGCATACGGTTTTTCATACCGGCCTGCCCCGGAGGGCGGGCCGGTTTTTTGCTGCTTTTCAAGGCTGTGAGAAAACGGGTTTCGCCCCATTGCTTTTTCCTGTAAAATGCGTATAATGATACCATTCGACAATTATCGCCATCTGGGGCGTAAAGGGGGAAGATGCTGTGAAGGAGCTGGATCAGGCCATGGAGCCGGAAATCACGGAAAATACGCCTGTGCCGGAGGATGCTGCAGAAGCACCGGAAGCCGCGGAGGCCGCCGAGCCGGCGGAGATCGCTCAGTCTGGAGAGCCGGCGGAGGGGGCGGAAGCTTCCGGTTTGCCGGAGGAAGAGCCCTCTGTGGAAGAAGCCCCTGCGGAAGAAGAAACCTCTGCGGAGGATGAAGCGTCTGCGGAGGATGAAGCTTCTGCGGAGGAAGAAGCCTCTGCGGAGGAAGGAGCATTAACAGAGGAAGATGTTCCCGCAGAGGGAGAGACTTCGGCGGAGGAAGAGTCCCCGGAAGAACAAAAATCTGAAGATGAGAACCAGGCGGACCGGGATTGGAAAGAGGTCCTCTATGATGTGGTCACCCAGCCGGAAGAAGAAAAACCCCCGAAGAAGAAGCGGAAGGCGCTGCGGGTGGTGCTGGTGATCCTGGCGGTGCTTTTGTCCCTGGGCCTTGCCGGATTCGCCCTCTTCCATCACATGTATTCCAAGCTGGACACGGACCCGGACGATGAGCTGCGGATGGAGGAATCCCTGGAGGCATGGCGCAGCCAGGGAGAGCAGGAGGCTGTGCTGGGAGACGACGGGGATGACTTCGTCTATCAGGATCCGGAGCAGCAGCCTCAGGAGGAAGAGCCCCCCATTCCGCCGGAGGAGTACCTGCTGGTGCCCATGGAGGAGGGCCCGGACGCGGAGACCCTGGCCGCCCGCGCGGAGGAGCTTGCGAAGGAGGCCGAGGAGCGCCAGCGGGAGGCGGACGCCCTGCGGGAGCAGGCGGAAGCCCTGTTGGCGCGCACGGAGGAGCGCCGCCTTTATGAGGAGGAGCTGGACCGGCAGGAGCAGCAGCGGCTTCAGGATGAGATCCGCGCCGCCATCGAAGCCGACGGCGGCACACCCATTACGGATGCCAATGTGATGAACATTCTGCTGCTGGGCATCGATACCCGGAACCGGGACGCGGTCTATTCCCGTTCCGACTCCATGATCCTGGTATCGGTCAACAAGAATACCAAAGAGATCGTTCTCACCAGCTTCATGCGGGATTCCTACGTCTACATGAGGGCCGCGGACACTTATAATCGGCTCAATGCCGCCAACGTCATCGGCGGCCCCACCTACACCTGCCAGGTCATCAGCGAGGTCTTCGGCGTCTCGGTGAAGCAGTATGCCCTGGTGAACTTTTTCTCCTTCATCGACGTGGTGGACGCCATGGGCGGCGTGGATATTGAGGTCCGGGAGGATGAGATTTCCGATCTCAACGACAATCTGGTGCACCAGAACTACGTCCGGGGCTTCGACGATGAGATGGACTTTGTGGAGCATGGCCCCACGCGGATGATGCACCTCAACGGCAACCAGGCCCTGGCCTATGCCCGGATCCGCTATGTGGGCGGCGACCGGGAGCGGACGGAGCGCCAGCGCAAGGTCATTACCCTGCTTATGGATAAGGTGCGGGGGCTCAAGCTGACGGAGCTCTATGACCTTCTGGAGGTGATCCTGCCCCTGGTGAAGACCAATCTTACGGAGCTTGACTGCCTGACGGTGCTGCTGAGCGCGCCGGAGTACCTGGATTACAGCATCAAATCCATCCGGATGCCTGTGGATGGCGCCTGGCAGTATTCCCGCATCGATGACAAGAGCGTGGTGGAGATCGTGGATCTGGGCTGGTGCCGCAGCTATCTCAGAAGAGAGATCTACGGATAAAAGACGGAAAAGCGCCCCTTGCCTTTGAAGTGAACCCCAATAGTTAGACAAACAGTTTTCATTCAGTAACCTGAAGGGTCTGGTATCTGTGTTGAGCAGGTGTCAGACCCTTTCGTTTTAGCTTGATCCTGCGGTCATTGTAGTAGTCGAGTGAGCCGATGAGTTCCGCGTATTTGTCCGGCTCTTTTTGCGTTTTGGTATAATAACAGTATGTGCTGCGAGGGAGGCCGTCAACATCCGGCAACAGCGACAGCTCAGCCTTTCCCCCGGCATCGTTTCTGCATTTTCTTGCTTTTATTCCCCCGTGTATCTCCTGTTCGGTATTCCCTTTGACATTTAACAACACCCCACTTGTTAGCAGTATACCATACTGTTTAACAAGTGGGGTGCTGTTCACTTTGCGGCAGGTGCGTATGCTGTTTATGAGTCTTTGCGCGCTTTATACAGCAGCCGGAGAAACCGTAAACCGCTGCAGCGATGGCGGTGATATAGGAGCCCATAACATAACCAAGGAAGTACCCATAGGCTCCCAGCTGCATTACACCGGCAAACAGCCGGCAGAAGAAGATATGGCCCACGACTGCGTCCGGGATCGCCGCGACAAAGCTGAGCTGTAAAGCGCCCCGGGCATGGACGAGACTGTTTGCAGGCGGGCATGAGCATGGAGGCGGGAAGCTCAATGGCGAGTACGAGGAAGCACATCTGCATCATGACGCGGCCTGAAGCTCCCGGCGAAATCTTCTCTATGCCTGCCGAGAGAACCGGACTGCCACGGGAGAGCGATGCCGCTCAATCGTGCAGTCCGTTCAATGAAGCTTCGTCTTATTTTGACTGTCCGTAATAGGCGTTGGGACCGTGCTTACGGGAGAAGTGCTTATCCGAAACATGCTGAGGACAGTTTCCTACCCGGGGATTGACCATCTCGGTGTAACGGGCCATTTTGGCCACCTCCTCCAGCACCACGGCGTGATATACCGCCTGGGCCGCGTCCTTCCCCCAGGTGAAGGGACCGTGATTGCTGCAGATGACGGCGGGGACATAGGTGGGATTGATTCCGCGCTCCCGGAAGGTTTCCACGATCACCTTACCGGTGTTTTTCTCGTAGTCTTCCTCGATCTCCTCGGGGGTCAGCGTTCTGGCGCAGGGAACGGAGCCGTAGAAATAGTCCGCGTGGGTGGTGCCGTAGCAGGGAATATCCCGTCCGGCCTGGGCCCAGGCTACCGCGTTGGTGCTGTGGGTGTGGACGATGCCGCCGATCTCCGGGAAGGCCCGGTACAGCATGAGGTGGGTCTTGGTGTCGGAGGAGGGATTCAGTTTCCCCTCCACCCGGTTGCCCTCCAGATCCATCACCACCAGGTCCTCGGGTCGCAGCACGTCATATTCCACGCCGGAGGGCTTGATAACAAAGAGCCCTTTTTCCCGGTCGATGCCGGAGACATTGCCCCAGGTGAAGACCACCAGTCCCCGCCGGGGAAGCTCCATATTCGCCTCATAGACTTCTTTTTTCAGTGCTTCCAACATGGTTTCAATCCTCCTCAAAGCTGTACATGGCGACCTCGTCGGTTTCCCTGTTGGTCATAATGAGATTTCCGTTTTCCAGCTGGAGGGCATTTGCAGCGCCGACCTGGGTATCAAAGATCCTGAAGCGGTATTCCCCTTTCTCCCATGTGACAAGCAGGGAGTCCATGTCGCCCTTTCGATGGCCGATGACCCAGGCGGGTTTTCCCAGGATCTCGCAGGCCCAGGTGGCGTGCAGGAAGTCCAGCCTTTTGGGATAAGTATACTCCAATTGATACTGCCCCACAAGGTCCATACGGTAGAAATTGAGGGTATCCCCATGGAAGGGAGAAATGCTGGCAAGCTCCGGGACACCGTCGCCGTCGAAATCCAGGAGAACGGCGTCGGAGGAGGGATCCTCCACCAGCCTGTTGATTGTCCAATCTCCGCCGGGAGCGGCGGGGGGAATAAACTGGTAGACGCCGGAATCACAGCCGATCACAGCGGTTTCGACGCCATCGGAAATGTATTTGGAATAGCCGTGGTTTTTCAGCATGCCGTCCATCAGCAGGCTGAGCTCCAACTGGTGGTCCTCGTCAAAACCGCTGAGATCCCGGGGCAGCACAGCGGCATAGGTGGCGCCGGGGAAGCGCCAGTCCTCTTTATACTCGTGGCCGGATTTCAGACAGCACACCAGGAGATAGTTGACGCCGCCCCGCTGCAGGATGCCGAAGCGGTGAACAAAGGGGGCGTCACAGAGGGTGCGGATCTGCCATTTCCCGCCCCGGGGCTCGGCAATGACGATCCTGGCTTCAAGGGAGTCGTTGGGGGAATAGAATTTGTGGGTGGCGAGGAAGGCCCCGTCGCTTCCGGGGATCTGCTGCATGGTCATGACGCCGCCCGGCTCCTCCCAGACGGTGTCCAGCTTTTCTCCTTCGGCAGAGAAAAGGTAACAGGGATCGTGCTTTTCCGCTGCCACCAGGAAACAGTCCTGCCCTTTGTAGCGGAGGGGCGCCATGGAATAGCATTTATTCAGGCTTGCGATGACCTTTTTTGTAACCTTCATGGATTCACTCCTGTTCTGCCAGAATCCCGCGCATGCTGCGGCTGGCAATGATGATATTGTTTGTCCAGTCGGGCCGATTCAGGCACCAGAGCTCCGTCACATAGCGGCGGACGCCCAGCTCCCAGGCCGTTTCGATGGCCGCGTGAAAATCTACGTGTTGGGTGGGATCGTCGAAATAGAGGTCCCGGAACTGACCGGGCTTGGTGGGCTTCAAATGCAAGGCGATGAGATGACCGCGCCCGGATCGAAGGTCCTCCAGCACGCTGCTTTGATAGGTAAGCGCAGCGTTGGTCAGGTTTCCGATATCCGGATAGACGCCGAGATAGGGGCTGCCGACAGAGTTTACATAAAACATGCTCTTCCAAACCGTGTTCATAAACTCTGTTTCCATGGTTTCAAAGCCAAGAAGGACCCCGGCCTTTGCAGCCATTTCTGCGGCAAGACGAAGGTTATTCAGAAAGAGGGCCTTCGTATCACCGCTGCTCTCCTCATAATACACGTCATAGCCCGCCAGCTGGATGGTGCGGATCCCCAGATCGCAGGCCAGATCAATGGCCCTTTCCATGATCTCCAGGCTCCTGGTTCTTACAACCGGGTCGGGAGAGCCCAGCGGGTACTTCCTGTGGCCGGAGAGACACATGCTTCTGATCGGGAGATCCGCCGCTTCCGCCTCTCGCAGAAGGGCGCGGCGCTCCTCCCGGCTCCAGTTCAGGCGGGCAAGGCGGGCGTCGGACTCATCAATGCTGATCTCTACATAGTCATAGCCGTATTCCTTGGCTGTCGTGAGCTTTTCCCGCCAGGAAAGGGCGTCGGGCATGGCTTTCTCATAGAGACCCAGTTCATATTTTTGCATGGATCTTACCATCCGCTCCGAAAGCGGATCGCGCTCATATCAATTTCCTTGAGTGTGGCACGGCCTGTCTTGGCCATGGTACCCTTCAGTTCGTCGTTCATGAACATGATCCGGTCATAGACTCCGTCGGCGCCCTTCTTGGAGAAAGCCGTCATCAGTTCACGGGCGACGCCCACAGCGTCAGCGCCTGCGGCCAGGTATTTAAATACATCTACGCCGCTGTGTACCCCGCAATCGGCAAAGACGGGGTACTCGCTGCCTACGGCGCTCCGAATTTCCTGCAGCATCATGGCGGGAGGAGCGGCGTAGCACCAGATCCCCTGGTGATGGCTGACGACAATGCCGGCGACGCCCAGCTTTCTGGCGACGATGGCGTCAGCCGGATCCAGGATTCCCTTCAGGAAGAAGGGCAGACCGTGGGCGCTGGCTGCCGCCGCATAGCTCTGAATCTCTGCGAGGCTTTTGTGCCCCAACTGTCCGAAGACGAAGCCGCAGTCCGCACCGGTATCGTCGAAGCAGTGGTCGATATCCATACAGATCCCAACGGCTCCGGCTTCCGCGGCCTTTTCAATGGCCTCATAGATTTTGTCGTTGTCCTGAAAAGGTTTCACACCGCAAACCGCATTGGCTCCGGTATCCGCGACGCGGCGGAACATTTCGTTGTCGATCCAGCCTGTCCACATGACGGCGCCTGCACGCTGGATCCCTCGGGCGAAGGCGGCGCTGCCGTCGGGATCAAACCGCTCCAGAAGGGCGAGAGCGGAGGCCATGATAGGGGTGCTGACATCCCGGTTCAGGATCCTTGTCTCAGTAGAGGGAGGGACTGCGCCGAGATGACGGTAGACCAGCAGCATGGAGTCCAGATAGGCTCTCGTGATCCGATCGGAGCTTCCTGCGGCGCCTTGTCCGATATCCGGAACATATTCCCGTCCCTTTTGGGGGTTTACACTGTCCTTCTTTGCTTCCTTATTCTCAAATGCAGGGTGCTGAACGGGCGGCCGTTTTGCTTCATCCATGTTCTTTTCCTCCTAAGTGATAGAGATATGATTCCGTATGGATCTGTGTTTTCTGCTCTTTTCCGTCAGGCAAGTGCTTCGTACCCCAGGCTTACTTCCGGGTCGACGGTAAGCGAGAGCTTCCCGCAGCCCTGGAAGGCCAGCTTCCCGATTCGCTTCAGGGAGGAGGGAAGGATTACCTTTTCCAGGCTTGTACAGTTCTGGAACGCGAAATCACCGATTTCGGTGACGCCCTCGGGAATGGTGATTTCTCTGAGACCGGTGCAGCCGTAAAACGCATCCTGCCCGATGACGGTGACGCCCTCTGGAATGGAGAACTCACGAAGGCCGGTGCAGGCATAGAAAACAGAATCCTCCAATGCGCGAAGACCATGGGGAAGCGCTATCGAAGGAAGAGCGGAGCAGCCCGCAAAGGCCCGCTTCTCAATGCGTCTGACACTTTCGGGAATCGTGATCTCCGAAAGATGGGCGCAGTAGGCAAAGGCGCTCTCCCCGATGGCCCCGGTGCCTTCGGAAATGCTGACGGTTTCGAGGGCGGATACCCCACAGAAGGCACTGTTCCAAATCGTATCAAGAACTGGGAGAGAGACGGACCTGAGGCCGGAGCTGCCGAGGAAAGCCTGCTTTGCCAGATGGCGGATCCCCTTGGGCAGGCGCAGGGACTCAATCTCGTAGGACCCGGAGAATGCGGCAGAGCCGATGCTTTCCAGGCTGTCGGGAAGATTGATGCGCTTGAGCCCGCGGCATCCGGCAAAGCAGCGCTCGCCGATCTCCTTCAGACCCTCCGGAAGAATGACTTCTTCCATGCCACCGCAGCCCTCGAACACACTGACGCCCAGCTTTTTCAGATTTTTGGAAAGGGTAACGCCCTTCATATCAAAATTGGTGCTGAAAACCCGGTCGCCCAGTTCTTCCACACTGTCCGGAAGCGTAAACCATTCTACTCCACGGCAGGCGGAGAAAGCGCCGGAACCGATCCTTTTTACCGTATGCGGAAGATGAATGGCCTTCAACTCCTGGCATCCCTTGAAGGCGTCCTGCCCGATGGCGGCGACCCCCTCCGGGATCGTCACCTCGGTGACGCCCTCTTCAGAGGTATAGCGCACAAGCACATTGTTCTCGATCACCATTGCCATGCTTTTCCTCCTTATTCCATTCTGGCGCTGTCATAGAGGACAGCAGCGTTTTCATATAGATGCATTTTGAGAGTGCCGTCTCCGGCTGAAAGGTCGGCAGCGGTCTGTCCCGCGGCAATCTCCTCGCAGGCCTTGGCCACGGTGAGGAGGTATTCCCCGGAAAGCGGATGAAGGGAGCGCCCGCAATAAAAACGCAGTTCTCCGCCGCGCTCATTTGCCAGCTTCTTCAGGCCATCCGCATAGTCGGCGATCCCCTTCCGGTCCAGGTACGGAAGAATGGTGCGTTCGCTGCCCACCGCGTCGCCCAGGAAACAGAGCTTGCCCTCTCCGTTCAGAATCACAAAGGATCCGGGCGTGTTGCCGGGAAACGGCCGCGGCATGATGTGCTGCCGCCCGATGGCAAGAAAACCGGGACGCAGCTCTTCAAAGGCCGCATTTCCCGTGGGGCTGACAGCTCTGCCATAGCTCAATACCTCTGCGGGGATGGATGGCGTCGGATCGTCAAAGCGCAGCGCCTGATCCTTTGAGGAGACGAAGGCCTCATCAAACTGAAACGCAGCGCCGATGCATTCCGGCTTCCCGCTGGTGCAATAGAGTACGAAAGGCTTGCCTGTGCCGGTAAAGCCTTCGATGTACTTGCGCAGGCTCCCGGAAATCCCGAGACCGGCATTGATGACCGCCGTCTTTTCCAGTCCGGTAATGACGCCGATGGAAAGCCGAAGCTGCGGGCCGTAGGATTCGGTTACGAGGTAGGCGTTGTCACCGATCTTTTGATGACTGAAAAACTGAAATTGCTGCATACTTGCGTCTCTCCCTTCGCTCGATGATGCTGCTGTAAGCCTATCACAGAATTTCGGGATAGTCAATTTGCGGGGAAAAATTGCACATAGTTTCAGCAAAGTTCTTGCGCCGGAGCTCGTTATGAGGTATAGTATTGACAGAAAACTGTGAAGGAGGTTCCCGATATGGAAGAGGAAAAGATTCCGAAGCTGGCGCAGAAGAGCATTGCAAAGCACAAGGAATACGCGCTGATTTCCCAGGTCGCGCATATGTATTATAATCTGAACATGCTGCAGCCGGAGATCGCGAAAAAGATGTTTTTTTCCCGGTCCAAGGTTTCCCGGATGCTTACCCAGGCAAGGGAACTGGGGATCGTGGAAATCAAGGTGCGGCACATTGTTGATCGGGCTCCAACCCTGGAGAAGAAGCTCCATGAGGTTTTTGGCTTGAAGGAGGCGCTGGTGATCACCTGCTTTGACTCCGAATTCAGCCCCGAGACCTTCAGTTCACTGACGGATTACGCGGCGATCCAGATTTCCAGCCGGCTGAAGGGAAAGGTAACCCTGGGAATCTCCAACGGCCGGACAGTCAATACGGTGGTGGAGAAGCTGCGTAAAAGAAATCCCTGCACGCTGGAGGTGGTACAGCTCATGGGCTCCATCAGCAGCACCTATCTGGCAGAGGAGGCGCGGAACCTGGTGGAGCAGGTGATCGAGGTTTTCAACGGCAAGGGCTATTATCTGAATACACCCCTCTATGTGGATGATACCTATGCGAAAAACGTACTGCTGAACGATTCTTCCATTGCCGCGGTCTTCGAGAAAATGCAGGAATGCGATCTTGTTGTGACAGGAATCGGTTCCCTGAGCTCCTCCGGGGAGACCGCGCCGAAGTGGTATGGCTATCAGACAGCCAGGCACCTGTCGGAGCTTCGGGAGAAGGGGGCCGTGGGTAGCGTCTGCGCCCAGTACTATGACATCAACGGCAACACCGTAGCCTGCGAATGGAATGAAAAATGTCTGGCCATGCCTCTGGAGGAGGTGCGGCGCAACCCTATGACGGTGGGAATCGCCTCGGGCGACGAGAAGGTCGACGCCATTCTTGGCGCCTTGCGGGGAGGCATTGTGGATCTTCTGATGACGGATGCGATCACGGCGTCAAAGGTACTTGAGGCCAACGAACGTCTCCTCACGCAGAACCGCTCCTGACGGGACGGATATCACCCGGCGCGTTCTGCATCATTCCGCTGATTCTTCTATTGGTATTTGCGCCTAAACTGAACGACATGACTGCGCGGCAAATCGCCGCGCAGTCATGTCGTTCAGACTGTAGACAAACCCCGGTACAAGGGGAAAGAGTTTATAGAGTAGCGGGGG
>CAMNAO010000012.1 GCA_946531435.1 uncultured Clostridia bacterium
ATCCGCAGTAACGATGTAATCGACAGAAGTGTTGCAAGGATCGACATGTATCAAATACTTGACACCATAAAAGTGGATACAGTCAATAAGAACGTTTATGAAATCGTGAGTGAAATACTGACGCTTTGATATCAACAAATTCCGGTTTGTTGAGGTGCTTCTAGGGTCGATATCCTCTGACAAGTAAGGTTTCCACGGAACCGCTCTATTGTTTTTTCCGTCTAATATCAGCAAATATATGGCAACCCCGTCTTATCAAATGAAAAACAGAAAGGCTTTCAGTGACCATGGTAAAGGCAATCAAAAAGTTGTTTGGCGGAATCAATCTGACATGGCCGAGATTAATCGTATCAGCGGTCGCAGCGGGGGTGTTTACCGCTGTGATGGCGATCATTCCAATCTTTCAGAACACCTCGTTCATTACAATTACAGCAACGTTTGAGGTTTGGATACTGTTTGGGATTATCATTATCATGAACAGTAAGTCCAATATGGACTCGGCGTTGAAATGTTTTGTGTTTTTTCTGATCAGCCAACCGCTGGTTTATCTCATTCAGGTACCGTTCAGCTGGCAGGGATGGAATCTGTTCGGATACTATAAATACTGGTTTTTCTGGACAGTTCTCTGCTTTCCCATGGGATATATCGGTTATTGGATGAAAAAGGACAAATGGTGGGGCTATCTGATTCTGCTGCCGATGATCGTTATGACCGCCGGTTCTTACAGTGCCTATTTCTCTGACTTTCTGTTCTCCAGGCCGAGGTATATCCTGATTTCACTGTTCTGCGCCTGCGCCATGATCGTATATCCCTTGGCCGTTTTTGATAACAAAAAAATCAAAACAGTCGGTGTGACCATCAGCATGGTTGCAGTTGCAGCCATCACAATTTATAGTCTGATGAATCCCCCGGTATACAGCACTGAGATCATGGGGAACGGAGTAGAACATCAATTTGATGATTCCTACACGGTTTATCTTGAAGATAAGAAGTACGGGGAAGTTGAGATCAGGTATGATGACGGCGTTGAGGATTATTTGCTCCACGCTGATTTCAAACGGGCCGGTGACACAACTTTGACTCTTGTTTCACCGACCGGCGAAAAGGAAGAATATGATTTGCATATTGAGCTCAGCACATACACAGTAACGAGGCAACCTTCAGAGGAAGCAAGAAAATGAAAAGACGAAAAAAACTGTTTGCTCTCCTTGTCGGGTTGACATTGATAATAGCTCCCCCGACCGTATTGACGGCTTGCGCTGATAGTTCCCGCAATCAAAATACGGTTTTTGAAGATATGGAGTCGGCATTCAGAGATTCAGATCTCTTGTCGTCCAATATCGGGCTCTTTTCCAAAACAGTTACCGGTGATTCCGTTTCATACGGCGAATGCGGAAGCGGCGTGATCATTGCAAAAAGAGACGAAGTGTATTATGCTCTTACCGCCGCCCATGTTGCCAGTACGGAGAACGCACAGATCCTTGTTTTCACGGTCAATACCGAGATGAAAACGGATAACATCCCCGGCATTGATTACAGTGTCCTTTCCCGGGAAGTATACGAGTCCATGTACACGGCAAACCTGGAGTATGTCAGCAGCAGAGACGATCTGGCTGTCATTAGCTTCTCTTCAGGGGAAGACTTGTCTGTGGTAACGATCGCTGACGAGGACCCGGAAAAAGACGATCGGATCATGTGTATCAGCAATCCGCAGAATGATTGGTTTGCCGTCTCCTATGGAAAGGTCACTTCTGGAATTGAGAAGTTTGGCCAAATGCAAGGCTTTCCAAGCAATGCCATGAGACATACTGCGTATATGCATGTGGGCAGCAGTGGCGGAGCTGCTATCAATGAGCAAATGCAGTTGGTTGGTATAACGCCTGGCGGATATTATTCTGCTGACGGGAAGACATTCAAATGCGGGACGCTGATTCCCGTAAGTGAGATAAAGACATGTCTGGATGAATGGAATCAACCGTGAGACTGATCAGGATTTAGGAGGACAACATGTTTAATCATCATGATATAACGCGGAATGCCTGCATGCTGCATGGCCCGCTGGCCCGCCACGGCTACGACTGGTGGTGGCATTCTTTCACTGCTCAGGACGAAGAGACAGGGGAGGACAAGCCATTTTTCATTGAATTCTTTGTCTGCAATCCGGCGCTGGCAGAGGATGAACCGGTGCTGGGGCAGCTTCCCGACAACCGGGAAGCCGGAAAGAAGCCATCGTATCTGATGGTAAAGGCGGGCACCTGGGGCGAGGATGCCTGCCAGCTGCACCGTTTCTTTGCATGGAAAGATGTTCATATGCACGGAGACGCGCCGTTTCAGATTGAGGCAGAAGATTGTCTGGCCTGTGAGACAGCGCTGAAGGGAAGCGTGTCCATTACACCGGAGGAAGCAGCTGCCCACCCCGAATGGATGTGCGACGGGGGCGAAATGAGCTGGGATATTAAGGTGGACAAGCAGATCGCCTTCAACGTGGGATACGGGGCGAGCAAGCCTCTACGGGACGCGGAAGCCTTCGCTATGTATTGGCATGCGGAGGGGATGAAGAGCGCTTACAGCGGGACCGTTACGTTCAATGGCCGAAAGTACACAGTTACGCCGGAACGCAGCTATGGTTACGCGGATAAGAACTGGGGACGGGACTTTACAACGCCATGGGTCTGGCTTTCCTCCAATTGCCTGACCAGCAAAAAGACCGGGAAGCAGCTCCGTAACAGCGTATTCGATATCGGCGGCGGCAGACCGAAGATCTATTTTGTTCCGTTGGATCGCCGCCTGCTGGGCGTGTTTTACTATGAGGGTAAGGAGTATGATTTCAATTTTTCCAAGCTTCACTTGATGGTGAAAACTGAGTTCACCTTTGAAGAGCACGATGAGGAGGTCATCTGGCACGTACGGCAGGAAAATATCCATGCCGCTATGGAGACAGAGGTTCACTGCCTGAAGAAGGACATGTTGCTGATCAACTATGAGGCGCCGGACGGCAGCAGACGCCATAATCGTCTGTGGAACGGCGGCAACGGCTGGGGTACCGTAAAGCTCTATGACCGTCAGAACGGCCAGCTCATACTGACAGATGAAATCGAAGCTACCCATATTGGCTGTGAATACGGTGAATATGATCATGAGGAACCGTATTCCGGCGAAGGCGGATTCGGCTGCAAGGATGGGAAGACAAATAAGGAATTCTGCGGTATGACCCGGATTGAACGGGTGAAAAAGTACGAGAAGCTGTTTGACGAGGCTGTAATCTCTCATGATCCCGAAAAGCTCCGCATGCTTGAGACCTATTACACTTCAGGTGAATGGAGGGAGGATTATGAAGCAGATGAACGGGGAGAACTCCCCCGGGACCTGAAACGCGGCGTGCTTTCTCAGGACGCGCTCTATGAACTGCTGGAGGAGGCAGATCTACTTGTATAGAATGCCCGGATCAAGTTGTTGCAGGAGTGTATTTTTATCCATTCGCAACTTGCATTTTTTCATGGAAAGCGTATAATGATAGCAACAGAATACAGATCCGGTTGAAACCGGCAGGAGACGGGGATCATCCCGGCCGAAGGAGCAACACTCTCAGGCGCCAAATGGCAAAGACTGTCGGCAGACGGATCTCCGGAGAATCCCGCCGGAGCGGGTGCCGAAGGGGCAAGGGCGTTGGCCTAATCTCTCAGGCAAAAGGACGGAGTCAGCCAGCTTTTACGTCACGAAAGCCAAGTGACGGGAATGATAAAGTGCGCAGGACCCGGACCGCCGATCCGGGTCCTGTTTTTTGCGTAATAGAAACAAAAAACCGGGGATCCCTTGGATTCTGAGGTAATGAGGGGGATAAGAGGATGAAAAAAAGAAAATTCCTGCTGACGGTGCTGCTCCTGGCGCTGCTGACGGCGGCCCTGTCCGTACCTGCTTTGGCAACGGATGGCAGCGTGGCGGACAAGGTGGCCAAGGTCAATGACACAATCAATACCGTGGTCTGGAACTGGATGCTCTTTGCCATCCTGGGCGTGGGATTTATCATGACGGTCATCACCGGCTTTTTCCAGTTTACCCACTTTGGTCACTGGTGGAAGCATTCCATCGGCAGCGTTTTCAAGCGCCGGGATGTGCTCCATTCCGATGATCAGAAGTCGATCTCCCAGTTTCAGAGCCTTTGCACCGCCATGTCCGCCACAGTGGGCACCGGCAATATCGTGGGCGTGGCAACGGCCATTGCCTTCGGCGGTCCCGGCTCCATCTTCTGGATGTGGCTTGCGGCGATCCTGGGCCTCATGACCAACTTTGCCGAAAACGCCCTGGGTATCTACTACCGCCGCCGCAACAGCGACGGGGAGTGGAGCGGCGGCGCCATGTACTATCTGAAGGACGGCCTGGGCTCCTTTAAGGGAATGAAACAGATTGGCTCCGTCCTGGCAGGCCTCTTCTCCGTCTTTGCCGTGCTGGCCTCTTTCGGTATCGGCAACTTGAGCCAGATCAACTCCATCGCCACCAACGTAAACAGCACCCTTACAGGGCTCGGTGTCCCGGATGCGACCATCCTTGGGGTCAGCGCCATCAACCTTGTTACCGGCCTCCTTCTCATGGTGGTGGCTGCTCTGGTGATCGTGGGCGGCCTGCAGCGGATCGCCCGCACTACCGAGAAGCTGGTGCCCTTCATGTCCATCTTCTATATCCTGGGCTCCCTGGTCCTGATCTTCTGGGATGCCAAGCTGATCCTTCCCGCCCTGGGGTCTATCTTCAAATTCGCATTTACCGGACGCGCCATCGCCGGCGGCACCCTGGGCACCGTTATCAAATGGGGCTTAAAGCGCGGCGTTTTCTCCAATGAGGCGGGGCTGGGCTCCTCTGTCATGGTCCATTCCAACTCCAACGCCCGGGAGCCTGTGACCCAGGGTATCTGGGGCATTTTTGAGGTCTTTGCGGATACCATCATCATCTGCACCCTCACCGCGATGGCCATTCTTACCAGCGGCCTTGTGGATCTGGAGACCGGCCGCCTTCTGGATGAGACCATTGCCGCAGGCGCCCTGACCAGCCGCTGCTTCTATCAGGTGTTCGGCAACGCGGGCTCCGTCTTTGTGACGCTGGCCCTGATCCTCTTTGCCTTTTCCACCTGCCTGGGCTGGAGTCATTACGGGACAAAAAGCTGGGAGTATCTTCTGGGGACACGGTCCGTCGGCGTTTACCGTGTGCTCTTCATCGCGGCCATTATGGCGGGCGCCCTGATGCAGTCCAGCCTTGCCTGGGATATCTCCGACACCTTCAATGGTCTCATGGCGCTGCCGAACCTCATCGGTGTCCTTGCCTGCTCCGGTACGGTGGTGTCCATTGTGAAGAACTATGAGCGCCGGGTCTTCCGCGGAGAGGATCTGGAGCCCATGCTCTCCTGGGATCCCGAAATCGAGCGGGAGCAATTGAAGGGCTTCCATAACGGCGACGAATAAGCCCGGATCCTGACAAAAAGAAAATGGCGTCCGGAAGAGATCACGTGGGTGATCCCTTCCGGACGCCGGCTCTTCATTCTGGTTTAAACGGGGGTTTTCACCGGGATGGCGAGGGAAAAGACCTTCTCCTCACCGACCCTTTGGGCCCGCAGAATGAGGGGCTTTATGCTGTCCAGGGTATAGCCGCGATCTGATAAAGCCGCCATCATGGCTGCCCAGCCCTCATCAAAATGGGGGGAGGAGAGGGGGATCACCGCATAGCGTCCCCCGGGAAGCCGTTCGGGCTCTGCCCCGGCCTTCAGCATTTGCTGTATGTCCTCCTCCGGGATGCCCTCGGCCTCGATGGAGCTGCTGGACTGGCTCCAGTCCGGGCGGAAGCCGCCCTCACCATCCGCTGCCAGCCAGCCGATGTTCATGGCCTTCCCATTGGCGGCAATGCCTGCCAGCTTCAAAAGGGCCTGTTCCTCGACCCCTCGCAGTCCGTTAGGATGAACTTCAGGGAGGCAGAGGATGCCTGTGGGACGCAGCTCCTCGATCTCCACCGGCAGATCGGCCTCCGTTGGGGTCCGGGCAATGCACTTGCAGATGGGAACGCCCTGGCTGTGGAACTTGGCCTCATAATCGGTCATGATCTCTGCAATGCCGTCCCGGTGCAGGTCATGGGTCTCAAAGATCACGTCCCAGCCGCAGCGCTTCAGCTGCTCCACACTCCAGTCAAAGAGAGGGGCGTTGTCGGTCTTGAAGCGCAGCTCTCCGCCGGGGCGCAGCACGGTGCGGTAAAGGGTCAGATAATCCGGCGCGGTGAGGCGGCGCTTGGCGTGCCCAAGGGAAGGCCAGGGATCACAGAAGTTAACATAAATCCTATCCGCTTCACCGGGGGCAAAGACCCGGCAGATGGCGGCGGCGTCCATATCCAGAAAACGCACATTGTTCAGGCCCCGCCGGGTGACCCGTTCCATGCCCACCACCGTGGCCTCGGGTACCCGCTCCACCGCGGCGATAAAAAGCTCCGGCTCCGCCTCCGCCGTATCGGCGGTAAAGCGCCCTTTGCCGCAGCCCAGCTCCACCGCCAGCTCTTTATAGCCGGGAAAGGTCTCCTTCCATTTTCCCCGTAATTCTTCGGGGTTTTCCAGAAGGGCGGAGGCCGCCTTTTCCAGTCTGGGTTCCAGGTTGCGCTTTTTTCTCATTCTCATGGGTGGTACTCCTTTACGGCCGCAATTCCTTAACAGCAACTCATTATAGCACAGATAACAATTTTTTGACAACGGGAGAAGGAAAACTACACCCATATTTCAAAAAACTCTTGAAAAGCTCTTGACAGATACGATCACTTTTGATAATATAATCGGGCGTTCCAAAGACAGCAGGGGGCGAGAGCCATAATTCCTGCCGAGGATGGCATGACAGTTTGTCTACCGCATCCGTGCGTCTTTGCGCATGGGTGTTTTCTTTTTGGGCGCGATCAATCATCCGGAGGTGAATCCAAACAATGCCTAACGCACAGGTACTCAGCGAAAAGCAGGCGGTCGTCCAGACCCTGAAGGATAAGCTGAACCACTCCCAGGCGGGCGTGCTGGTTGATTATTCCGGCATCACCGTGGCGGAGGATACCGAGCTGCGTCGGAAGGCCCGTGAGATGAACGTCGATTACGCGGTCGTGAAAAACACGCTGCTGCGCATCGCCGCCGACGACACCGGCCTGAAGGAGCTCGATCCCCTGTTCAACGGTTCCACCGCTCTGGCAGTCAGCTCTGAGGACGCTCTGGCGCCTGCCAAGGTCATGTGTGAATACGCCAAGAAGCTCGATCAGCATTTCGAGATCAAGGGCGGCTTCATGGATGGCAAGGTCATCAGCGTGGACGATATCAAGGCCCTGGCCGCGATTCCCCCGCTGCCCATTCTCCGCGCGCAGGTGCTCGGCACCATGCTCGCGCCCATCACCAGCCTGGCCGTTGTCCTGAAGGCAGCTGCCGAGAAGCTCGGCGGCCCCGTGGAAGAAGCGGCCGAGTAATCCCACATCACATACTACTAACTTAGGAGGAAATTACAATGGCAAGCGAAAAGATTGCTGCTCTCATCGAGGAAGTTAAGGCCCTTACCGTCCTGGAGCTGAACGAGCTGGTTCATGCTCTTGAGGAGGAGTTCGGTGTCTCCGCCGCCGCCATGGCCGCTCCTGCTGCCGGCGCCGCCGCTGACGCCCCCGCTGCTGCTGAGCAGACTGAGTTCGACGTGGTCATGACCAGCTTCGGCGATCAGAAGATCAAGGTCATCAAGGAAGTCCGCGCCATCACCGGCCTGGGCCTGGCTGAGGCCAAGGCGAAGGTCGAGGCGATCCCTGCCACCATCAAGGAGGCCGTCTCCAAGGAGGAGGCCGAGAAGCTGGCTGAGCAGCTGAAGGCCGCCGGCGCCACCGTCGAGATCAAGTAATTGCAATAACGCCCCAAAAACCCGCAGACCGAAAGGCCTGCGGGTTTTTCGTTCTTTGAGAGGCATTGCGGGGGAGGGGCTTGCCCCTCCCCCAAAAAGTCCCCGTTTATGATACAAACTGGAACACGGTGAAGGCAAAGTAGATTCCCAGAAGCAGGATGCCCTGCCAGCGCTTCAGCGCTCCCTTTTTCAGGGTGGGCAGGCAGAGAATTGCCATAACCAGGAACATCACGGGAAGGTCTACCAGGAAGGAGGCGTTCATCCCCGCAATGGTTTTTTCTGCGGGAACGGCAAAGGGATTGATGGTAATGGCCATTCCGGACACCAGGACAATGTTGAAAAGGTTGGCGCCGATGATGTTGCCGAGGGACAGAGCGCTGTGCCCCTTGATCAGGGAGGTGATGGCGGTGACCAGCTCCGGCAGGGAGGTACCCAGAGCAACCATGGTCAGGCCGATGACGGAATCGGGCACCCCCAGCCACTGGGCGATCTTGGTGCCGTTTTCCACCAGAAGATTGGCGCCCACGGCAATGGCCGCCGCGCCCACCACCAGGAGCAGAAGCTCCTTCCAGAGACTTGTCTCCTTGACGCTTTCCTCCTCTTCCGATGCGGCGTCGGGATTCTTCTTCATCTGAAGGACAGTTACGATCATATAGACGACAAATAAGCAGAGGAACAGGATGCCGTTCCAACGGGTAAAGCGCCCGGTCGTATAGGCGAAGCCGGCGTAAATGGCCGCTGCCAAAAAGAAGGCAGCCACCGGGAAGCGCAGGGTTTTGGGGTCGGCCTTGCCGGGGCGTATGGCCACGGTGAGGGCCGCGATGAGGCTGGTGTTGCAGATCACGGAGCCGATGGCGTTTCCGTAGCTGATGCCGCTGTTGCCGAGAAGGGCCGCCTGGCTGGAGACCATGACCTCGGGCAGAGTGGTGCCGATGGAGACCACGGTGGCGCCGATGAGAAGCTCCGGCAGGTGGAAGCGGTGGGCAAGGCCGGTGGCTCCGTCCACAAACCAGTCGCCGCCCTTGATGAGCAACGCAAGACCTACAACGAAAAGAAGAATCGGAACAAGCATGAAAAGTACCTCCGATGGGTCAATGAAAATGTCGGAAAACCCACATTTCGTATGATACGCCTTCCTTGCCCGGAAGGTCAAGCAAAATCCATGTAAAACTGAAAAAGGATACACCGGAGGACTTCAGTCCTCCGGTGTGAATCGACTTATGTCTTTCGCTGGAAGCGTTCTCCGCACTTGGGACAGGTGATGTTAACCTTGCCCTTGCCCCGGGGAACCCGCAGCGTATTGCGGCAGCTGGGGCATTTAAAGAATTTATGGGTCCGCCGCTCCTTCAGCTTGCGAAGGGAGAGCTCCAGCTTTCTGCGAATGGGCCACCAGTAGGTGAGAAAACGGTCGTTCTCCGCACGGCGCTTTTCGATCCGGCGGGAAAACATGCGGAAGAAGGCCAGACCCAACAGAACAAAATACAGGACATTCCACAGCCATCCGCGAAACAGAATACTCAACAGCCAGGAGACGACCGCGCCCACACAGAGCGCTACGTTCAGGTGGTCTTGTCCGTATCTGCCCACCATAAAATTCCGAAACCAGTTTCTCAGCATAATCCTTTCCTCCACTGAGGTATCGTCAAACATATGATAGCACAAAAGGCGGCCCCTGGGAAAAATGACATACTTAATTTACAAATCAGAAGGAATCGACGCAAAACCACAGAATAGTCAGATGATCCGCAGGGGAGAATCCCCGCTTTCTCCACCCGGGGACTGCATGGCGCAATTGATATGGACCGTAGCTGCATCTGCGGAGATCGGGCTGCGCGGTATGCTTGCAAAGCGCGGCGATCCGGGGTAAGATAGAGGAAGCAAAGAAAGGGAGGGGAGCGCAATGCCCAAGACCTCGCGCCAGAAGGCGAGAATCCTGTACCTCATGCGTTTTTTTATGGAGAAGACGGATGAGAACCACCCTGCGGGGGTCCCCGCGATTCTGGAGTATCTGGATGGCTGCGGCATGACGGCAGAGCGGAAGAGCGTCTATGACGATATTGAGGCTTTGCGACAGTTTGGCTTTGATCTGGAGCTGAAGCGGGGGAGAAAGGGCGGATACTATATGGCTTCCCGTGAGTTTCAGCTGCCGGAGCTGAAGCTTCTGGTGGATTCGGTCCAGGCCTCCCGCTTCATTACCCATAAAAAGAGCCTGGAGCTTATCTCCAAGCTGGAGAAGCTGGCCAGCGATTATGACGCCCATGAGCTCCAGCATCAGGTCTATGTCACCGGGCGGATCAAGTCCATGAATGAATCCATCTATTACAGCGTTGATGAACTGCACCGCGCCATTGCGCTGGACCGGGAGCTGAGCTTCCGCTACAGTGAATACGCCGTCAATAAGGAGAGGGTCTATCGACGGGGCGGCGCCCGCTATGTGGTCAGCCCCTTTGCCCTTACCATGTCAGACGGGAACTATTACCTCCTGGCCTATGAGGAGGGGAAGGGGATGCGCCATTTCCGTGTGGACCGGATGACGGATCTCCGCCTCTCCGATGCGCACCGCCGGGGGAAGGAGTATTTTAAAGATCTGGACATGGGGGAGCAGAGCCAGCGGGTCTTCGGGATGTTCTCCGGGGAGGAGATGACGGTGACCATGCGTTTTCGCAACCACCTGGCCGGGGCGGTGATCGACCGATTCGGAAAGGATGTTCCCATGCTGGCCCTGGAAAAGGAGCGCTTTGAGGTGGTGACGCCCGTGGTAGTGAGCCCCCAGTTTTTCGGCTGGCTCTGCGGCTTCGGCAGCGAGGTGGAGCTGATGGGCCCACATTCCGCGAGGGAGGCCTTCCGGGAATACCTGGCCGGAATCACTGCCCAGTACGGCGAATGACAGGAGGAAACCATCAAAAAGCGGCAACTCCGCACCCTTCACATTCTGTACATTGTGAGGGGTGCGGCGTTTGATTGTTTATGCAATTTGCGCCCTTGACAAAGAGGAACAATACGGTTAAAATTAATAAGGTATCTTAAATTAATAGCCTTGATTATCAAGTGCCTTAATTTTGTTTCCCCCTTTCGGGGTGGGGAAAGGAGTCAACATGTCGGATTTGGACCTATTGCATGCCATCGGCCGGATCGGCGGGGAGTTCCGCCGGCGCTATCATGCGGAGATTGAGAAGAGCGGGTATGAGGGACTCAAGGGCAATGGAAGAATCCTGTATATCCTGGATATGAACGGAGAGATGTCCCAGAAGGATCTTGCCCTCAGAATGCATATCCGTCCACAGTCCCTGACGGGCGCGCTCTTAAAGCTGGAGGAGGCGGGCTACATTACCCGCCGCCGCAGTGAAAAGGATAAGCGGGAGCAGTTCGTATCCGTCACCCAGCTGGGTAAAGAGCGGGGCAGGGAGATGCGCCTCGTCCGTGAGCAGGTGGCGACGGACCTTTTTGAATGTCTGGATATGGAGGAGAAGGAAAACTTCTCCGGACTGGTAAACAAAGTCATTTCGTGCTTCGATGTAGCCGTGGAGGAGTGAGTACATGATCAAGATTTTAAAACGCATGGGCAGGCTGGAGTGGCTGCTGATGCTCTGCAGTATCCTCCTGGTATTTGGCCAGGTCTATATGGATATGCGGATCCCGGACTATATGTCGCGGATCACCAAGCTCGTGAATACTGAGGGGAGCCTGGTGTCGGATATCTGGGATGCCGGCCTTCGGATGCTGCTCTGCGCCGTGATCAGCATGTGCATCAGCTTCTGTTCCGGCTATGTCAGCTCCATGCTGGCCGCCACCTTCTCCCGCAATCTGAGGAGCAAGGTCTTCTCCGCGGTGGAGGGCTTCTCTCTGGAGGAGATCGACCGCTTCTCCACCGCCTCCCTCATCACCCGCTCCACCAACGACGTGACCCAGCTCCAGAACTTCATTTCCCGGGGCTTCACCATGATCGTCCGCGCCCCCATCAGCATCACGGTGGCCCTCAGCAAGATCCATGGCAAGCACTGGCAGTGGAGCACGCTGACCTGCGGCGCGGTGGTGCTGGTGCTCTGTGCCGTTGTCTTTGTCATGAAGTACGCCCACCCCAGATTCCGCAGGATGCAGTTTCTGACGGATGACCTGAACCGGGCCATGCGGGAGAATCTGACCGGTATCCGGGTGGTGCGGGCCTACAATGCCGAGG
Organism: uncultured Clostridia bacterium; assembly: GCA_946531435.1. Taxonomy (GTDB): domain Bacteria; phylum Bacillota; class Clostridia; order Oscillospirales; family Oscillospiraceae; genus CAMNAO01. The sequence continues at coordinate 12,055 of CAMNAO010000012.1, forward strand.
AATATCAGGAGAAGAAGTTCTCCAACGCCAATGACATTCTCACCGACAACCACATGAAGGCCCAGCGGGCCATGAGCGTCATGCATCCTACCATGCGCTTTGCCAACAACGGGCTGACCATCGGCATCTATCTCATCGGCGCCTTTATCATCGCCCAGACGCCCAACTATTCCGACGCACTGGACACCTTCTCCGAGATGGTGGTTTTCTCCAACTATGCCAGCCGGATCCTGTTTGCCTTTATGAGCCTCAACATGATCTTCAATATGCTGCCCCGTGCCCAGGTCTCCGCCGAGCGTATCAACGCCGTGCTGGATACCAAAGCCAGCATCGTGGACGGACCGCAGGAGAAGGGCCTGGAGGGACAGGAGGGTACCATTGAGTTCAAGAACGTCTCCTTCCGCTACCCCGGCGCCGAGGGAATGATCCTGCAGGATATCTCCTTTACCGCCAAAAAGGGTGAGACCGTGGCCTTCATCGGCGCCACGGGCAGCGGCAAGAGCACCCTGGTGAATCTGGTGCCCCGGTTCTACGACGCCACGGAGGGCCAGATCCTCGTGGATGGCAGAGACGTTAAGGAATATACCCAGACAGCCCTTCGCGGTCTCATCGGCTATGCTCCCCAGCGGGCGGTGCTCTTTACCGGTACCGTTACCAGCAACGTCACTTACGGCGCCGGCGGCGGAGCGAACCCCGAAAACACGGAGGAGGAGATCCGCAAGGCGGTGGAGATTGCCCAGGCCAGGGAATTCGTGGAGAAGATGCCCGGCGGCTACGACGCGGATATCTCCCGGGGCGGCACCAACGTCTCCGGCGGACAGAAGCAGCGTCTCTCCATTGCCCGCGCAGTCTACCGCAGGCCTGAGATCTACATCTTTGACGATACCTTCTCTGCGTTGGATTACAAGACCGACCGGGTGCTGCGCGCCCGCCTGAAGGCAGAGACCGCCGGCGTGACCACCCTGCTGGTGGCCCAGCGCATCGGCACCATCCGGGACGCGGATAAGATCATCGTTCTGGATGAGGGCAAGATCGTGGGCATGGGACGGCATGAGGAACTCATGAAGACCTGTGAGGTCTATCAGGAGATCGCCTATACTCAGCTGAGTGAGGAGGAACTTGCGTAATGGCTAAGAACGATTATCAGCTTGGTCAGGCCAAAATGACAAATAACCGCGGGGGTGGCGGCCGGGGCATGGGCAGAATCATTGAAAAGCCCAAGGATATGAAGGGGACCATTAAGATCCTGCTGCAGTATCTGCGCCATTTCCTGCCCCTTTTTATCATCGCTTTTTCCTGCGCGATCATCAGCGTCCTGTTCCAGCTCTTCGGACCGGATAATCTGAGCAAGATCACGAACCTGATCAATGACGGCATGAAGGCCGGCTCCGTGGATACAGCCGCGGTGGTCCGCCTCTCCGTCCTGGTTCTGGGCTTCTATCTCTTCTCCTCGCTTCTTACTTACGCCCAGAGCTTTACCCTGGTTACGGCAACCCAGAACATCATGCGGAAGATGCGGAACGATATCTCTCACAAGCTGAACCGCATTCCCTTGGGCCGGTTTGACTCCGCCTCCTTCGGCGACCTTCTCAGCCGCGTCACCAACGACGTGGATACCATCGGCATGAGCCTCAACGGCGCCACCAGTGAGGTGGTCACCGCGTTTACCACCTTTATCGGCTGCACCGTCATGATGCTGCTGAGCAGCGTATGGCTGACTCTGATTGCCGTCCTCTGCGCCTCCATCGGCTTCTTTATGATGAACCTCATCATTCACCGCAGCCAGAAGTTCTTCTCCCGCCGCCAGCGCTATTTGGGCGAGCTCAACGGTCATGTGGAGGAGATGTACGCGGGTCACATCATCGTCAAGGCCTTCAACGGAGAGGAGGAGAGCACCCGGGAGTTTGAACGCCTCAACGCCCTCCTCTATGAGAACAACTGGAAAAGCCAGTTTATCAGCGGCATCATGAATCCTATCATGGAGTTTCTGGGCAACTTCGGCTATGTGGCCGTCTGCGTCATGGGCGCCCTGATGGTCCAGCACGGAATGATCCGCTTCGGCACCGTCATTGCCTTCATCCTTTACGTCCGTATGTTCACCATGCCCCTCACCCAGGTGGCCCAGGCTGCCACGACGCTGCAGTCCGCCATTGCCGCCGCTGAACGCGTTTTCGCCTTCCTGGCGGAGGAGGAGATGGAGGATGAGAGCGGGAAGACCGAAAAGATCGAGAATACCAACGGCCTTGTGGAGTTTGATCACGTAAAGTTCGGCTATGTGCCGGAACGCACCATCATTCATGATTTCTCCACGGTGGTTCAGCCCGGCCAGAAGGTGGCCATCGTCGGCCCCACCGGCGCCGGTAAGACCACACTGGTGAACCTTCTCATGCGCTTCTATGAGATCGACGGCGGCCAGATTCGTATCGACGGCATCAACACCCGCGACGTCACCCGGGAGGAGGTACACAGGCAGTTCTGCATGGTGCTCCAGGATACCTGGCTCTTTGAGGGAACCATTCGGGAGAACATCGTCTACAGCATGCCCGACGTCCCCGATGAGAAGGTGGTGGAGGCGTGCAAGGCCGTGGGCCTGCATCACTTCATCAGTTCCCTGCCGGATGGCTATGATACCAAGCTCAACGATGATTCCAACCTCTCCGCCGGCCAGCGGCAGCTCATGACCATTGCCCGTGCCATGATCGAGGACGCGCCGCTCCTCATCCTGGATGAGGCGACTTCTTCCGTGGATACCCGTACGGAGCAGATCGTCCAGAACGCCATGGATCAGCTGACGGAGGGACGCACCTCCTTCACCATCGCCCACCGGCTTTCCACCATCCGCAACGCCGATGTGATCCTGGTTATGAAGGACGGCGACATTGTGGAGACCGGTACCCATGACGAACTTCTGGAAAAGGGCGGTTTCTATTCCGAACTCTGGACCAGCCAGTTTGTCAACGCCGAGGCCATCTGAGGGCCAAATCGACGAGATCCCCGCTCCGCCCTGCGGCCAGACCGCAGGGCGGAATTTTGCCGGCGGAAATCTTTCTCTTGACAGTTTCCGCCTGGCAAATTACAATGAGCATGATCTTTTTGTAGGAGATAGGAAAATGGCAAAGGATAAAAAAGTTACACAGATCACCGATATGGACGTGGATTTCGCCCAGTGGTTTACCGACGTGGTGGTGAAGGCCGGCCTCATTGATTATTCCAGCATCAAGGGCCTCTTCATTCTTCGTCCCTATGGCTACGCCATCTGGGAGAACATCCAGGCGGTTCTGGATAAGCGTTTTAAGGAGACGGGACATGAGAACGTATCCATGCCCGTCCTGATCCCGGAGAGCCTTTTGCAGAAGGAGAAGGACCATGTGGAGGGCTTTGCCCCCGAGGTGGCCTGGGTCACCCACGGCGGCTCTGAGGAGCTGCCGGAGCGGCTCTGTGTCCGCCCCACCAGCGAGACTCTGTTTTGCGAGCATTGGAGCCATGTTTTGCAGTCCTGGCGGGATCTGCCCATGAAGTACAACCAGTGGTGCTCCGTCCTCCGCTGGGAGAAGACCACCCGCCCCTTCCTGAGGGGCAGGGAGTTCCTGTGGCAGGAGGGGCACACCATCCACGCCACCGAGGAGGAGGCCAGGGAGGAGACCCTGACCATGCTGAATATCTACGCCGACTTCTGCGAGAACTGGCTGGCCATGCCCGTCGTTCGCGGTCAGAAGACGGAGAAGGAGCGCTTCGCCGGCGCCGAGGCCACCTATACCGTGGAGTGCATGATGCATGACGGCAAGGCGCTGCAGAGCGGCACCTCCCACTACTTCGGGGACGGCTTTGCCCGTGCCTTTGATATGACCTTTACCGGGAAGGACAACTCCCTTCAGTATCCCTTCCAGACCAGCTGGGGCGTTTCCACCCGGATCATCGGCGGCCTCATCATGACCCATGGCGACAACAGCGGCCTGGTGCTGCCGCCCCGCATCGCCCCCACCCAGGTGGTGGTGATCCCCGTGGCCGCCCATAAGCCCGGTGTCACCGAGAAGGCGGAGGAGATCGTCGACCTGCTGAAGAAGGCGGGGATCCGCGCCAAGGGTGATTTCAGCGACAACGGCACCGGCTGGAAGTTTGCCGAGCATGAGATGCGCGGCATCCCCCTGCGTATTGAGATCGGCCCCCGGGATCTGGAAAACGGCGTCTGCGTGGCCGCCTGCCGCTATAATGGAGAGAAGCTGACCCTCAATCTGAATGAGCTGGAGGAGAAGATCCCCGCCCTTCTGGAGGAGATTCAGAACGGCATGTACAGGAAGGCCAAGGCCAACCTGGAAAACAACACCCGTCCCTGCGCCACCCTGGAAGAGGCCAAGGAGACCATGACCGCCAAGGGCGGATTCATCAAGACCATGTGGTGCGGCGACCGCGCCTGTGAGGACGCCATGAAGGAGCAGGTGGGCGTCACCTCCCGCTGCATCCCCTTCGCCCAGGAGCATTTGGGCGATACCTGCCCCGTCTGCGGCAAAAAGGCTGACAAGATGGTGGTCTGGGCCGTAGCCTATTAAAGGTTCTCCGACAATACTGAAGAATGAAACGCTCCCTTAATGAAGGACAGTGAAAAACCACTGACCGTCATAAAGGGAGCATTTCTTTTGGGCTGTTATGCTATCCCTACCCCGAAACTCTTTTGCTTGACGGCGCCGATTCCGGGGAGTATGATGATGCCATCTGATCCTATCGGAAAGAAATATTATGGGAATCCGGTGAGTTCAAAATGTTGACCTATCATTTGGATGAGGGGGATCGCCGCCCCAAATATGAGCAGCTTTACGTCTTTCTGAAAGACGATATCCTCTCCGGGAAGCTGAGAGCGGGGGAACGACTCCCCTCCAAACGGAGCTTCGCGGATCACCTGGGCGTCAGCGTCGTTACGGTGGAGACCGCCTATGAGCTGCTTTTGACAGAGGGCTACGCGCTCTCCAGGCCGCGCAGCGGCTTTTACGTCTGTGATCTTGCCCTGCCCCATGAGGCGGAGCCTCTTTCGGCAAGGATCCCGGAGGAGCCGGAGGAGGACCTCCTGGAGGAGGCGAGCCGTCTGAAGGGGTCGGAGTTTCCCCTCTACAGCTGGACCCATACCATGCGTCAGGTGATGGCGGACTATGGGGAACGGCTTCTGGAGCGGACGCCCAACGCCGGGGCAGCGGAGCTGAGGAATGCCATCGCGGGCTATCTCGGCAGATACCGGGGCATGTCCGTCTCCCCGGAGAACATCATTGTTGGGGCGGGGGCGGAATACCTTTACGGCCTGGTGGCGCAGCTTTTCGGGCCGGGAACGGTATTTGGGCTGGAGGACCCCTCCTATGAAAAGATTCGCATGGTGTATGAGGCCCACGGCGGCCGCTGTGAGCTGCTGCCCATGGGGCGAAACGGCATCCGCGGCGCGGCCCTCCGGGAAAGCGATGCCCGGGTCCTCCATGTGACCCCGTTCAACAGCTTTCCCTCCGGGGTGACGGCCCCCGCGGCCAAACGCTATGAATATATCCGCTGGGCCACCCAACGGGGAAGCACCATTGTGGAGGACGATTTCGATTCCGAATTTGCTGTCTCCCGAAAACCGTTGGAGAGCCTCTATTCCATGGACGGCGGTAAAAGGGTCATCTATATCAACACCTTTTCCAAGAGCCTGGCCCCCTCCATGCGCCTGGGCTATATGGTGCTGCCCCCGGATCTCAGGGAGCGCTTTCGTGAGAAGCTGGGCTTTTACAGCTGCACTGTCCCGGCCTTTGACCAATATGCGCTGGCCAGATTTCTGGATGGAGGAAATTTTGAGCGTTACCTCAGCCGCGTCCGCCGCCGCCTGCGCCAGGGGGAGACGGATCGCCGGCCGGGATGAAAAAAGTTCCCGCGGACACCAGCAGGCGTCCGCGGGAACTTTTTCCGGGATGGTTATTTCAGAAGGAAACCCGCCAGCCAGACCATGACGGGAAGGCTGAGGATCGAAAGAACGGTGCTCTGGGCCACCAGCTCTCCCGCGTAGGAGGAATCGCTCCCGGCCAATTGGGAGTAGACCGCAACATTGGCGCCGACGGGGGCAGCGGCGGCCAGAAGGACCACCATTTTCAGCTGCGGGTCCACCGGGAAGAGAACAAGGAGAAGCAAGGTGAGGCCGGGAATGAGCAGGAGCCGGACGCCGCTGACAAGGAGGATGCGGCCGTTTGTGAGCATTTCTTTCAGATTGCTCTCCGCAAGGTAGACGCCGAGAAGCAGCATGGCGAGGGGAGCGTTCGTGGAGGAAAGTCCGCTGACAGCTCCGGTGAGAAGCGGCGGAAGTCGGTTCCCCAGACCGGTGACGAAGACAAGAAGGCCGATAACGGCGCTGAGGATAATGGGGCTTTTCAGATATTCTCTCAGCTGAAAACGGACTCGCTCCCGCTTCAGAACCGGGAGCCCGTGGGCGACCTGGAATACATTGAGAAGGGCGACGTAGGAGATCACCAGGAAGACCGCTTCCTCCCCCAATGCGGCCCGTACCAGAGGAATTCCGATGAAGCCCGCGTTGGAGTAGGCGGCGGCAAAAAGGTTGATGGGATTTTTGCGATAGAGAAGGTGTGCGACCGCGATGGAGAAAAGAAGGGCGACCGCTGAAAGCAAAAAGCTCCACCCCAGAAGCACAAGGCGCTCCCGGCTGAACTCACGGAGAAAACCGTTGATCGTCATGGCGGGGATCACCAGATTGATAAGGATGGCGGCGATGGAACGGCTGCCTTCTTTGGAGATCCTGCCCGTGCGGAAGAGAAGAAATCCCAGCAGCATGTAGATCCCCATGGTAAGGGTCTGCTGCAGAACGATGAGAGAGGTGTTCATGACAATGCGCCTCCGATTCCCTGACTGAATTCCATAGTATTATAGCAGATGAATCCGCGCCTGAATAGAGGATGCGGCCTCCTTTTGCGCTTTTTTTGGCGGATTGCGGTTTGGATTCCACAGTAACGGGGCATCTCTCACAGGGAGGGTATTGGAAGCTTCCTTCTGAGAGAAAAAGCCTTTTCACGCGTATTGCCCAATTTTCTTTTCCAAGCTACTTGCATCTTCCATGGATTGCGGTTATAATAGCACAGAAAACATATCAACATAGTAGGTTGATAGGAATGAGAATGATTTACTTCCTTAAGGAGGATTCTATGGAAAACGAGATCCTGCGGGTGGAAAACCTGCATGTATCGGTGGAGGAGCAGGAGATCCTGCATGGGCTGGATCTGACGGTAAAGAAAGGGGAGACCCACGTCCTCATGGGCCCCAACGGGGCGGGCAAATCCACCCTTGGCAATGCCCTGATGGGTAATCCCGCATACCGTGTCACGAAGGGCAGCATTTTTTTTCAGGGGAAGGACATCGGCGCCCTCACGGTCAGCGACCGCGCCAGGGAGGGACTTTTTCTCTCCTTCCAGAATCCCCTGGAGGTGCCGGGCATTACGCTGGAAAGCTTTATCCGTGCCGCTCTCAGCCAGAGAAGCGATCGCCCGCTGAAGCTTTTCGCCTTCCGCAGGGAGCTGCAGCGCACGCTGGAGGCGCTGGATATGGATCCCGGTTATGCACAGCGGGATCTGAACGTGGGCTTCAGCGGCGGTGAGAAGAAGAAGTCGGAGATCCTGCAGCTTCTCATGCTGAAGCCTACCCTGGCCATCCTGGATGAGACGGATTCCGGCCTGGATGTGGACGCGGTGCGCACCGTCTCCCGGGGGGTGGAGGAGTATCAAAAGAACCAGGATTCCGCCCTTCTCATCATCACCCACAGCACCGGCATCCTCTCCGCCCTCCATGTGGATGTTACCCACGTGCTGGTGGACGGCCGGATCGTGGCAGAGGGAGACGCCTCCCTCATCGAGGAGATCAACCGGAATGGCTTTACCCGGTTTGAGTCCTGAGGAAAGGGGTCATATATGAGCGAGGAAAAGACCTATGTGGAGGATATTGACCGTTCCTTTTATGACTTCCGCTTTGAGGAGAAGGACGTCTATCGGGTGGCCTCCGGCCTGACGCCCGAGATCGTGGAGGAAATCTCCCGGGAAAAGAACGATCCCCGGTGGATGCGGGATTTTCGACTGAAATCCCTGCAGCTTTTTCATGAGACGAGGATGCCCGAGTGGGGCCCCTCCATCGATGGGCTCCATATGGAGAATATCGTCACCTATGTGAGGCCCAACGCCCGGCGGATGAATACCAGCTGGGAGGAGGTGCCGGAGGATATCAAGGATACCTTTGAGCGCCTGGGCATCCCGGAGGCAGAACGCAAATCCCTGGCGGGGGTGGGCGCCCAGTACGACTCCGAGCTGGTGTATCACAACGTCCGGGAGGAGGTGGCCGCCCAGGGTGTGGTCTATACGGATATCGAGAGCGCCCTCCACGGCGCGTACGGGGACCTTATCCGCAGCCATTTTATGAAGCTGGTGCCCCCTTCGGATCATAAGTTTGCCGCCCTCCATGGGGCGGTCTGGTCCGGCGGCTCCTTTGTCTATGTGCCGGCGGGGGTGAAGGTGGAGATCCCCCTGCAGTCCTATTTCCGGCTGAACGCGGCCGGGGCGGGGCAGTTTGAGCATACGCTGATCATCCTTGAGGAGGGGGCCTATCTCCATTTTATTGAGGGCTGCTCGGCCCCCAAGTATAACGTGGCCAACCTCCACGCAGGCTGTGTGGAGCTCTATGTGGGAAAAAACGCCACCCTGCGCTACTCCACCATTGAGAACTGGTCCCGGAACATGTATAACCTGAACACCAAGCGGGCAAAGGTGGAGGAGGGCGGAAAGATCGAATGGGTCTCCGGTTCCTTCGGCTCCCACGTCTCCTACCTCTATCCCATGAGCGTGCTGGCGGGGGAGGGGGCAAGAAGCGAGTTTACCGGCGTCACCTTCGCTGGCCGGGACCAGAACCTGGATACCGGCTGCAAGGTGGTTCACAACGCCCCCCATACCTCCTCCTACGTCAATACCAGGTCCATCTCCAAGGACGGCGGGATCAGCACCTTCCGCAGCGCGGTGGTGGTGAATGAAAAGGCGGTGGGCAGCAAATCCGCCGTCTCCTGCCAGTCCCTGATGATCGATTCTTTTTCCCGCTCGGACACCGTTCCCGCCATGGATATTCGGACGAATGAGGCGGATATCGGTCATGAGGCGCGGATCGGGCGCATCAGCGACGACGCGGTGTTTTATCTTATGAGCCGCGGCATCCCGGAGGAGGAGGCCAGGGCCCTCATCGTCAGCGGCTTTGCCGAGAACGTATCCAAGGAGCTGCCTCTGGAATATGCCGTGGAGATGAACAATCTCATACGCCTGGAAATGAAGGGCGCCATCGGGTAAGGAGGAGAATATGGAAAACCTGCATCTGAATATGCCTCCGGCCTTCACCTATGGCTGGCTGAATCTGAACCGGAGTACGCTGAAGGGCCTGCGGACGGGAGAGAGACTCACTCCCCAAGAGGAGATCCCCGGGAAGATCGCCGTGACAAAGGCGCCGCTGCCCTCCCTGAAGAGCGGCGCGGGGCCGGAGCCGGAGGCCTTTCTCGGCGCCCCCCTTGCCCGCGGCTACACGGCAAAGAAAAACACCGACTGCGGCACCCTCCGCCTCTCCTGGAGCCTGGGGGATACCGGTGCGGTCTATGACCCCAAGGGCGCGGAGGACAATCCCCCGGCCCACTGGGATGCCTTTTCCCTGGATCTGGAGGCGGGGAGCACCCTCACCGCGGTGGTGGACGTGAGCAGCGCCGACGGTGCCCGGGGCCTGGGAATGCTTCTGGGCCGCGTCCGGGTGGGGGAGAATGCCCTCCTCCGTCTGGTGCTTATCCAGCGCCTGGGGGAGGACTACAGCTTTGTTTTTGATCTCGGCGCCCAAAACGAGAGGGGCGGACGGCTGGAGCTCAGCCGGGTGCTTCTGGGCGGCAAGCACGTCTATGACGGGATCAGCGTAGCCCTTGCGGGCGATAAAAGCGCCTTCATCCAGGATGTGGCCTACGCCGTCAGCGGGGACGGTCACCTGGATATGAACTATGAGAGCATCCACCGGGGGAAGAAGACGGAGTGCACCATGAATGCTTCCGGCGTGCTGCGGGACCGGGCCTTCAAGCTTTTGCGGGGGACCATCGATCTGCAGCGGGGCTGCGCCGGGGCCAAGGGGAACGAGCTGGAGGATGTGCTGCTCATGGACCCCGGCGTCCGAAATCAGTCCGTACCGGTGATCCTCTGCGGGGATGAGGACGTGGAGGGCAATCACGGCGCCTCCATCGGCCGTCTGGATGAGAATTTGATGTACTACCTGGCCTCCCGCGGCATGGATCGGGAGGAAATCTATGAGACCATGGCCCGGGCCAGACTGGAGGCGGTGATCCGGCGCATCCCCGATGAAAAGACGGTGAAGCTGCTGCTGAAGGAGGATGGGGAATGATCACAAAAGAGATCCGCAAAGAGTTTCCTCTCCTTGCGGCCCATCCGGAGCTTGCCTATCTGGATAACGCGGCCACCACCCAGAAGCCGGAGCAGGTGATCCGGCGGGAGGAGGCCTTCTACCGGGAGAAGAACGCCAATCCGCTGCGGGGCCTCTATGCCCTGAGCGAGGCGGCCACCCGGGAATATGAGGAGGCCCGGGAGCTTGCGCGGGCCTTTATCCGCGCCGATTCGACGGAGGAGATCATCTTTACCCGCAACGCCACGGAGAGTCTGAATCTCATTTCCTACAGCTGGGCGGACGCTTTTCTGCGGGAGGGGGATGAGATTCTGGTGACGGTGATGGAGCACCACAGCAATCTTCTGCCCTGGCAGCGGGCGGCCCGCCGCAATGGCGCCGTCCTCCGCTATGTGGAGTGTGACGCCGAGGGGAGAATCCGCGAGGAGGACTTCCGCGCCGCACTCAATGAAAGGACCAGGCTTGTCAGTATGGCCCAGATCTCCAACGTGCTGGGGGTGGAGAACGATGTCAAACACTTTGCCGCCCTGGCCCATGAAGCGGGTGCCCTCTTCTCCTGCGACGGGGCTCAGAGCGTCCCTCATATTCCGGTGGATGTGAAGGCGCTGGACGTGGATTTTCTCAGCTTTTCCGGCCATAAGATGCTGGGCCCCATGGGCATCGGCGTCCTGTACGGGAAAAAGGAGCTTCTCGAAAAAATGCCGCCCTTCCTCTACGGAGGAGAGATGATCGAATATGTGGATCGCCAAAAGGCCACCTATGCCGAGCTGCCGCACAAATTTGAGGCGGGTACGGTGAATGCCGGCGCCGCCGCCGGACTGGGGGAGGCCATTCGCTGCTATGAGAAGCTGGGCTTTGACGCCATTTGCCGGCGGGAGAAGGAGCTGTCCCGGTATGCCTTCGAGGTTCTGACCAGGGTGCCCCATCTCCATCTTCTGGGCCCCCGGGAGGGGGAGGCCCACAACGGCATCTTTACCTTCACGTTGGATGACGTACACCCCCATGACATCGCGGCCATCCTGGACGCCGACGGGGTTGCCATCCGGGCGGGACACCACTGTGCCCAGCCGCTGATGAAATTTCTGGGAACGCCCTCCACCGCCAGGGCCAGCCTCTCCTTCTACAATACGGAGGAGGAGATCCTGCGTCTGGGGGAGAGCCTTTCCACCGTAAGGGAGAGAATGGGATATGGACAATCGCAGCTTTTATAACAGCATTCTGACGGAACACAATCTGCGCCCCTCCAACAAGCGGGAGCTTCCCGGCGCCAACTTTTCCCTGGAGGGGGTCAATCCCAACTGCGGGGATGACATCGTTCTTCGCCTTCGTGTGGAGGACGGCGTCATTGTGGACGGCGCCTACACAGGCTCCGGCTGCGCCATCTCCCAGGCTTCGGCGGACATTATGCTGGATCTTGTCATCGGAAAGACGAAGGAGGAGGCGCTGAAGCTCTCCGACCTTTTCTTCCGTATGATCAAGGAGAAGGTCACCGAGGAGGAGCTGGAGGAGCTGGAGGAGGCCGCAGCTCTCTCGGATATTGCCCACATGCCCGCCCGGGTGAAGTGCGCTGTGCTGGGCTGGCGCACCATGGGGGAGATCTTCGCCGGGGATACGCCTTCCCAGGCGTAATAAGAAGGCCTTTCGCATTTGCTCCGGGGGATACGCCGTTTCGCGTATCCCCCGTTTTTTTGCGCTTGCCCCTTGCCAATGGGAAAAAAGGAAGGTAGAATATTGTTGAAGACGGACCTGCGCGAAGGCGCCGTCAGACGATGTACGGACGAAAAAGGAGAGGCGAGATGAGGAGAAAAAACGGGAACCGCCTGGGGATAATCCTCGGCGGCATACTGCTTTATTTCATAACCACCGTACTCTCTCTGGCCCTTTTTCTTTTGGGCGTCATGGGGGTGCTGCTCCGTGGCCCCTCTATGGAAGCCCGAAGGATCTTTACCCTGAGCTGCAACGAGACCAGCGCGCTGAAGTTCCTCCCCGGGTGGTACCTCAGTCAGGAGGAGGAGGACGCCATCCTCAATCCCCAGGAGGCAGAGCCTCTCCGGGATGACTTTCGGGAACTGCCCTGGGCGGATCTTCGACAGGAGGAGCATCCGGCCGCTGTGACGGTCTCCGCCGCCGGGGAGCAGGAGTTCGGCATCCGGGTGGAGGAGGTCAAAGGCCCCACCTACAAGGGAAAGATGATGCTGGTGTCCGATCCCGCCCGTGTGGTGGTGGGCACCCTGGACGCCTACGGCTCCCAGTATGAGGGAAAGTTTCTTTATGAGTTTATCGCCGACTGGGGCGCCGTGGGCGGCACCAATGCCGGCGGATTTTACGATCCTGAGGGTTTCGGTACCGGCGGTATCCCCGACGGCATTGTGATCCGGGAGGGGGAGATCCTCTACGGCTCCCGGGGCACCCGTTACCGCAATTTCATGGGCCTTGACGGAGAGGGCGTTCTCCACGTGGGCAGCCTTACGGGGCAGGAAGCCATGGACCTCGGCATCGTCAGCGGCGTCAGCTTTCCGCCGGGGAAGACCCTGATCATGGACGGCGTCCGTCAGACGGGGCTGGGCGGCGGCGTAAATCCCCGCACAGCCATCGGCCAGCGGGCCGACGGTACCATGCTGCTCCTGGTGGTGGAGGGACGCCACCCCGGCAGCCTGGGGGCGGACTATGACGATCTCGCGGAGATCATGGAGAACTGGGGTGCTGTGAACGCGGGCATGCTGGACGGAGGCTCCTCCTCCATTATGTATTATGAGGGGGAGCAGATCACCCGCGGCTCCAACATCGTGGGCATGCGCCGCCTCGCCACCTGCATCCTGGTGATGCCGGAGGAGGGATGAGCATGGGAGGAAAACATGCGTCCCCCCGGCGGGGAAGATTCTGGCGGGCCTACCTTATCTATGTTCTGGTGCTGCTCCTCATCTCCCTGGGAGTCCTTGCGTATCTCTGGCATTTTCTGGCGGATTATCAGCAGCGGGTGGATCTGGAGGCTGAGAACGCTGAGAGGCTGCGCCTGGAAGAAGAGCAGGCGACCGCGGAGTTGAGAGCGCCCCAGAAAGCCTTGGAGGAGTTTTTGGCCTCTGCGGACGCCGACTATTGGACCTCCCGGTGGTTTCTCCTCCATCCGGAGGACCCGGAGCCCTGGAGTGCGGCGGAGGCTGTGATCCAAGGGCTTATGGATCGGCCGGATTTCGGTGCTTATAAGGATCTTGCCTATACTCCGGAAGCGCCGGTGTACCTCTTAAAAAACGACGATCTGGATTTTGCCCGGATCCGTCTTACGGGCAGTGGAATGCAGTGGAGCGTCTCGGAGACGGAGCTGCTTCTGGAAGGCGGCGGCAGCGCCCGGGTGGAGACGGTGGCCTCCGCCGCCGTTTTCTGGGGAGAGACGGAGATGCCCCCGGAAGGGGAGCCATACAGCCATTTCCCCTTGGGAAAGGATGACAGGCTCGAGGAGCCGGTGCTGTATAAGACGGTGTCCGTCTCCGGTACCCTGGCGCAGCCGGAGCTCCGGGTGGAGCCGCCCCCGGGACGGGAGCTTGCGGAGTCGGAGACGGACAGAATTCCCGTGCTGCTCTATGACGGGGAGGATGGGGAGCGAGCCATGGAGGAGAGCGAGGCCTTTGTCCGCGCCGTCCTGCGATACTATATGAGCGGGGAGAGCGGGACCATGACGAACCTCAACCGCTGCCTGGCCTTTGTCCGCAAGGGGAGCGCCGCCTATGAGACCCTGTCGGCCAGCTATGACGGCATCACCTGGAATTACAGCTATCAGGATCAGAATGTGGAGGATGTCCATGCCTCCCGTCCCGTCCAATGGGCGGAGAACTGCTTCAGCGTGGACGTGGCCTTCCATGCGAAGGCCAGCGCCGGAGGCAAGGCGGTGGATTATGCCGCCGGGGTCTATCGGATCTATTACTACGACCTTGGTGACGGCTTTGCCATCACAGAGCTGACCTTCGGATAATGAAAGCAGGAAAAACCTGAGATCCCGGAGAGAGAAGGAGAGAAGCCATGTTGAGAGAAAAACTGAGCAAGAGACCCTGGTACCCCTATGCCATGGGCGGCTGTGTGGTGGTGCTGGTCTATGTGCTGCTCACCCACGTGGGCAGTATTTACGGGGGCTTCCGTAAGGTCCTGGGATATTTCTCCACGGTGTTCCTTGCTGCTGTGCTGGCTTACCTCATGAATCCCATGGCAAATTTCTATTCCCGCCGGGTCCTCCGCCGTCTGCGCAGCCGTAAGCTGCGCAAGGTGTTGTCCAACGCCCTGGCGGTGCTGTCTGTCGTCCTGTTTTTCGCCCTGGCTCTGGTGCTGCTGATCCCCCAGCTGGTGGACAGCATCCGGGTCTTCAGCGACAACCTGGATGGCTATGTCTCCGCCCTGGAGGGGACCCTCGGCAGCCTGGGGATCTTCAAGGGGGAGAACGGACTCAATCTCCAGGAGCTGCTGAGTTCTTCCGAGAATCTGGTGGATCGGATTATGAGTTATGTGATGCGGCACTTGACCGCCATCCTGACGACCTCCGCCGGTGCCGGACGGCAGCTGATGAACTGGGCCATCGCCTTCATCCTGTCCATCTATCTCCTTTCGGAGAAGGAGATGCTGAAGGCCGGGCTTACGCAGCTTCTGGGCCTTGTGCTGAAGTCCGGCTCCTACAAAAGTCTCACCGGCTTTTTACGCCGCTGCGACGACATTCTGGCCCGCTATATTACCTATAACCTTCTGGACAGCCTGATCGTGGGTCTCTCCAATGCCGTTTTCATGACCATCTGGGGCATGCCCTATGCGGGCCTTGTCTCTTTTGTGGTGGCCATCACCAATCTCATCCCTACCTTCGGCCCCGTGGTGGGCGCCGTCATCGGCGCCTTTATCCTGCTGCTGATCCGCCCTGTGCATGCCCTGGTCTTTTTGATCTTTACCCTGGTTCTGCAGACGGTGGACGGCTATGTCCTGAAGCCCCGACTCTTTGGCAATAGCCTGGGCGTCTCCGGGCTGTGGATCCTGATCGCTGTCATCGTCGGCGGCCGCATCTTTGGCGTGGTGGGCATTCTTCTGGCCATCCCCGGCGCCGCCATTCTGGACTTCCTCTACCGTGAAAAGCTGATCCCCTGGCTGGAGGCGAAGAAGGCGGCGGAGGAGAAGCCCGATGCTCCGGCGGAGGAACAACCGGAGGAACAGGGTTTATCGGAGGGACAGCAGCCTTCGCGGATGCGGGAGCTTCCTCCCGACAGGGAAGGATAAAAAGCAAAAAACAAGGCCATCCCAGCCGGGATGGCCTTGTATTCAGTTTTGCCTTGCTTACTGCTCCGCGGGACGGACAGAGACCTGCTTGCGGTCACGGCCCAGACGCTCGAAACGGACGATGCCGTCGGCCTTGGCGTACAGAGTGTCATCGCTGCCGATGCCCACGTTCACGCCGGGATGGATGGCGGTGCCGCGCTGACGGACCAGAATGTTGCCGGCCAGGACGAACTGACCGTCTGCTCTTTTGGGACCAAGACGCTTGGACTTGCTGTCACGCCCGTTCTTGGTGGAGCCCATACCTTTTTTATGTGCCATGTTACTTTACCTCCAATTGCGGGTCCATCAGCCGTTGATGCCGGTGATGCGAACCTTCGTATAGGGCTGTCTGTGGCCCTGCTTTCTGCGATAGTTCTTCTTGGGATGCATCTTGTAGACGATGATCTTCTTGCTGCGGCCGTTCTTCACGACGGTGCCAGTGACGGTAGCGCCCTCCACATAGGGAGCGCCGAAGTTCTGGGCATCCTCATCCACAACAGCCAGGACCTTGTCAAAGGTCACATCGGCCTCGGCCTCTGCGTCGAGCTTCTCGATGAAGATCTCGTCGTTCTCGGCCACGCGGTACTGTTTCCCGCCGGTCTCAATGATTGCGATTTTCAAACCTTACACCTCATTTAATTAGAGTCACGCTATCCCGGGTGGGGAAAACCCTCTTGATACCCTTTCAAAGCGGCCTTAATACTATACACCGTGAGCGAAATCCTGTCAAGGGATAATTCATCAAATTTCCGATTGTTCTTCGGGAAAACCGGGCATTTTACCCGAAATGAGGCCCCGCAACCCAAAGTTGCGCCCCTGTTGGTGGACAGTTGCGGCGCTTTTTGCTACAATGGCGCTATCATAAACCCAGCATGGAAGGAAGCGATGACATGAAAATCGGTTTTGGCGAAGTCTCAGTGATCCTGTTGGGAGTGATTCTCCCCCTTGGCTTTGCGGTCTATCTGCTGTCGCTCCTGGTCCGCTCTCTTCAAAAGTACCTCCGTTCGCCTGAGCATCGGCCGGAGCCGACACCCCGGGATCCGGAGACAGTGGCCCGGCGGCAGAGCCTTGCGGAGATCCTGAAGAGCCGTCGCATCGAAAAGGGCATGACCCAGGAGCTGGTGGCGGAGGCTTTGGGCGTCTCCCGCCAGGCGGTCTCCAAATGGGAGACGGGGACAGCGGATCCCAGCACCGGCAACCTTCTGGCCCTGGCAAAGCTCTACGGCACCACGGCGGCGGAGCTGCTGCAGGGGCTGGAGGAACAATAAATATCAAAGAACGGATCTTCGATCAACGGGCAAACACCCAGGTCCCTATCAGGCTCTCATCCAGGGAATACACATGAATGGTTAAGCGATCCTCAACACTGCCGCTGACGCGCTCGAAGAGAATATGCCACGTTCCCTGATCCATCACCATACCCCCATACTCAAAGTCCAGCTCTTCACAGCGGAAGGTCCCGATGGAGGAGTTGCCTGCGAGACCGTCCTCCAATGTGATCTCAAGCGGAATATCCACATAGATCCCCAGCTCAGTGACGTTCACAGAGGCGTCCTCCACGTGCAGTCCGGGTACAGCATCGGGGTCTATTGCGTAAAAATGCGTGGAGGGATCCGCGTCGCCTTCGCTGTTCTCTTCACTGTTATGAAGGGGGAAGGATTGCTCCAGGATGATTTCCTCCTTCTCTCCATCTTTGGCAGCGTAAACAGTGCAGAGGCCCGTGTCAGCCTCTGTTTCAAAGTGCTCAGACACGACAAGAATTGCCATTTCGTGGTCAGAGATCCGCTGGAAGCTCTGCTGGGTATGAATGACTACGTCCTCGCTGGGAACGGTCAGATCTGCCCGTGCTCGTACAAGGTGAAGGCCCTGCTGAGCGGCGTATTCTCCAATGGTGCAATCTAAATTAAGTCCGATCTCTTTTGCACAGTCCTCCGGATATATATACACGGGCACAAGGAGACCGCCTTCACCACAGTTCGCAACGACGGTTACGGCCATGGTTCTGGAATCGCTGAGAGATTCCGTGATATATGCGCTTGAGGAGGGGGTCTTGTCATCCGATGGCTCGGGAGAGTCGGAGGACTTGGTGGTGATTTCCGGCGTTACGATCAGGTTTTCCGCCCCCTTTTGCAGATCTTCCCCTGTGCCTTGCCACATGGATCGCAGGCCAAGCAGGTTGTCGCCGCAGGCGGAGGCGGCGATCCCCAGCACAAGACAGGCTGCGAGGCCCAGCTTTAACGCGCGAGATAGGGGAAAGACACTTCGTGCCTTTACGGGCTTTTCCCTGTGGGAACGTGACGGGACTTTTTCCTCCGCAGTGTGCAACGCCTCCTGGATCCATTTGGGATCGATTCCACTGAGAGCGTTTGCAATTTGTGTGTGATTCATTCTTGCATTCCCTCCTTTTTTAATTGTAGCTGTAGCTTTTTTCGCAGACGAAGGAGCCGCTGCGACACGGCGTGGGGGGGTTCATTAGCTGCCGCTGCGATTTCACTGACCGAATCGCCAAACCAATATCGCCGCAAGAATAGAAAACGGTCTCTTTGTGAACACGTTTCTAAAAAGCGGTTTATGCTGTGGCTCAATTCCTTTGCCTGCAGCTCACTGTCCACACTCGCTGGAGCGGGGATGATATCCTCCAGCTCCTCAAGCACGGCGTCATACCCGCCGTAGCGCTTTCCCGCATGCTCGTCGCGGCAGCGCTTTAGTGCCAGATTTCGTGCGACGCCGCAGAGCCATGCACCCAGATACTTGGGGTGCTCCGGGGGGATCGCGTTCCAGGCGGCGAGCCATGTGTCGTTCACGCACTCTTCTCTATCCCGCTCCTGTGACAGGATACTCCGCACAGCGCCACGGACAGCGGTACCATAACGATCCATGAGTTCAGAAAGACCCTGCTCCGAGCGCTCGTTGAGCAGGGCGACGATCTTGCCGTCCTCCATGCTTTTCATCTCCCTTCATCCCTACAGTACCGTTTTCCGGAGAGAAATCACACATTCTTCAAAGAAAAAACCAAAAGCCCACCACAATCCTGTGATGGGCTTTTTATTGGATAGAAAAAAGTGAGGGATCGCTTTCTGCCCGAAGGACAGGGAGGGACAACGCCCCCTTTACTTCGCGGCCAGTACCAGGGCCTCGGTGTCCTTGGCGATCATCAGCTCCTCATTGGTGGCGATGACCATGACCTTGACCTTGCTGTTTTTGCCGGTGATGTCCACCACATCGCCCCGCTGATGGTTGGCCTCCTCGTCGATCTCCACGCCCATGTACTGCAGTCCGTCGCAGATGCGGGCCCGCATGGTGTCGCTGTTCTCACCCACACCGGCGGTGAAGGTGATCATGTCCACGCCGCCCATGGCGGCGGCATAGGCGCCCACATACTTGCGGCACTCATAGGCGAACTTCTCCAGGGCCAGGGCGCAGTCCTCATCCCCGGCGTTGGCGCCCGCCTCCAGATCCCGGAAATCGGAGGATTTCCCGGAGAGGGCCAGCACACCGGACTTCTTGTTCAGAATGGTCAGCATCTCGCTGACGGTATAGCCGTGGGTGTTGCAGAGATACTCCACCACGCAGGGATCCAGGTCGCCGGAGCGGGTGCCCATGGGCACGCCGGCGAGAGGGCTGAGGCCCATGGTGGTATCCACGCACTTGCCGTCCACGATGGCGCAGAGGGAGGAGCCGTTGCCCAGGTGGCAGTTGATAAGGCGGTGAACACCGCCGGTGATCTCCGCCGCCTTCTGGGCGATGTAGCGGTGGCTGGTGCCATGGAAGCCGTAGCGGCGGACGTGGTCCTCCTCATAATACTTCTTCTCTATGGCATAGCGATAGGCCTTGGGGGGCATGGTCATATGGAAGGCGGTGTCGAACACGGCCACCTGGGGAACGCCCGGCATGACCGCCTGGCAGGCCTTGATGCCCAGGAGGTTGGCGGGATTGTGCAGGGGGCCCAGGGGGATGCAGCGCTCAATGGCGGCGATGACGGCGTCGTCAATGATGCAGCTCTCGGTGAACTCCATGCCGCCGTGCAGGACACGATGACCCACGGCGTCGATCTCGGAGATCTCTTTCACCACACCGTACTCTTTATCGGTAAGGATCTCCAGCACCGCGGCAATGGCCTCGGCGTGGGTGGGAAAGTCCTTATCGCTGGAATACTTCTCTTTTCCGGTGGCGAGGGGGGTATGGGTGATGTGGCCCACGCCGCCGGTGCCGCCGATGCGCTCACAAAGGCCTTTGGCCATCACGGAGCCGTCGTCCATGTTGATGAGCTGGTATTTGACGGAGGAGCTGCCTGCGTTGACAACAAGAATTTTCATTTTCTTCGTTCCTTCCTTGAAAAATGGTGGTCAAATCGTTACAATACGTGGTATCTGCGGGGATGACCCCGCAAACTGACAGCTTAGATTTTAGCATAGTTCTTTCTGAGTGACAAGGCTTTTTTGACGGATGGAGGGCAAAAATGGCGGTAGGCGTGGTGGCGGAGTATAACCCCTTTCACAACGGGCACCGGTATCTGTTGGAGGAGGCCCGCAGGCGGGCGGGGGATGAGCCGATCCTTGTGGTCATGAGCGGCAACGCCGTGCAGCGGGGGGAACTGGCCCTCTTTGAGAAGCATTTCCGGGCGGAGGCCGCCCTGAAAAACGGCGCCGATCTGGTGGCGGAGCTTCCGGCGCCCTGGGCCCTCTCCTCGGCGGAGGGCTTTGCCCGGGGCGCGTTGGCGATCCTTGGGGCCCTGGGCTGCGATCAACTGGCCTTCGGAAGCGAAAGCGGAGAGGAAGAGACCCTGCTTGCGTTGGGTGCTGCGCTGGCCTCCCCGGAACAGGATGGGCATCTTCGTGATCTCATGCGGGGCGGGCTCAACTACGGGGAGGCCCGCCAAAGGGCGGCGGAGGATCTTCTGGGGGAGAAGGCCCGCTATCTTCGGCGGCCCAACGACCTTCTGGCGGCGGAATACCTGGCCGCCGCGGCGCGGCAGGGACGGGAGCTCCGACCTCTTGCCGTTCTGCGCCGGGGGGCGGAACATGACAGTTCAGAGGAAAGAGACGGCTTCGCCTCAGCCACTCATCTCCGGGAGCTTCTGGAACGGGGGGAGAAGGTCCGGGGACTGGTTCCATCCGATCTTTGGGAGCGCTATGCCGCCGCACCCCGCCCTTTGCGGGAGCGGGAGGAGGCGGTGCTCCTGGGCATCCTCCGCAGCCTCCCCAAAGAGCGCTTTCTTGCCCTTCCCGGCGCTGCGGAGGGCTTCGGATACCGCTTATACCGGGCCGCGAAGGAGGCGGAGAGTCTGGACCGCCTCTATGAGATGACGAAGACCCGCCGCTATTCCCACGCCCGCATCCGCCGCATGGCGCTGTGGGCCGCTCTGGGCATGGCGGAAGGGGATGGTGACGGTACCCCGCCCTACCTCCGGATCCTTGGCGCCACTGGGCGGGGAAGGGAGCTTTTGCGGAGCGGCAGCTTCCCCCTTCCGGTCCTGGTAAAGCCCGCCGCCGTCCGGGATCTGGGCGTTAAGGCGGAGAGAATCTTTGAGCTGGAGGCCCGCCTTACAGATTTCTTCACCCTTGCCCTCTCCCGACCGGAGGAGCGCCGGGGCGGCAGTGAGTGGCGAAAAGGCCCTGTGATGCTGTGAGAAATGGTCAGCAAGCTGAGCACTCGTAGGGAGCGATGCCCTCATCGCTCCGCCCGAATCTGCTGCGCCATCTTCGGAGGCGTCAAGGGATGCCTCCCTAAGACGGGTTACCCACTTTGCAGGCGTCCTTCGGAAGTAAGACGATACCCGTATAGAGAAGAAAGCCCCGGCGAATACGAGAGAATCACGTACTCGCCGGGGCTACCTGTCCTTTTGCGGGGCTTTTACGCCCGCTGGAAGTCCCTTAGCTCCAGACCGGGGTTCCGGTCCTGGGCCCAGCGGATGCTCCACTGACCGGTGAAGAGCAGAAGCTTATTCTCCTTGAAGTCCTCCACCACCCTGGTGTCGGAGGTCAGATCCAGCTTGGCGGGGTCCACCCCGGCGTCCAGCCAGCGAATGAACTGGAAGGGCAGATCTCTGCGGCGGATCTCCACCCCGTACTCGCTCTTCAGACGGTATTCCAGCACCTCCAGCTGCAGAACGCCGACCACACCCACGATGACCTCCTCCAGGCCGCCGCCGGGGGTCTTGAAGATCTGGATGCCGCCCTCCTGTGCGATCTGCAGGATGCCCTTCTCGAACTGCTTGCGCTTCATGGTGTCGGTGCGTTCCACCACGGAGAAGATCTCCGGGGCAAAGGTGGGGATCCCGGCGTACTCCGCAGAAAGGCTCTTCTCGCAGACGGTGTCGCCGATGGAGAAGATGCCGGGGTCGAAGACGCCGATGATGTCCCCGGCGTAGGCCTCGTCAATGACGGCCCGGTCCTGGGCCATGAGCTGCTGGGGCTGACTGAGCCGGAGGCTCTTGCCGCCCTGGACGTGATAATACTCCACGCCCCGGTCAAAGCGGCCGGAAACGATCCGCATAAAGGCGATCCGGTCCCGGTGGGCCTTGTTCATGTTGGCCTGAATCTTGAAGACGAAGGCGGAGAAGCGCTCATCCATGGGATCAATGAGCTCTCCCTTGGACTCCCTGGGCAGGGGAGGCGTGGTGAGCCGCAAAAAGCTCTTTAAGAAGGGCTCCACGCCGAAGTTGTTGAGGGCAGAGCCAAAGAACACGGGGCTCAGCCTGCCCTGACGGACGGCCTCCTCGTCAAATTCATAGCCTGCTCCATCCAGAAGCTCCACATCGTCGGCGAGCTGGCTGCGGAGCGTGCTGCCGATGAGACTGTCCAGAAAGGCGGTGTCCCCCAGGTCGCAGCGGATGGGCTCAATCCTGCTGGAGCCGCTGTGGGCGTCCTGGAAGGCGAGAATGTGCCGCTCGCTCCGGTCATAGACCCCCTTGAAGTCCTTTCCGCAGCCGATGGGCCAGTTCATGGGATAGGTGCCGAGACCGAATTCATTTTCCAGCTGCTCCATAAGCTCATAGGGGTCCCGGGCCTCCCGGTCCAGCTTGTTGATAAAGGTGAAGATGGGGATATGCCGCATGGCGCAGATGTGAAAGAGCTTTCTCGTCTGGGGCTCAATGCCCTTGGCGGCGTCAATGACCATGACGGCGCTGTCCGCCGCCATCAGGGTGCGATAGGTGTCCTCGGAGAAGTCCTGGTGACCGGGGGTGTCCAGAATATTGATGCAGTAGCCGTCATACTCAAACTGCATGACGGAGGAGGTGATGGAGATGCCGCGCTGCTTCTCCAGCTCCATCCAGTCGGAGACGGCATGGCGCTGGCTGGCCTTGCCCTTCACGGCCCCGGCCATCTGGATGGCCCCGCCGTAAAGCAGCAGCTTTTCTGTCAGGGTGGTCTTGCCCGCGTCCGGGTGGGAGATGATGGCAAAGGTTCTCCGCCGCCGGATCTCGGTTTTCAAATCGCTCATGGTGCTTCCTCTTTCCAAAGACAGTTTCCAATAACACAAGTTTTTCAATTTTAGCATACGGCCCCGGGAAAAGCAAGGAATTTGGCGGCCTCCTTTCATTTTTCCCCTGAAGGTCCGGTTTTTTCTGTAAAAGCCCTTTAAAAATATTTGAGCGGGAAAAAAGAAAAATCGCCGAAGACGTTGTATAAGCAAAATAGACGAAAAAAACGCGGATGGGGGATGGAGATGGAGAATCCGAGGGAGCGAAGAGAAAGACAGGAGGAATTCCTTGTATCTTCCCTGGGCGTCCGCGCCAGGGACTCCAGGGGACGCATGCGGCCGGAGGCGCCGGATGAGACCCGCACCTGCTTTCAGCGGGATGTGGACCGCATTACCCACAGCAAGAGCTTTCGCAGATTAAAGCACAAGACCCAGGTCTTCCTTCGACCCGAGGGGGACCACTACCGCACCCGCCTCACCCACACCCTGGAGGTGACGCGGATCGCCCGCACCATCGCCCGCGCCCTGGATCTCAATGAGGATCTGGCGGAGGCTGTGGGCCTGGGTCATGACCTGGGGCACACCCCCTTCGGCCACGCCGGGGAGCGGGCCCTCAACGTGATCATGGCGGACGCGGGCGGCTTCCGCCACTATGAGCAGAGCCTTCGCGTGGTGGATCTTCTGGAGAAAGAGGGACAGGGCCTCAATCTTACATACGAGGTGCGGGACGGCATCCTGCGCCATACCAACGACCCCTTGGCCGCCACGCTGGAGGGGCAGATCGTCCGCATTTCGGACAAGATCGCCTATGTGAACCACGATACCGACGACGCCATCCGGGCCGGGGTCATCACCCGGGAGGAGCTCCCCCGGGAGGTCATCGAGCGCATGGGCAGCACCAACAGCCAGCGAATCAACGCCATCACCATGGACGTGATCGCAAACAGCTACGGTACCGGGGGCCTGACCATGAGCCATGAAATGGCGGAAGCGGAAAAGCTCTTTGTGGACTTCCTCTATGAGCGGGTGTATTTTAACCCCGAGGTGAAGAGGGAGGAGGAGAAGGTCCTGGGCCTCATGGAGACCCTCTTCGAGTACTTCCGCAAGCATCCGGATGAGCTTCCCAGGGAGTTTCTGGCGGTCTCCCTCCGGGACGGATTGGAGCGGGCCATCTGTGACTATATCGCCGGCATGACGGACCGCTTCGCTGCGGATACCCTGGAGAACATCTTCATCCCGGCCGCCTGGACCAAGCTTTGATTGACTTTGCCGGATTTCGGACATACTGAAATTACCGTTTTTTCCCAAAGGAGGTGATCCATTGGCAATTCCCGAGCGTTTTTTGGAGGAATTGGCCGCCCGCAATGACATTGTCGAGGTGGTGTCGAACTATGTATCCCTCACCAAGCGCAGCGGCAACAATCTCTTCGGCCTCTGCCCCTTCCATTCGGAAAAGACCCCCTCCTTCTCCGTCAACCGTGAGAAGCAGATTTACCACTGCTTCGGCTGCGGCAAGGGCGGCGGCGTTGTGAATTTCATCATGGAGGAGGAAAACCTCTCCTTCCCGGACGCGGTGCATTTTCTGGCGGACCGGGTGGGCATGACCGTACCGGAGGACGATACGGATCGGGAAGTTGCCGGACGCCGCCAGCGGATTTTGGAGCTGAACCGGGAGGCCGCCCGTTTCTATTACGGCAACCTCTCCCGGGAGGTGGGGAAACCCGCTCTGGATTATATCGCCCGTCGGGGCATCTCGCCGGAGATGGTGCGCCGCTTCGGCCTGGGGGCCGCGGCGGATGAGTGGAGCCTGCTCACCGATGAAATGCGCTCCCGGGGCTACACGGCGGAGGAGCTTTTGACCGCCGGCCTCAGCAAGCGGGGCAAAAAGGGCGGCCTGTACGACACCTTCCGCAACCGGCTCATGTTCCCGGTCATCGACGTGCGGGGCAGTGTCCTGGCCTTTTCCGGCCGCCTTCTCAGCGGAGAGGACGGCCCCAAATACCTCAACAGCCCGGATACCCCCGTGTTCAGCAAGAGCCGCTGCCTCTTCGGCCTCAACCTGGCAAAAAAGACCAAGCGGGGGACGCTGATCCTGGTGGAGGGCAACGTGGACGTGGTCTCTCTGCACCAGGCGGGCTTCGACTGCGCCGTGGCTTCCCTGGGCACCTCTCTGACGCCGGAGCAGGCCCGCCTCATGACCCGCTATACCGACAACGTGGTGATCTGCTACGATGGGGACGGCGCGGGGCAGAAGGCGGCCCAACGGGCGATCCCCCTTTTGGATCGGGCGGGGCTCAAGGTCAAGGTGGTGACCGTCACCGGGGCCAAGGACCCGGATGAATTTATCAAGACCAAGGGCCCGGACGCCTTCCAGCTCCTTCTGGACCGGGGCGAGAATCACATCGAGTACCGGCTGGAGGCGGTGAAGGCCAAATATGACCTGGAGAGCAGCGACGGCCGGGTGGGCTTTTTGAAGGACGCCGCCCAGCTTCTGGCGGCCATCCCCAATTCTGTGGAGCGGGAGGTGTACGCCGGTCGGGCCGCCCAGCTCTGCGGCGTCAGCACCGAGGCCATGAAGTCCGAGGTGGAGCGGGAGCGGAAACGCTACTCCTCCCAGGCAAAAAAGAAGGCGGACCGGGATTCGCTGCGCCCCACCGTCAGCATAAAAGCGGATGGACGCAGCACGAAGTATGAAAATCTTGCCTCCGCCGCGGCGGAGGAGGGGGTCATCGCCCTCCTGATGGCGGACCCCCAGCTCATGGAGAGCTGTGACCTTAAGGAAGAGGAGTTCTCCTCCGCCTTTCTGGGGCGGGTTTACGGAGAGATCCGCCGCCGCTTTCTGGCGGGGGAGCCCATCTCCGTGGTGGTCCTCTCCCAGTCCCTGGAGCGGGAGGAGATGGACCGATTAGTGGCAATCTGTGATAGACCGCAGGATCTGGGCACAGCCGCCCAGTGCCTCGCGGACTACATAAAGAAGATCCGGGAGGAAGCGATCAAGGCGCGGATGCGCTCGGATCTCAGGTCCCTGGGTGAAAGTATGTTGGAAACGAAAGGGTTTAAGGGCAATGGAGAAAACTAAGAAGAACCAAGCGGAAGAGAATAGCGGCAAGAGCCGCAGTCAGATCATCCAGGAGAAGCTGGACGCCCTGGCGGAGGAGGGCAAGAAGAAGGGCTCTCTTTCCTCCAAGGAGCTGATGGACGTGCTGGAGGGGCTGAACCTGGAGCAGGAGCAGGTGGATAAGTTCTATGACCGCCTGGCGGAGGAGGGGATCGATACCTCTGATAACGACCTGCTGGCCACTCTGCCCGCCGATGACCTGGCCCCGGAGATCGAGGACCTGGAGGAGATCGAGGAGATCTCCAATGAGCGCATCGATGAGGATACCAGTGCCCTGGCGGAGAGCTTTAACATTGACGACCCCGTCCGTATGTATCTCAAGGAGATCGGCAAAATCAGTCTTCTCACCGCTGATGAGGAGGTCGAGCTGGCCAAGCGCATGGCCGATGGGGATGAGAGCGCCAAGAAGCGCATGACCGAGGCCAACCTGCGCCTTGTGGTCAGCATCGCCAAGCGCTATGTGGGCCGCGGCATGCAGTTTTTGGACCTCATCCAGGAGGGCAACCTGGGCCTCATCAAGGCGGTGGAGAAGTTCAACTACACCAAGGGCTTCAAGTTCTCCACCTACGCCACCTGGTGGATCCGGCAGGCCATCACCCGCGCCATCGCGGACCAGGCCCGCACCATCCGCATCCCCGTGCACATGGTGGAGACCATCAACAAGGTGATCCGCGTCTCCCGCCAGCTTCTGCAGGAGTACGGCCACGATCCCTCCCCGGAGGAGATCGCGGAGGAGATGAACATGCCCGTGGATAAGGTCCGGGAGATCCTGAAGATCGCCCAGGAGCCCGTGTCCTTGGAGACCCCCATCGGTGAGGAGGATGACAGCCACCTGGGCGACTTCATCGAGGATGAGGGCGCCTCCGAGCCCTCCGAGGCCGCTTCCTACAGCCTTTTGAAGGAGCAGCTGGTGGAGGTTCTCAGCACCCTGACCCCCCGGGAGGAGAAGGTGCTGCGCCTGCGCTTCGGCATCGAGGATGGCCGCACCCGCACCCTGGAGGAGGTTGGCAAGGAGTTCAACGTCACCCGTGAGCGTATCCGCCAGATCGAGGCCAAGGCCCTCCGGAAGCTGCGCCACCCCAGCCGCAGCAAAAAGCTGAAGGACTTCCTCAACTGAGCATGAACTATATTGTCTTTGATATGGAGTGGAACCAGGCGGGCTTCGGTCGCCCCATGGTTCGGGAGCCTCTGCCTCTGGAGGGGGAGATCATTCAGATCGGCGCCGTCCGCCTGACGGAGGAGCT
This sequence comes from uncultured Clostridia bacterium, assembly GCA_946531435.1. Lineage (GTDB taxonomy): Bacteria > Bacillota > Clostridia > Oscillospirales > Oscillospiraceae > CAMNAO01. Next base: position 39,556 of record CAMNAO010000012.1, read on the forward strand.
GGAGAAAACCGGGGAATTTACCGTGAACATCCGCCCACGGGTCTACCGCAGCATGAATAAGCGGGTGCAGCAGATCACCCACATCAGCAATGCGGATCTGAAAAAAGGCCTTAGCTTTGCCGAGGCGTCGGAACAGTTCCGCGCCTTCTGCGGGGAGGATTTCGCCCTGGTGACCTGGGGCGCCGACGATATGCGGGTCCTCCGGCAGAACCTGGCCTTCAAGGCCTGTGACGCCAGATGGATCCCGGAGAAGAACTACGATCTGCAGCTGGTGTACGATAAGCTCCTGGGCAACAGCAACGAAAGCGCCCTGGGGGCGGCGCTGGAGAAGTATGAAATCGCCCTGGAGGAGGATCGCCCCCAGCACAATGCCCTGAATGACGCCTATTATACCGCCCTGGTGTTCCGCCGCCTGGGGTCAGAGCCGCTGAAGGAGCTTTACAGCGCCCCGCTGATCCCCACCCGGAGCGGGGAGCTGAAAAAGCTGCCGGTGACCGCCCGCGGCGCCCGGAAGAAGGCCTTGCTCAGTCCCGAGCTGACCAAAATGCCCTGCCCCTACTGCGAAAAGGAGCTGGAGCTGAAGCCCTGGGCGGAGGGCGGCGGCGGACGCTGCCTTTCTCTGGGCCGCTGCCCGGAGCACGGCGATTTCTTCCTCCGGCTGCGTATGCACCGGGAGGAAGACGGCTTCCGGGGCGAGGTGCGGATCTATCCCCAGGAGGAGAAGAACGTCACCCAGTATGAGGAGCTTGCCAATGCGCCGAAAAAGCGCCGCCATCCCAAGGAGAGCGGCCGCCCGGCCCCGGCCTGAGGGCGATTCGTTAGTCATGAAACGGACCGGGGGAATTGTGGACTGTGTAGGGGAGGGGCTTGACCCCTCCCGCCGATTGTGAGCGCAAAGATGCGGGCGATCCATACCCATCGAATGGGTCTTCCTGGGGCCGTCCCCAAAGCCTTCCCCTTGGGGGGGAAAGGTGGCGTCCGGCGTCCCACGCAAGCCGGAGGCCGGATGAGGGGCCGGCGCCCTCGACGGCCCGTCCCCGTACCCCCGTCCCGTAGGGGCGATCTGCGATCGCCCGTCAGATCGGCACCCGTAGGGGCGGGCGCCCTCGACGGCCCGCCGTCTCCGTACCCCCGTCCCGTAGGGGCGATCGCCCGTCAGATCAGCACCCGTAGGGGCCGCCGCCCCCGACGGCCCGCCGTCCCCGCGCTCCCGCCCCCGCACCCCCGTCCCGTAGGGGCGATCTGTGATCGCTCGCCTGATCGGGGTGCGTTGCAACCGGGCGAACGCAGTTCGCCCCTACGATGTGGACGTGAGATGCGGATTGCCACGTCGTCGCTGCGCTTTGCACGCCTTGCCGTTACCGACTTTTGTTCTGCGCTGTCGCTTGAAAAAAGCCGACGGCTGCGGTCCTTTTCCCTCGCCTTTTTCCGCCACAGGCGGCGGCGAGGGAACGGCTCCTCGCAATGACAGAGGAGAATCGACAGCCGCAGCGGCTATCTTACTTGCATGTCATTGCGAGACCAGTCCGCAGACTGGTCGTGGCAATCCGT
>CAMNAO010000013.1 GCA_946531435.1 uncultured Clostridia bacterium
ACTCGTTCTGCATGATGCCCAGGAAGTTGACCATCTGGTTGCAGAGGGTGGAGAGATGGTTGGCGGGGGAGGAGGTGATCTTGCCGGGCACGCCGCCGAGCCCCTCCTGAATGAGCTGCTTCAAGCTCCATCCGGCGCAGTAGCCGGTGAGCATGCTGAGGTCGTGCAGATGGATGGCCGCGGTGCGGTGGGCCTCGGCGATCTCGTCGTCATAGACCTCGCTCAGCCAGTAGTTGGCGGTGATGGCGCCGGAGTTGGAGAGAATGAGGCCGCCCACGGAGTAGGTGACGGTGGAGTTCTCCTTCACGCGCCAGTCGTTGATCTTCAGGTAGTCGTCCACCAGGTCCTTGTAGTTGAGCATGGTGGAGTTGATGTTGCGGACCTTCTCCCGCTGACGGCGGTAGAGAATGTAAGCCTTGGCCACGTCGGCGTAGCCGGACTCGGACAGGACCTTCTCCACGCTGTCCTGAATCTCTTCCACGGTGATCTTGCCGTCTTTGATCTTGCTCTCAAAATCCGCGGTGACGTGGAGGGAGATGAGATCGATCACACTGGGGTGATACTGCTTTCCCAGGGCCTCAAAGGCCTTGGTGATGGCTGCGCTGATTTTTGCGATGGAAAAGTCAACCTCTTTCCCGTCCCGCTTGACTACCTGATACATTTTCTTCTTTCCTTTCCGGCTTCTCTGCCATGGGTTTTCTATCTTTTTCTATCTTTATGATCAGTATAGACGGTTCTCCATCGGATACACGGAAGGGAAAAGCTCCCTTTCCGCGGTCCGGTATCGTCCGCCGGGGAGGGCCCCGCGCGAACGCTCCTACACTATCACAGAAAGGGAGCTTTGTCAATATCTTGTGTTAAACTTCCTGAAAAAGTCGAAATGAAAACAATATCTTGTGGTGCTGAGTTGACAACGTCGTCGGAACAAAAAGTACGCAAAAGGTCCCGAAAACTCAGTCTACACCCCGAATTGAGGTCTCCGGCACGAAGGCAGAGACCACTTGGGCATAGCGCCGCAGCTCCTCTGCCGTGGGGGCGTGGAGATCCCCGAAGGGGACGGAGTCCCGGTCCGTGAAGCACTGCAGGAAATAGCGCTTCGCACCCCGGATCCAGGCGCCGATCTCGGTAAAGTCCGCCTCCTCATGAAATTCCTTTACCACGGTGGTACGGAACTCATAATCCGTCTTGCCGGTCATCAGAAGCTCCACACTCTGCCGGACGGGACGGAGGTCCAATTCTCTGAGCCCAACCGTGCGGGCGTACTTTTCCGGGGAGTTTTTGATGTCCATGGCCACGTAGTCCGCCAGCCCCTCCTTCAGAATCGCCTCCAGAAGGGCGGGGTGGGTACCGTTGGTATCCAGCTTCACGCAGTAGCCCAGCTCTTTGATCCCGCTGAGAAGCTGGGGAAGATCGGGCCGCAGGCAGGGCTCGCCGCCGGTGACGGCCACCCCGTCCAAAAGGCCCCGACGGGTCTTGAGAAAGCGGAAGAGCTCCTCGTCATCCAGCACCGCAGGGGCGCTGCCGTCCACCAGCTCATAGTTGTGGCAGAAGGGGCAGCGAAAGTCACAGCCCCCCAGAAAAACGGTGCAGGCCACCTTGCCGGGGTAGTCCAGCAGGGTCATTTTTTGCAGTCCGTGCAGCTTCATAGTTCCTCCTTCCATGCTCCTGTCGGCTTATACTGCCGACAATATGTGCCTAATGCGGATCTCGCCGTCCTGAATGCCGTCGTTGATGGAGTAGGCGTGCTTCTCCAGCTCGCCGCAGCTTGCCCTGGTAAGGCCTTGCTCCATCAGCTCATCGATGACGTCGGCGGCGATTCCTTCGATGACGTCGGCCTTGGCCTCGGCCATGGCCTCCTCATTATCGGTGGTGAGAAGGTATTCCAGAAGCTCCGCCTCCAGAGAGAGCCTGGGGAGTTCCCGCATGGCCCGAAAGCTCCACTTGTAATAGGGCTGATAGCGCCGGTTCAGGAGGAAGACCGCGGACATGGTGCTGCGGACGAACTCGGCCACCGCCAGCTGGGCGGCCCCCTTTTCCCCGTGGCTGAGGCAGCGGCGGTAGTTATACTGGCCGGACTGGGCCATCAGCAGGAGCTGGCCCGCCAGCTTTTTCCGGCGGATATCCTCGGGATAGACCGCAAGGCGCTGCCGCAGGGCCGTCACCTCGCCGAGCCCGTCGAAGAACAGCTCCCCGTTGGCAGCCTCCGCCAGGGCGTTTTCCGGGGTATGGAGCCAGGCGTCGTTGCTGAGGTGTCCGTCGGGAGTCCCCACCAGATCGGTGAAGAACTCTCTTGTCCGCAATACTCCCCTGCGGGCGCCGCCCACGGGGGCCATAAGCCCCCGCTTCAGTCCCATAAACTCCCTGGGGAGCTTGGCATAAGCCCGCTCCAGCCGAAAGGCGGTGGGGCGGTCCACCAGGTCTTCCCCGGGAAGAAAGATGCAGAAGCCGGGTTCAAAATCGTGGTCCCGGGAGATCTCGTCGTCATAGCCGAAGCATTCGGAGCCGCTGCCCAGAAGGCCCACGGCCAGAAGGGGCTTCAGCTCCGGAAAATCCTGCTCCAGCATGGGCGCCCCAAACGCCTGGAAGTAGGCCCGGCTGAGCTCAATTCCGTTCATAGATGGCCTCCGCCTCCTTCTTCATCCGCTCCGCGTCCCGGAAATAGCCGTAGTAGGCCACCGTGGGCGCGCATTTTTCCAGCACAAAGGCGTAGTAGCCGTCCCTTGGATTCTCCGGCCGGTCCAATAGGGCCAGCGCCTCTTCCACAAGGTCAAAGATCCGGCTCTCCGCCGCTTCCATCCCCAGCTGATTTGCCAGGGTATCCGCCCGGTTGAGGCAGGTGATGGCCTGCTCCAGGGTGCCGCCGGGCGTCTTGCCCATCTGGGCCATGGCCCTGTCGTAGGCTTGCAGGGCCTCCTCATAGCGCCCCAGGGCGGTAAGGGTCAGCCCCAGATTGTTGTATAGTCCCCCCAGAAGGGAGGGGGGCGCCTCGCCGCCCTCATAGACTGCCAGGGCCTTCTCAAAGAGGGAAAGGGATTTTTCCTGCTCCCCAAAGGCACTCAGGGCGGTGGCGTAGTTTACATAAGTTGTGCCCGCGCTGAGGGTGCCGTCAAAAGCCAGCTGCCCCAGGAGCGAAAGGGCCTCCTCACCGCTTTCCAGCGCCTTCTCCTTCTGGCCCGTCTTGCGATAGTGGCCGATGAGCTCATTTGCCAAAAGCAGCTGCCCCCTGAGATCCTGTCCCAGCCGGGCCTCCGCTTGCCAGTAGAGGAGGTGGCGCTCCGCCCCGGCGTAATCCCGGCGGCTCATGTATTCGTCCATCTTTTCCAGGATGCGCTGCTGGGGGACGGGACGGAGGGACGGCTGTTCCATGTTGTCAAAGTTATCAAAGACGTTTTGTGCCATTTTTATCTCCAGACTAACGGAATGGGATGGGCCGCAGCAGCTCCTCCGGCGGGGGACAGGGGATGTCCTCTTTCCGAACCCTGTCCCAGGAAAAGCCGGGAAGCAGCTCCCGGGGGGATACCGCCTCTTCCCGGTCAAGCAGGCCGCTGAGAAAAGCCAGCTTTCCTGTAAGCTCCTGGGGTTTCAGCTCCTTTTTCAGCACTTGGGTGCTGAGGCTGCCCAATCGTTTTGACAGCTTCCCGGCGCCATCGGTAATCAGGGGACCGTGGCAGTAGTCCGGCGGAGTACCGCCCAGAAGCTCTGTGAGCCATTTCTGCCGGGGGGAGGAGGAGAGGAGATCCCGCCCCCGTACCACCCGGGTGATCCCCATGGCCATGTCGTCTGTCACCACCGCCAGCTGATAGGCATAGACCCCGTCGGAGCGGCGGAGGACGAAGTCCCCCGGATCCCGGCTGAGTAGCTGCGTCATGGCGCCGTAGTGCCCGTCGATCACGGTCACTTCCCGATCCGGGACGCGGATCTTCCAGGCACAGGGCCTTCCCGAAGTGAAGCGGCGCTGCCGCTCCTCCAAAGCCAGATCGGCACAGGGACAGCCGCTGCCGGAGCGGGGGGCGGAGGCGGATATGAGACGGCTCTGACGGGTACACCAGCAGGGGTAGAGAAGGCCGCGGGCCTCCAGGGAGCGAAAAGCGGATTCGTAGGCGGCGGTTCGCCGGGACTGGGCATAGTCGGGTTGGGGCCAGCCCCGGTCCCAGTCCAGGCCCAGCCACTTCAGGTCATCCGCCATGGCGTCGATGTACTCCGCCTTGGAGCGGGCGGGATCCAGATCCTCCATTCGAAAAACCAGCTCGCCGCCCAGACTGCGGCAGTCCAGCCAGGCCAGTAGAAGGGAGAGCAGATTTCCCAGATGCAGCCAGCCGGAGGGACTGGGGGCAAAACGCCCCACCACGGGCTGCGTCATCCGGAACCACCTCCCTTGTCATGGAATGGACTTCCACTATAAACAAATCCATGATTCTTGTCAAGAAGAGCCTCCCTTGCATTTTTGCTCCCTGTATGCTACCTTAAATAATATGAATTCAGGATAAAGGAGCGGAAGCCATGGTCATTGCGGTGATCGGCGGCGGCGCGGCGGGCATGATGGCCGCCCTTGCTGCGGCAGAATCGGGGGAACACCGGGTGCTTCTCCTGGAGCGGCAGGCCCGGGTTGGCCGGAAGCTGGCCGCCACCGGGAACGGGCGCTGCAATCTTACCAATCTGGGGGCGGAGGAAAGGCGCTATCACGGCGCGGATCCCACCTTTGTGCGCCCGGCGCTGGCGGCCTTCGGACCGGAAAGGACACTGGCGTTTTACCGCAGCCTGGGCCTTCTCACGGTTTCGGAGGCAGGGGGCCGCGTCTATCCTTACTCGGATTCCGCCAACAGCGTGGTAGATGTGCTGCGCTTTTCTTTGGATGCCCGGGGGGTGGAGACCCTGCCCGGGACGCCGGCGGAGGCGCTCTTTCACGTGAAACGGGGCTTTTCTCTCCGCACGCCGGAAGGTGCCCTCGAAGCGGATCGGGTCATTCTGGCCTGCGGCGGCGCGGCGGGCGGCAAGCTGGGGGGCGTCCGGGATGGCTATCGCCTGCTGGAATCCCTGGGCCATCGGATCACGCCCCTGCGTCCCGCCCTCGTCCAGCTTCGCACCGGGGAGGGAAGCACCCGGGCGCTGAAAGGGGTTCGGGCCCAGGCCGCCCTCTGCCTGAAGAAAGGGGAGCGGATCCTGGGCAAGGGAGCGGGGGAGGTCCAGTTTACGGAGTACGGCCTCTCCGGCCCCGCGGTGTTTGATCTCTCCCGCCTTTCCGAGGAGGGCAGCGAGATGGAGCTGGACGTGCTTCCCCGCTGGAGCCTGGAAGAGGTGCTTGACCTCCTCCGCCGCCGGGCAGAAGTGCTGCCGGCACACCCTGCCGGGAATCTCTTCACCGGGCTTGTTCACAACCGGCTGGGGCGGGTGCTGCTGGCCGCGGAGGGGATCTCCGAGGCGCGGCCCATGGGGAGCCTGAAAGGCAGTGAGCTTCAGGCGCTGGCGTACAGGGCCAAGCGCTATTGCCACCGCATCACCGGCGACCTGGGCTTTGATCATGCCCAGGTGACGGCAGGCGGCGCGGATACGGCGGAGTTTTGGCCCGAGACTATGGAGAGCAGGATCGTCCCCGGCCTCTATGCCGTGGGGGAGGTCCTGGATGTGGACGGGGACTGCGGCGGCTTCAATCTTCAGTGGGCCTGGTCCAGCGGACGGGCCGCGGGAAAGGCGGCGGCAAAACCGTGATACGCCTCAGAAATCTCACACTCCGCCCGGAGGAGGATGGCCCTTCCTCCTTAAAGAAGGCCGCTGCCAAAGCGCTGGGCATTGGGAAAAGCGGTATTGAGGAACTGCGGATCGTGCGCCGGTCCATTGACGCCCGGAAGAAAAACGACCTGCGCCTCATCTACACGGTGGATGTTCTGGCGGCGGGGGAGTCAGCGCTTCTTCGCCGGAATCCCTCCCTTGAACGGAGCCCCGTGGAGCGCTACGCGCCGCCGGAGACCGGCAGAGTTTCAGAGCATCGTCCCGTGGTGGTGGGCTTCGGCCCGGCGGGCATGTTCGCCGCCCTGGTGCTGGCCCGGGCGGGACTTCGCCCCCTGGTGCTGGAGCGGGGCGCGGATGTGGATACCCGCACGCGGCAGGTCCAAAGCTTTTGGGATGGCGGTCCCCTGGACCCGGAGAGCAACGTACAGTTTGGGGAAGGGGGCGCCGGCACCTTCTCCGACGGAAAACTGAATACCGGCACCGGGGATCCCAGGATCGGCTGGGTGCTGGACCGCTTTGTGGAGTTCGGCGCGCCGGAGCGGGTGGCCTATGACGCCCTTCCCCATGTGGGGACCGACGTTCTGCGGGGGGTGGTCCGCCGCCTCCGGCAGGAGGTGATCGCACTGGGCGGCGAGGTCTGTTTCCATACCCTGGTGGAAGGTTTGCTTGCGGAGGATGGACATTTAACCGGCCTTCGCCTTCGTCAGGGAGGGGAGCGGAGGACCCTGGATGCGGACCGGGTGATCCTGGCGGTGGGCCACAGCGCCAGGGATACCTTTCAAATGCTCCGGGATCTCGGCGTCCCCATGGCCCCCAAGGCTTTCTCCATGGGGGTCCGGGTGGAGCATCTGCAAGCGGCGATCGACCGGACCCAGTACGGTGCCTATGCGGGGCATCCCGCCCTGGGGGCCGCCCCCTATAAGCTCAGCTGCCGCACCGATGCGGGCAGCGCTTATACCTTCTGCATGTGTCCCGGGGGCTATGTGGTGGCCGCCGCCTCGGAGGAGGGCGGCGTGGTCACCAATGGCATGAGCTACTCCGGCAGGGCGGGGGAGAATGCCAACAGCGCCCTCCTGGTGACCCTGACGCCGGAGATGTTCCCCTACGGCGGCCCGCTGGGAGGGGTCCGCTGGCAGCGGGAGATCGAGCGGGCGGCCTTCCGCCTGGGAGAGGACTACCTGGCCCCGGCCCAGCGGATGGAGGATTTTCTGCTCTCCCGCCCCAGTGCCGGTCCGGGGAGGATCCTGCCCAGCTATCGGCCCGGCGTCCATTGGACGGACCTCCACGGCATCCTGCCTTCGGTGATCACCGGGACCCTTGAGGAGGCGATCCCCCTTCTGGATCGGCGCCTCAGCGGCTTTTTGGACCCCGACGCGGTGCTTTCTGCGCCGGAGACCCGCAGCTCCTCCCCGGTGCGGATCCTGCGGGGCGAGGGGCTTGAATCCGCTCTCCGGGGGCTTTATCCCTGCGGTGAGGGAGCGGGCTACGCGGGGGGCATCGTCTCCGCTGCGGTGGACGGCATTCGCTGCGCCGAGGCTCTCCTGGGCGCCGGAAAAGAGGAGCGGGACCGATGATCCACGCTGGCGCTTCTGCATGGATCCTTGAATCCTCGCTGATCTTAACCGTTTTTCTTGACTTCTCAAAAGAAAACGGTTAAGATGAAGAAACCGGGGACATAATAAGTATATTAGTACCTTGTATTAAAAACCCAAGGGAGGAACGATGATGGCGGAGATGTCACGCAGAGCGGCGAAGACCCAGGAGACAAAGGAGAAGATCATGGCCGCTACTGATGCGCTTTTGAGGAGCGGCGGATACGAGAGTGTCACCTTCCGCAATCTTGCGGAGGCCAGTGAGATTTCCTTCGGCTCCATTCAGCATCATTACGGCACCAAGGATAACCTGCTGTTTGTCTATGGCTGTGATCGCTTTAAACGATATGTGGAGGAGCATAAGGACGATGCAATGGAAATCTCTGCTCCCGGCAACGCGGCCCAGGCCGCGTTCCTGACAGAGATCCAGCGCTATCTCACGCTCTATGCCGGCTTCTGCGAGGAGGTCGGGAAGGATTTCATGCTGACCAGCAGTGAAAACGGCCGCGACATCTTCCGGGAGGTGCTGCTGGAAGACACCATCCGCCCTGCGCTGGAGCGGGCGGCCAGGAACAAAGGACTCAGAATTCGTCCCGGCAAGCTCCCCATGATCGAGGAGGATGTGATCATCATCTGCCGCAGCATCGTTTTGATGTGGAGCGCTTCGGGGGATCAGTGGAATTTTTCCGGGGATTTATGTCAGGTCCTGACCCGGGTCATGCGCCGCTTCATGTACGATATGGATGACCGGGACATTTGAGTATGTGACGAAAAGACGAAAAAAGGACTGCCGAAAGGCAGCCCTTTTTTGTGTGATTTCGTTTGGTGAGCGAGGCACCTATGCCTCTTTCCCGGCGTCTGCCTTGTCGGCACCCTCCGTGCCCTTTTCCACAAGCTGAGGCTTTTTCGTTTTCAGCAGCTTAAAGGTGCGCCATTTGCCGCTGTAGAAATAGATCATGCTGGGAATAACCGCGCCGAGATGGGCCAGGGCGTCGCCGTAGAAGAAGCCCAGGAAGGACATATCCCCACGGCCGGAGCGCCGGAGAAGCTCGGCAATGCCGAGGCTGAAGGCCAGCCGCAGCACCACACCGTCCAGAATGCCCACCACGAAGCCCAGGGAGGCAAAGCCGGAGCCGGTGACCATGGCCTGATAGGGGCCCTGAAAGACCTGGAGAACAAATTTGATGATGGTGATCCGCATGTAAAGCTTGCCCAACTCCAGCACCTTTTCATCCGGGGTGAAGACCCGGAAGATGGCGGTGGGGGCGAAGAGGGCGAGGCAGATCTCCAGCAGGCAGAAGAAGGAGCAGAAGGCCATAGCCACATAGACGGTCTTCTTTGCCCGCTCGTACTTCTCCGCGCCCAGGCACTGACCGATCATGGCGCCGGCGCCGCCGTCGATGCTGCCGTTGAAGATGTTCACAAGCTTGCTGATCTTCTTGCCCACGCTGTTGGTGGCAGAGACGGTGAGACCATAGCTGTTGATCTGGGCGCCGCAGTACATCTGGGTCAGCTGAATGAGAGCGGTACGGGCGGCCATGGGGATCCCCAGCTTCAGAAGGATGAGAAGCTGTTCTTTGTAGATGCGGAAGCTCTTCAGCTTGAAGTCGAAATCAAAGTGCTCCTTGCGCTTATACATGAAGACCAGGGAGGCCACACAGGAGGCAACCTGGGCCGCCACGGTAGCGATGGCGGTGCCTGCCGCCTCCAGAGGGATCACGGCCACGAAGAGAACGTCCATGATGATGTTGCTGACGGCGGCGATGGAGACGAAAAGCAGGGGCCGTTTGCTCTCTCCCATGCCTCTGAGACAGCCTGCGATGGCGTTGTACTCAAAAACAAAGGGCATGCCGAGGGAGGTGATGATCATATAGTTTTTTGCCTGCTGGAAGGCTTCCTCCGGGCAGTTGAGCCACTGCAGAAACTGCTCGCAGAAGACGATGCTGATAATGGCGAAGGCAGAGGAGACCAGGAACATCAGCGTGAGCAGGGTGCCGATGGTAAAGCTGATCTTCTTCAGCTGCCTGGCGCCCGCCAGCTGGGCAATGTACACCTGGCCCGCCTGACCGAAGGCGGTGCCCACGAAGGTGAGAAAGGTGGCCACGTCGCCGCCGGTGGAAACACCTACGGTGCCGACAGACCCCACATAATGGCCGATGATGGCCATATCCACCGTGTTATAGAGCTGTTGTACGAAATTGGTTAAGAGCAGCGGAAGCGCGTAGATCACGAGCTTTTTGGCGATGCTGCCCTCTGTCAGATCGTTGCCGATCCGCCCCTGGGCTTTTGCCATTTGGTCCCCCTTTCCGACCACGAAAGATCGGTAAAATTAATATATGTATTAATGCTTTGATTGTATCAGAAAAAGGAGGGCCTGTCAATGGAAGATGCGCTGAGAATGAAAGAGGAGAGAAGGTGATTATTCTTCATCCTCCATAAATTCATAGTAATCCTTCTCGCTGGCAAAGAGAATATACTTTGTTCCCACAAGTCCGTAGAACCCTGTTCCGGTGTAGTAGCCTTTCATAACGACGCCGTCCTTTCTTTTCCTTTGTACTTTGTGTCTTCATTGTACAGAAAAGAAAGTACGATAAAAAGGATTTTAAAATCCGCAAAGGCAGCCGGCAGGCCAACTTGGATGGATTTCCGCTTCTCCGCCTGAAAGCCGGGGAAAGGATTGCCGCGGTACGCGGCGGAGGTCCATCCGTTTGTACCCCTTTTTGCGAAAAGACGAGAAAATGTTATTCTCAGGCGTTGTGTAAAAAGGAAAAGTTTGATATAATAAAATCTAACTGTATCATCATCACCGTATGCGTGGAAGGGGTGGACGGAATGGCAGCTCGGAGAAAAGCCGGCGGCAAGAACGCGACCATGAGTACCGTTACCAAGGTTTTTGAGCCGAATATCCGGATGTATCTCCTGCTTCTGGTGGTGTTTGCCGCTGCCTCCTACTTCCTGCGGGAGTGGGCGGATAAGGTCGCCATTGTGGAGGCCTCGGTCATCCTTGTCCTCATTGTGGGCTGGTTTATCCTGCGCCGCAGACGCAGTCGTGAAATCCTGGAGTATATTGAATCCGTCACCAGCAACATCGGCACCGCGGCCCAGGGCTCCCTTGCCAACTTCCCGCTGCCCATGTGCGTCTTCCGTCTCAGCGATGAGAAGCTTCTCAGCGCCAATGACCGCTTTCTGAAAATGTCCGGCGGGCGGGAGCATTTCTTTGAGGTGCGGGTCAGCGAAGCTGTCCCCGGTTTTCCCACCAAGTGGCTTACCGATGGGCGTACCGAGTGCCCCGACCCCGTGAAGGTGGGGGACCGCACCTATCGGGTCTACGGGAACTTTGTCCGCACCGAAAGCGGAAGCCGTCCCGGCTATCTTGCCACCACCTACTGGGTGGACGTCACAGATCTGGAGGCCGTGCGGAAGGAATACAACGACTCCCGTCCGGTGATGGCCGTCATCATGCTGGATAACTATGATGAGCTTTTGCGGGGCATGAGCGACAAGGATAAGTCCTCTCTTCTGGCCCAGGTGGATGAAAAGATCAGCGAGTGGGCCGGAGGCGTCGGCGGTTATCTCTGCAAATATGACCGGGACCGCTATCTCTTCCTGTTTGAAGAGCGCTATCTCAATGGGATCATCGAGCAGAAGTTCAGCATCCTGGAATCTCTTCACAGCCTGACGGGCTACCGCGGGATCCCTGCCACTGCCAGCATCGGCGTGGGGAAGGACGCCAAGACCTTTATGGAGGCCTTCCAGTATGCATCTCTGGGCATCGATATGGCCCTCAGCCGGGGCGGCGACCAGGCGGTCATCAAAAACCGCTACAGCTTCGAGTTCTTCGGCGCCGCCGCCAATCAGACGGAGATGCGCACCAAGGTCAAGGGGCGGGTCATGGCCAACTCCCTTTCGGAGATCATGCGGGATGCGGACGTGGTCTTCATCATGGGCCATAAGCAGTCGGACCTGGATTGCCTGGGGGCCGAGGCGGGCCTGGTGGCCGCTGCCCGGAAGCTGAAAACCACCGCCAGGGTAGTGATCGACAAGGAAACCAGCGTCTGCCGGGATATGATCGAGTCCCTGGAGGCACTGCCCGAGTACCAGGGGGTTTTCATTACGCCGGATGAGGCCATGACAGCCCTCACCAGCGCCAGTCTGCTTCTGGTGGTGGATACCAACCGCCCCGATCTTGTGGAGAGCGAGAACCTTCTTTTAAGCTGCAATCACGTGGGGGTCATCGATCACCATCGCCGGGCGGCGGACTATATCCAGGGGGCGATTTTCAGCTATCATGAGATCTATGCCTCCTCCGCCTCCGAGCTGGTGACAGAGCTTCTGCAGTATATCATCGATCAGTCCGATCTCACCCGGGCGGAGGCGGAGGCGATCCTGGCGGGCATTGTCCTGGATACCAAGAACTTTACCACCCGCACCGGCGGCGGCACCTTTGAGGCGGCGGCCTATCTCCGGCGGGCGGGGGCCAATCCCACCACGGTCCGGGGCTATCTCCAGGGCGACGTGGAGACCGCCGTGGCCAAGAGCCGTCTGGTCTCCATGGCCAGGCAGTATCGGGAGGTGATTGCCATTGCCGCGCCGGAGACCGCCACCCGGCGGGTCATCGCCTCCCAGGCGGCAGATGACCTCTGTGATTTAAGCGGCATCCAGGCCTCCTTCGTAGTCTTCAGGGAGAGCGGGGATACGGTGAACATCTCCGCCCGCAGCCGGGGCACCATCAACGTTCAGCTCATCGTGGAGAAGCTGGGCGGCGGCGGCAGCAATACCATGGCCGGGGCTCAGATCCAGGGCAAGGAGATGGAAGAGGTGGTTACCGAGCTTCTGGGGGCGGTGGACGCCTATCTTGCGGATCATCCGCTGTAAAGAATCATTGTTGAACATCCGTCGGCTCTGCCGACAGGGAATGGATAGAGGAGGAAACAGTTTATGAAAGTTATCTTGCTGCAGGACGTCAAGGGTACCGGCAAAAAGGGCCAGATCCTGGATGTGGCGGACGGACACGCCCGCAACTTCCTGATCCCCCGGAAGCTGGCGACCCCCGCCACGGCGGAGGCCCTGAATGAGCATAAGAAGCAGGAGAAATCCCGGGAGATCCGGGAACAGCGTCTGAAGGAGGAGGCCCAGGCCACCGCTGAGAAGATGAAGACCATCAAGGTGGTGATCCCCATGCTGGCCGGCTCCCAGGGGCGGTTCTTCGGCTCCGTCACCAATAAGGAGATTGCCGACGCCCTGAATGAGCAGTTCGGGATCGCGGTGGAAAAGAACCGCATCGAGCTCAGTGATCCCATCAAGAACTACGGCACTTATACGGTCAAGTGCCGCCTGGGACATGAGGTCAGCGCCAACCTGACCGTGGAGGTCAGCCCCAAAGAATAAGCAGCCAGGGAAAGGGAGAGAGAATCATGGATGAGATATTAAGCCGGCAGATGCCTCACAGCGTGGAGGCGGAGCAGGCGGTGCTTGGCTCCATGCTCATCGACGTCCGCTGCATTCCCACCGTGGTGGGCATGCTCTCGGAGGATGATTTTTATATTGAGCTTAACCGGGATATCTTCAGCACCATCTATTCCATGTTCAACTATGCCCGGGTCATCGATCCCGTCACCATCCTGGAGCAGATGAAGGAGGACGGCGTGGGCGGCAACCGCGACCTCAGCGCCTACCTCTTTGAGCTCATGAACATCACCCCCACCGCGGCCAACGTCGTCTCCTATGCCAAGATCCTGAAGGACAAGACCCTGCTGCGGAATATCGCCGACGCGGGCTCCGAGATCAATACCATGGCCATGGAGGGGGCAGGCGGCGCGGAGGAGATCCTTGAGGTGTCGGAGAAAAAGGTCTATGACCTGCGCTCCGGCCGGGCAGAAAAGGGACTGGAGCCCATCAACAAGGTGCTCATGAGCGTTTATGAGCAGATTGAGGAGGCCTCCAAGCGGGATGACGCGGTCCCCGGCCTCACCACCGGCTTCAGCACCCTGGACCGGGCGATGATGGGTATGAACGGGGGCGACTTCATCCTCTTTGCCTCCCGTCCCGGCATGGGAAAAACCAGCGTGGCCCTGAACATCATGCGGGCCGCCGCCAAATCCTCCGGCAAAAGCGTGGCCATCTTCTCTCTGGAAATGAGCAGGGAGCAGCTGGGCCTTCGCTTACTCAGCAGTGAGAGCCGGGTGGATAACAAGAAGCTCCAGACCGGCCGCCTCAGTGAGGATGACTGGGACCGGATCACCGACGCGGGACAGAGTCTCGGCGCCATGAAGCTGCTCATCAGCGACAACCCCCTCATCACCGTGGCGGATATGAGCGCCCAGTGCCGCCGAATCAAGGACCTGGGCCTGGTGGTCATCGACTATCTGCAGCTCATGACCTCCGCCGGGACCAACACCACCTTTTCCAGTGAGAACCGGACCCAGGTGGTCAGCGAAATCAGCCGTATGCTGAAAATCCTGGCAAAGGATCTGAATATCCCGGTGGTCTGCCTCAGCCAGCTGAGCCGTGCCAATGAGAGCCGCTCGGACAAGCGCCCGGTGCTCTCGGATCTGCGGGAATCCGGCGCCATTGAGCAGGACGCCGACGTGGTGGTGGGCCTCTACAGGGATGACTATTATAATAAGAACAGCGATAACCCCGGTGTGGCGGAATTTATCATTCTGAAAAACCGCCGGGGCGAGACCGGGACCATCTACATGCACTGGGATCCCGAATATACCTCGTTCAGCGTGCTGGAAAACCGCTACGACGAGGAGTGAGGTGCTGATACGGGAAAAAAGATGCTTTCCCCGGTGAAGAAAATCCGGGAATTGTGTGCAGAATATGAAATGATCCCCCCGAATAGCCGGGTCTATGCCGCCGTCTCCGGCGGCAAGGATTCCATGTGCCTTCTTACAGCTTTGATGGAACTGGAGAAGGAGCTGGGCTTTCATCTCTCCGTCTGCCACTTCAACCACCGTCTGCGGGGGGAGGAGTCCGACGGGGACGCGGCCTTTGTCCGGGCGTACTGCCGGGATCGTAACATTCCCTATGTGGAAGGGTCCGGGGACGTAGCCGGGGAGAGCGCCCGCCGGGGCATTGGACTCGAGGAGGCCGCCCGGAATCTGCGCTACGCTTTTTTTGAGGGCCTGGAGGACGGCGCTCTGGTGGCGACGGCCCACACCGCCGACGACAATGCGGAAACGCTGCTCATGCATCTTTTAAGGGGCACGGGCCCTCAGGGCATGGGGGGGATCCCCCCGGTCCGGGGCCGCTATCTCCGCCCCATGCTCCGCGTTACCCGGCAGGAGGTGGAGGCCTATCTTGAGGAGAAGAGGATCCCCCGCCGGGAGGACAGCAGCAACGCCCTGGATGACGCGCTGCGCAACCGCATCCGCCATCGGGTGATCCCCCTTCTGGAGGAGATGAATCCCCGTTTTTCGGAGAATGCCTCCTTTGCGGCGGGGCTTTTATATGAGGATAACCGGCTCCTGGAGGAACAGGCCGCGGTGTTTCTGGAGAAGCACCGCAGGGGGAACCGCCTGCCGGTATCGGCGCTTCGCGGTCTGGACGCCCCGCTGCGGGAACGGGCTCTGCGGCTGATGTGCGGGCCTTCGCTGGAGCGGGAGCATGTGGCCATGCTGGAATCTCTGCTTGTAAGCGAGAGCCCTTCCTCGGCGGCGGATCTGCCGGGGCTTCGGGTGCGCCGGGAGTACGGTGATCTGGTGTTCGGCGGCCAGTGGAGGGCAGGGGAGAGCTTTCTTCCCGTGGCACTTACACCCGGCGGCGCGGCGGAGATCCCCCGCCTGGGACTGCGTTTCCGGCTGACGGAGCTGACCGCCGGTTCGGTTGTTTACAATTCTTTAACCGATTTCTTATTCAAAAAATCCGAGGTTTATGGTATAGTTACGGTAAGACCGCGTGCGGCGGGGGATGTGATCAAGCTCCCCGGCCGCGGGACCAGAACCTTGAAAAAACTGTTCATTGACAGAAAGATCCCCCTTACCCGGCGCCCGTTACTCCCGGTCATTGCCGACGACCGGGGCGTACTGGCCGTGGTGGGAATCGGCGCGGACGAACGCGCAAAGCCGGACCCGGGGGAACCGGTCTATCATTTGCAGGTGGAGGAAACAGGGAATGAGCCATCCGGATATTGAAAGGGTTCTGTTTACAGAGGATGAGATCAAAGCACGGGTCAAAGAGCTGGGCCAACAACTGAGCCGTGACTATGCCGGCCGCGAGGTATTCTGTATCGGCGTATTGAAGGGCTGCTTCGTCTTTATGGCAGATCTTCTGCGCAGCATGGATGTGAAGTGTGAGCTGGACTTTATGGTGGTATCCTCCTACGGCAGCGGCACCACCACCTCCGGCGCGGTCCGCATCACCAAGGACCTGGGCCGCAGCATTGAAGGGAAGGACGTGCTGGTGATCGAGGATATCCTGGATTCCGGTGTCACCCTCCACTATCTCAGGGGCTTTTTGGAGCAGCGAAACCCTGCCTCCTTCCGCATCTGTACCCTTTTTGACAAGCCCGCCCGGCGCAAAGCGGATATCGCCGCCGACTATGTGGGCTTTCTCTGCCCCGATGAATTCATCGTGGGTTACGGATTGGATTACGACGAAAAGTATCGCAATCTGCCGTACATCGGCGTGCTGAAGCCCGAAATATATACCTGAAAAGAGATCCCCGAAAGGAAGTAGTAATAGAGTGAAACCCAAAGGAATCCGAAGAAGAGATCTGGGCTTTTACGCCCTCATCCTCATCATCCTTCTCAGCGTCCTGTATCTTATGAGCCACCAGACCAAGACCGTGGCAGAGGTGGATTACAATGAGATGCGCCGCCTTTTTGAGGAGGAGCAGGTGGAAAGCTTTGTCCTGGACGACGGCTATGTGGAGATGAAGCTCCGGGAGGAATACAAGGATACCCATCTGAAGAACGCCACCCATCAGCTCTATAATGTCAGTATTTTCTATAATGATATGTCCGAGCTGATCGATGAGCAGCGCGCCTCCGGCATTCTCACCGACTATAACTATGAGGTGACCTGGAACCCCTGGTGGCTCCAGATGGTGCCCTATCTCCTGGCCTTTGTTGTGCTGTTTGTGGCCTGGTTCTTTATTATGAACCGGTCCGCCGGCGGCGCGGGGAATGCCGCCATGTTCGGCAGGGCCCGCACCACCACCCTCAGCGAGGATAGGAACAAGGTCACCTTCGCTGACGTGGCCGGCGCCGATGAGGAGAAGGCCGAGCTTCAGGAGATCGTGGATTTCCTGAAGGACCCCCGGAAGTATATCGAGCTGGGCGCCCGTATGCCCAAGGGCGTGCTGCTGGTGGGCCCTCCGGGTACCGGCAAGACCCTGCTGGCCAAGGCCGTGGCCGGGGAGGCGGGGGTCCGCTTCCTCTCCATTTCCGGTTCCGACTTTGTGGAGCTCTATGTGGGCGTGGGCGCCAGCCGCGTCCGGGATCTGTTTGAACAGGCCAAGAAGGCCGCTCCTGCCATCATTTTCATCGATGAGATCGACGCCGTGGGCCGCCAGAGAGGCGCCGGCCTGGGCGGCGGCCACGATGAACGGGAGCAGACCCTGAACCAGCTGCTGGTGGAGATGGACGGCTTCGGCACCAACGAGGGCGTCATCGTCATGGCGGCCACCAACCGGGTGGATATCCTGGACAGCGCTCTCATGCGTCCCGGCCGCTTTGACCGCCGGGTCTATGTGGGCATGCCGGATATCAAGGGCCGCGAGGCGATTCTGAAGGTCCACGCCCGCAACAAGAAGCTGGCGGAGGACGTGAATCTTTCCTATGTGGCCAAGACCACCATCGGCTTTACCGGCGCGGATCTGGAGAACCTTCTGAATGAGGCCGCCATCCTCACCGCCCGCCGGAAGAAGATGTTCATCACCATGCGGGAGATCGAGGAGGCCACCATCAAGATCGTTGCCGGGCCCGAGAAAAAGAGCCACGTGGTCACAGAAAAGGCCCGCCGCCTCACCGCCTATCACGAGGCGGGTCACGCTGTCTCCTCTTATTTCCTGCCGGGCTCCGACCCCGTGCATCAGATCACCATCGTCCCCCACGGCTCCGCCGGCGGTATGACCATCTACCGTCCGGAGGAGGACAAGGATTTCGTGGCCATGGGCGATATGCTCAATGAGATCGTCCGTATGCTGGGCGGTCGGATTGCAGAGAAGCTGACCATGGACGACATTTCCACCGGCGCAAGCAATGATATCCAGCGGGCCACCCAGATTGCCCGCAGCATCGTCACCCGCTACGGTATGAGCAAGGTGCTGGGCCCTGTTCAGTACGAAGGGGATGACACGGTGTTCATCGGCCGGGATTACGGCCACACAAAAGCCTACTCCGAGAAGACTGCCGCCGAGATCGACGATGAGGTCCGCCGCATCATGCAGGAGGCTGCGGAGAGATGCGAGACCATCCTTACGGAGAATATGGGCCTTCTCACCACCGTGGCGGAATACCTGCTGGAGAATGAGACCATGGACGGCGACACCTTCAAGCAGCTCTGCGACGCCGTAGCCGGGGTGGAGAGCCTGCCGGAGGCGGAGACTCCCGCCCAGGCTGAGCCTGCCGCAAAGACGGATGCCTCTCCGGAAGAGGGGAATGCGGCGCAGGCCCCGGTGCCCAACGATGAGCCGGAAAACAACGAGTGACCCTGTATAAAAACAGTTGAATCGGATATAGTTGAATCGTATTTTGACCGGGAGACGTCCTTGATGTCTCCCGGTCAAACTGCAGACAACGGCCTGTGGCCGGGATCCATAGGCTCAAGGACTGGTGTTTTTCAGGGTTTCCCCTCGCAAAGAATGCCTGATCCTGACGTAGGGGCGGCTATCAGCCGCCCGATAACAAAGTGAACTATCCGAATCCATGCACGTAATTACTATCTTATTTCTATATTTGCACATTTTTCGCAATTTTCCGGGTTCCTGCGCGGGCGGCTGATAGCCGCCCCTACGGTGCCTGGGGAAATACCTGCGTTTGCGTGTTCCTTCTCATCATCCGGGCTTTATCTGCACGCTCCCGGGAGACGCATTTGACGTCTCCCGGTGTTTTTCTATCTTGCAGATTATGAAGCTTTATAGTAATATATGTATCGTAATCACCAATGCTGATTCGATCAGGAGGATACACAATGGAGTTTCGCATCGTAAACGATACAATGGACCTTTCCCGGCTGAAGGATGCATGGACTTTCGATGAGAAGGTTCAGGTCTGGTGCCTGGAGGACGTCCTGTATACGGACAAAGCCACTGCCCCCGCTTTTCAGCGGCTTTCCATCTTTGTCCCGGCGCCCTACATGTCCGCCCCCGGCGTGATCGCCCCCCGGGGGGAGATGAACGGCTATACCGCCGCCGCCGCGCCGGTGATTTTCGAGAACAATTCCGCCGGGTATATGCAGATGCCCAACACCTGGCTGGGCGGACCCCGCTGCTATGCGCAGCAGTATCTGGAGCGGGGCTATATCTATGTGAGCAGCGGCTGCCGCGGCCATGATTCCGTGGATGCTGAGGGCAGACCTTGCGGTAAGGCGCCCTGGACCCTGGTGGATCTGA
This sequence comes from uncultured Clostridia bacterium, assembly GCA_946531435.1. GTDB lineage: Bacteria > Bacillota > Clostridia > Oscillospirales > Oscillospiraceae > CAMNAO01. Next base: position 18,880 of record CAMNAO010000013.1, read on the forward strand.
AGACCGCCATCCGCTTTCTGCGCCACAACCGGACAGCCTTGCCCGGTAACTTTGATAAGATCGTCTCCGTGGGCTGGAGCGCCGGCGGCGCCATGTCAAGTCTTTTGGGTGTGACCGGCAACAGTCCGGATTACGACGCCTATCTTGCGGCCAACGGCGCCTTTATGGAGGAGCGGGATGACGTCTTCGCCGCCCAGATCTATTGCCCCATCATCGATCTGGAGCATGCCAGCGCCGCTTATGAGTGGTGCTTCGGCGCCAGCACGGAGTCCGAGGACAACATGGAAGGTCCCGGAAGAGAATTGACAGACTTTGAAAAGGCCATCTCTCAGGAATTGAGAAAAGAGTATGTAAACTATTTTAATAAACTCGGCTTGAAGGACCCCGTCTCCGGAGAGCCCTTCACCCTGACCGAAGACGGCCGGGGAGGTCCGGCCTATGACTATCTCATGGGCCGCCTCAATGGAGCTGCCGCCAAGTATCTCAGAAAGCTGGCTGCAGGGGAGCTTGCGGTGGAGGCCACGCCCGAGACCTACATCTCCGGGGAATATCAGCAGCCGACCAGGCCCAAACACTTCCTCCGCAATGCCAACAGCCACCACGCCGGTGTTCCGATGGAGAATCGCCCCCGCAAAAGCCTGGGTGAAATGATGATCGAGGCACAGAACGAACGGCGGGCGGATTTCCGACATGATGATCTGGTGCTGGTCCCCGGCAGCAACAAGCGCTCCTGGCTCAGCTGGGATGGCGAAACGGCCAGGGTCAGTGACCTGGACAGTTATGTTTTAGCCCACCGCAAACGGATGAAGGGCTGTCCCTCCTTCGATGATCTGCAGCTGAAGACCCCGGAGAACTCCGAGTTTGGTACAGCCGAGACTCCCAGGCTTCACTTTGATTCCTTCCTGCCGGAGATCCTCCGTCGGCTCGGCACTTCTTATCCACGGGAGACGGCGGCTCTGCTTCCGGCCTATGAAGCCCTTGACGGGGATCACGCCCTGCAGGAGCGAATCCGGATCCTGAACCCCCTCGCCGCCATCCGGGCGGGGCAGGGGACCCTTGCCGAGAAGTTCCGCATCCGGGTGGGCGCCCAGGACGCGGATACCAGCTTCTCCATGTCCATGGTCCTGGCGGTGATGCTCATGAACGCTGGCAAAGCTGTGGACTATGAGCTGGTCTGGGATCAGCCTCATACCGAGGCGGATTACCCCGGCGAGGTCTGTGACTGGATCGAGGAAATCGTCAAATAAGAGAGAAAAGTTATAAAGCCCGGCCGACGGAGCGCCGTCGGCCGGGCTTTTCCAAAAGGAGAGTACAATGACAAAAAAAGAGCAAGTCCTTGCGGTATTGGCAGGGGAGAAGCCGGACCGGGCCCCGGCCTGCTTCTCCGTCCATTTTCCCCGGCGGGAGGCCTTCGGAGAGGCCGCGGTGAAGGCCCACCTCCGCTTCTATCGGGAGACGGGCGTAGACATTCTGAAGGTGATGAATGAGAACCTGGTACCCTTCATCGGGGAGTATGACGGGGCCGCCGCCTGGGAGCGGGTCCTGCCCGCCGGTGCGGAGCGTTCCTTTATCGAGGCCCAGGCAGAGCTCATCCGCCGCCTGCGGCAGGAGGAGCCGGACGCCTACCTTCTGGGAACGGTCCACGGCGTCACCGCCGGCCTCATCCACACCCTGGAGCCGGGATATGGCTATGCGCCGGTGCGGGAGCTCCTGGTCCGTGCCTTCCGCTCAGAGCCGGAGGCCCTCCTGGCCGCGGCGGAGCGGGTGACGGACGCCATGTGTGAGCTGGTGCGGCGGGCGGTGGCCGCCGGCTGTGACGGGATCTACTACGCCGCCCTGGGCGGCGAGACGCGATACTTCAGCGATGAAGAATTCAATCGCCTCATCAGGCCTCTGGATCTCCGGATCCTGAAGGAGATCCGTTCCTCCGGCGCCCATGTTTTCCTGCATATCTGCAAGGACGGCCTGCGAATGGAGCGCTATCGGGATTATGGCCCCTTCTGCGACGTGGTCAACTGGGGCGTATATGAGGCCCCCTTCTCCCTGGAGGAGGGGAGACGTCTCTTCCCCAAGGCCAGAATCCTGGGAGGGCTGCCCAATCATGACGGCCCCCTCACCTCCGGGAGCGACCCGGCTCTTGTCCGGGAGGTGCGCCGCATCGCTGCCTATTTTGGGGAGGAACCCTTCCTTCTGGGCGCGGACTGTACGCTGCCGACAGATCTGCCCCTCCAGCGCATCCGCACCGCCATCGACGCCCTTCGTGGTTAAGGCTTCACTCCTGCCGCTCACCAAGGATCCGCTGATGGATCCCCTCGCCGTCTCCGTAGTCCTCCAGAAAGCTGTGGAGGGTCCCGCCCGTCTTGTAACCGGGGAAGGTCTCGATGTTGACGGCGTGAATGCTGTTGAAAATGCTGTTTTCGATGTTGGGATTCTCCTTTTTCAGCTCCCGCAGGAGGGCCTTGATCTCCTGGCGCTTGCGGCTTCCCGCGGCGTCCGGCCCCTCCTCGGTAAAGCGGCAGGCGCATTGCAGAAAGCTCAAATTGTTTGAGCGGCACCAGGCGATGATGTCGTCCTCATGGACGCAGTAGAGGGGGCGAATAAGCTCCATGCCGGCAAAGTTCTGGCTCTTCAGCTTGGGGATCATGGCCTGCAGCTGAGATCCGTAGAACATGCTCAGCACCGTGGTCTCAATGACGTCGGAGAAGTGATGCCCCAGGGCGATCTTGCTGCAGCCCAGCTCCTGAGCCTTGCTGTAGAGAAAGCCCCGGCGCATCTTGGCGCAGAGGTAGCAGGGGGAGCGGTCCGTCCTATCCGTCACGTCAAAGATGTTGCTGTCGAAAACGGTAATGGGGATCTGCAGCTTCTCCGCGTTCTCCAGGATCCTTTGGCGGTTGGGGGCGCTGTAGCCGGGATCCATCACGAGATAGGTGAGCTCGAAGGGAAAGCGGCTGTGCCGCTGCAGCAGCTGCATCAGCTTGGCCAATAGCATGGAGTCCTTCCCGCCGGAGATGCAGACCGCGATCCTGTCCCCCGGGGAGATCAGCTCATAGCGGTTGATGGCGGAGAGGAAGGGGCTCCAAAGCCTCTCCCGATAGGTTTTGGTGATGCTGCGCTCCACCTCCTGGATATAGCTGCGCTCCTTTTCCATGGGCCCCTCCCGAAAATGATCTCTGGGCAAGCATACCATTCCCGGCGGCGGAAATCAAGCCTGCCCTTGCCCCAAACCCGGATCCATGCTATACTGTGCGGGCATGTTTATGAAAACGGACGCCGCAGCTTGTTCAAAGCGGCACCGTCCGGCTAAGCGGCGGCGCTTTGGAGGAAGAAATGTCATTGGTTACGCGTTGGAGGGCCCGGTTTAACCGGGCGATGTTGGGAACGGTGTTCACCCTTGCCTGGCCGACCATGCTGGAGCAGGTGATGCATACTGCGGTACAGTATATCGACACGGCCATGGTGGGCTCCCTGGGGACCACGGCCACGGCCGCGGTGGGCTCCACCGCCACCGTAAACTGGCTGGTGGGCAGCACGGTCTCCGCCTTCGGGGTGGGCTTTCTCGCCTATATCTCCCAGGCCTACGGCGCCGGGGAGCGGGAAAGAGCCAAAAAGGCCGTGGCCCAGTCGGTGCTGATGGTGCTGGTGATCGGCCTTCTGACCACCGCCCTGACTCTGGCCCTCAGCTCCCGGGTGCCGGTGTGGATGCAGGTGGACCCGGCCATTCGGGGCCTGGCCTCCCGCTATTTTTTTATCCTTTATCTGCCGATGCTGCCCAGGGCCGCGTCGATGATCTTCGGCACGGTACTGCGGGCGGTGGGGGATACCAAGACCCCCATGAAAAACGGGATCGCGGTGAATCTCATCAACGTGACGCTGAACTTCCTGCTCATCTATGAGCCGCGGCGCGTCTCCCTGCTGGGCCTCTCGCTTCCTGTCTGGGGCGCAGGCCTGGGGGTGGTGGGCGCCGCCGTGGCCAGCGCCGTCTCCTTCCTGGTGGGCGGCCTTGTCATGACCATCACCATCTACCGCCATCCCGAGATCTCGCCCCGCGGCCGGTCTCTGAAGCCGGACCCCGGTGTGCTGAAGCCCTGTCTCCGGGTGGCCTTCCCCAACATGCTGCAGCGCTTCGGCGCTTCTCTGGGCTATGTGGCCTTCGCGGCCATGATCAACTCCCTGGGGGCCGTGTCCACCGCCGCCCATACCGTGGCCAATACGGTGGAATCCGCCTTCTATATCCCCGGCTACGGCATGATGACCGCCGCCGCCACCCTGACGGGCAACGCCATCGGCGCACGGGATCGAAAACGCCTGGGGGATCTGGCGGTGGTGATCCTGACGCTGGAGGTGGGGATGATGATCTTCTCCGGCGCCCTGCTCTTTGCCTTCGCCCCCAGAATGGTGGGCATTTTCAGCCGGGATGAGGCGGTGATTCGCCTGGGGAGCACCGTTCTTCGCATGGTGGCCTGTTCCGAGCCCTTCTATGGCGTCTCCATCGTCATCGAAGGCATGCTCCAGGGGGCGGGGAAGACGGTGGTGCCCTTCGTCTTTAACATCTCCGGCATGTGGGGCGTCCGCATCCTGGGGACCTTCCTCTGTACACAGATCCTGGGCCTTGGCCTGGCGGCGGCCTGGGGCTGTATGATCGCACATAATCTGCTGCTCTTTGTCCTTTATGTAATCTATTACCGCAGCGGCCGCTGGAATCCGCTGAACCATACTTTGGCGACGGCGTGAAAGGGGTCACCGTCGGTCCACTTGCGCCTATAGAATGAGACTGCCTCAAAACGGCTTCTGTCTCCGTACCTCTTGACAGCCTGCGGATCCTGCACCGTACTCCGTAGGGGCGGATCCCTTGATCCGCCCGCGATGGGGGACGGGGGATATATGGGACGATGAGGGCATCGTCCCCTACGGGATCTTCTGCGTCCTTATTTCTGCCCCGTAGGGGCGATCTTTGATCGCCCGCCTGATCAGCACTTTGTAGGGGCCGACGCCCTCGACGGCCCGCCGTGCCTGCACCGCACCCCGTAGGGGCGGATCCCTCCGCCTTGATCCGCCCGCATCCACCCGCGAAAGAGGCAGAGGACGAGAGACACGGATACACTCCGCGCTAAGAGCCTCGCTTCGCTCGGTTGCGCAGCGGCGGGCTAAGAGCCTCGCTTCGCTCGGTTGCCCGCCCAGCACGGCGCCTGCGGGCGCTCGTACGGATGTTCGCCACACTCCGCGCTAAGAGCCGGGCTGCGCCCGGTTGCGCTTCGGATACTCGCCTGCGGGCTCATATGGGGGCTCACATGTCACGTCGTCGCTTCGCTCCTCCTCGCAATGACAGAGAAGAATCGGCAGACGCAGCGGCTGCCCAACTTGCACGTCATTGCGAGGAACCAGCCCGGGGGCTGGTGACGTGGCAATCCGTACTCCGTCCCCAACGCCTTTCCCCCAGGGGGGCAGTACGAGGCACAGGATGAGGGGAAATCGTCCGATGCATCCATCGTAGGGGCGATCTGCGATCGCCCGCCTGATCAGCACCTTGTAGGGGCCGGCGCCCTCGACGGCCCGCTGTGCCTGTGCCGCACCCCGTAGGGGCGGATGCCTACATCCGCCCGTGTAACGTGTAATAAGCAGAGGACGAGAGACACGGCTTGTCACGTCGTCGCTTCGCTCCTCCTCGCAATGACAGAGAATTCTCGACAGCCGCAGCGGCTGCCTAACCTGCATGTCATTGCGAGGAACCAGCCCGGGGGCTCCTCTGAGCCTCCAAGAGCCAAAGGCGATTGGCTAAGGCGAAGAGGTACCTTGTGTTGGTGACGTGGCAATCCGTACCCCAAAGCCTTATTCCCTTGTGCTGAAGAAGCACAAAGCGCCGGATACATGGTTGAAGAAAGAGAAAGGATACGAAAAGAATCCCCGGGCCTCTTCCCTGCGGAAGAGGCCCGGGGCGCTTTTGCATTAGAGGTCGAGAATCAGAAATACTTCCGCACCTCGGGAGAGGCGGCGTCGGCGTCGGTGTTCAGGGTCATGGTGAAGCGAATGCCCTGGCTCTCGCCAAATTGATTGCACCAGTCGAAGAAGCTCTCGATCTCATGGGGCGTAGCGTTTTTCAGCATCTTATGGATGCCGTCTACAAAGATGTGGGTGATGTCATAATTCCCCTCATGCATGCCGGTAAGAAAGCCCTTGATGAAGTCGGTGGTATAGACTCCGCCCAGTTGTACGAGACGCACGCTGTAGGGAATGTTGAAGGTTAAAGTGTTGCCGTGTTCGATGCAGATCACGTTTCCGGTTTCCTCCTCCGAGGCCTTGTTCACGAGCGCGATCAGGCTCTTGGTCTTGCCCTCTCCTTTGAGACCGGGAATCAATTTCAGCATCTTGGTTGCTCCTTTCCGTCGCCGTATGGCGGATTATTTAGGATACTTCAATTATACCACCCGTGACCGCAGGATTCAACCACAAAAACCATCGACGGAGGAAGTTTTCCAAAGACGCTTCAAAAAGTTACCATCAATCATCCGCCCGACGCTTCAAAGCCGGTCGGATTGGAGGGCAAGTTCTTTTAAACGGGTACAGAGCTCATCCGCCGCCTCAAAGCTGGCAGCCTCGGCGGAGATACGGATGGCCCTTGTGAGAGGCTGCATCCGGGCGGAGCCTCCGGCGCCCGTAAGGCTGAGACCGTTTTCGGTGTCGCTCTCCATATCCCGGCAGCTCTCCCGCACCCGGCGCAGCACCGCCGCGCCATAACGGATGGGAACCTCACACTCCACCACGGCGTAGCGGGGAAGCCGCCGCCGCAGCTCTTTGAGCGTATGCCCGTCCATGGCCTGCAGAAGATCTGCGGCCATGAAGAGGGCACCGTCGGGGGGACCGTCCTCCCGCAGGGATACCCCCGGATAGCGGCGCAGCAGGGTTTTGGCGGCGTAAGGGGCCCAGGATGGCAGGGAGAGTTCCCGGTCGCCCCGATCCAGGCGGGCCAGTGTGGCCAGCATCAGGCCGTCCCGGGCGTAGAAGGGGACGCCGTCCTCGTCGATCCCGGCCAGGAGAAAGCCTCCCTCCTCCGGCTGAAGAAGGGCGCCGGTGCTCTGCTCCTTCATTCCCGCCTTCTCCATGGCCCGGCGCAGAAGGGAGGCCTCCGGCCCGTCTCCCCGGACGGAGGCTATGGCTCTGGGGGAGATGACCGCCGCCGCCTCCCGTGCGATGGCTTCGGGATAGCCCACCCGGCGAAGAAGACGGCCGGTGTTCTCAGCGGGGGCGATGTGCAGGCTGCCCGCGGCGCCGGCCTCCAGACTGCGCTCCAGATCCCGGGGGATCTGCCGGCCGTCAGCGCCATAGAGGGAGAGGGAGATGCGCCCTGCCGTCTCCCGGGCAAAGAGGGAGAGGGGGCTCGCCTCCTGATAGGCGGCCCGCGCCAGTACGAACTCCTGATCGGCGTCGCACTCCAAAGCGGCGGCGCCCCCGGCGCGGATGCCGCATTCCAGCGCCGCCAGCACCAGCTGGGCGGCGGCGCCGCCTGCGGCCGCCAAATGCACCCGCTCCCGCCCCTTTGCCATGGCGCAGCCCAGCTGGAAGCAGGCCTCCGGTGTGATCTGGGCATTCCATTCCCCGGAGATGACGCCCCCGGCCTGGAAGCGCAGGGGACCTCGGATGGGTCGGTCCTCAAAGCTGCCGCTGACCCGCTCCCCCTGGGGGACGTCCCGCCGGGGCCAAAGCCGGGTCCCGGGCTCCAAAAAGCTGCAGGCCCCGGCCACGGCGCCGGAACCCACGGCGCAGCCGTCGCTGACGATGGCCCGCTCCCCGATAACGGCGCCCGTCCCCAGCCAGGAGCCCGAGACCACGGCTCCCCGCCGCAGGGAGGCCCCAACGACTACGGAGCCGGTGACCCTGGCGCCCGCCGCCACAGCGCTGTCGTCCTCCAGAACGGCGTTGGGGCCGATGACCGAACCCGCCTCCAGGGAGAGCCCCTTCCCCAGATAGACCGGGGGAAGAATGGTCACCTGATCGGGCAGGGGATCGACGCTCCATACGCCGTTTTTCCGAAGGGGGGCCGCGGTATCAAGACGGATGCGGCCCAAAAGCGCGTCCCGACAGCAGCCCAGATAGGCGGGGATGCTGCCCACATCACACCAGTATCCGTTGAGGCGCAGCCCGCAGAGGGACGCGCTCTCCTCCAGCATACGGGGAAAGAGGTCCCGTCCGAAGTCATAGGGCGTCCCCTCGGGGATGCGCTCCAGAACGGAGGGGGAGAGCAGGTAGATCCCGGTGTTGATGAGATCTGTGGCGACCCTGTCCGCTCTGGGCTTTTCCAGAAAAGCAAGGATCTGTCCCTCCCGGTCCGTAACTACGCTGCCGTACTCGCCGGGGTCCTCGGCTGCCGTCAGCACCAGCAAGGCTTCCGCTTTCTTCTCACGATGGGCGGCGATGGCCTTCCGAAGATCAAAGTCGCACACCGCGTCCCCGGAGACCACAAGAAAGGGCTCACTTCCCAGCCATTCGGCGGCGGCCTTGACGCTGCCCGCCGTTCCCAGGGGCCTTGTCTCCCGTTGACAGTCGATCTGCAGCCCCTCCACGGGCTGCGCTTTGGCCCAGCTCTCGATCTCCCCGGCCATGTATCCCAGGGTAAGCAGGGCTTCCGTCACACCGCAGCGCTTTAAGAGCCGGAGCATATGCTCCAACACGGGACGGCCCAGCAGGGGGGCCATGGGCTTGGGCATGTCTGCGGTCAGGGGTCTGAGACGGGTCCCCTCGCCGCCGGCCATTACGATGGCTTTCATAACGATCCTCCGGTTATAGATGAATAAGCAGGTAAAAGATGTTTCTATTCTGCCCCCGCAGGGCCCGCAGTATTCGTCGAAGAAAGCATGGAAAGCCGGGGCCATCCGGCGGTTCAGTCGTCAGATGGCCCCGGCAGGGCGCTTTGCTTATTATATTTGCAGAGAAATCTTCTTATGGCATGCGGTTTTCTGCTCAGAGATTAAAGTATCGATCAAACTCCGCGGGGTGGGGGATCTGGTTGAGCTCCCGGCACTCGGCCCGCTTGATTTTGATGAGGGTGTTCAGAAGCTCCGGGGGGAAGACGCCGCCCCGGGTCAGATAGTCGTGATCCTGCTCCAGCGCGTCCAGCGCGTCCTCCAGGCGGGTGGGAAGCTGGCGGAGCCTGGCCTTCTCCTCGGGGCTGAGGTCGTAGAGGTTCCGGTCATAGGGACCCCAGCCGTTTTCGTGGGGGTCGATCCGGTTCCGGATCCCGTCAATGCCCGCCATGAGGATGGCGGCATAGGCATAGTAGGGATTGCAGGTGGCGTCGGGATTTCGCAGCTCAAAGCGCCGCTCCTTGGGAGATTTGGCGTAAGCGGGGATGCGGATGACGGCGCTGCGGTTGCTGGTGGCGTAGCCAACGGTCACCGGGGCCTCAAAGCCGGGGACCAGACGCTTGAAGCTGTTGGTGGAGGGGTTGGTAATGGCGCAGAGAGAATCGATGTGCTGCAGAAGGCCGCCCATAAACCAGTGGGCTTCCCGGCTCAGATGGGAGTAACCCCCGTCGTCGGAGAAGACCGGCTCCCCGTTTTTGAGGAGCAGCATGTGGACATGCATGCCGCTGCCCGCCTCGCCGTAGACCGGCTTCGGCATCAGGGTGGCGGTGAAGCCGTATTTCCGGGCCACATTGCGGATGATGTACTTCACCAGCATGGTGCCGTCCGCCATCTTTGACATGGGCCCCATCAGGGGCTCAATCTCGAACTGCCCGGCGGCGCCCACCTCCGGATGGTGATACTTCACGGGGATCCCGGCCTTTTCGATCTCCAGACACATTTCGCTGCGGCATTCATAGCTTACGTCCTGAGGCTTGGCAATGTGGTAGTGCTTCTGGGCGGGGACCACGTTTCCGCTGCCCTCCAGGGCGCTGTTCCAGTGGGCCTGGGGCGCGTTCAGGTGGACGCCGATGCTGTTGTGCTCCACCTGCCAGCCCACCTCGTCAAAGAGATAGAACTCAAATTCCGGAAGGATCAGCATGGTATCCGCGATGCCGGTGCTCTTAAGATAGTTCTCCGCCGCCTGGGCCACGTTCCTGGGGTACTGGGCCAGGGGACGGTTTTTCGGCTCGTCGATGATCATGGCGTTGCCGATCATGGAGAGGGTCTTTACGCCGCAGAAGGGGTCGATCATGGCGGTGTCCAGATCCGGGATGTAGACCATGTCGCTCTTCTCCACCACGGCATAGCCGTAGTTGGAGGCGTCGAAGCCGATGCCGGCCTCCATCAGCTCCTCCGTGAAATTGGTGGCGGGGATGGTCACATGGCGGAAGCTTCCGCCGATGTCCACGATCTTGAAGTCTACCATCTCAATGCCTTCCGATTGAATGCGTGCAAGAATATCCTTTGCTGTGGTTGACATAAAAACCTCCTTTTCTCTGTTGTGCTTCAATACTTTCTGTGACCAATGGGTTAATACATGAGCTTTTGATGCAAGTACGCTACTCTGCAGGGGTGAGCTCCGTGACCGTGAGCCGATCCCCATTGACGGTAAAACGCAGCTCCAGGCCGCCGAAGCGGAAGCCGTAGACCCGGTTGGGGTCCTTCTGGTAGGAGGGCCGGGGATCCTCAGCCAGGACCCCCAGGAGGGCCTGTCGCTTCTCCTCGGGAACCAAACGAAGCAGCGCCTCCGGAACGTCCACTTCAAGATGGGGAAAATCCACGGCATCCGTAAAGCCGCCGGTGGCCTCCGGATGGCTGTCGGTGTAGGGGAGATAGGGCTTGATGTCCAGAATGGGGGTCCCGTCCATCAGGTCTGCGCCCGCCACCAGCAGCACCGGCCCCTGGCTATTCTCCTCCAGCCCCAAAAGCCGAACGGAGGAGAGGGCGATGTTATTGGGCCGGAAGGGGGAACGGGTGGCGAAGACCCCCATCCGGGTGTTGCCCCCCAGACGTGGCGGGCGGACGGTAGGGGACCAGGGCCGTCCCGCCGCTTCGGAAAAGTACCAGAGGAGCCAGAGATGGCTGAAATCCTCGATCCCCCGAAGGGCGTCGCGGCTTCGATAGGGCGGGGTGAAAACGATCCTGGCCTCCAGCGCGTCCACAAGGCCGCTCTGCCGGGGAACGCCGAATTTGGTCCCGAAATCCGTGTGAATATGGGCAATGGGCTCCATGGTGATGGAATGGTCCATGCTGCTGCCTCCCGATCCTTCTTTGTCTCTCATCCCTATTATATGCGCCTTGCCCCCCTTCGTCAAAGGCTTCCGCCATTTACCAGCGCTTTTTTGCATTTTCCGGTGTATAATCCTCCCCAAAGGGGGCTGGGGAAATGCTTGCGGAAAAACTTGACGGAACCTGGACGGTTCTGGTTCCTGTAGAGGAGCTTCAGGCCATGGAGGCGGGCGGAGCGGAGCCGGCGGAGGAGGCCGCCCGCCTTTTGGATCTTCAAAACGTCAGGGCGGAGATTTACCGGGGACGGCGGGAGACCCTTCTGTTCCTGCGGGAGGGGGAGCAGCGGTGCCTCTTCTGGTTTCCGGATCTGGAGACGCTTCTCAGGGCCGCCGCTCTCCTGAAGAAGGCAGGGGAGAGCCGCCTTTATGCCGCGGAACGGGGCTATCTTCTGGAATTGAAGGAGACGGCAGCGCTGCCCCCGGGCTTCTGGGATCTGGGACGCAGGGCACCCACCTCTGCCGGGGCGCAGTCGAAGCTCCTGCTGGGGCCCGATGCGGTGGAGGGCCTTCAACGGTTCTTTGGCTGAAGGGCGCAGAATTCACGAAAAATTCCAATTTTCCCCTTTTCAAGGGATCGGGTTTGGGGTATAATGACTGAGATACGGCAGTGAGAGTTCGCTGCCCGCAGAAACCTCATCCAATGGGAAAGGAGGTGCCCTATGGCCAAGGTACCGGGGGTGAAATCCATCACCCGCAACCGCCGCGCCTATCACGACTATTTTATTGAGGAGACCTATGAGGCGGGCGTGGAGCTCTTTGGCACGGAGGTGAAGTCCATCCGGCTGGGCACCGTCAACTTAAAGGACGCCTTCTGCACCGTGAAGGATGGACAGCTTTTTGTCCACGGGATGCACATCAGCCCCTATGAGAAGGGTAATATCTTCAACCGGGATCCGGACCGGCCCAAGCGGCTGCTCATGCATAAGCGGGAGATTCAGCGACTCGGCGCCAAGATCGCCCAGGACGGTCTGACCTTGGTCCCCACGGAGATCTATCTCAAGGACTCCCTGGTGAAGGTCCAGGTGGGCCTCGCCCGGGGCAAAAAGCTCTATGATAAGCGTGACAGCGCCGCCAAGCGGGATATGGAGCGGACGATCCAGCGTTCCCTGCGTGAGGCGAATCATTAAATAAGAAGAGAGGATAACATCATGGCAAATCCCAAGATCACCATTACGATGGAAAACGGCTCTGAGATCAAGCTGGAGCTCTACCCCGACGTCGCTCCCATTTCCGTTGCCAACTTTGTCTCCCTGGCGGAGAAGGGTTTCTATAACGGGCTCATCTTCCACCGGGTCATCCCCGGCTTCATGATCCAGGGCGGCGACCCCAAGGGCGTGGGCATCGGCGGTCCAGGCTACTGCATCAAGGGTGAGTTCAAGCAGAACGGCGTTGCCAACAATCTGAAGCACACCCGCGGCGTCATCTCCATGGCCCGCAGCGGCATGCCCAACTCCGCCGGCAGTCAGTTCTTCATCATGCATGAGGACGCCCCTCACCTGGACGGCAGCTATGCCGCCTTCGGCAAGGTGACGGAGGGCATGGAGACGGTGGACGCCATTGCTTCCGTCAAGTGCAACTATAATGACAAGCCCCTTCAGGATCAGCGGATGGCCACCGTCACCGTGGATCGCAACGGCTATGAGCCCCAGGAGTTTGCCAAGTACCCCAGCTATCGGTAATTCTTCTCCCGGTTTATCCCCGGGGCGAAAGCCCCGGGTCACAGGGGGGCGTACTGGTTTCGACAGGGATTCGGAAACAGGTCCAGCGGGCGGAGGGCGCCAGCCTCCTTAAAATGGCGGCTTTTTATAAATTAAAGAACAACGATTATCCTGTTCTGGCTGCGGCTTAAGCCCGGCCCGTCCATCCGATGAGGGCCACGGCCTCGGAATGGGCGTCACTTAGTGGCGAACATGCGTGCGGTAAGCTTTGCCCGCACCAGGAATCATGAAGCTACCGACCCGGGCCGCGTGACGGCTTGCTGTCCGGTTAGGGAAATGGGCCTCGGCCCGAAATAACCGTCTGCGCCCGGAGAAAGAGCTGTGGATGGGTTTTTGGACGCGGGTTCGATTCCCGCCGCCTCCACCAAATAACAGAGGGTACCCAGCGGGTACCCTCTGTTATTTGGCATTGATGAAGGGACTCGAAGCCGCGATAAGGAAACGCAACAGTGTTGCGTTTTCCGCGGCCGGGTTTTGCCCCGCAGGGCGAGTGCAAAGCGGTGTGTGGACGGATTTCACCAACGGCGCGGCAATTTGTTTCGCCGGCATCATTACTTTAATAATCTATTGAAAAATACATGCTTTTCGGGTAAAAAAATCGCGATAAACCGAGTTTTGCAAAGGAGAAGCAGCGGACATGATCGTTAAGAAGTATAAAGAAAGCTTCATGAAACGCTATGATATGGATGAAGGTATTCCATTTCCCGGTTATGCGGATTATCCGGGTCTTGTCTGTGAGCCGGGTTCGTTTCAGAATTCGGGCGGCTTAATGATCCGTTATTGTATCTATTATTATGCGGATTACAGAAAGGATACCCTGATCCTGTTCTGCCATGGCCTCGGTCCCGGACATACTCCATATACGGTCGATATCGAGCAATTATGCCGAGCCGGATTCAGGGTCGCAGCTTTTGATTATGCCGGCTGCGGCGCTTCAGGCGGAGAACGCCTGACTTCCGTCAATGCACCGACGCAAGACGCATTGGAACTGCTGGAGCTTCTTGACCCGAAGGAGGAGATCATCCCGGTAGGCCACTCGCTCGGCGGCTATACTGCACTGAACCTCGCGAATTACCTGCCTGATATGAGGCGGGCGGTTATCATCTCGGGATTTATGAATATTGCTGACGAAATGATGGATTTTGTGAAGCTGCGCATCCTTGCCAACTGCGTAAAAAGATATGAAAAGAGGCTCGTCCCACGCTTTGGAGCTTTAGACAATCGAGCCTATCTTGCGTCCACGCATGATAACATCCTGTGGATCCATTCGACAGACGACCCGGTGGTCAGTTACAAGTACAACGCCGCGCAAGCAATGAAGCTCGGTAATCCAAATGTGCGCGTTATAACGGTCGAAAACAAAAAGCATATGCCGCAGTATACCTATGAGGCGCTGGATACCATGAACGCTTGGATCGGCGAATACTATCGCGCGGTGAACGAAAAGAAACTGAATACAGCATCGGAGAAAAGAGCGTTTTTCAAAGACAAGCCCGCCAAGAGGATGATGGAGCCCGATCCCGCTGTGTTCGGCGAGATCCTGCGTTTCATCGACTAGGCTGCCCGTTCGATTCTTTATCAAGATGCGATGCAAAGAATAGATTAGTAGATTATGATCGGAGGGAAGCATATGGTTTATGGCGTGATCGACTCAGCGAGTCATCGCTTTCATACCTACCTTAAAGCTGTTTTTGACGCTATAGGCAATACTCAGGTCGAGTATAATTGGCTGATTACAGACACCGAGATTATAGCCCACAGTGACAAATTAGATGCACTCAATACGAGTGTGCATTGGCAGCATGAAAACGGAAAGCCGATTGCGGTTCCTGCACCGGATTACCACTTTTTGTCCGGCGAAGAACTTACAAAAATTATTACGGAAGACGATTCTCAATGGATCTGGGGCGTCCTTTCCGGATTTGAAAAAAGTGTTTCTTTGAAAGATATTTTGAAACATCCACTTCCGGTGTCGAAAGGATATGAAGGTTTTTGGAAAAATCCTCTCACCATTCAGCATCCTCTTGCATTGACAGAAATTGTACCGTGGGATAGTTCGCTGATCCTTATTCTTAGCAAGAACAAGGAAATTGTTGAGAAATACAAAGAAGCGTTTCCAAAGAGCCAAGATTTAATTGAGTATAATTCATAACAGCTAGACGTTACGAAATGTAACGATAACCCCGTTTTTGTTAAAAAGGTAGTAATCCTTCTTTCCGAACCTCTTCGTTTTGTTCTCACAGTATTTTTGAGGTGTATCATGTATAACTACTATGATTTTGATGCTGACTTCCCTCTGCAAAAAGCAGCCAGGAAATTTCTCCTGTCGGATTATTTTCATGATAGTGTAATCCGTTCAGTTTAATTGAATAACGATAAACGCGACCTCGTTATTCAGATGCAATGCTGCCGGGATTGGGAAAATGACAGAGGGGCAGCATTTGACGATATTCGCTATACATACATCCTTCATTTCTCCGGCGTTTACGGCTTCCGTTCTGTGACAGAATTACGAACGTCTGAAGTTATAAACGGGCGATTCAAGAAAACGGCATGGCTGAATGAGCAACAGCAAAGGACAAAAAGAAAGCTCTATCAATTCCGAATTGGCCTTGCAGATGGATTTATTGATTTGATATTCGGTAGTTTCTATATCCGTAAGGTGGTCGGAAGAATATCCTACAGAGATATTGATGAACTTGGGGCGTTCTATAAAGAATGGTATCACCGAAGTCCTGAGCAAATCACTGATATAATGAAAAAACTGCAAGCAGATGTATCAGATTCCATATGCGACTTGAATTTAGAGTTCCTTTACGCTAACGGAGTTAAAGATTTGCGCTCAATATGCCATACAATTATCACAGGTAAGGCGTCCCCGGATGCAAAGGTCTACGCTGCCTGGCTTTTGGGAAAGTGCGGAACAAAAGATGACCTGCAGTTGCTTTGGGATGTTTACCGTACTGAAACAGAAAGAAAAGAATACGAGCTCGGCTCAGATGATCTGATGAAGTATCGAAATCTCATTGATGCGATAGAAAATCTAAACAATTACGAATAGAATTGAAATCTTTCATTCAAAGCTTAATCATTTGATTGCCGGTACACGTTTACTCGTTCTTTCTGTGGTATGGTGTACTTCTGAGCGCTCTTGCGCAGCAAAAAGCGCCTTTTGCCTACCACGGCAAAAGAGGTTTTTATTGCTTTCGGCGCGAACAATTGATATAAATGATATAAATACTGCGCTAAATGAAAAGCATGGAGGGGTGAAAATGAACATTTGGGATAAGGCACAATCCATACAGATTCAAACTTCGGAGAACATCCAGTCTGGGTTTGATATAGGTTTTGACAAAAAGATTCCCACCGAAACAAGAGAGGAATTGTGCCGTTTTATTCGATGGGTTGAGAGCAACTATCGAATTCCGATTACCCTGTGGGTAGATTTTGAGTACAAGCATTATCTTGTCAGTCGAAAAGGGAAACGGGTAGGATACCTGTTCTATTGGTCAGATTTTTCTGAATATCCCGTGTTCAACAATCCGGACGATATTCCCGAGATACGTCTGCCTGTGCGAACAGAACATTCAACGATGAAGGAAATTCTATACTCATTCATTGAAGCCATTTCAGATTATTACGCTTGGATCTGCAACGAGCTTCACGAGGGTTCTACTACAAACGAGAGCGATAATGAAGAAGTGCTGCAGAGATATTTGAACTCTATATAGTGTCGATACTTTTGGTGTGCGTTTAAGCACCCCTTCTATGCTTTGGTACACTTTTCTGCGCTCTTGCGCAGCAAAAAGCGCCTTTTGCCTGCCACGGCAAAAGGCGCTTTTGAACGTATTTCCCTGCCGGGCAAAGGCTGCTGCCTTCGGCAGCGATGGCGCTTTGCCGTTGATATGTGCCTGCAGCGCATGGGCAAATGTCCCGCCCTTGCGGGGCGAAGCGGCGCAGCATCCTTTTTCCCGGGAGTCCCCGGAGCGCGGAACTTTTCTCCCGCTGCCGCGTCTATTATGACAGAGCCGGAGGGGGGGATCGGTCCTTGCTTCCGGACGGAGAATCCTGTGAGATTTGAAATCATCCCAAAGGAGGAAAAGAGAATGAAAAACATCGGAACCGGGGCCGTCTGCGCCGCTTTGGGGCTTGCACTGATGCTGGGGCTCAGCGCCTGCGGGGGGAGTGTCAACCTGTCCCCGAACACCCAGCCGGAGATCACCGTCTCTGCCTCCGGCACCGTAAGGATCACGCCGGACAAGGCCATTGTCACCTTCGGCGTCACCAGTCAGGAGGCCACCGCAGAAGAGGCCCAGAGTAAAAACAGCGAGCTTGTCAGCCGGGTGACCCAGGTGCTGGTCGACCGTGGCGTGGAGGAGAAGAGCATCCAAACCACCAATTACAGCATCTATCCCCAGTATGACTATTACGGCGACAAAGAGCCGCAGATCACCGGCTATGTCGCCCAGACCACCCTGTCCGTCCAGGATCAGGATATCGCAGCGGTGGGCAGCCTTTTGACCGCCTGCGTGGAGGCGGGGATCAACCGTGTGGAGAGTGTCCGCTTCCTTTGCAGCGGCTACGATGAGGCGTATCAGGATGCCCTGACCCAGGCGGTATCCGCTGCCCGTCAGAAGGCTGAGGTTTTGGCTGCCGCCGCCGGGAAAAGCCTGGGAGAGGCCGTCGTCGTTACCGAGGGCTGGCAGGACACCTCCGCCCGTTACGGACGGGACGCGGTCAGCAACGCCTCCTTCGATATGGAGATGGCAAAGGACGAGAGCGTCTCCCTGCAGCCGGGGGAGACGGAGATTACCGCCAATGTGACCGTCACCTTCCGGATGAAATAAGCCGCTGTCCCGGACTTGCAAAAACGCCGCCGCCGACTATAATAAAAGTATCACAAAACCGAAAGGCGATCCCGCCTTTCCGGAGCAAAGGAGCAGACAAAATGAAAAAAGATTTGGGCCTGGTGCAGGCGGTCTATCCCATGCCGGTGCTGATGGTGGCTGCGTACGACGAGAACGAGAAGGTCAACGTGATGAATGTGGCCTGGGGTCAGATCTGTGACGATGACAAGATCATCCTCTTTATCGGGGAAGGGAAGCGCACCTGGCTGAACATCAAGGCCAGCAAGGCCTTCACCGTTTCTCTGGCGGACAGGGAGCACATGGACGCCGCCGACTTCTTCGGCATCGCCTCCGGCAATAAGATCAGTGACAAGTTCGAGCGTACCGGCTATCACGCCGTGAAGAGCGACAAGGTCCACGCCCCCATCATCGAGGAGT
>CAMNAO010000014.1 GCA_946531435.1 uncultured Clostridia bacterium
GGCGCAGAGCATTCTTTCGGGGAAGGAGCTCGGTAATGGTACCATCGCCGCTCCCCTCCGCCGTATAGATCACCTCATCCCCCACCAGGGGCGTGATCCCGTTTTTACGAAAGACCCCCCGGGGCTTACAGCGCTCGATTCCTTCCGATCCCAGCACATAGTAGAAGCCGCTGAGGGCCTTCATAATCGTCCCCCGGGCCATCAGGAGTCACCGGTGCCGAGGGACACGTAGAGGGTAATGCGCCCATATTCCTTCACGGAGCCGCCCTTGGAAACGCTCTGATAATAGATGACGCCCTTGTTCGCCTTGGTGGTCTCGTAATACTCAAAGCGATAGGAGATATGGTAGCTGTCCAGGATGGCAATGGCCTGGCTTTCGGTAAGGCCGATGAGCTGGGGCACCGTGACATAGACGGTCTCCGGGCCCATGCTGTAATAGACAAATACGGTCTGCCCCTTCTCCAGAAGCTCATCCGCGGCGGGGAACTGCTCCGTCACGTGGCCGGCGGTCACATTCTTGTTGGGCTCACCGGACATCTGAATATCCAGATTCAGCTTGTATTCCTCCAGCAAATGCTTGGCCTCGCGATAGTCCATGTTGGCGAGATTGGGCATATACACATCCGCGGGGCCCTGGGATACCGTCAGCTCGATCTCGATCCCCTTCTTCTGCACCGTCATCTGCCGGTTCTTGGAGATGCTCTGGTCGATGATGTAGCCCTTGGAGAAGGCGCTGCTGTATTCATAGGTGGTGGTGAACCTGAAGTATTTGGCATAGTAGCTGTCCGCCAGGACAGACTCCACATCGCTGCCGATGAACTCCGGGATGGTCACCCGATCCTCCTGGGGGTCCAGAATGTCCCGCAGGAAGAAATTCCACATGAACACCACCAGCACGCAGAAGAGCACGATGGTGCCGAAAACGCCGATGAGCACCGAGGTATTGGCGGCGGTGCGCCGGTTTGACCGGTATTCATCCATGGAGAGCTGCTTCTTGCCCCAGGTGGTCTTGACGATGCTGCTCTTCTTTTTCTTCTTCTCCTCCTGGGGGACCAGCGGATCCGCCCCCCGGGGAGCGATCCGGTTAAAATCAAACTTCTTCTCCGGATCCTTGCGGAACTCCTCCAGATCCTTGAGAAGCTTGTCCACGGAATCATAGCGGCGGCTGAGGTTGGCCTCCATGGCGTGCATGGTGATGGCCTCCAGCCCCTCGGGAATATCGGGGTTGATCTCCCGCGGCATCTTGGGAACGGCGGAGATGTGCTGGATGGCGATAGCCACGGCCGTATCCCCCTCAAAGGGAAGGCGGCCCGTCAGCATTTCATACATGACCACACCCAGGGAATAGATATCGCTGCGGTTGTCCACATGGACGCCCTTGGCCTGCTCCGGGGAGATATAGTGGACGGAGCCGATGGCCTCCTCGGTCATGGTGTTCTCCGTATTGCGCAGCTGGGCAATGCCGAAATCGGCCACCTTGACGCTGCCGTCCTTCAGGATCATGATGTTCTGGGGCTTGATGTCCCGGTGGATGATGCCCCGGGAGTGGGCATGGCTCAGCGCGCGGGCGATCTGGGAGGCGAAGTGAACCGTCTCCTTCCAGTTGAGTAAGCCCTTCTGGTCGATATACTGTTTCAGCGTGATCCCGGAGATGAGCTCCATGACGATGTATTCCAGGTCCTGGGTCTTGCTCACGTCATAGACCGCGACGATGTTGGGATTGGACAGGGTCGCGATGGCCTGGCTCTCATTATGGAACTGACGGCGGAAGCTCTCATTGGCCGCAAGCTCCGTCTTCAGGATCTTTACAGCCACAAAGCGGTTGAGGCGGTGATCCCGCGCCTTATACACATCCGCCATGCCGCCGGACCCGATCTTGCTGATGATTTCATACCTGTTATCCAGGTACTGTCCGATCATTTGATTGCTCAAAGCATTGGCTCCTTATCAATACGAAAGAACTTATTTCTCCAGCACCAGAACGGTGACATTGTCCTTTGCCCCCCGCTCCAGCGCCAGATCCACCAGCTCTCTGCAGGTGTCCTCCGCCGTGCCGCGGCCCAAAGCCGCCGCCAGCTCCTCATCCTCCACAAGATCGGTGAGACCGTCCGAGCAGAGGAGCAGCCGGTCTCCGTCCGACAGAACGGGATGGAAGAGATCTCCCCGCACCGTCTCTTTGGTCCCCACAGCGCGGGTGATGATGTTTCGATTGGAATGGGTGCGGGCTTCAAGGGGCGTGATCTCCCCCATATCCACCAGATTCTGGACATAGGAATGATCCCGGGTGACCTGAAGAAGCTGACCGCCATGATAGAGGTAGGCGCGGCTGTCCCCCACATTCAGCAGGACCGCGTTCTCCCGGGAGACAAAGGCGGCCACCAGCGTGGTCCCCATGCCCCGACAGGTATAGTCAGAGAGGCTCATCTGATGGACGGCGTCGTTGGCGGCCCGCAGGCCCTCCAGCATCAGCTTGCCCACGACCTCCTCGTCATCATAAGTATTGCCAACCATGGAGCTAAAATATTCGGAAAAGACCCGGGCAGCAAGCTCACTGGCCACGTCACCGGCCTGGGCCCCGCCCATCCCGTCGCAGAGCAGCAAAAGCTGCCATTCCCCGTCGTCGGAATGGCTGCAGAGGTAAAAATCCTCATTATGCTTTCTCACGCGGCCAATGTCGGTCAATCCAAAAAATTCCATACTCACCTCGCCGAAATGGTCTTTCTCCGCAGCTGGCCGCAGCTGGCGTCAATATCGCTGCCAAGCCTGCGGCGGACGGTGTGATTGATGCCGTGCTGATCCAGGATCTCGCGGAATTTTTTCAGGTTCTCGGGGGTACTTGGCTTCAATGGGCTCTCCTCCACCCGGTTAAGGGGGATGAGGTTGACATGGAATCCGCCGCCCTTCAGGAGGGCGCAGAGCGCCTCCGCATGGCGGGGGGTGTCGTTGACGCCGTCGATCATGGCGTACTCAAAGGAGACGCGGCGGCCTGTGACGGCATAGTACCGCCGGCAGGTTTCCACCACCTTTTCCACGCCATAGGCCCGGTTCACCGGCATGATCCGGTTCCGGGTCTCGTCATCCGGCGCGTGCAGAGACACCGTTAACGTTAATTGTATATGATGCTCCGCCAATTTGTCAATGTTTTCCGTCAGGCCGCAGGTGGAGATGGTAATATGCCGCATCCCGATATTGAGACCCTTGGGATCGTTCACAAGTTCCAAAAAACGGAGCACATTTTCCAGATTGTTCAAGGGCTCGCCGATGCCCATAAGCACGATATGGCTGATGGGCAGGCCGGAATCCAGCTGGGAGAACAGCACCTGATCCAACAGCTCCGAGGGGCGGAGGCTGCGGACGAGGCCGCCGATGGTACTGGCACAGAAAGCGCAGCCCATGGCACAGCCCACCTGGGAGGAAATGCAGACGGTATTGCCATAGTGATAGCGCATGACCACGCTCTCCACGCTGTTCCCGTCACTGAGCTCCCACAGGTATTTGATCGTTCCGTCCTTCCGGGAGACCTGTTTTCGCAGCACCTTGGGGGCTGTGATCATATATTCACGGGAAAGGGACTCGCGCAGGCTCTGGGGAAGATTCTGCATCTCCTCAAAGCTCCCTGCCCCCTTCTGCAGCCAGGAGAAAACCTGTTTTGACCGGTAGGCGGGAAGCCCCATCTCCCGGAAGGCCTCCTCCAGCTCCCCCGGGAGCATGGATTTGATGTCCCTCAGCTCATTCATCGCTCTTTCTCAACCTCGCAATAAAGAATCCGTCGCTCTCCGCCTGGTCCGGCCAGATGGTCATCATCCCCTCCCGGGCGATACCGAAAGGCTCCGGCAGAGTGAATGCTTCCGGATGAAAGGTCTTCTCCTCCCTAAGGAAGCGGGCAACCACTTCCTCATTCTCCTGCCGGAAGATCGTACAGGTGGAATACAGAAGAAGGCCGCCGGGACGCACCCGTTTGGCGCTCTCCTTCAGAATACGCAGTTGTAATTCGGGAAGCGTTCCAAGATCCTCCCGCTTTTTATATCGGATCTCCGGCTTCTTTCGGATGGTGCCGAAGCCAGAGCAGGGGGCGTCCACCAAAACCCGGTCCGCCAGGATATCCTCATAGGCGCCCGGCTGGGCGGCGTCCCTATAACGAAGCTCCGCCAGCTTTTCCATGCCAAGGCGGCGAAGATTCTCCTCCATGCGCCCGAGTCGACCGGAACTGAAATCCCCGGCGATGACGCGCCCCTCTCCCTTCATGGCAAGGATGGCGGAGAAGGTCTTTCCGCCGGGGGCGGCGCAGGGGTCCAGCACCGTCTCCCCCGGTTGGGGATCGGCGGCCAGTACGGCCAGTCGGGCGGAGAGATCCTGCACAAAGCAGTCCCCCGCCTCCATCCGTTCCCGCAGCGCCTTCGTCAGCGTGGGGACGGTAACACAGTCCTCCACACCGGGCCAGCGGCGTGCCTCCTCATCAAAGTCCGGATCCGGCCCCGCAGGGCGGCCCGGCAGCGTATTCCACTGAATGGTGACCCCGGAGGGGGTGTTGTCCAGCTCCAGAAAGCGGCGGGTCCGGTCATAGCCGATGCGATCCAGAAGCTCCTCCACCAGCCAGAGGGGGTGACTGTATCGGCAGGCGAGATGGGCCGCGCTCCCCTCCGGGGCGTCCAGCGGCACCGTCTCCAGAGTAAGGGTCGAGACCCGCCGCAAAATGGCGTTGGCCGTGGAAGCGGCCCCGGCATTGAGACGCCTGCGGCAGAGCTTCACCGCCTCATTCACCGCAGCGGAGGCCGGGACTCGGTCCAAAAACAGGAGCTGATAGGCCCCGGTGAGCAGGATATCCTTCAAAAGGGGATGCTGCTTGCCCCGGACATAAGGGGCTAGAGCTGCCTGCAGAAAATCCCGATTCTGAAAGGCGCCGATATAGATCCGCTCCGCCAGATCCCTGTCTCTGGGATCCTGGGCCCCCTCCCGGCGAAGCAGCTCCAGATTCTTCTCAAAGCTCTGATCCCCCTCCCGGCGCAGGCGGGCACAGGCGTTCAGAGCCAACTCTCTGGCGTTCACAGGCTGAGGGGATGCCCCCGGAGATAGTCGGCGGCGGACATCCGTTTGCCTCCGGGGGCCTGCAGCTGGGTGATCCGCAAAGCGCCCTCGCCGCAGCGAACCAGGATCCCCTTCTTATCCGCGGAAAGCACGGTTCCCGGCTGATCGTTGCCTTCGAAGTTCTCCGCCTTTGCGGCAAAGATCTTGAAGCGGATCCCGGCGATCTCTCCCTCCGCCGCGGGAGCGGGCGAGAGTCCCCGGACCAGATTCTGCAGGGTGACAGCGCTCTCCTCCCAATGAAGGGGGCGCATTTCTTTGGTGATGGGGGGCGCAAAGGTGGCAAGGGCGCCGTTCTGGGGCTCCCGCTCCACCTTCCCCTCCGCGAGACGGGAAACCGTCTTCACCAGAAGCTCCGCCGCCAAATCTCCCAGGCGCTCATAGAGGGAGCCGAAATCCTCCTCCGGCCCGATCTCCGTCTCCACCTTGTCGATCATATCTCCGGCATCCAGCTCCGGCGCCATATACATGGCGGTCACGCCGGTTTTTTTCTCCCCACGGATGAGGGCCCACTGCACCGGAGCTGCGCCCCGGTACTTGGGAAGAAGGGATCCGTGCATATTCACAGAGCCCAGATGGGGGTAGTTCAGGATCTCCTCCGGCAGGATACGACCGTAGGCCACCACGGCAATGAGATCCGGCGCCAGCTCCTCGATCAGCCGGAGGGCGGAGCCATCCCGCAGCTTGCGGGGTGTATAGACGGGAGTGCCATGCTCCAGCGCCAGGCTCTTGACCGGACTGGGGCTCAGCTTCATGCCCCGTCCCCGGGGCTTATCCGGCTGGGAAAACACGCCGCAGACCTCGATTCCCGCCTTGTAGAGCGCATCCAGGGACTTTGCCGCGAAATCCGGCGTGCCCATGAACAGTACCTTCAAGAAATCACCTCAATCCTTCTCGGAGAGGGCTTCCAGCTCCTCATCCGTCAGGATGCGGCTGCTGTGCTCCAAAAACAGCACCCCGTCCAGATGGTCGATCTCATGGCAGAAGGCGCGGGCGGTGAGGCCCTCGCCCCAGATCTCAAAGCTTTCCCCCTCCCGGTTCATGGCGCGGACCTTCACCCGCATGGGGCGCTTCACCACGCCGAAGATGCCGGGGACGCTGAGGCAGCCCTCCGGCCCCTCCTGCTCCCCTTCCGTCTCCAGGATCTCGGGATTGATGAGCTCGATGATCTGCTCGGCGGGGGTCTTGTCCTCCTGGTTGGTATCCATCACCAGCACCACCCGGCGCAGAACGCCCACCTGGGGCGCGGCAAGGCCGACGCCGCCGGAGTTTAAGAGCGTATCCCGCATATCATCCAGAAGAATGCGGATGCGGTCCGTGACCTCCGTCACCGGACGGCAATGCTTTTCCAGCGTCTTATCCCCTTTTTCCAAAATCACGCGAAGTGCCATGTTCTTCTCTCCTATCTTGATCCCTGTTCTTCAGTCCAGGGGGTTGAAATCCGCATATGCGGTCAGATTCCGATTCTTTTTATCCGCGGCGAAATCCCGCAGGAGGGACATCACCATGCCCCTTGCCTCCGCATCCGCGCGGCAGGCCACCGTCACCAGGTAGCGGTAGCGGTTCATAAACTTCATGAGCGGAGCAGGCGCGGGGCCCAGCACCAGGGCGTCGGGCCGCTGACGCAGCAGACTGTCCAGGCTGTCCTTCAGCCGCTTGCAGGCCCAGAGGACCTGGGTTTCGTCCCCGCCGGATACGGTGAAGCGGTAGAGATCCTTCAACGGGGGACGGTCCCCCAGACGTCTCAGTTCGATCTCCCGCTCATAAAAACGCTCATAGTCCTGGCTGGCGGCCAGGCGGATGACGTCGTTGCGGGGTGACAGGGTCTGGATCACTGCCCGGCCAGCCTTATCTCCCCGTCCGGAGCGGCCCACCACCTGGGTGATGAGGCTGAAGGTGCGCTCATGAGCGCGATAATCGTTGACAAAAAGGGATTGATCCGCGTTCACGACCCCTACCAGGGTCACATCGGGGAAGTTCAACCCCTTGGTCACCATCTGGGTGCCGATGAGGATGGGGATCTTCTCCCGCTGGAAGCGGTCCAGGATCGCCTCATGGGAGCGGGCCGCCCCCACCGTATCCGCGTCCATGCGGATAAGCCCCACGCCGGGAAAAAGCTCTCCCAGCTCCTTTTCCAGCTCCTCGGTCCCGGGGTTGGAGTAGATGAGCTCTCCCCCGCAGTCCGGGCAGGATCGGGGCCGGGGAATGGAATAGCCGCAATAGTGGCACTGGAGCCGGTTGATGGACTCATGGTAAGTGAGGGAGACGCTGCAGTTGGGGCACTGGATCGGATTGCCGCAGCCGGCACAGGACACCAGGCCCTGGGAGCCCCGGCGGTTGATAAACAGGATGGATTGCTCCCCTTTGCGGATGTTCTCCTGCAGCTCACGCCGAAGAAAACTCCCAACGGAGGCGAAGTTGCCGCCCCGCCTCTCCTCCCGGAGATCGGCGATGAACACCTCGGGCAGAGCCCTGGCATTATAGCGGGTCTTCATCGTATAGAGGCTGTAGCTGCCGTTTTTCGCGGCGTACATGCTGTCAATGGAGGGAGTGGCGCTGCCCAGGAGAAGAAGGCCCCTGGCCCTGGTGCAGAGGTATTTGGCCACATCCCTGGCATGATAGCGGGGGTTATTCTCGGACTTATAGGTGCTCTCCTGCTCCTCATCCAGGATAATAAGGCCCAGGTCGGGCACGGGAGCAAAAATGGCGGAGCGGGTTCCCACCACCACGTCCACCAGGCCGCCGCGGATCCGCTTCCACTCGTCATAGCGCTCCCCCACGCCGAGGGAGCTGTGCAGGACCGCCACACGATCCCCGAAATAGGACATGAAGGTACGCACCAGCTGAGGGGTCAGGCTGATCTCCGGCAAAAGCACGATGGAGCCCTTTCCCGCCTTCACCGCCTCTTGAATGAGGCGGATGTAAACGGAGGTCTTCCCGCTGCCCGTGACGCCGAAGAGAAGGGCCGCCTGAGGCCGGTCCTCCAAAAGCTGCCGCCGGAGGCCCTGAAAGGCGCTCTCCTGCTCCTCCGTCAGCTCCAGCGCCTCCGCCGGCTCCACATAGCCGTAATCCGGGCGGCGAAAAACCTCCCGCGGCTCCCGGATCAGAATGCCTGCCTTGACCAGATTCCGCATGACCGCAGCGGAGGCCCCGGTCATCTGCATGAGCTCCCGCTCCGACAGGGTGCCGAAATCGGTAAGGAGTCCGATCACGGAGCGCTGCACGGCCGAGCGCCGGGAGCGGGCGGCAAAGGCGGCCGCCTCCTCCCCGCTGACCGCAAGGGAGAGGGTGAATTCGTTCTTATCCCCTATTTTACGGCTTCCGTCGGCGTTGAACCAGACCCCGGTGGGGAGCATGGCCCGGACAGCCTCATACACCGTGCAGAAGAACCGATCGTGCATCCAGAGGGCCAGCTTGACCTGCTCCATGGTAAGAAGCGGTTCCGAATCCAGGGCGGCGGTGATGCATTTGAGCTCTTCCCTGGGGCTCTCCTCCAGAACGGAGAGGACGATCCCCTCCTCCTTGCTGTTGCCCCGGCCGAAAGGGACGGTGACCCGCATGCCCGGCAGGACCTTTTCAGACAGCTCCAGCGGGATCCGGTAATCATAGGGTTTATCGATATGATAGGTCGCCACCGATACCGCGACCCGGGCAATTTTGCCGGTGTTCATCCTCTACCTCACAAGGTCCGGCGGCCCGGACCGGGATATCATACGATTTGCTGATAAAAATCGTATCAAAATCAGAAACAGACCGGGGCCGTCCCGCGCACCGGCGGGCAGGACCTCAGCCCGTTCCCCGGGCGGAATGGCCGCCCGATCTCTATCTCTCTGAATCCTTTTGGCCGCAATCAGTCGTCCGGCTGGATCACGGTCACCTGCAGACTTCCATCCGCGATCTCACGAACCGCTTCGGAAACGGGCTTTTCATCGGAAGGGGTCTCGTTCGCCTCGTTGCGGTCAGAAATCTGGCGGGCGCGGGAAGCCACCACATTCACCAGCATATAGCGGTTGTGGATCTTTTTCAGAAGGTCGGGCATGGACGGATAAAGCAGCATAATATTACTCCTCTTCATTGGGCTGATACACAGCCTCATTGATAATATCCAACAGCGCTTTGGCTGCAGATTCAACAGTGTCATTGACCACTACGTAGTCGTAGCCGTCTTTATAGCGGAGCTCCCCCTCCGCGGCCCTCAGCCGCTTTTGGATGGCCTCCTCGGTTTCGGTGCCCCGGCTGCGGAGCCGATGCTCCAGCTCCTCCATGCTGGGGGGCGCGATGAAGACGGAAACGCCGCCCTCATAGCGCTGGCTGATCTGAAGCTTCCCCTGCACATCCACATCGGCCACCACCACATAGCCCTCCCGGACGTGGTCCAGGACCGGCGCTTTGGGGGTGCCGTAGTGGTTTCCGGCATATTCGGCGTATTCCAGAAGGGCGCCCTCCCGGATCATTTCCAGAAAACGCTCCTCCGATACAAAATAGTACTCTCTCCCGTCTTCCTCACCGGGGCGGGGCTTCCGGGTGGTGGCGGAGACGGAGAACCAGACCTTATCCAGGCTGCGGATGGCTGCATTCAGCACAGTGCTCTTTCCTACGCCGGAGGGGCCGGACAGGATGATAAAGGCGCCTTTTCTCTCAGGCATCCGTATCTCCTCCCTCCCGTTCGGAATCTGTCGGGGCAGCGGAAATGCCTCGTTCGCCGGCGCGCCCCGCGATGGTCTCCGGCTGGATGGCGGAGAGAATGATGTGGCCGCTGTCCGTCAGGATCACAGCCCTTGTCCGGCGGCCGTAGGTGGCGTCCACCACCGTTCCCCGGTCCTTTCCCTCGCTGACCATCCGCTTGATGGGGGCGGAGTCGGGACTTACAATGGCGATGACCCTGGCCTCCGATACCAGGTTGCCGAAGCCGATGTTCACAAGTTTCATGCTTTCGCTGCTTCCTTATTCGATGTTCTGGACCTGCTCACGGATCTTTTCGATGGTAGACTTCAGCTCCACCACATAGTGGCTCATCTCCAGATCGTTGCCCTTGGAGCCGATGGTATTCGCCTCCCGGTTCATCTCCTGCACCAGGAAGTCCAGCTTCCTTCCCACAGGCTCTTCTGCATCCATGAGGGAACGGACCTGGTCGATATGGCTCCTCAGCCGCACCGTTTCCTCGTCCACGGCGATTTTATCCGCGAAGATGGCAGCCTCGGTAAGGATGCGCTGAGGATCCACCTCCGTGGAGGCCAGGACCTCGTTCATCTTCTGGGTAAGCTTTTCCCGATACTCCTTCAGGGTAATGGGAGAGCGCTCCTCCACCTTGGCAACCAGATCCTCCAGCACATCCAGCCGGGAGAGGATATCGGCCCTGAGCTTGTCCCCCTCCTTCTCCCGCATGGCAGTATAGCCGCTGAGCGCCTCCTCCAGGATGGAGAGGATATCGGCAAAGAGCTGATCCCGATCCTCCTCCGCCTTCTCCGCCACCAGGATATCCGGCAGCCGCGCAAGGAAGGTGGAGCTGACGTCATTGGGGATCCCAAAGCTCTGGGAGAGGGTGTCCAAGGCCTCCACATAGGCTTTGGCCAGGGGCTCGTTCAGGCGGATCACCGTATCCTGGGCCTTGGACAGGTCCAGATTGATATAGACGTCCACCTTGCCGCGGGAGACCACCCTGCCCACCGCGGACTTGATCGAATCCTCCGCCGCGGTATAGACCCGGGGAAGGCGAACAGAAACATCCAGATAACGATTGTTGACGGAGCGCAGCTCCACGGAAATCTCGGTCCGGCCGGAGAGGCCCTTGGCCCCGCCGTAACCTGTCATACTCTTGATCATAGCTTCCTCCAGATACAGGCGCCGCCCGTCAGGGCTGCTGCTCCTGCTCCTCAGTGTCTTCCTCCTCCACAGCGAAGGGTTCATTGGAGACCTCAATGGTCACCTGATAATTGCCGATGGGGTCCATGTCGGCGTAGCCGTCAACCGAGACACGGGCGCCCACGGAGAAGATGCCGGTGGTATTGCCGAGCTCACTCAGGTCCGCCACGATGCGCACATTGTTCTCCTCCACGGCGCTCACCGAAGCGGCGCTGCCCCGGAGCGTCACGTCCAGAGAACGGCTGACGATGCGGTAGTAGAGGCCCTGGGTCTCATTGCGGTAGGTGATGTTGCTGCTGGAGACGCTGAGCCGTGCGATATAGGCGTCCTTGATCTCCACCGTCAGCGCAGCGGTGCTGACGCCGGTCAGGTTCCGCACCCCGTTGGGGATCCGGATGGCCAGGGTGTCACTGGTACTTTGGCCGAAGCTGCCAAGATCCACCGTTCCCAGGTTGATGACGTTGATATCCCGCAGGATATCCGCATCCCCGGAGAGGGTGATGGTATCCGGCTCCAGCCGATAGACGAGATTATTGGAGTTCGCAAAATTGCTGGCGGTGAAATTCACATCCAGGCGGACTTCCTTCACCATGACCACGGGAATGGTAACCGTAACCGACTCCAGACTGCAGTTGAGCTCCTCCGTATCCATGGCCGTCCCCTCGGCATCCAGAAGCGTAACACCAACCTCCTGAATCACGGTAGAGGAGAAGTCATAGGCAGTGAACCTGGCCTGTGCCTTCTCCACCTGGGAAACCAGGGAATCCGGGCCGGATACCGTCATGGTATCCGAGGAGAGCACCACCGGCTCCGCCGAGAAACCGTCCGCCGGGCCGCCGTCATAGATCGCTTCGATCCGGATCTCTTTGGTGGTCAGCTTTTCCACGGTGACGGTAACATAGTCAGCCGAGGCGTAGGACACGGAAACCGCATCCTCCGATATACCGGAGGGATACTGGATCTGATAGTTAAGCTGGTATGCGCCGGTGCTGGTGGAATAGGAAAGAATATCCGAAAGGTCCACCACAGCGGTGATGTTGGTTCGATTCAGCTTCATGACGGTATTACGCTTGCCGCTGAACCTTAAATTGAGGCTGCTGAGGGACCGGCGCGTAACAACGAGATCGTTCTGGGTCAATTCCTCGGCGCCCGTAAACTGGATGGGGACATTGTTCACCCGCACTTCCTCATCGTTATTGGCGCCGTAGCCCACATAAGCCCAGAGGACGATGGAGGCGATCACCGAAAAGATGACATAGAAGAGCCGGGTATTCAGAATGGAGGAAATACGCTCTCTCATACCTTCCCCTCCCCGCCGGTCTTATTCTTGCGCAGAAGCTTCGTGCCGTTTTTGGAGGATTTCTCCGTATCGGGAATGAGCTCCTTACGCAGCAGGTTCTCCAGCATGTCCCTGGAGAGATTGCGCTTCAAAACTCCCGCCGTGGCAAGGGAAATGGCGCCGGTCTCCTCCGAAACAATGACCGTCACGGAGTCCCCCACCTCGCTGATGCCCACGCCGGCCCTGTGGCGGGTGCCCAAATCGCGGCTGAGATGGGTGTTGGCGGAGAGAGGCAGCACACAGCCCGCGCACTCCACCAGGGCGCCGCGGATGATGACCGCGCCGTCATGCAGGGGGGCCTTGGGATAGAAAAGATTTCTGAGAAGCTGAGAGGAGACCTCGGCGCGGATGATGGTGCCGGTGGCAAAGAAATTCTCCAGCGAGATCTCCCGCTCAAACACGATGAGAGCGCCGATCTTGTCCCGGGACATCTCCTCACAGGCCATCACCGTCTGGGCAATGACACTGTCCATCTTCTCCGTATTGACGCGGTTGACGCCGAAGAGATGGCGAAATTCGCCGTTGCCGAAGCTCTCCAAAAAGCTGCGCAGCTCCGGCTGGAACAGTACGATGAGGGCGATGAGGCCCATCTCAAAGGTCCTGCCGATGAGATAGTTGATCACATTCAGATGGAAAAACTCAGAGACCCACATGACGAGAAGCAGGAAAAAGATCCCCTTCGTCACATTTTTGGCGTTGGTCCGCCGCACAAACATGAGCACACGATAAATAAGGAAAGCAACGATGGCGATATCCAGGATATCTGCCACCCGGAGATTCTGAACATAATTACCGAGTACCGGCAGGATATTACGAAGCCATTGCAAAAGCCGCCACTCCTTTCGGGCCGATCCCATAGCTCATTTTATTATATACTAGGCCGTTCGGATTGGCAAGCCGCAACAAAAAAAATTCACCTTTTTCTCAGAGCCCCGCCTGCGCAGGCTTTTGAAGCTCTCTCAGCGTTCTCAGGAAAAGGCTCAGCTCTCCCGGGGTGCTGAAAGCGGAGACGGAGAGCCGCAAAGTCCCCTCCTCCAGGGTACCGTGGGTGCGGTGTGCCAGGGGCGCGCAGTGGAGGCCCGCCCGCAGCGCAAACCCCCGCTCCGCCAGCTTCTCTCCCAGCTCCGTCGGGGAACAGGCACTGGATACGAAAGACAGCACGCCGCTCTCCGGCGACAGCCCCTCCGGCCAGTGCACCGTGATCCCGGGAATCCGGCGAAGGCCCCGGATGGTCTCGGCAATGAGGGCGGTCTCATGGGCCCGGATGTGGTCCTCTCCCCGCTCCCGAACAAAGCGCAGCCCCTCCAGAAGGCCGGCCGCGCCGGGCAGGTTCTGGGTCCCGGCTTCCAGCCGGTCCGGCAAAAAGTCCGGCATCCAGGGGGAAACGGAGTTGCTTCCGGTGCCGCCGGCCATGAGGGGGCGAGTGAGATCCCGCACCAGCAGCAGGCCCGTCCCCTGAGGACCATAAAGTCCCTTATGGCCGGGCATGGCGAGATAGGCGGCATCCAGGGCCTCCATATCCAGCTTTTCCGCTCCCGCCGACTGAGAGGCGTCCACCAGCAGGGGCACTCCATACCGGCAGCAGAGCGCCGCCAGGTCCTCCAGCGGCTGACGGCAGCCAAACACGTTGGATACATGGTTGACCACCGCGCCGTCGACTCCCCGGCGCAGGTGATCCTCAAAGGCATTCAGAAGGCAGTCCCGATCAAAGGGGGCGGCCTCCGCCACGATGATCTCCGCGCCATGAAGCTTCAGCGGCCGGATCACTGCGTTGTGCTCATAGGGCGTAACCACGATGCGTTTGCCTCGGGCTGTCATATCGTGGATGGCGATGTTGATGCCGTGGGTGGCGTTCATTGTCAGAACCACATGCTCCGGGTCCGGACAGCCGAACAGCTCCGCCGCGGTCTCCCTTAGCTCAAACAGAATTTCATCCGCCATCCGGGCGGCTCCGTGTCCTCCCCTGCCCGCGTTCCCCGCCCGATGCATCGCATCCTCCACCGCCCGTATGACCCGGGCCGGTTTTTTCATGGTGGTGGCCGCGTTGTCCAGATAGATCACGCTCCCACCTCCTCATAGCCTTCCACAGTCCTGCGCAGCAGCTTCTTCGGCCTCAATCCGCAGGCATCGAGGGCAGAAAGGGACTTTTTCAAAAACCGCTCCTCCACACGGATGCTGTATCCGCAGCTCTCCGACGCCACACCCACCGGCGTTCGCACCAGCTCGGAGCGGAGGCCCGCCCCCTGCAGACAGCGCTGCACCCGCTTGGCATAGGTGATGGAACGGCAAACGAGCAAAATCGTATTCACAGGATTTCTCCAATCCGCCGCAAATTTCCGTCGGCGGGGTCCCGCTTCCGCGGCGAAAAGCACCCCGGACATCCGACACCCCATTCTATTCGGGGAAAAGAAGTACTGTCCGAAGCAGCATGGAAAAGAAAGAGCGGAGCCCTGCAGGGCCCCGCTGTGTAAGGTTTTTTATGATTGGATTTTCCCCTTCAGATTTCTTGCATCAGCACCACCGCGTGGGCTGCCACGCCCTCGGAAGAGCCGGTGAAACCCAGCTTCTCCTCCGTGGTGGCCTTGACGCTGATCCGATCTGTCGGAACATGCGCCGCAAGGGCGATGGCACGGCGCATATCCTCAATATAAGGCGCCAGCCTGGGGCGCTGAAGGATGATGGTCACATCGGCGTTGGAAATCTCGTAGCCCCGCTCCCGCAGGAGATCCGCCGCCCTTTTCAACAGAATCTTGCTGTCGATATCAAGATAGGCGTCATCGCTGTCCGGAAAAAGCTTGCCGATGTCACCCATGGCACAGGCCCCCAGCATGGCGTCGATCAGCGCGTGAAGGGGAGCGTCCCCGTCTGAGTGGCCCAGGGTTCCCAGCTCGCCGGGGATCTCCACGCCCCCCAGCATCAGCTTCCGCCCGGGGACCAGGCGATGTACGTCATATCCGTGTCCGATCCTCATGGTTCTTTCTTCCGCTCCTCTAAAATCTGCTTTGCCCGGAGGATATCCTCCGGTCTTGTCAGCTTGATGTTGTATGTCCGCCCCTCCGTAACCGAGACACCGGCGCCCATGGCCTCCATAACCATGCTGTCGTCGGTAATCTCCTCATCTCCCTTCAGCCTTTCCACCGCGGCGCGGTAGAGATCCGCGTCAAAGGCCTGGGGCGTCTGGGCGGCAAACAGGGTACTGCGTCTCGGGGTGGAGACGATCTTTCCCCCTTCCACCACCTTGATGGTATCCGTCACGGGCAGCACCGGCACCGCTCCCGCGCTGTCCTTGGCTTTTTCGATAACCTCGGAAATAAAGGCCGCGTCCGCAAAGGGGCGGGCGGCGTCATGAATGGCGATGAGCTCCGCCTCTTTGGAAACCTGGCTGAGGCCGCACCTGACGCTCTCCATCCTGGTCTCTCCGCCCTTGACCACGGCCTTCAGCTTTTGGGAACCCAGCATACTGCAGATGGCAGTCACTTTTGGCAAAAGCTCGGCGGAGGTAACCACAATGATCTCACTGACCTTCTCCGAAGCCTCCAGTGCCTGGAGGGCATAGACCAGCACCGGCTTTCCCTCCAGCTCCAAAAGCAGCTTATCCTGCCCCATACGCCGGGAGGCGCCCGCCGCTACCAAGATCGCAGAGCAGAAGGCTTTGCGCTTTTTCTTCGCCGCCATCTGAAAGCCCCGGGCGGAGAGCGCCAGGAGCTTACCCGTCAGATTCTTTTTTGCCACGAACATCATCCTCCGTCAGAACCGCCCAGGATCGCGCGGTCCAGTTTTCCTTCCAGCACTGCCCCCGATTCCCCAAGAGCGAGAACCATCTCCGACAGAAAGATCTGCCTTGCCGTCATAAGCATGCGGCGCTCACCGGTGGAGAGTGCGCGTCCCCTGCCCCGCAGCATCAGGCACTTGATGACACGGGCCACCTCCAGGAGCCGTCCGGAGCGGAGCTTCTCCATGTTTTCACGGTAGCGCTGGTTCCAGTTGAGGGAGGACTCCGCTTCCAGACCGGGAAGCGCGTCCATCACCCTCAATGCGTCCTCTCTGGAGGAGACAGGCCGCATCCCCACATTATCCGCAGCGTCTACCGGCGTCATCACAACGATATCCCCCACCGGGATCTGAATCACATAGTAGTCCCGATCGACTCCGTCCACGCGGCGGGTGACGATCTCACGAATCACGCCGGCGCCGTGCAAGGGATGGACAACCTCCCCCCCAACGGTATACATACATCCTCCATTTCCCTGAAAAGCAGCATCCAATCATCCGGTTCAACTCATCAACTCACGCAAAGGGGGCGCCGCGGAGGCATAACAAGCATACACCTCTATGGCATGGATAACTATTAAGCATATTATACATTATTTCATTCGCAAAGGCAAGTTCATTTGTGAAAAGTACGCAAAAGAAGATAAAGAACTACGCGGGCCCTGCAGTCCGCGTAGTTCTTGCATAATAAACCGCAATTACTCCTGAGCAGTGCTCCTGAGGCTGCCATCGCCCAGGTTCAGCACCAGATACTCCGATCCCTTGCCATCTTTATCGATAATCAGGGTTCCGGAGGCGGTGGCCAGCATACGGCTGTCCTTCCCGACGCCGCTGACCTCATAGCTCTTGACCACGCTGCCGGTGGCGCTGTCCAGCTGGGTCACGCCGCCCTCCTGCAGCAGGAAGATTGCGCCATCCGCCCCGGTAAGCACCTGGCCCGTCAGATCCTTCAGATCCAGCGCTGTTTCATAGAGATAGCTGCCATTGAGGGTATAGGCGGTCAGGACCGGCTCCGTCCCGGTCTTCAGCTGGAAGAGTCCGCTGTCTGTCGTGAAATAGATACAATCCTTATCATACTTCGCAAGCACATCCACCGCGTTGAACATATCCCGGTCCGAACGGGTCAGGCCGTCCGCCAGCTTGACCTTATAGAAGAGATAGCGGCCATCCATCAGCACGAGGGTATCCATATTGGGATAGGTGTCCGTCTTCTCCTCGCCGTCAGCTGCGCTGAAACGCTTTCCGTCGCCCACATAGAGCCAGCCGCCGGAGTAGGTCAGGGTCTCTCCGTCGCCCTCCCCAAGCTTCTGGGCGGCATTCTCTTCGCTCAAAGCCTGCAGCGGGGCGGTATACAGCGTCTTTGCGTCGTCCTCTCCGCCGCCGTAGTAATAGATGTTCTCACCGTAGAGGACGAAGGTTTTGACTCCCTCGGGCAGCTTCAGGAAAGTGGAGCCGGGCACCAGAGCCGCCAGGGCTTCGTCCGTGGTGTAGAAATTCCCATCCATGGTCTCTCCGACGCCGGTTCCCTCAGCATAGGCATTCTCCGGGGCCTCAAACTTCCCGAAAGCATCCTGGGAGAAGTAGGGAACGCCCACGATCCGGATGAAACGCACATTCTCCCCCTCAAGCTCAGACTTCGTAAGCGTTTCTCCTTCGTAAGTCACCTTGAAGGAACGGACCGTATTCGTTTCGTTATCCTGAAGGACGGTATAAAGCTCATAGGTCTCGGTCCTGATCTTGACCTTATCCTTCTCCTCCTCCGTCACTGAGAGGGAGGCCAGGGCGTACTTGCCGTCATAGCTCGCGAGGCAGAGGGTTTCCTCCGTGGCCTTGGAGTTATTGTAGACCGGCGTCACAACATTGCCGTCAAAGACATAGACCCGCACGCGGAAGAGCTTGCTGTCATCGGAGTTGTGATCCACGATGATCATATCCACAAGCCCGTCATCGGAGACATCATAGAGGAAGACGTCCTGATCCATATCATTGAAGTGATCGGCAAAATAGGCCTCAAAGGCGGCCATGGCCTTCATCTCAACGGTGGTCACATTATAGCTGAGGGTAATCGGCTCCCCGGTGACGCCGCCGTTGGAGACCGGAAGCACCGTAACAACCGTATCGCCCACGCCGATTTCCAGGGGCCTGGTATATTTTTCCGACTCCACAGTGGGTGCAGATCCATCCAGGGTGTAATAAAGATTGCAATAAGAGTTCAGGCTGAGGGCGAAGGTCTCCTCGTAATTGCCTGCAGGCTGGGAGGGCGTAACGGCGACGAGGCGCTTGAGGATCAGCTCGCTTTCCGTCTCCTGCCACCCCTCTTCCATAAGCTCCACAAGCTCACGGGAGCTGGTGGCACGATCGCCGAGCATGGCCTCCTCAGCATCGGCAAAGGACAGGTAGTTCTCCTCCGTCTTTTCACCCAGGGAAATGGCCGTGCGGAAGTCTGCGGCCGCCTCGCTGTACTTTTCCTGGGCAAGGTAGGCCTTGGCGCGGGCTGTGAAAGCCTCGCTCCGCTCCGGCTGCAGGGCGGCGGCAAGGGTATAGGACTGGACCGCCCCCTCCAGATCGCCGCCTTCCTCGGCAGCGGCGGCCTCCTCCATATAATCCTCAAACTTATTGTTCAAAAGCGCATCATATTTGCGCTGCAGCTCTTCATCCTCGGTGATCTGGATTCCCTTTTCCAGGGTTTCCAGTGCAGTGTCCCGCTGAAGGGAAGCGATTTCCACGTCCGCCAGCTTGGCATAGAGCTCCGCCCGCTGGGGCACCAGCTTCAAGGCGCTGTCATAATAATTGCGGGCATTGTCATAGATCTGCTGCTGGTAGTAGGCGTCGCCAAGCTTTTCGCAGAGCTCGGCGTCCGTGGTATCGATGAAGTAAGCCTTGATATAATCGTCAAGAGCACGGGTGGTATCTCCCATGTTCATATAGGCATTGGCGCGGGCGATATACGCCTCCTTGGAGCGGGAGTCCACCGCCACAGCCTTTCCAAAGGCCTCCACCGCGGCGCCGTAGTCCCCGTTCTCAACAGCCTCCCGGCCCTTCAGCATGGCGTTATTGAAACGGGCCTCGGGAGTCAGCCAGGTAATATAGGCAAAGTATCCCCCGGCCGCAAGGGCGGCAAGCAGCAGAAGCACCAGGAAGAACCGGCCCGCCCGTCCCTTCTTGCCGGGATTCTCGGCCTTTACACGGCGCGCCTTTTCTTTGGCGGCCTTTTGCTGCTCCTTCTCCTTCTTCTTCCGGCGCTTCTCCCAGGCCTTCCGCTCTTTGGGGCTCAGCGCCTCCAGCTGCTCCTCGGTCAGATCATCGGGATCCGGCATGGGCTCAAACTTGGGCTCCATATCATAATCCTCATCCGCATCCAGCTGCTGAGACATTTCATTGATCATCTGCGTATTGGCAACCACTTTCAGCACGGAAAAATCCGCGTCCTTCAGAGCTTCCTCACCCTTTTCGCCGCAGGACGGACAGTAGATGAGCCCCTCGGGGATCGGTTTGCCGCATCTTTTGCAGATCATATTCGCACCTCCGTTTCCTTTTCCATGGGTACGCTATGGTACAGTGTATTATTATAACGCCGAAGTACCCGCTTGGCAAGAAGAAGTATGTAAATAATTCGTGTTATATAAGCTTTTTCTCAAGAAATGGATAATTTTGGCAGGATTCAGCCGAAAGAATAAGGTGTTAGTAACAAGGCGAGGACATATGAAAAACAGGACGGAGAAGGCTACAACTAATTCAAGAAGCTCTCTTCTTATCAAAGGATTCTTCGGTACGGGATAAAAAGGGATGAGGAATACGGATTGCCACGTCGCCCGTTGGGCTCCTCGCAATGACATGCAAGCAAGATGGCTTTAGCGTCTATCGAAGCGCAGATCATTGCGAAACCAGCGCCGCAGCGCAGTTTCGCAATCCTTCCCTCTCCTTAATAAGCAGGCCCTCACATCGCTACTAATGCCAAGTAAAAGGGCCTGTTGCAAAATGCAGAAAGTCTGTCATTCCGAGACCAGCGCCGCGGCGCTGGTCGTGGGCGGAGGAATCCGTCCTCTCGTCCCCTTCTTCAAGAGGGAATAGACGGGGATGCGGATTGCCACGGCCCCTCTGGGACCTCGCAACGACGGTGCAAGGCATTTTGCAACACGCCCTTCAGATTATATTATTAAAGAAACGGGAACGAACGGCGTTCAGCCGCCGTCATAAATGGGAAAGCGAACCTTAAATTCCATGCCGCCCTCTGCGCGTCGACAGGCTTCGATCTCTCCCCCGTACTCCTGGACCAGGTCCCGTACGATGGAGAGGCCCAGGCCGCTTCCCCCGGCCTCCCGGGAGCGGGCCTTGTCCACACGGTAAAACCGCTCAAAGATATGGGGCAGATCTGCATCGGGGATTCCTATGCCGGTATCCCGCACGGAAAGGAGGATCATCTTCCCCTCACGTTGGGAGAGAAGCTCCACGGAGCCGCCCTTCACATTATATTTTATTGCATTCTCCGCCAGGTTGAACACCACCTGGTAGATCTCATCGGCATTGGCCCAGATGCAGCCATCCCCCCGGTCCAGATAGGTCAGGGAGATCCCCTGTGCCTCAGCCAGAGGGCGCAGGATCCGCATGGCGGAATCCACCACCTGGCTCATGGAAACAGCGGAGCGCTCCCCCTCCACCTTGTTGTCCAGACGCGTGAGGCGCAGAAGCTTGTCGGTGGTACGGGCCAGCCGCTCCGACTCCGCGCCGATGTCGCTGACGAACTCCCGGGCGGTATCCCCGTCGATATCCGGATTCTGCAGAATGCTGTCGCTGAGAAGGCGGATGGCCGCGAGGGGCGTCTTCAGCTCGTGAGAGGCGTCAGAAACGAAGCGGCGGCGCACCTCTTCCGTCTGCTGCAGCCGCTCCGCCAGGCTGTTGAATTCGTTGCCCAGCTGGCTGACCTCATCCCGCCCCCGGACCTTGATCCGATAGCTGTATTCGCCGGAACGAACCTGATTGATGGCCTCCAGCACCTGCCGCATCCGACGGGTGATGGTCTCGGAAAGGAAGGCGCTGAGGAAGAGCGCGGCCAGGCTGACAGCCACGGAGATCCGCGCCAGGGTGCTTCTCAGGCTCATCAGGATGGCTCCCTGGTCCTCATCCGCCTCAAAGAGATAGACGGCCCCGGTGACCTCCTTATCCGGCATCACAGGCATGGAGACATTGGTATAAAACACGCCCGACTTCAGACGGGGCCATACGCAGTCGTTCCCCTGCAGCGCCCCCTGGATGCACCACTGAATGGTGCTGTACTGAGGCTGCAGACTTCCGTCCACCGCTTCATAAAGCCAGTTGCCGTAGGCGTCGGTGATGATGATCCTTCCCAGGGAGCTGAGGTCCAGGAGCGACATGGCCTGGGAAATGCTCTCCGCCGTAAAGCTCTCAAGCCCCGCCAGGGCAGTGCTGATAAGAGAGGCCTGGGAACGAATGGCCTGCTCCTTGGAATTGAAGATCATCTGCCGACTGAGGATCAGCGGATAGGAGTTCATGACGCCGAGGAGCACCAGGATCACCGCCAGAAAAGCCGCCAGCATCTTGGTGCGCATGCTGCTGAGGATCGGTACCGATCCCTTTTCACGCTTTGAAGTAATAGCCCACACCCCATTTTGTCATGATATGCTCCGGCTCCGCCGGATTGCGCTCCAGCTTGTCCCGGATGCGGTGCACATGGACGTCCACCGTGCGGATATCCCCGTTGTACTCCTTGCCCCACACAAGATCCAGAAGGTTATCCCTGCTGTAGACCCGTCCGGGGTTCTTCATGAGGAGCTCCACCAGATCGAATTCCTTACTGGTCAGCTCGATAAATTCTCCGTCCCGCTCCGCGGTGCGACGGTCCGTATCGATGACAATGTTGCCTCCGGTAATCCGGGCGTTGGATTCCTGCACCTGATTGTTCATGACGGAGCGCCGGATGAGAGCCCGGATCCGCGCCTTCAGCTCCAGAATGTTGAAGGGCTTTGTAATATAGTCATCCGCCCCGCATTCCAGTCCGATGATTTTGTCCATATCCTCACTCTTGGCGGTGAGCATGATGATGGGAACGGTGGAAAACTCACGGATCTGCATGCAGGCGCCGAGGCCGTCCAGCTTGGGCATCATCACATCCAGAAGGATGAGGTCATAGTTCTCCGTACGGGCAAGCTCCACCGCCGTCTCCCCGTCATAGGCCGTATCCACCTGAAAGCCCTCGTTCTCCAGGTTGAATTTGATTCCCTTGACGAGCAGCTTCTCGTCATCAACCACCAGTATTTTCATCTTGTGTTTCCTCCAAATAGATGTAATCCCGGATCCTGTCCAGCTTTTTGCGGCCGATACCGCTGACCTCCGTCAGCTCCTCAATGCTTCGAAACCCGGTGTGCGCTTCCCGGTATTCCAGGATCCTCTGCGCCAAAATTTCACCGATGCCCGGCAGCATTTCCAGTTCCTCCAATGTCGCCCGGTTGAGATCCAGGGGACCTTCAAGCACGGGCTTTTCCTCCTCGGCAGCAAGAACCTCCGCCGCCCGGGAGACGGGAACTGCATCCTCCCGGCGGTACCAGTGATGCAGCATCAGAAGCGCCGCGATGAGAAACAGAAGAGAGAGGATCGGCAAAAGAAAGCCCTTGCTCGTCTTTTTCGCCGCCAGCGCAGACGTTTCATCCTTTTCCTGCGAGAATATGGGGAAACTTTCCGCCGCCCCACCGGTTTCTTTCGATGTTTTTCGTGTTGATTTTTTCCTTCTCATCTTATATCATAGAGTTAATCGCCCCGTAAAGAGGAGAAAAGCACATAACCCACACCCTTCGCCCGACAAGGTCATCAGGCTGTATAAGGAATTATATCATATTATAAAGGCAATTACCATGAAAAAATCGCTTTCTCTTTTTCTCTGTGTTCTGCTGCTCCTTTGCGTCCTTTCTCCGGGCCCCTCCGCCCGCGCGTTGGAGGAGGTGAGCATCTCCGCCCCCTCGGCCCTTCTGATGGAGGTGGATTCCGGCGCAGTCATTTATGACAAGAACGCCTATGAGGTGCGTTTCCCCGCCAGCATCACCAAGATTATGACCATCCTTCTGGCCTGCGAATACATCGAGGCCGGCATTGTGGAGGAGGATGAGATTGTCACCGTCACCGAGGACGCCTGGTACGGCATGGACGAAGATTCCAGCAACCTCTTCATCACCGCCGGGGAGGAGATCCGCTTCATTGACCTCATGTACTGCGCTATGCTGGCCTCCGCCAATGAGGCATGCAATGCCATCGCCATCCACACCTGTCACGATATCGATACCTTTGTCAAAGAGATGAACCGACGGGCCGCAATTCTGGGCTGTAAGGACACCAGGTTTGTTACCACCAACGGTCTTCACGATGACGAGCACTATACCACAGCCTATGATATGGCCGTGATCACCAAGGAGGCCATCACTCACCCCCTTTTCAAAAAGATCTTCGGCACCCCCAGCTACACGGTGCCTGCCACCAATCTGAACAAAGAGCGGTATATGTACAACACCAACCGCCTTATGAACAGGGAGCACGAGAGCTATTACGAATACTGCACCGGCGGCAAGACGGGCTCCACCTCTCAGGCAGGCTACTGCCTGGTGTCCACAGCGGAAAAGGACGGCATCCGCTTCATCTGCGTGGTCCTGGGGGATATCCGTGTGGATTCGGAGGACGGCGAGACTTTCACAGTCATGAGCTACCCCGATTCCGCCGCCCTCTTTCAGTGGGGCTTCGACAACTACAGCTATCAGCCGGTCCTGAGCGTGAGGGACGTGGTGGCCAGCATCCCCGTGTACATGGGAGACGGGGCGGACGCGGTGGACATGGTCCCCACGGAGGACGTGATTCTCTTCGTCCCCAACGACGGACCCGGCGCGGATCTTAATGTCAGCTATACATTATATGACAACGCCGCCAGCGGACGCCTGAGAGCCCCCGTCTCCAAAGGGGAGGCGCTGGGAGAAGTCACTGTATATTATAAGGATCAAATCGTAGCTACCATCAAAGGCGTCGCGGAGAGCTCCGTGGGTCTCAAGCACAGCGAATACCTGCGGACCGAGCTCAGCACCACTCTCTCTCTCGGATGGGTGAAAAAGGCCATCGCCTTCTTTATCGGCGTCTTCGTGCTGTACGGCATCTATATCGTTCTCTATCTGGTCCTTCGCAGTCTGCGGCGCCGGCGTCAGTTCGTGAGGGCGCAGGATGCCGCCGTTCACGTTCGCAGCGTCAACTATCCCTCTGAGAGCCATCCGGCGCCGAAGCCGAAGGCGCCCTCCGATCTTCCCCTGCAGTATACCGGCTCCCGCACCGCCTCCTTCCATCCCGAAGCCCTTCAGGAGCTGCAAAGCGACGCTTTGGAGGAGCCCCGTTTGGTAACAGAGCTGAAAACGGAGGAAAACGCCGAGGCACAGGACGAAGAAACAGCCGAAGAGATCGGGATTGTTCCTGCCGAGCAGTCCCCCTCCGCCTCCGAATCCACGCCGGAAGCAGAAGAAGCCTCCTCTCCCGAAGCATCCGGGGAGCTGCCGGAGGGTGATATTCCGGATGACGAGGCGACAGAGGCGACGGAAACGGGCGACGACGAGGGCAGTGAAGCCGATGACGCCCAAGCAGAGTCCGAGGAGTCCGAGGAGCCCGCCGTAGTCCCGGAAGAGCCCTTGCTCGAGGATTCTTCTGAAGCCGAGGACCCTGCGGAGATCCCGCCTGCATCCCGGGATAAGGAGCGCGAATAATACAGATTCCAAACAGCAAAGATACGACCACCCTCAGAGGAGCAGTCCTCCGAAGGTGGTCGTTTTTTATCCTGATATGGAAGCGGCGTCCGCCTCTTCGGCACCGCTTCGCGGAAAACGAATGCGCACTGTGGTGCCTCTTCCGGGTGTACTGTCCAGGCTCAGCACCGCGTCATGCAGCATAGCGCCGTGTTTGACGATGGAGAGGCCCAGGCCCGTTCCTCCAATGGCCTTGGAGTGGCTCTTGTCCACCCGGTAAAAGCGCTCAAAGATTCTCTCCTGCTCCTCCTTGGGGATGCCGATGCCGGTATCAGTCACCGCCACCGTGGGTTCCCCATCCAAGGCTGCTATACTGACGGTGACAGAGCCCCCTTCCCGGTTATACTTGATGGCGTTGTCCACGAGATTGTAAATCATCTCATGGATCACCTGGCGGATCCCCTTCACAAGGATCGGCTCACCCAGAAGCTCCAGCGTAATTCTCCCCTCCGCCGCCAGGGGGCGAAGGGCTGCCAGAATCTCCTCAGAGAGCGCGTGTAGCTCCACCGGCTCCGGCTCGGGAAATCCGTTCTCCTCATCCAGTCGGCTGAGGCGGATGATGTCGTCAATCAGAGCGATAAGGCGCTGGGACTCCCGATAGATATCCCCCGCAAACTCCCTCGTCATGTCGGCGGGCACCAGCCCGTCCCGCATGAGCTCCGCAAAGCCGGAGATGGAGGTGAGGGGTGTCTTCAGTTCATGAGAAACGTTGGCGGAGAACTCCTTGCGCAAACTCTCCCTCTCCGCGGCCTCCGCCCGGATGGTATTCTGCTGCTCCCGGATGCGGTGCAGTAACGGAGCCAGCTCCGGATAGCTCTTCTCCGGATCCGGATCGTCCAGATTCAAGTTGTTGACAGGCTGCAGCAGTACCCTTGCGCTATGGAAGGCCATCACCGCGGAGAAGGCCAGCACGAGAAGCAGGATCCACAGGACGGGCGTCACCGCATGAAGGGCATCCCGTACCACCTGCATGGGACGGGACAGGCGCAGCACCGAACCGTCATCACAGCGGAAGGCATAATACATGGTCTCCACGCCCCCGGAGTCAGAGCGCCGGATCCCCTGCCCCTCCCCTTCCGAAAGGGCTTTCTCCACCTCGGGGTACCCCGCCTGGTTCACGGTCAGATCCCGAAACACACTGTCATAGAGCACCATTCCGTCCTCCGCGATCCAAGTGACGCGGTTGATGCCCTCCAGCCCCGCAAGGTACGAGATGC
The DNA here is from genome assembly GCA_946531435.1 of uncultured Clostridia bacterium. Classification (GTDB taxonomy): domain Bacteria; phylum Bacillota; class Clostridia; order Oscillospirales; family Oscillospiraceae; genus CAMNAO01. The sequence goes on from CAMNAO010000014.1 coordinate 26,052, forward strand.
CGCCCAATTGAAGGCCTCGGGCTGCGTACTTCGCCTCCCCCTGAAGGGCCTCATAGGTCTCCTCCAGGGTCTGATTCACCTGCAGGGTAAAAAACAGGGCGGCACAGAGGAACAGCACCAGGGCGCCGAGGAAGAAAGAGCTGTAAAAAACCCGTCTGGTCATTCCCGCTCTCCTTTGAGCCGGTAGCCAACGCCCCGCACCGTCTCAATGAGAGCGCCTGCCTCCCCCAGCTTCAGTCGAAGGGAGCGGATATGCACGTCCAGCGTGCGGTTCTCCGGTTCATTGCCGAGACCCCAGACCCGATCCATAAGGAACGCCCGGTCCAGCGCCCGCCCGGCATACCGGGTCAGAAGAGTCAGAAGGGAAAACTCCTTATAGGTCAAGGGGACGATCTCCCCATTCACCGCCGCCTCATGGCGGGCGGGAGAGATCCAAAGCGGCCCCACCCGGTACTCCCTTTCTTCCTCTCTCTCTCCGGAGCTGCGGTCCGATCTTCGCAGCACGGCACGGACACGGGCAACCAGCTCCATCATGCCGAAGGGCTTTACCACATAGTCATCCGCCCCGGCATCCAGCCCCACCACCCGGTCATACTCCGAGCTGCGGGCGGTGAGCAGGATCACCGGTAGATCCACCGTGGCGCTGTTCCGCCGCAGCTTTCCCAGGACCGCGATCCCATCCTCCTCCGGGAGCATCAGATCCAATAGTATCAGCTCCGGCTTTGCCTTTTCCATCGCATCCCAAAAAGCGGACGGGCGGTCAAAGCCCTCCGCCTCATACCCCTGGCTCTTCAGCGCATAGACAACCAGCTTGCGGATGCTGTCATCGTCCTCCAGTAAATAAATCAACGCATTCACCTCACTTAGGAATGTATCACAATCCTCCGTCTCTTAAAAGGGATTTTACACAGATTTAACCTTTCCCGGGTGGAGGATTTTAACTTGACCACGCATAATAAAAATGTATATGTATGCAAAGAAGGAGGGAAATGATTTGTCCATTTCCGAAACGATCTCGCTTTTCGGCGGGGTGGCCCTGTTTCTCTTTGGTATGACCCTGATGGGTGAGGGCCTGAAAAAAGTATCCGGCAACAAGCTTGCCCCCATTCTCTATCGGCTGTCCAGCACGCCCCTGCGGGGGATCCTGCTTGGTACCGGCGTCACCGCAGTGATCCAGTCCTCCTGCGCCACCGCCGTTATGACCGTGGGTTTTGTCAATTCCGGCATGATGAAGCTGCGCCAGGCCATCTATGTGATCCTGGGCGCGATCTTGGGCACCAGCATCACCGGCTGGGTGATCTGCCTCAGCTATATCGAGGGGGCGGGCGGTCTCGCCAGCCTCATCTCCACCGCCACATTGACCGGCATCGTGGCTGTGGTGGGAATCGTCTTCCGGATGTTCCTGAAAAAACAGATGGCCCATCACGTCGGCGACATTCTCATGGGCTTCGCCGTGCTGATGTTCGGCATGAGCACCATGAGCGGCGCCGTCAGCGGCCTTCGGGAGGCGCCCTGGTTCCACAGCGCCCTGGTCTCCCTCTCCCACCCCCTGATGGGGATTTTGCTGGGCGCTCTGTTCACGGCCCTGCTGCAATCCGCCTCCGCCGCCGTGGGTATCATCCAGGCCCTCAGCTTCACCGGGGCCATGGAAATGGGCGTTGCCCTGCCCCTGCTGATGGGCGTCGCCTTCGGTGCCTCCGCGCCGGTGCTGTTTTCCGCCATCGGCGCCAATGTGGGCGGCCGCCGCACCGCACTGGTCTATCCCATTGCCACCGGCGTCGGCGTCGTTGTCTTCGGCGCGCTCTTTTATCTCATCAACGGTTTTGTTCACTTTTCTTTCCTCACGAAGGTGATGGACCCCTTCTCCGTGGCTTTTGTAAATACCATGCTGCGTCTGGCCATCACCCTGCTTCTGGTGCCTATGGGAGGTCTCATTGAAAAGGCCACCGGCCTTCTGGTGCCGGAGGATCCCAAGGCCGCGGAGAACGACCCCTCCATCCGACTGGAGGAGCGTTTCCTTGCCCATCCCGCCCTGGCCATTGAGCAGTCCCGCCTGGTGATCAACGACATGGCTGTGGTCTCCGAGACTGCGCTGAACGGCGCCCTTTCCCTTTTCTCCAAGTATTCGGAGGCCGGCTTTGAGGAGGTCCGTCAAAAAGAGGATCAGGGCGACCGCTATGAGGACAGCCTGGGCACCTATCTTGTGAAGCTCTCCGGCCGTGAGATGACCGACCGGCAGAATGAACAGATGTCAGAATATCTGCACACCCTGTCGGATTTTGAGCGGATCTCCGACCACGCGCTGAACATCGCCGGAAGCGCCAAGGAGGTATGGGAGAAAGACATGAAATTCTCCGACACCGCTTCCCATGAGCTGGATGTGCTGTTCGCCGCCGTGAGCCAGATCCTCAGCATGACCGTCAGCGCCTTTACGGACAACGATCTGGGTCTCGCCTCCCGGGTGGAGCCTCTGGAGGAGCTCATCGACGACCTCTGCGATCAGATGAAGCTCAACCACATTGAACGGCTGCAGCAAGGAACCTGCACCATCACCCAGGGCTTTGTCTTCAATGACATTGTTACCAACTGTGAGCGGGTTTCGGATCACTGCTCCAACATCGCCGTCTGCATGATCGAGCTCTCCGACGACGCCTACCGCACCCACAGCTACACCCATGACCTGCGGGAAAAGCAGAGTGAGAGCTTCCGGGACGCCTATGAGCAGTATCAGCAGCGCTTCGCGCTCTGAGGGGTTCGACGGTAGCCGCTGACCTATTCACCTTTGAGTCACTAAAGCGTTGTCTCAAAATAGCCCAAAAAGCTATTGAGAGACAACGCCTTTTTGATATATACAGGTCCTCTCAAATATAGATCCTCTTGCCCGAATGGTACTACTAAAACATTTCTGAGTAGTTCCATCAGTGGTACAACCACTTAACACTTTTTTACCATATTAACCCATGCCTCAAAAACGGCGTTTCGGGCTTGACATCATTTTTCCCTTTTTAAAAGTGACTGATACACATTGTTTCCACAGGATTCCGGTCATTCCGCCTGTAAAAAGTTAGCGGTTTTCCGCGAGTTATCAAATGCCCGTTTTTTTTCAACACCGGATTTTCATAGCCTGTCAAAGAGCTCCGGATCTTCACGCATGATCTTCATATAGATTTTATCGAGTCTTTCTTCGGCTACGGCAGGGTTCCACCCGCAAGATTCGCAGTGGTCTTTCTTATCGCACTGTACGCCTTTATTCATCTTGCAGATATCCGGTTCGGAATATATGGGTTTCGGTCTCCGCCGCCGCCGAAGCGGTCTTGATTTTGTCGTCGGCATGTTATTCCTCCTTCATCTATGTAGACGCAAAGAAGCCGGCGAAAATCGCCGGCTTCCGTTTCCCTGTGTTTACTTCATTGCTTCCTCGATGGAGTCGATAGCGTTCTGGATGGCGTCTCGCGCCTCATCCACGTATTCCTTGGCGTCCTCCAGGTTGGATACAGCCTCCTCCATTTTCTCCCCTCGTTCCGATTCCTGGAGGCCTTCAGGGAGATTGTCAAAAGCCTCACTCTCTTCGTCGCAGACACCCTCGATCGCGCTGTAGACGATGCTCAGCGACTTTTCCGCTTCCCGTAGGATTTTCCTGCGGTCTCTGTTCAAACGCATCACTCTCCTTCTCAATAATAATAGCACTCTTTAAAGTTATCGTGCCCATATACATATCCGACTTCCACATCTCCGCCATGCTTCTTGCGAAGCTCTCTCTGGATGTAGGCTGCAAGCTCGTCTTTGGTCTTTTCCGTGAACACGATGGGATGCCTGGGATGGTACTCGAAGCCGTAGTGGTCTTTGCCGTCGTACTGCAGATAGGCATTCATCTTGAATTCGCCGAGAAACATATCTCTTCTATAGACACTGCCGCGCTGAGCCAGCAGGATCCGGATGACAAATTCGTAATTCTCCGGCAATCCACAGCACCAGGTTTTTTCTGTCCCGCGAAGCTGCGGGATTTCATCAAAGCATTTTTTCAGCTCAGCGGCTACCTTCTCCTGGTTTTCCTTCCTGCTATTAAGATAAACCATGTTCTCGACCTCATGTTCCGCATATCCGTCATAGTACCGCGCCTTGATTTCGTTCAGCCGTTCCCGGCGATAACTGCTCTTTTTCTTGTCTGAAAACGCGGTTACGTTATTTGAGACGGCACTGTAAATCATATAGCCAATACCCAGAACGAAAACCCAAAAACCAATTACAAGGCCCACGACACTACCTCCTATAAGCGCAAGTGCAAATCTGAACCGTACTTCGTAACTGCCTCCACCGGCGTTTTCCCGGTGGATACTTTTTTAACCTCGCCGTCATCCAGAACAGCGTACAGGAAATATTTATCTCTGAGTTCCTTGCTGGTCATTACATGCGTCATTTTCCTCATCGCACGCTGCGTCAATTAATCTATTTGCATCTCTCAAATACGCTGAGCGGCCGTTAGTTTTCCTCTTCTCTTGTTATTTATTCGCAAGTCCCCCTTTTGCACAAAAAGTAAAGGTAACCGAAAAAGTCTCTGCTGACTTCCACTGAATATGAACACTGTCAGCATATGAGGCCATATCGCAAAAAGCCTCTTTGTCTGCCTGATGCACAATAATATTGTCTGTAATGACGCTGATCGAAACACTCCCGCTTGGGTCAACGGAAGAAGATATTTCTTCAATATCCGCATCTTGGAATACGTTTTCTGCCGCCTCTGCAAACATATCCAGCTTAGCGTTGTTTACCGGCGGGTACTTCCCCATTGCGATTCCGGACCGCAGTTCGTTAATCACGTCATAAATCGAAATTCCGAAACTATCGTTCATTTCACACATCACTCATTCGCTTATAGTCTTATTTGATAACTTTTGCAAGTCCGTGAAAACCGAAGTCGATTCGCACGACCCCGCGGATCATTGGGTAAACGTCCATATTATCTGCAAGTTTGACCGCCTGCGTGAGCAGGTCAGACTTGGCAAAATCAATATTACTCCCCTGGATCGAAACAGACCCAGACCCCTTGAAGGGCTTTTGCATCTTATAGCTTACCGAGACATCAGATCCGTCGAAAATGCGGAGCAATAAGTCATGAAGCGTTGCCATCCTGCGATATACAAGCGGATCTAAAATATGGGGTGAAATATCATTAAGGAGGATAGAATTCCCATACTCTTTAATGATGTCATCAATCCACGTAGAACCATCATACATTTCTTCGTCTTCCATGGAATTATACCTCCGTTAATAATAATAGCACTCTTTAAAATTATCGTGTCCATATACATATCCGACTTCCACATCTCCGCCATGCTTCTTGCGGAGCTCTCTCTGGATATAGGCCGCGAGCTCGTCTTTTGTTTTTTCTGTAAACGGCACAGGTGTTCTTGGGTGATATTCGAAGCCGTAGTGATCCTTACCGTCATATTGCAAATAGGCGTTCATTCTGAAACTGCCAAGGTCCATGTCTCTTCTATAGACACTGCCGCGTTGAGCCAGTAAAATTCGCATTACGAATTCGTAATTCTCCGGCAACCCACAGCACCAGGTCTTTTCTGTCCCGCGAAGCTGCGGGATTTCATCAAAGCATTTTTTCAGCTCAGCGGCTACCTTCTCCTGGTTTTCCTTCCTGCTATTAAGATAAACCATGTTCTCGACCTCATGTTCCGCATATCCGTCATAGTACCGCGCCTTGATTTCGTTCAGCCGTTCCCGGCGATAACTGCTCTTTTTCTTGTCTGAAAACGCGGTTACGTTATTTGAGACGGCACTGTAAATCATATAGCCAATACCCAGAACGAAAACCCAAAAACCAATTACAAGGCCCACGACACTACCTCCTATAAGCGCAAGTGCAAATCTGAACCGTACTTCGTAATTGCCTCCACCGGCGTTTTCCCGATGGATACCTTTTTAACCTCGCCGTCATCCAGAACGGCGTACAGGAAATATTTATCTCTGAGTTCCTTGCTGGTCATTACATAAGACGGATTTCCTTCATTGTCATAATACGTAACCCACAGGATCTCGTTTTTCGGTATTTTAATTCTCAATTCTTCGGCGGACGCCTCCGTTTACTGTATAGCAGGGCGTCTCCGCGCCGCTTTTTCCTCTCAGCCAGAGCGCCCTTTACCTGAGGAAGGAAGATGATGAGACTCAGGAAGATGCCCATCATAATGGAAGCACGCTCCTGTTCCGGCGTATGCCCTGCATTCCTGTAGGTGTAGAGCAAGATCGGAATAATATTTCCGGCAGTGGATGCGATCGCTGCGATCACGGGAGACACCCCTCTTTCCTATGATTTTTATTATTATATCCGATAATCACTTGTCTTGCAAGTGATTACCTCATCGCCTGAAGCTCTTTCACGCACTCTGCAACCGTTCTCGCCGCCTCGGCGACCTCAGCCTCCTCATTCTCATAGGAGAGCGAGACACGAATGGTGGAACGCGCTTCCTCATCCGTCAGATGGATGGCCGTTAAAACGTGGCTTGGTTGAAACCCTCCCTAAGTACAGACGATACTACATAGTAGGGCTTTCTCATCATAAGTCATATAACAAGTCTCTTTTCCCGGATTTATTGGGACTCCTCATATTTAGATTTCATGCCACGGCCGTTTAAAAGGTGGATGGAAAACCCAGCCATTGCAACGGCGATAGCGCAGAGAACATATAATTCCGTCATGTGAAATACCTTTCATTTTCCCGGCAGATTATCAAATTCCTTGCCAGGGCGCAGAAATAGCCTGTCGAAAACCCGGCTTGATTTTTTGAATTTCCTTGGTATATACTATTTCCACGGAGGTGGACTATGTCGAAAGAAGCAACTCGTAGATATGATAAAGCGCATCTCAAGAAAACTGGTATCGCGTGGCAGATTCCTGAATATGAACGTGTGGTTTCTTACTGCGAAGATATTGGAAAGAACTATTCAGCCTTTGTCAAAGATTGCGTAAGAGCGTGTATAAAAGCCGGCTATCAAGGGGAAGAACGCGATGAACTTTCCGTTTCACCGCGAGATCCAGATTTACCTTGACCGCGTGCTTTTAAGACGTTATAATGAAAAGGCTATGAGGTGTTTGCTGTGGTGGTGTTCTCCTCATAGCCCTTTAAATATATGGCAGCCGGGCGAAAACCCGGCTATGCTTTATTGGAGGTGGACTATGTCGAAAGAGGCGGTTAAGAGGTATAAAGCAAAGAATATCCACCAGATCCCTTTTAGCGTCCAGAATTCTGAGTATGATGTAATCAAGAAATATTGCGACGAGCATGATATACCCGTCGCAACGTTTATTAAGAAATGCATTTCAGAAAACCTATACGCCGAAGGAATTGAAATTTTCCGCAAGGCCGTGGATTTTCCGGATTTATAAGAATCCTTCAAGCTTCTGACTTGATATATGTACTCTTTCCCCACGTTCCGCCGGGAATATGCATGTTCCGCATTGGTTAGGCTCTTCTTTTCAAGAAGTTCATTGTTTTGTTCAATTTGCATTTTAAGTTTTCGTAATTTATGTATCTGACACAATGCCATAAGTAATTGCGGGCGTACGATCCACGAGAAGGTCATTTTTATCCATGAATAACGACCTTCCATTGACTATAGGGATTTGTCTAGGGTGTTATCTTGATATATAAATGGCGTGAAATTCCTATGCTGTTGATATCTTGACATGGAAATGCTATATTACCAAAGAGGTGATACATATGGGTCAAGAGAGAGTTCTTACAATCAAAAACGATATTAAAATCGACATCGACTGGCGACTCCATGCAAAAATCCAGGAACTGATGGAAGAGAATGACGCACTGAAAGCGGAGAATGAAAAGTTAAAAATCCGTATTACTGAATTGGAAAACCAAGAATCCCATCAATAAGGCGTTAGTTATCTGCTTGACTATCAGAAAAACCAGTGGTAAAGTAATAATAATCACTTTCTTTACGGTTTAGTGGTGTTTACCGTGGTGTAAGGGGTGGTTGGTGGCCGGGTGAAAATCCCGGCCACGTTTATGCGAGAACTTTCTGAAGCTGCGAAGCCCTATACCTAAAAATGAACTTCGCCGTGTCATATGCATCGTTGATGGCGCAGCGTTCACGGTCAAGTCGCATAATTGTCCTCCTTTCCAATACAAAAGACCTGGCCGATTGCCAGTTCTGAGATTCCATTTTCAATTTGAAAAGCCCGCCGGTTTTCCGGCGGGCTTACTTACGATGTGAAATGAAGCGCGAAAACCGTTTCGTCGTTTTTCCCGCCTCCGGCGAAAACCTCGAATTCCACAGTTCCCGCCTTGCTCACAGCGTATTTCAATTTCCTGACACCCTCACTATGGATGGTGTGTTCCCTCGGACAGATCGTCGCGAGAATAAGATCAACAGACCCGTAGCTTGATTCCGAATCTGGCGGGGTAATCTCCATCTCATCAAATTCCGCAGATTCCTGAAAATCCCTGCAGACGTCCAGAACCACGGGCCATCGCCTATATTCCCTGAGATCATATTCCCGTTCCTCTACTTTCGGAAGTTCCGGGAGCAGCTTCTCATAGAACGCCGCAAGTACCTGCCCATCGTTTTCCAGATCAACGCCATCGAACGCGCGATTGATTTTCCCGGCCAAAATGTCATTTTCCCGCAGAATCTTATGAAACATTTCGCGAGTTTCCTTCTCGGTTTTCGTGCGCTTCAACGGCATAAAAACGCCTTCAGAATCAATTTTCAGCTTCGACGCAAAATGCATCCGTACCATTTTCCCGGGAAAGAGGGTTATCTGTATTTCCTCACAGTTAGAGATAAGCCACAGTAATGGCTTCTTGCTTAATTCCTCTTCCGTCTCAGAAAAATCTGCCCATGAACCCGTGCCATCACCATGAAGCGGGAATAAAACCGAAAACCCGTCCATAGAGACTTCGATTCCGCAGTACGCGAACGCATTTTGAATTTCATCGAAAGTCAAATTCATCACCCTTGAGTATCCTACCATATTCAATTTTCATATTCAATTGTAAATTTCCAGAATTTATCCGGGAGAATTAATGTCAAGTATCTCAGAAAGACGTAATAAAAGAAGAATTTAGTAGAACTTTCATGTGCAATATGTAAAAATTAAACATGTAGAGAAAATGGAACCTGATCAAATAGTTTTGAATTGTATATTTTGGTGACAATCAAGATATTTTTGCAAAGAAAAAGTGGTCCCTTTCGGAACCACTTTTTGGAGGCGACACCCGGATTCGGACCGGGGAATCGAGCTTTTGCAGAGCTCTGCCTTACCACTTGGCTATGTCGCCAAATCGTGATTTTTACGTAAAAAAATGGAGCGGACGACGAGGCTCGAACTCGCTACCTCCACCTTGGCAAGGTGGCGCTC
>CAMNAO010000015.1 GCA_946531435.1 uncultured Clostridia bacterium
GGGGACGAGCCCTACGCTTCGCTCCGCCCTCCCCTACGAAAAAACAGTGCTTGCGTGTCCTGTTTTCCTTTTTGCAACACGCCCGAATGGAGACGTACAAAAGCGTGCGGCAAGGACGGAGACGGCAAAAATCCCTTCACTGTTTTTTGCAGTGAAGGGATTTTTGCACGTGGATCGTTTCGGAGCAGGGCGCGGCGGTTTCCGGCGAAATCAGGAGGCTTCGAACACTCCGGTTTTCCGGCGCCGTCCCGTCGCGCCCGCCCGGACACGGGCCCCGGCTCAGTGCTTTTCGATCCAGAGCTGGAACGGGTCGCTGCCGGAGGTCAGACGGAATTCATCGGACAGGTGCAGCCACGGCTGATTGAAGGAGTTGAAGCCGGTGCAGTAGATAGGCCAGATGGCGCACTCCTCATGGACGGCGATGTTCACCCACTCGTACAGCCACTGGTTCTGCTCCTCGTAGCTGCGGGCAGTACTGGCCTTCTCCCAGACCTCCATGGCCTCGGGACCGTACTCGTGGGCGCCCTCGTTGCCGTACATGGAGTTGGTGGGGTTCCAGAACTTGTTGAAGCGGTCCATCTGGTTGGCGTTGCCCACCGCCTTGGCGACGATTACGATGCCGGACTTGATAGCGATGGCGCCGATATACTCCTTCTCCAGCTTGGAGGGCTCGGAATTCTCCACTTCAGCGGTGATATTCAGCTTCTTGAGCGCTTCCTGCATGGCGGCGCCGACAGCGGTGGAGCTGGTGCCGCAGTAGATCTTGGTGCTGAAGCCATTGGGGTAACCGGCGTCAGCCAGTTCCTTCTTGGCCTTTTCAAGATCATATTTGCTGGTCTCGATCTCCGGCTTCCAGTAGGGCATAAAGCCGTAGGGATCGCCCGGCACACCGATGCAGTCGGAATGGACAGCGGCATCGCCAGCTACCAAGTAGCCCAGCTCATCCCAGTCGATGCCGGAGTGGAAGATCGCCTGACGGACAGCCTGATTGGCGAGGGGGTCGTTGGGGTCCTTGGTAACGATTTGTGCCATCTGGAAGCTGCCGCCGCCGGTGCCGACCACGGGCTCGAAGCCGTTGGCTTTCAGCATGTCCACCACATCCTGCTGAGGAGGAGCTACGCTGTCGATCTCGCCGTTGATGAAGGCAGCCACCTGCGTGGTGGTGTCGGCCATCTGCAGCCAGACCATGGAGTCAGGGCAGGCCACTTCATCGCCCCAGTAGTTCTCGTTGCGGGCGTAAACCTGGCGCACGTCGGGGGTGTACTCGGTGAGGATGTAGGGGCCGGTACCCAGCATGTTGTTAATCATCCAGTCCTCGCCATTGGCCTCAAAGGCGGCCTTGGAGTACATGTACTGGATCAGGATCCAGTTCTCATAGTCCAGGGAGAAGGAGGGATACTTGACCACGAAGGTCTTGTCGTCCACCTTTTCGATGGAGTCGGGGTTGCCGATGGTGGAGCCGGTACCGTACTCCAGCCGCTTGGCAAGGCTGAAGATCGCGTCATCCACCGTGAAGGGGGAGCCGTCTGAGAAGGTGACGCCGTCACGGATCTTTACGGTGAAGGTGCAGGCGTCGGGATCGGTCTCCCAGGATTCGGCGAGGCAGGGCTTCCAGACCAGTGTTGCGGAGGGCTTCTTCGCAAGGGGCTCCATCACCGGCCAGCAATACTCGACCTGACTGGCCTGGCTGTAGGCCTGCCAGAAATTGCCCAGCATGCCGTAGGCACGGTGGAATTCGCCGCCCATATGGGATTCATCCTCTGCAGGACCGGGATTCGTTTCGGTACCGGTGGCGGTACCGGTAGTGGTGGTGGAGGTGTTCCCTGTGGAGGTGGAAGCATCGACGCCGCTGCCTGTGGGGGCTGCTTCTGTGCCGCCCTTGGCACAGGCGGTCAGAGCGACCAGAGAAGCGTAGGCTGCTCCGAGCCCGGCAACCTTAAGAAAGTCTCTTCTGGAAAAGCTTGTCATGTTGATTCTCCTTATATTTTTTTTCCTCTGCGGGCGACCTTCCCGCCGCCCGCAGACGGTTTTGATCGATTTTCAGGAAAACACGCGATCCGGCCGGGCGATCCGCGCTTTTGCGGCGCGGACCGCCGGACCGGGGGAATATTCATCGCAGGACGGTTCAGCCCAGCTTGGCGAGGCGGGGGAACTTCTCCACAAGGCGCTGGGTGTAATCCTGATAGTCGCCCAGAGTCTTCAGGAGCTCGCTGAGGTCGGTGGCGTCGATGATCTTGCGGAAGGTCTCCTCGCCCTTCTCACAGGCCTCGCTCCGCTCTTTCTCGCTGCGCAGGATGATCCCGCCGCCGTGCTCCGCGGGGTCGGAGTACATGATGCTTAGCACGCTGGCATAGCCGCCAAAGGCTCTTACCGCTTTTTCAAAGGCCTTCAGTTCCGGCTCCGTCTCCTTACGTGGAAGCGTGGCTGCCGGGGCGTCAGGATAGACGGGCAGGTATTCCTCCTGGCCCATGTACCTGTATTGACCGTAGATGAGGTACTTGGTCTCTTCTGCCATCCGGCCGAAATCGTTGCCAAAGGCATTCAGTTGCAGGAACATGCTGCTGAGATGGACAGGATGGATGTGATAAGTCTCATAGAAGTCCCGGACAAAAGCGTCAATGCTGATGGACGAGGGACCGTGACCGCTGATGAGGATCAGCTTTTTAAAGCCCTGGTCCACCAGAGAACGGCAGATTTGCTTCAGCGTTGCGATGCTGTGGGGAATGGACATGTGGACGGTGGCGTTGCTGATTACGGTCCCACCGGGGTAAAAATAGGGCAGGTCGATCATGGCCAGGGCGTCATACTTCTCCGCCAGGGCAATGGCGTAGGCCTCAGGACCGATGGTCTCGCAGTCCACCGGAAGGGTGCCGTGGCATTCCACGACGCCAACGGCGATGAAGATGGTGTCACCGCCCCTGTCCAGATACTGCTCCACCTCTTCGCCGGTCATCTTGCTCAGAATATGATTTCTCATAGGTACCTCCTTACCTGAAAGCACAGTCCGCGGTCAAAGGCGGACCCCGGGATTCTTCTTGACGAGTTGGGCGGCGTAGGCTTGATAATCCTCCAGTGCCTGGAGAAGGCCCTCAAAGTCTGCCTTCCGTACCGCCTCACGGACCAGCTTCTCACCAATCTCGGCGTACTTCCGCATTTCCTCTTCGCTCTTATAGATGTAGCCGCCGCCGTGCTGCCGCCGGTCCATGAAGGCCAGGGCCGCCACGCCGCCGAAGGGGCGTACCGTATCGGCGAATTCCCGCAGCCGGGGATCGTTGGCGATGACCTCGCCCTTCTGCGTCGTCACGTTGGGATCAATCCGCAGGTTCTTGTGCTGCTGCTTGATCATTGTCATAGCCGTGGCGTCCAGGTACTTGTCCATGGTGGCCGGGCTTCCTTCAGTCTCCGGGTCACTGGGCAGTTGGGTACGTACGTGGACCTCCACGGGATGGATGCCGGTCTCCTCGAAAAAGTCCCGAATGAAGAAGGGAAGCCAGAAGGCGCCATGGCCGGGGACGATCAGGATCTTCTTAAAGCCCTGATCCACCAAAGACTTGCAGATGTGGAAGGCGTAGTCATAGTTCTGCAGCTCGGTGGTCCAGACCGTGGAGCGGCCGATGGCAGTTCCGCCGGGATAGATGTAGGGCAGGTTGATGAGTGCCAGGGCGTCCACCTGCTCCGCAATAGCGAGGGCGTTCATCTGGGCGAAGGCATTCTCGATGTCCACCGGGGATTCGCCGTGGATCTCGGTGGGGCCCGCCGCGATGACGATGGTATCCTTGCCGGAGGCAAGGTACTCTTCGATCTCCTGGGCCGTCATTTTGTTGTAGATATGGGTTCTCATGATCGCCGTCTCCTTTCGCTCAGCGGTTTTCCGCCATTTTGTTGAAGCGGGGGAACTTCTCGCAGACCTCCAGCGCGTACTCCTGGTAGTCGCCCACCACCTTCAGAAGGTTGTCCAAATCCAGGAAATCTACCGCATCTCTCAACTTCTTTTCGTTTTCTGCGCAGACCTGCTCCCGCTCCTCCTCGGTGCGGAAGACGCAGCCGCCGGGGATCGCATCGGGACTGCTTCGCAGCTCAAACGCCGTTCCGGATTGCTTTTTGGCCCTTTTTGCAAACTCTGCCACCGCGGGATCCAGACCCTTGTCCTCTACGTTGGCGAGGCTGGGATCTACCGGCAGCTGATTCTGCTTGCCCATAATTCGATAAGCGCCGCAGATGAGCTTCTCATAGGCCGCGGCATCCGGCAAGGCGTTGTGCAGCCGCTGCATGGCCTCCCGCTGATAGAGCTCACGGGCATTCATGCCGTTGGAGGCAAACATATTGGAACTGTCGTGCTTTTTCGCCCCGGTGAGGACGCTCTTCAGGTCCACCACGATGGGATGCACGTGGGTGGCCTCAAAGAAGTCCCGGGTCAGCGCCCGCAGCATGATGGTGATAGTTTCGTGGCTGGGGACAAGGAACAGCTTCTTGAATCCCTGATTGAGGAGGGAGACCAGAATTTTCCACAGGAACTCATAGCCGTCCCGCAGGCTGGTGTGCACCGTAGCGGGGCTGATTACAGACTCGCCGGGATTGAAATAGGGAAGATCCACCAGAGCCAGGGCACCGCTCTTCTCTGCCAGTGCGGTGGCCAGTCCCTCAGCCATCACAGCCTCCGCATTCACGGGCAGGCTGCCGTGCGCTCCGGTGGAGCCCAACGCAATAAAAATGGCGTCCTTGCCGCTTGCAAGATAATCCTCGATCTCGCGGGCGGTCATCTGATTAAAAATGTGGGTTCTCATTGCTGCCTCCTTTGAATTTGAGCTCCGGCACCGGCGGATCCCAGGATCCCGGGAAATTGCTTTTCATCCGCCGATGGCGTTCCCGCGGCTAATATTGACAATGGTAGAGTAACAAAATTTGTGCGACGGCCGTTAGGAGAATTTCGGAGGAAGTATGAAAATTCAGGATGGTTTTTGCGGGGAAAGCCGGCGGCCCCTGTTTTACAGATCTGCTGTTCCATTCCTTGCCAGGTTGTAGCTTGATGCAATGAAGTCAGGCCCTGCTGCAAAGACCATCAGCAGAAGAGGACTTTGCTCTTTGGGAATCGGTTGATGTATTCCGACCAAACGATTCTTGTGCGATCTTACAGGCAGCGGAGTGCTCCGTGAGGCGTGTTACCCTTTTCCGACTATTGACATGGCAGGAGATATTGGTATTAGGTGGATTGACAAGGGCGGACACTCACGAAATACTATGATGATTCTTCCTTGTTTTCCGCGAGGTAGTTTTTGAGCAATGATCTGCCCAGTCGGAAAGGAGTCGGGATGCATCTATTGCTCCATATAATCTGATTTGAGTCGACGCCGAGACACTCGTTATTGGAAACAGAAGTCAAAATGATAGGGGAAACCGTTTCATACTGGGGCGGTTTTATGGAGGTCCTCTCCGTTCTCAAGCTTTGCCAGTTCCTTATTCAGAAGCTGTTCTGCTCTCCGCTTATTTCCGCGCTCCAGAAGACCGGTTGGAATCCATTTCTGTTTTCTGTCGCCATTTTCATAGAGATGGGACTTGATCTCCAACATGGCCTCCACAGTCATGCTCATCCCCAGGGAGAAGCCCTGGCGGAAGGCGTCGGCCTGGGACAGCTCCCACATCTCATAGGTATTGTCCCGCCACTTTTCCAAGGCCTTCATGGCCTCGGAGGAGAGTTGGGCGGAAAGCTTCTCCCAATGGCGCTTGTTGTATTGCTCCAGCTCCGCAAATACTTTTCCCCGTGGCTGCCTGGCGCTGGGGTCAAGGTTTCCATACCACAGCTCGTCCAGGATTTTCATATTGTCATCCCTCCTTTTCAAGCACAAGACAATACCACGAAGAAGTCGCTTGTTTTTCTGATTCTCTCATAGTAAACTGGTCTAAAGAAGGAGTGACAGAGGAGAGGATCGAGAAATGTCGGAGAAAACGCTTAGAATCCTGAAGGAGTTTTTTGGACACAAGGCCTTTCGACCGGGGCAGGAGGCCTTGATCGAAGCGATCCTGTCAGGGCGGGATGTGTTGGGCGTGATGCCTACCGGCGCGGGCAAATCCATCTGTTACCAGGTCCCGGCCCTTTGCATGGAGGGGATCACCCTCGTGATTTCGCCGCTTATTTCGCTCATGAAGGATCAGGTGGCGGCATTGAAGGAGGCGGGGGTCCATGCCGCCTTTATCAATTCCACGCTGACCGCTGCTCAGCAGCAGGAGGCGCTGAGCCGGGCGGAAAACGGCGCCTATCAGCTCATCTATGTGGCGCCGGAGCGCCTCCTGACCCAGAGCTTCCTCGACTTTGCTGCAGGGCAGAGAATTTCCCTCATCGCTGTGGATGAGGCCCACTGCGTATCTCAGTGGGGACAGGACTTTCGTCCCAGCTATTTGGACATTGTCCGTTTTGTGGATGCGCTTCCCCGGCGGCCGATCCTGGCGGCCTTTACCGCCACAGCCACAGAGGAGGTGAAGCGGGATGTTGTGCGCCTTCTGGGACTGCGGGAACCGCTTTCACTGACCACCGGCTTTGACCGACCGAACCTTTACTTTGCGGTGCGCCGGGAGAAGAACAAGACCTCCTGGCTCACCTCCTATCTCTCCCGCCGGGAAGGCAAAAGCGGCATCGTCTACTGCTCTACCCGGAAGACCGTGGAGCGAGTCACGGAGGAGCTGCGGAAAGCGGGCTTTGCCGCCACCCGCTACCACGCGGGACTATCCGATGAGGAGCGCCGTCGAAACCAGGAGGACTTTGCCTACGACCGGGCAACGGTGATGGTGGCCACCAACGCCTTCGGTATGGGGATCGACAAATCCAACGTCAGATTTGTCATCCACTATAATATGCCGAAAAACCTGGAGAGCTACTATCAGGAGGCCGGGCGCGCGGGGCGTGACGACGCTGCGGCAGACTGCATCCTGCTCTATTCCGTCAGCGATGTGATAACGGCAAAAGCGCTGATCACCCGTGCCGATGACCGGGAGCAGGTCCCGGAGGAGGAACGGGAGACGCTGGTAAAGCGGGACCTGATGCGGCTGCGGCAGATGGAGCAATACTGCGAAACAGAGGACTGTCTTCGCGGAACGCTGCTTAGCTATTTCGGAGAGAAGGGCGCGGAACACTGCTGCAATTGCGGCAACTGCCTGCGTCCGCAGGTGGAAGCGGAAGAAACGGGAGAGTTGGTGGAGGAGGACATCACCATCCCCGCGCAGATGATCCTCTCCTGCCTCCGACGGTTTGAGCGGGATAGCTATCTGAGGTTGGGCGAGACGGCGGTGGTTCAGATCCTGGCCGGCAGCCGGGATAAACGAATCCTGAAACAGGGCTATGATCGGCTGTCCACCTACGGGCTTTTGAAGGGGACGGAGCGGACGGAGATCCGAAGCTATATTGAAACGCTTTTGCGGAAGGGATATCTGATCCGGTCCACCGGGGACTATCCAACCTTGTCAACGACGGCGAAGGCCAATGCAGTGCTGCGTGGGGAGGAACGGGTGCTCTGGCGGCATCCCGCGCCGGAACCCGAGGCGGCATCCAAGCAGAAAGCCCCCGTCCGCAAAGAAAAAACCCCGGACAGCGGCCTCTATGAAGAGCTGCGAGCCCTGCGGACGGAGCTGGCGCGGAAGGCGCATCTTCCGGCCTATATGATTTTCTCCGACGCCACCCTCATCGATATGGCGGAAAAGCGGCCTCAATCCATGGAGGCGTTCCTGGACGTCAGCGGTGTGGGTACGAAAAAGGCGGAGACCTATGGGGAGGCCTTTTTGGCGGTCCTTCGGACGGGAAAAGGGACGCCGGAAACAACAGCGGCGTGGGACCCATCCCACTATCCGATGAATCTTTTGCAGGAGCTTTTTGGCGACGCAGCGCGCTTTTCTCCCGATGCGGAGGCGCGGCTGGAGCGGGTGATCCGGGAGAAACTGAATGAGCGCAGCGGGGAGATCCTCCTTAGCCGCTACCGTGACCACAAAACCCTGCAGGAGATTGGGGAAGAGCACGGCGTCAGCCGGGAGAGAATCCGTCAGATTCTGGAAAAGGCGCTGAAAAGGCTTCGTTATAAATCGGTGAGAACCTTTCTCACCGGGGAGGGCGAAGAATTGGGGAAAAAGAGCGTGGGGGAGGATGGAGAAAAGGCGCCATTGCTGCTGCGCCCTGATCAGCTGGCTTGCTTCCCCTATGATGCTCGAGGGATCTCTGTTACGGCCTTCGCAAGGGCACTGACCGCAATGAAAGAGGAGGGCCAGAAAGGGACGCTGACCGGGCCGATGATTACCCGCTGGCTCCTTTCCATGGGCCTGCTCAGGGAGGCACTGAGCGATGAAGACAATCTGCTCCGCCGCCCCACACCTTCCGGAGAGCGCATCGGCATCTGGCTGGAAACACGGGAAAAGCAGACAGGGGAACGATACACCATGGTTGTGCTTACCGAGCTTGCCCAGAGAACGTTGGTTTCACAGCTGCCGAAGCTGTACGATTTCCTTTCACAGGGGAAAGATGATGCTTGAGCTATGGTGATTTTTCCTTGTTTCTTCACCACGGCGGACGGCATGCGCGGTCATCAATGCCGGCGGCGCCTGTTTTGGCTGAGGCGTGCCGATTACCGCTGCGGCGGCCTGACAGAACAATAACAATCCCCCGAACCTGCCGTTGGACAGGCTCGGGGGATTGTTTTAATGGTTAAAAGACTGCGGGGGGATTTCGCAGGGTGGCCCCAAAGGGAGATTCAAGCGGAGTCCTCAGCTCTCCTGGACGATCTTCCCGGTTTTGCTGTCGCGGCGGAACTTTTTGAAGTAGTCCCAGAGCAGACGGGGCAGAGCAGGCGTGGGATTGTGGGGCGCGTTTTCGATGGCGATAAAGCGCATGGCGTTGATGCCCTCGTCGTTGAAGTAATTCATCACATAATGCTTCACGCCGTAATGCTCTTCCACGTGCTCCTCCTCACCATAGGCGCCGAAGAGGTGGTGGATCCGATCCTCGGGGTGATCGGCAAAGGACATGCACCTGGCAAGGTCCATCTTTTTGCAGTGCAGGGAGTCCAGCCGATAGTTGAACTGGCAGACCCGCCACTCGTCAAAGCTGATCCCCTGGGGGGGCAGGATCACGGGACCGGGCTTGATTTTTGAGGAGACAAAGCCGCCCTTGCCGTCGGGCACCATGCCGAAGGTGGGGTCCTTGTCCGGGTCCCAGCCCTTGGGCATGGGCTTGTTGCTTTTCGGGCGGGGCAGACCGAACCAGTCCAGCATGGTGATCCGCTTGACCCAGCGGTTCAGCGGGATGAAGCGGCTGGGATCGAATTCGGAGTCCACCCGGATGGTGGGGACGTAGGGGATGTCCCGGGGTGCGGGCTTGGTGATGTCCTCGCTCCAGTCGGTAAAGCTGCCGGCGCAGGGGCCGCAGGCGGCCAGCCGCTCCGGGATCTTGACAAAGGCCTCAATGGTCTTGGAGCCGCCGGCGGAGTAGCCGCCCATGTAGACCCGCTCGGTATCCAGGGGGTAGCGCTTCTCCACCTCGTCTATGATGTGGGCGATGAACTCGGCGTTGGTGTTCTGGGGATAGACAGCCATAAAGCCCTCCTCCGCCTGGAACTCCGCAAAGCCGCAGAACTCGCTGCCCTCCAGGGGGCCGAAGGCGCCGTGGGCAAAGATCACCAGGGGATATTTCTTCCCCTCCTCCGGCTTCTCGGGGGTGATGATGGTCCAGCGAGTGTAGAAGTCCTCGGTCTCGTACATCTCCTTCTTAAGGCCCAGGCGGTGATAGTAGTCCAGGACCTCGGCGCACATGGGGTCCGCCTGGAACTTGGAGCCCTGGACCTTATGGGCGGCAAAGCGGCGGCCGAACTCCCCGCCGAAGAAGGTGAACATATCGATGGAGGGGTGGGCGTCTCCCATGGTGGCAAGCCGCAGCTCCTTCAGCTTCTCCTCCAGCTCCTCGGGGCTGACGGTGGGATCCTTCAATACGTCAAACATAGTGCGCTCCTTTCACGGTATCGGATGATTTTACTTCAAGAACCGACCCGGCTTTTGAAGCCAGTCGGCGCAGTAGTCGGCCATGGTGCCCACGGTGTCGCCGTACTTCTCTCTGTCCAGAGGGAAGAAGGGATGGACGGCGCCCTCCAGGAAGACAATGGACTTGTCCTCACTTTTCGCCTCCTCAAAGGCCATCTCCGCCTGGGGGAACTCAATGCTGGCGGTGTTGCCCTCACAGAGCAGGGGGACGGAGATGCCCTTCACGTTGGCCCGGGTGCTCTCGGTGCTGAAATCCCAGTCGGCACCCCACATGGTGCTGAAGTCATAGCCGAAGTCGTCATGGAAGAGATACTGCCCCTCCAGCACGCCCTTCACCGTAACGGTGCGGGAACCGTCCCGCCCGTAGACGTGGGCGGGCACCGCGTCCTTTGGGGTGCGGACGGTATGGACGATCTCGCTCGTGATGACGCCGCCTTTTCGCAGCAGGGGGCGCTCCACCCTGGTCCGGCCCAGGTAGCGGATATCCTGGTTGAAGAGCTTGTTGGACTCGCTTCCGCCGCCGCCGCCGGGGATCACAATGGGCTCGTCGTTGGAGAAGCGGCCCCGGCCCTTTTGGATGAGATCATAGCGCTCCAGGCAGTAATTGAATAAGTAGCGGTACTGCTCCACCTGGGCCCGCTGGAACCGGCGGGCAAACTCCTCGGAGTAATGGGAGCAGCCGCCCTTGACATAGCCGTTTTCGGGGTTGTAGACGTCCAGCTCCGCAATGCGCTGGCCGTAGCCGTTGTCCCAGTTGCGGACGGCGGGGTCGCAGGAGAGGACGTCCATGATGCCGTAGTTGGCGTCCATCAGCATGAGACCGTCGGCAGGGGTCAGGGGGTCGAAGTCGGGGAAGGGGATCACCCGCTCCGGGCGGCGGAAGCGCTGGGTGCCGCTCTCCGCCATGTACTGGTAGCAGCTTAAGAGGCAGCCGCCGTTGCTGTGGCCCAGCAGTACCACCTTTTCAATGCCCGGCTGCTTCTTCAGAAAGTCCACCGCGGCCCATACGTCATAGATCCGGGGCTTGATGGCGCCCCTGGCGGCGTAGGAGCCCGCGGCGGTATAGCCCCGCTTCGCCAGCTCGATCATCAGGGGAAAGACCAGATAGAAAGCGTTGTAGTGCATGCAAAGCACGGCGATCTTGCTTCTTTCGGTCTTCACCTGGGGCTCATAGAGGGTCAGCGGGACCTTGCGCCCGTGATCCTCCACCAGAAAATACTGATTTTTGACCTCATAAAGCTTGTTTTCCATGGGTGCTGCCTCCTGGATAAAAATTGATGAAGCGAAGGAAAGAATATAATGAATTATTCCGATAAAATATTAGCACATAGGAGAGAGATTGACAAGATATACAGGAATAATATTTTAATACAGGATTCATACTTTTGTAGAAATGACGAGCGGCCGCAAAGAAAACCAGGAAGAACAGAAGAAACAGCGAAAGAAACCGGGAAAAATGCAAGCATTTCCCCGCTGTTTTGAAACAAAATCGTGATGGCAGAATTGACAATGCTGTTTTGAAAAGTAGAATGAATTTGAATAAATAGATGATATTTATATATTGACAATGTTGGTCGAATGATTATAATGGATCTATCGGGCAAAGCCCCAATTGTTCGCCCGTTGATTACAGCGGCGGGATGTGCCGCGAGGAGAATGATTAGGAGGAAAACCATGAAAAGCACAATGACTCGCAGAGACTTTCTCAAGCTGAGCGGACTTGGCGCTGCCGGTGCGGCTGCTTCCCTGATGTTTGCGGCCTGTGCCAAGCAGGAAGCCACCCCCAATGCCCAGAATGAGGACGCCGCCACTGCCCGCGAGGCCAGCAAGGAGACCGCCGGCGATACCGCTGATCTCCTGGGCGAAGGCGCAACCAACGACACCGCCGGCCGCGGCGACAGCGAAGAGGGCTCCGTCGCCGGCAAGGACGGCAAGCGCACCCTGGTCAACTTCTGCGCCAACAAGGTCAAGGATATGAACCCCTTTGCCCAGCGCGTTCCCGCCGCTCCTGTGGCGCTGGTCTTCATGAAGATCGCCTATGACGACGGCAAGGGCGGCCTTGCCAGCGACTGCTGCGAAGAGATCGAGCAGGTCGATTTCTCCACCTATCGGCTGAAGCTCTACAAGGACATCGTGGACCAGAAGGGCAACCCCTTCACCGCCGACGACCTGAAGTACTGCATGGACTCCATCAAGGAGGTGGGCTTCTCCGCCCAGAACTACAGCAACCTGGATTCCGTCACGGTGGAGGATGACTACACTGCCGTCATCAAGATGAACACCGAGCTGGTCTCCGCCTTCCCCAAGCTGGCCAACGCCACCTTCCTGGTGACCCGGAAGAGCTATGAGGAGTCCGGCGACAACATGTCCAATGAGCCCGTGGGCTTCACCCAGTACAAGGTCGTGGATATGGTCCCCAGCTCCTACATCGACTATGACCGCATCGACGACTACTGGCAGACCGACAAGAGCAAGATCACCCGTGCCTATGAGGCCAACGTGGACTACATCCACTACATCATGCTGACGGAGGCCTCCCAGATCATCGCGGGTCTGCAGACCGGCGATATCCACATGGTCACCGGCATCAACTATCAGAACATGAGCCTCCTGGAGGGTGACGACCGCTTCAAGATCACGCCCATCTACGACGCCCAGATGCAGAACATCAGCTTCAACATGACTCCCCAGGGCGCCTGCGCCAACGACATCAACCTGCGCAAGGCCATCTTCTACGGCATGGACCGTCAGGCTCTGGTGGACGTCTACGGCAAGGGCAAGATCCTGAAGAGCCTGGTTCCCGCCTTCTACAACGACTACAACGAGGCCTGGCTGGATGAGGACTACTTCGAGTACGATCCCGAGAAGGCCAAGGAGTTCCTGAAGCAGTCCAACTACAAGGGCGAGACCCTGCGCTTTTTGACCAACCCCGGCGGATCCATGACCACCCTCTCCGAGCTCTTCATCGCCTGCATGAGCGCCATCGGCATCAAGGTGGAGCCCGCCGTCTTCGAGCAGGCCACCTACGGCGACGCCCAGTACGCCTCGAAGCAGCAGTACGACATCTGCGTCGTTGAGATCGGCAACACCAGCTATAACCTCTATGACGCCTTCAACCAGCTGGGCAGCGATCAGTACTCCGACATACCGGGCACCACCAAGTGGGGCTGGGACAACAAGGAGCTGGTGGACCTCTGCAACGCCGTCTCCACGAGAGAGGGCCGCACCCCCGAAAACCGCGACCGCATCCATGAGATCGTCACCGAGAACGCGGTCATGCTGGGCATGATCACCAAGGAGACCTATGCCATCACCGTCAAGGAGATCGATGAGATCTACGTGAACGGCGGCATCATGATGCCCAACGCGGCGAGATATTCCCAGGATTACAACTTCTTCAAGGAGTAAGCCGAAAGCAAACCTGAGCCTGACGCACGGCGCGGCCATCCGTGCCGTGCGTCTTTTATGAAAAATCTTCTGAAAACGAGGGTTTCCCATGCTGAGATACATATTAAAACGACTGCTTCTCATCATCCCCATCATTGTGGGGTCCATCATCCTGGTCTTCACCATCATGTATTTCTGCCCCGGCGACCCCGCTACCATGATCCTGGGTGCGGAGGCCACGGAGGAGCAGATCTATGAGCTTCGGGAGAAGATGGGCCTCAACGATCCCTACATCGTCCGCCTGGGGCGTACGCTCTGGAGTTACGCCCGGCTGGATCTGGGCACCTCCTACGTCACGGGGCGTCCTCTTACCGAGGAGCTGGCGCTCCGGATCCCCAATACCCTGCGCCTCAGCCTCATCGGCATTGTCATCGGGCTTCTCATCGGCATCCCCCTGGGGGTGACCTCCGCCGTTCATCATGATGAGCCCATTGACTACATCGGCATGCTCATCGCCCTTGTCGGCATCTCCATGCCGGGCTTCTGGTTCGCCATGCTGATGGTCACCCTCTTTGCCGTCAAGCTGCGCTGGCTGCCCCCCTTCGGCGTGGGGGGCATCCGCTACTGGATCCTTCCCATCCTGTCCTCCTGTCTGGGCGGCTTCGCGGGCAACGCCCGTCAGGCCCGCTCCAGCATGCTGGACGTTCTGACCTCGGACTACGTGGTCATGGCCCGGGCCAAGGGCCTGCCGGAGAAGGAGGTCATCTGGAAGCACGCTCTCCCCAACGCCATGCTGCCCATCGTGATGATGATCGGCGGCGCCATGGCCATGAGCATCGGCGGCGGCATGATCATTGAGACCGTGTTCGCTATTCCGGGCGTGGGCTTTTTCCTTGCCGACTCCATCTCCAACCGCGACTATATCGCCATTCAGAGCTGCGTCGTGGTCATCGGCATGGTGTTCACCCTGATGATGCTGGTCACCGACCTGATGATGGCGGCCATCGACCCCCGCATCAAGGATCAGTTTTCGAGCAGAAAAAGAAAGAAGGCGAAAAAGGTATGACGGAAGAGAAAACAATCGGCATCGGGGTTTCGGAAGCCCCTGCAAAGAAGCAAAGCCAGTTTCTGGCGGTGCTGAAGCGGCTCTCCCGCCGCCCTACCGCAGTAGTTGGCGGCGCTCTGTTCCTTGTCATCGTGTTCTGCGCGATCTTCGGGGACCTGATCGCTCCCTACAACTACAACCAGATCAACATGCGGGAGGTCTATGAGACGCCCTCCCTCCGCCACCTCTTCGGCACCGATCAGTTGGGCAGGGATATCTTCAGCCGCATGTTGGTGGGCGCCAAGTACACCCTCTCCATCGGCATCGGCTCCCAGATCATTGCCCTCACCGGCGGCCTTATCGTGGGCTCCTGCGCGGGCTTCTTCGGCCAGACCGTGGATAACATCATCATGCGGATCCTGGACGTGATCCAGTCCATTCCGGGCATGATCATGAACATCGTCCTGGCGGCGGTGCTGGGCCTGGGCCTCACGCCCTGCATCCTGGCCATGGGAATCGGCGGCATCTCCGGAACCTCCCGCATGGTGCGGGGCAATATTCTGAAGATCCGCAAATCGGAGTTCGTGGACGCCGCCACCTCCATCAACTGCTCCACGCCCCGGATCATCGCGAAGCACGTGCTGCCCAATATCCTGTCTCCCATCATCATCAGCGTGACGGGCGGCATCGGCGGCGGCATCATGGGCGCCTCCGGCCTCAGCTATCTGGGCCTCGGCGTACAGCCCCCTCATCCCGAGTGGGGAGCCATGCTCTCCGGGGGCAAGGACGTGATCCAGACCTATCCCCATGTGTGCCTGATGCCCGGATTGGTGATCGCTGTCACCATGCTGTCCATCAACCTCATGGGCGACGGCCTGCGGGACGCCCTGGACCCCAAGCTGAAGAAGTAAGGAGGCACAGGAGTGAGTAACGAGAAGTATTTGGAAGTCAAGAACCTCACCGTGGAATACGTCACCTCAGAGGAGACGGTGTACGCGGTGAACGACGTCTCCTTCGGCATCGAAAAGGGCAAGACCCTGGGCCTCGTGGGTGAGACCGGCGCCGGCAAAACCACCATCGCCCGGTCTATTCTTCGGATCCTGCCGGTACCCCCCGCGGTGGTCAAGGGCGGCGAGATCCTGCTGAACGGAAAAAACCTCATGGAGCTTCCCGAGTCGGAGATGTGCAAGGTCCGGGGCCGTGACGTGACCATGATTTTCCAGGACCCCATGACGGCCCTGAATCCCACCATGCGGGTGGGCGATCAGATCGCGGAAGTCATCCTGCACCATGAGAACCTTTCCAAGAAGGAAGGCCGGAAACGGGCGGAAGAGATGCTGGAAATGGTGGGCATCCCTGCCGAGCGCTATGAGGAGTATCCCCATCAGTTTTCCGGAGGCATGAAGCAGCGTGTGGTCATCGCCATTGCCCTGGCCTGCAACCCCGATCTTCTGCTGGCGGATGAGCCCACCACCGCCCTGGATGTGACCATCCAGGCCCAGGTGCTGGAGATGATGCGGGATCTGCATGCCAGGAAGAACATGACGATGATCCTCATTACCCATGACCTTGGCGTCGTGGCGGAGATGTGCGACGACGTGGCCATCGTCTACGGCGGCGAAATTGTAGAGATGGGAACCCTGCGGGATATCTTCAAGCATCCCTCTCACCCCTATACCGTGGGCCTCTTCGGCGCTCTGCCGGATCTGGAGAGCGACCGACACCGCCTGACGCCCATCGAGGGACTGCCCATCGATCCCACCCTTCAGATTACGGGCTGCAAGTTCAAGCCCCGCTGCCCCTATGCCACCGAGGAGTGCGGCAAGGCCGCCGTCCAGGCGCAGGAGCTGACGCCCGGCCACTTCTGCAAGTGCCTCTATCCCAGAAAGGAGGTGCGCTGATATGGCACCCCTCGTAGAGCTGAACCATCTGAAAAAGTACTTCAAGACCCCCCGCGGCATGGTCCATGCGGTGGATGACGTGTCCATGAGCATCGAAAAGGGCCAGACCATGGGCGTCGTGGGGGAGTCCGGCTGCGGCAAGACCACCCTGGGCCGTGTCCTGGTCCATCTGGAGGAGGCCACCGACGGCGAAATGCTGTTCGGCGGCGAGAACATGGTGGATGTGAGGGGCGAGAAGCTGCGGGCCTTCCGCCAGCGGGCCCAGATCATCTTCCAGGACCCCTATTCCTCTCTGAACCCCCGCTACACGGTGGAACAGACCATTCAGGAGCCGCTGATCCTCTCCGGCAGATATAAGAGGAAAGAGATCGAGCAGAAGACCACGGAGCTCATGAACCTGGTGGGCATTGCCCAGCGCCTGCGTCTCAGCTATCCCCATGAGCTGGACGGCGGCCGCCGTCAGCGGGTGGGCATCGCCCGCGCCCTGGCCCTGGACCCGGAGTTCATCGTCTGTGATGAGCCGGTTTCGGCGCTGGACGTTTCCATCCAGGCCCAGGTGCTGAATCTTTTGCAGGACCTGCAGGAGGCCAAGAACCTGACCTATATGTTCATCACCCATGACCTCTCTGTGGTCCGTCATATCTCCGACCACATCAGCGTCATGTACCTGGGTCAGCTGGTGGAGACCTGCGAAAGCAAGGAGCTGTTTTTAAAGCCCTGGCATCCCTATACCAAGGCGCTGCTCTCCGCCATCCCCACCACCAATATAGACAAGAAGATGGACCGGATCATCCTGAAGGGAGAGATCACGAGCCCCATCAATCCCAAGCCCGGCTGCCGTTTCGCCGCCCGCTGCATCTACGCCGCCGAGGCCTGCAAGGAGCCGCAGCAGCTCAGGGAGATCGAGCCGAACCACTTTGTCTCCTGCTGCCGGGTGGAGGAGATCAACGAGCTCAAGGCATGAGAAAGGAGAGGGAGCCTGTGAATGAGATGCTGACCGCAAGACGGCAATCCGCTGTTACGGATGACGGGGAGGAACTCCTGGAGGCCAGGCTTTCCGAAGAATTGCAAAAGGCCAGGCGCCGCCGTTATCGGAATGCGGCCATCTGGGCGGGATTTCTGTTTCTGGTGACGCTGCTCTTCGGGCTTCTTGCCCCGGCCTACAGCTTCCGGAGCCCTCTTGCCGCTTTATCGGACGCTTTTATGGTGCCGGGCCTTGGACTTACCGCCCTGGGCCTTGTTCGCATGGCCGGATACCACGGCTCCCTGGACATTGTGGGCTACTTCTTTATGCGCCAGGCCTCCCTGCGCTCCAAGGACCGGGATTCGGTGGAGGAGCGGGAGAAGCGCCGTATGACGCTCTCCGAGTACACGGAAAAGCGGTCGCAGAATCGGGTCTTCCCCTCCCAGGATTTTGCTCTGGGGCTGCCCCTTGCCGTGATTTCCCTGCTCCTGGCGGTCCTGGCCACCCGCTGACCGTCGACCCTACAGAAAAGAAGGATGATTTATGAGAATCGATGAGAAGAAATACGCTGAACGCCTCTCCGATCCCCGCTTCGGGGAGACGGAGCGTCAGCTTCTGGAGAGCTTTCGGAACCGGGAGCCGGAGGAATACACCGTCACCGTGGACGGCGCTCCCCTGAAAATCACCGCCTGGGAAGGCCTCTTCTATGTGACCCACCCCGTCAAGGTGGATACGGAGCGGACCCTGGGCATGGGAAGATCCAAGGATCCCTTTGGCTGGCACAAGCTGAGCATCTGGATCCCGGAGACCGCCAAGGAGGGGGCGCCCATCCTGCTCCACGCCGGCAACGGCGGCTGGCACAACACCGCCCTGAAGACCTCGGATCCCACCATGGCCCCGGATGAGCATCATGGCCCCGGCGGTCCCGGCGGCCCCGGCGGTCCCGGCGGTCCCGGCGGTCCCGGCGGCTCCCGCGGCAATGCCCCCGCTTTCCCCGGCGGACCGCGGCGGCTGCCCCTCATCATGAAGGGCGGCGAATACTTCAGCACAGACCCCAACGGCAACATCGGGCAGGCCCTCAAGCGGGGCTATGCCGTGGTGGACTGCGGCGCCAGAGGCCGCCTCATGGTGGATGTGAACGGGAAATACTGCGGCAAGGCCCCCACGGTGCTGGTGGATATCAAGGCTGTCATCCGCTATCTGCGCCTGATCGATCCCTTGATGCTGCCCTCTGCGGAAAAGATCGTGATCACCGGGACCAGCGGCGGGGGAGCCCTCAGCTCCATCATCGCCGCCAGCGGCAACGCCAGGGAATTCTACCCCTATCTGCGGGAGATCGGCGCCGCCGGCATCGACGGGGAGGGGAATTCCTTCCTGGGCGACAACATCTTCGGCACCATCGCCTACTGTCCCATCATTGACCTGGGCCACGCGGACCTGGCCTATGCCTGGCAGTACCGGGATGTCCGCGTCGATCAGAATGCCCATCATCCCGGCATGTGGTCGGAGGAGACTCTGGCGGCTTCTCAGGAGATCGCGGCGGGCTTCCCGGCTTATGTGGACTCCCTTGGCCTGAAGGCGGAGGACGGCAGCCCCCTCACCTGTGAGGATCTGCCGGAAAAGATTCAGGAGCTGATGCTGCGCGGCTTGCGTGAGCGCGCTGCGGATGCCCCCGCTGTCCCGGCCTTTGGTGAGGAATTTGTGGTTGAGGATCAGCGCTTTGACGGCGTCCAGGTACAGCGCTTTATCAACGATTGGCTGCGTCTCGACCCCGAAACCGGGGATGTCGCCGCATTTGACTATGACCGCTTCCTGGCCTTCGTGGCCAAGACCCGGCGGCTGAAGGATGACCCCGCCTTTGATGAGTCCGGCTATCGCCGCATTTCCGGCCCTCCCAACGCCCTGTGGGATCCGGGGGAGAGCAACCTCTTCGGCGATGAGGAGAAGGAATACAGCCTCTTCACCGAATTCAGCTGGAACCACGCCGACCGGGCGATTGAGGGCATGGGGAAAAAGAACACCGGCTTAAGCTGGCAGGAGTTTCTGGAGACCGAAGCCGGAAAACTGGTGGAGAAGCAGATCAAAACGGTGAGCCCCTTTACCTATCTGGATCATGGGGACTGTGACAGCGCGCCCTATTGGTATGTGCGTCACGGCATGCGGGACCGGGATACCTCCTTCGCTATCGAAACGCTGCTGTACTACGCCCTCAGGAATGAACCGGCTGTGAAGGATCTGAACTTCCGGTTCACATATCTCTACCCCCATGCCGGCAACTATGACGCGCCGGAGGCCTTCGCCTGGCTGGCCGGGGTTCTGGAGAAGAACGAGATCGGCTCTTGAAGCCGCTTTCTGTATTGACAGAGGGAGCCTCCGTTTGCTAATATAATCAATATGAAAAATTGATGATAGTTCTTATCAGCAGGAGAAGGCTATGAACAAAGGAAAACTGAACGGGATCCCCAAATATCTGGAGGTCTACCAGAGACTGAAGGCGGACATCCTCTCCCGCAAATATCCGCTGGGAACCCTGCTCCCTACAGAAAATGAGCTTGTCGAGATGTTCGGCGTCAGCAAGATCACGGTGCGCCACGCGGTGCAGCTCCTGCGGGAGGAGCACCTGGTCAATGTCCAGCAGGGGCGCGGCGCGGAGGTGATCCTGCCCCAGACGGGCATCGAGCATTCCTCTCACCACTATCGGAATGCCACCTCCATCAGCGTGCGCTACCGGGCGGACAGTCTGGGAGAGTTTCGCGTATCCGTCCCCTACGTGGATCGGATCGCTGCGGACCTGAAGGTCTCCGGGGGCCTGGAGGTCCCGGTGGGGACGGAGGTGATCCGTATTCAGCGGACCCATGCCATCGGGGACCAGGTCATCGGCTATATTGTCCACTATGTGCCGAAGGATCTGGCGCCCGAGCTTGTGAGCGGGAAGCTGATGGGAGAGACCTCGCTTTACCAGTATCTGGAGCAGAATCACGGCGTCCGCTTCCTGGAGGGCAGCGAGTCCATCGACATCGCCTCTGCGGGTTTTGCGGAGTCCAAGGTGCTGGACGTGGAGGTGGGCGCGCCTCTCTTCCTCCTTACGCGCCGGGCCTGGAGCGAGAACGGCATCATGGAATACTGTGAATCGCTCTTTAAGCCGCATAACTTTGAGATCCAGGTGGCCATGAAGGGCGGCGAGTAAAGACGCCCCGCGGCAAATGCTGCAGTCCCATTGAAATCAGAGCCAATAAAGACAGCTCCCATGGCTGAGATCCCTTCAGCCATGGGAGCTGCTTTGGGTTTAAGCGCACGGTTTGCAGGGCGATAATCCAACCACAGATCGGATTCTGCGGCGCCCTTGGTTTCCCTATGCGACCTCTCACCTGATGAGGTGCTTTCTTCCTTCCCTGACCCTTGATTCGCCACCCGGAATTCAGGATGGAACTCGTCACCTTCACTCCTCCTTTCCTTCTGAATTCTGTAACGCATCATTGACAAACCTGCCGGATCGTTATTCTTGAACCGGATATACCCTTGACCGCTGACTGATAATATGGTACAATTATAGTACAAATATGATCAGGAGGGAACGCTATGGCAAGACAGCATCCAACAACCCTTTTTCCTATGGTGCAATTCAAGAAGGACACCTGGGAGATTGACGAATTTGACTGCATCAGCATGTTCCTGCTCATCGGCAGTGAGCGGGCCATGCTCATCGACTGCGGCTTTGGCATGGGCGATTTGGAGGGGGCCATCCGCGGGATCACCGATAAACCGCTGGACGTGGTAGTGACCCATCGCTCGGTGGACCATGTGGCCGGGGCCTGGAAATTCCCTGAAATCTACATCCATCCTTTGGACCGGGCCTCTGTGCTGCCTTATTCCGTGGCTACCCGTGCCAGGGATTTCGGTATCATCCGTCATCGGCAGCACGACTGTCTTCCCTCGGTTTATTCCCTTCACAACCTCTACGGCTACGAGGTGGAGAAGGATATGCTTCCCCTGGATCCGAATAAGCCGCCTGTGATCCACGACCTCTATGACGGGCAGGAATTCGACCTCGGAGGCGGACGCGTGGTCACGGCCTACTATGTCCCGGGTCACTCCCCCGGGCATATGATGTTCCTGGATCCCTATTCCAGAAGCCTCTTTGTGGGAGATATGCTGAACTACAACCTGGGCGTTGCGGCGGCCCCGGTGGAGTGTACGCTGAAAAGCCTCCGGAAAATGGAAGCCCTGGCGGATCAGTACGACGATATTTACAATGGTCATCATGATTTCCGCGCCCTTGGCGCGCCCCTGGAGGAGGACTGTCTTCCCACTGCCATCTCCCTTGCGGAGGATATTCTGGCGGGGCGGCACACGATGGTGACGGTTCCCAACTTTTTCTTCAATTACGACTGGCCGCCGGTGCGAATGGCTGTAAAGGATCGGAACTATATCGGCTTCAAATCCTCCATGCTGTGGGAGTCCGACGGGATGGACTCGACCGAGGAGTGGGTGAAGCGCTTCGAGTTGGAAAAGGCATAGGCGATCACCAAAAGGACTGTCTCAAAAGGCAGCCCCCAAAAGCAGAAGCAGGGGCTGTGAAAAAAACGACTACCAGAAAACGGCATGACGTGGAAATGACAAAAAATAGAGATCTCTGGCGAATACGGGCACTTTTTACTCGTTTTCACCGGGGATTTCTATTCATATCAGCCTTTTCACGCGGAAAGCCGGTTTCGTCGCCCCTACAGGATGGAGGGGACTTTTTCACTGGCCCCATATCATCGGATTTGTGAAGAGCAATCATAAGCAGGCGGATCAAGATTCAAACAGACCGCCCGGGAACGGGTCTTGTGGTTCAGAAGTGTTTTTCTGCCGGGCTTTCGCTTTCTTACAAACTGCACATGGAAAAGCCATCCGGGAGCGCCGCTTTTTGCGGTATTCTCAGGATGGCTTTCCGCGTTTTTATCCTCCGGACCCAGATCCGGCTGCCCTTTTCCGCAAGTCCGGCAAAACGAAAGAGCAGACAGTAGACAAACCCCGGTACAAGGGGAAAGAGTTTATAGAGCAGCGGGGGAGCTCGAGGAGCGCGACGCGTAAAGCAAACAGCCCGGTGGGCTGTTTGCAGCCAAAGCGGGGAGCGAACGCGACCCGGACCAAGGCCCGCCTCGAATTGGATCTCAACTGGCGAAATGCCTGCTAAAGCAGGCTTTCGCGGAGCGCAGCGACGTTTTTTGTGAGGTGAAGCATCACAAAAAACACGGGGCTCTCAGCGTGTAGACAAAGTCCATCGGACTTTGTCTACACGCTGAGAGGCATTGCCTCTCATCAGCATTTTTAGATATTCTGAAACACCGCCTCCGTCTTCTTCGCGGAGACAGCGCTTCCCACTTCTTTCGAAGCCAAGACGGAGAGGGTCAGCGCTTTCATCTGCTGGCGCCCCTTGCTGTAATAAAGAGCAAGGCAGAACGCAGATGACAACACGGGATCAAAAACGTTCAATTAAATTGATGGTAATAATAAATCATGTTGTTTTAATATAATCTATTATTATAGGAGCGCATAGCGCCTGTGATGTTCGGGAGGGGAGGAAAGCAAAAACCTTTCTGCCGCCGACCCTGTCGGTAGGACGGGGTTGTCACTTTCAAAAACAGGCCAAAAACAGCGAAAAGGCTTTTTCAGCAGCGGATGGAGCGATTTTCCGCGTTGGGGCCTGCCGTAAAAGAAGGCCCCCTTTGGATTGCCAAAAAGGATATAATGAGAAATTATATTTATAATATTAATTGACATTTATTCATTATGGCAGTACTATTTCTATAGTTGCTGCAAAAGCAGCATCCGAAAGGAAGCCAAAAAAAGAAGTGGGGCTTCAAAAATGAAAGGAAGCCTTCTTTCGCTCCCTATACCCTTACGACGAAAGGAAACGGACATGGAAAAGCTGTATGAGTACACCAGCGAGTTTTACCGCCTCCCGGGCCATGTGCCCCTGGCCCTGTATAAGCCCAAGGAAAAGAGCCCCAATTCCCGGGTGGCCATTCTGGCCATGCACCGGGGGGATTACCTCTCTTTCCCGATCCTGAAGGAGCTGGCCAAGCACGGCTTTGTCGCCGCGGGGGCGAATCCCTCCCGCAGGGACGCCGAAGGCTGGCTTCTCAACTACAAAACCGCCGTGGAGTTCATGCGCAGCTATCCCGGCGTGAAAAAGCTGGTGCTTCTGGGGCACAGCCAGGGCGGCTGCATGATGAGCTGCTATCAGTACATTGCGGAGAACGGCGCCAAACGCTTCCAGCAGCAGGACCGACTGGTCCCCTTCCCGGAGCTGCCGGAGCTTCCCAAGGGCGACGGCCTCATGCTCCTGGACTCCAACTACGGCATCATGGAGGTCCTGGCCATGGATCCCTCGGTCCGCAACTGGGACAACGGCTTTGACCGCATCCCGGAGCTGGACCTCTACAACCCGGAAAACGGCTATGACCCCAAGGGCTCCCACTACACCGACGAGTTCATCGCCCGCTTCCAGAAGGCCCAGATCGAATTTTACGAGGATGTGCTGAACTACTGCAGGGAGCGGATGGAGGCCATCCGCAAGGGCCGCGGCCGCATGGGCGATGACGAGCCCCTCTTTATCGCGGGCTCCCGCACGGGCAGCAGCAACAACAAGCTCCTGAGCCAGGACATCCGTCTTCTGGGCCGCACCAAGGAGGCCTGCCCCACCCTCATCAGCGACGGCAGCATTGTGGAGAAGGTCTCCTACACCGTCCGCCCTGCCGTGGACGCCAGGAAGCCGGACAAGTATGACGGCGGCGTTGCCACCACGGTGAAGACCATTCTGGCGGATGAGCGCCGCTTCCATAACTTCGGCTACAACGAGTGCGAGATGTGGGGTGACGACTGGGATTTCAACTATCTCCGGACCTGCGGCAATGTAAAGGGCATTCATGTGCCCCTGCTCATCACCGGCAACACCGGCAGCCATGAGTTTATCAACGCGGAAATGAACTATGTGAACGCCGTCAGTGAGGACAAGTCCCTCATCATCGTGGAGGGCGCCACCCACAACTTTGATCCCATCGACCCCAAGTACGGCGACACCCTGGGCAATGCCGGGACCGCCATCGCGGGTTGGCTTGCCGGAGAAGGACGCTTCCTGGACTGAGAAAAGAACGACTTCGCCGAGACCAAGGAGCTGAAGGACGATCCCTCCTTCGACGAGGCGGGCTACAAGCGGATCACCCAGCCCCCCATGTTCCAGGAGGAGCCGGGGGAGACCAACCTCTTTGGCGATGAGAACATCCGCTATATGTCCTACAGCGAGTATAGCTGGGAGCATGTGGACGATGCGATTCCCGGCGTCGGCAGAAAAAACACCGGCCTAAGCTGGCAGGAGTTCCTCGCTACCGACACCGGCAAAGCGGTGCTTGAGCAGGTCCGTCTTGTGAATGTGTTCACCTTCCTGAAGGACGAGACCAGCGTTCCCGCGCTTTACTGGTACGTGCGCTACGGCCTTCGGGACCGGGACTCCTCCTTCGCCATTGAAACCATGCTGTACTACGGCATGCTGGGGAAGAAGGGGATCCTGGACCGGAACTTCCGCCTGGCGTATCTCTTCCATCACAGCGGAGACTATGACGTCATCGAGGCTTACGACTGGCTTCAAGAGAAGCTGAAGGAGGCGGGCGAGCCCGCTTGAATCTATGCGGCCATGAAAGGAGCGGCGTGATCAAATGGAGTTTTCCAAGGAGTTTTTGCAAAACGGCATCTTCACGGAGCAGGCCCTGAAATTCAACCCCCTGGATCCGGAGCGGATCCCCGGCCTTGAGCCCCAGAATACCGGCGCCGAGATTTTGAGCGACGGCTCCGTGCACTTTCGGATCCACGCGCCGGAAAGCAAGAGTGTTCTCATCCGCTGCGACGGCAGGGAGCTTCCCTTGATAAAGGGGGAAAACGGCATGTTTGAGGGAGTGCTGCCTTACGATCCGGCCCATTGCGGTCCCCTCTTGGTGGACGTGGTCTTTGACGGTCAGGTGCTGGTCTATCCCCGGATGCAGATCCATTGGAATATGCACAAGCCCCGGAACTTTGTGGAATTCCCCGATCCGGGACTGGAATTTTGTCACATCAAGGACGTGCCTCATGGGGCCATGTGCCGGGAGATCTACTGGTCCAAGGAGCTGGGGCGCTGGCAGCGCTGCCTGGTCTATACGCCCCCCGGCTATATGAGGGGGACGGAGTCCTACCCCGTCCTGTATCTGCAGCACGGCAACAGCGAGGACGAGACCGTGTGGGAGCATACCGGCCGCATCGCCCACATCATGGATAACCTTCTGGCGGAGGGAAAGGCGGTGCCCATGCTCATTGTCCTCAATGACAGCATGGTGCGCTATCGCCCCCTGCCCCCCGGTCCGCCCCGGGACCCCGCCTTCTTTGACAGCCTTCTGGGAAGCTGTATTCCCCATATCGAACAGAACTACCGGGCGCTGTCGGATCGGCGCCGCCGCTCCATCGCCGGAACCTCCCTGGGCTCTTACCACGCGCTGTATCTCACCATGAACCACCCGGAGGTGTTCAGCTCCTGCGGCATCCTCAGCGGGGAGATCGAGCTGAGACCCATCGATAAGGAGACCTGCACCGACAAGATCTGCGACCGGGAATTTGTGGAGAAAAGCTTCGACCTCATCTACCGCACTCTGGGGGAGAAGGAGGACGACCTTCAGAAGTTCCTCGCCGAGGAGGAGATGCTGAAGGAGGCCGGCACCTATGACCTGGCCTGCTACCGCAGTAAGGTCTACCCCGGCCAGGGCCACCTCTTCGGCTGCTGGCGCCGGGCGGTTTACGACTATCTTCAGATGCTTTTCCGCTGGTAATATGAATCCTCACCGTCTTCGCTGCGGGAGGATCTCAGGCGCCTTGCTTTCCGAACGCTCCTCTTTCCCTTCATTGTTGATGTAGAGCCGGGACTGCTGTTCCTTGACTTTTTTCTGTACTGTGATGTAGTTTTTGCGCTGTTCCGTCATTGGAATGGTGGAAAAATATGGATACCCCGTGGCGCCGAGCGCTATCATATTTTTAATCGCTTCTCAGGCATCAGAAAAGCGGCCCGAAATGCAGGGAGGAGCTTGTCATAGCATTAATCCGGCAGGACGATACAAAGGAAGCAGCAATCGGGAGAGCATCAAAAAGCATCAATCGCGGATTTGCTTTGCGAGGAAACCTTCTTCACCTAAGACGGCACGCGGTCCGATTTTGTGGCAAAAATGCCGGAAACCCTTGCAAATCAAGAGATTCCGGTGAAAAAACGTGGCAAACAATTCTACACAAAAACGGGACTGTTGCAAAATGCGCTTTTTGGCACAAATCGCCAAAAGGGCGTCTATAAAAAGTTACAGGGAACTGCCGATTCGGTGGTTCCCTGTAACTTTTACAGCAAGTTGATTTTTAAAAGCTCTATTTTGCAACAGGCCCTGGTGACTCAGGGAAGGAGGGCGTCAGGAGAAGTTGCTGATGAACCGGAAGTCTTCCTTGTTTCCCTCAATATAGGCGTTCTTGAAGGTGTCCATATCCTGGACGCCGTGGAGAACGTGGTCCCCGTCTGTGGCCTGAATGGTGTAGTTCGCATTGGAAAGCGTCAGATCATCCTGGAATTCAAATTGGCCGTCGGCCTTTATCATGGGCTTGTTGAAGAAAATGTAGGTGATATAGCCGAAGTCCTCATTATCCAGCCGGACCACGTTCCTGTACAGGACCATCAGTCCGCAGTCCTGGACCGGCCCGTCGCCCACGGGGAGGATGATGTATTCGCCCAGGTGCTCGCTGCTGACGATCTCGGCGCCGCCGTCCTTCAGGGGCGTCAGCTCCAGCTCGTCCATGGCCGTATCCGCCAGGCTGCGGATCTCGGTCAGCTTTTCCTCGCTCAGCATGCTGAAATCGCTGAGGTATTCGTCCATGCTGTCGATGGTATAATCCTTCTCCCAGGCGGTGATCCGGACGCCGTAATACTCCGCCAGATACTCCTCGGTGTGGGAGTCGGAGTGATAGAAGCTGACGGTGAGGGTGTCGCCTTTGGAGACGTCGCGGAAGGTGTTGGTATTCAGGTAGATATAGGGGAAATCCTCCGGCTCCTGGCTGTCGTCATAGGCAAAGCGGACGGTGGCGGAGCCGGAAGTCCCGTCAACGGTGTAGGAGACAAAGTCAAAGGGGTCCACATCCACGATCTCCGGCAGTCCCTCCACCGTGTAGCTCATTTCCAGGGATTCGGGATAAAGGCCGGTGTCGTTGATCAGATTCTCCAGGGTATAGTCGCCGTATCCTTCGAATTCAGCTGTTACATGGATGACGTCCCCGTTGGAAAGGTGATCCTCCTTGTCGAAGGCATAGTCGAAGCTCCAGGAGTAATCGTTGACGAAGTCCATATGACTCCAGAAATATGCGTAGCCGTCGTTCCCGTTCATCTCGAAGCCAAGGCCGTCGAAGATGTCGATGGCCTTGGGATCCTCCAGCCCGCTGACGGTAAAGGAAAGGTCGTCAAGCTCCAGGTGCAGATGGTACTGCTTCAAAAGAGCATTCTTCTGTGACCGGAATTCCTCGGGCCACGTAAGGGTGACGGTATCCCCGTTGGATAGCCCCTTGCGTTTCTCGGTATCCAGATAGGACTCCACCAGCGAGGCCAGCTCCTTGGCCTGGTTCTGCCTTAAATCGGCGCGGCCCTTCAGAAGCGCGGCGGCGTCATTCAGGAATTCGGAGCGGCGGAAGGACGGCGTGACCTCGGCATAGCCGTTATAGCCGTAGGGCTCCATACGGACATACTGGTTCACATCCAGGGTGTAGGCGCCGATGATGCCCTCGTGATAGAGATAAAAGAGGACGCCCCCGGCCACAACGAGCAGGGCGAGAAGCAGGGCGATCACCCGACCCACCGCGGATTTTTTCTTCTTTGCGGGGGCCGGATCCGGTGCGGGGGCGGGAACGGGAGTCGTTACGGGCGCGGGGGCCGCCGCCTCCGGTGCGGGGGCGGGAACAGGAGTCGTTACGGGCGCGGGGGCCGCCGCCTCTGGTGCGGGGGCGGGAGCAGGAGCCGTTTCGGGCGTGGGGGCCGCTTCGGGCGCGGGGGCCGCCGTGGGGGCGGGCATATCCGCGGGCATGGGCGCTGCCTCCGGCGCGGGAGCGGGCGCGATCGGGGCTGCCTCCTGCGGGGGCGTGGGGCTCTCAGCTTCGGAAAAGACTGCCGGCAGCCTGGTTCCGCAGGCGGTGCAGAAGCTTGCGCTGTCCGCTGCTGCGGCGCCGCAGTTGGGACAAATACGTGCCATAGTGACTCCTCCATCCTTGAATCGATTTAAACAGCCTGATGGCATGGAATAAAAATATTGTACTCTTTTGTCGCTCCCTGTCAAGCGGCTATCCGGAGTTTATCGCAAGTATCACGCGGTGCGACCGGTAGGGGCGATCTGTGATCGCCCGCCTTTGACGGGGTGGGATATAAACGGGCGAACACAGTTCGCCCCTACGAGGGGGACGGGGGCGCGGATTGCCACGACCAGTCTGCGGACTGGTCTCGCAATGACAGAGGAGAGATGATAGCCGCAGCGGTTACCCTACGCCCACTTGCATGTCATTGCGAGGAGGGCGGAGCCCGACGCGGCAATCCGTACTCTCAAATGGGATATCCGGCGGTCATCCGTTTTGTAATGGAGGACGGGAACCCGTGTCGCCCCCGCAGGGGCCGGCGCCCTCGACGGCCCGCGAGATCAATCATCCAAATACGAACAATGTTGGACAAATCCGCTGAATGAACGACTCAGCTTTGTCCAACATTGTTGTATCAACGGACTGCTTCTGCGGGCAGCTGATAGCTGCCCCTACGGCGTCCTCCCGGAAAGCGAGGTCCTCCCCACAAAACCTTTGGTTTTGCGGGGGCCCCATTCACTCATCGAGCGATTGCGCTCGCGCAATCGCGAAGCAGTTTCATTTGCGAAAACCGTACCCCCGTCCCAACAAAATCGAAGCCCAACGAAGTGGGTTCGATTTTGAAAGCGAGGTCCTCCTCACAAGCTTCGTATCCTTCGCTCCCACGTTCCGTGAGAGCTCATTCACTTCGCTGCTCGTCGTCTCCCCACAAAACCTTTGGTTTTGCGGGGGCCCCATTCACTCATCGAGCGATTGCGCTCGCGCAAATACGAAGCAGTTTCATTTGCGACGAGCTCATCGGCAGAAGCTCCCCACCAGCTCGTTGCCGCCCTTGCCCCAGCCGAAGTCCGCGCCGAAGCAGAAGATCACGTCGTCGATCTCAAATTTGGTGGTAAAGCCGGTCATCCGCCGGGTCCAATAGTACCGCAGGTCCAGCACATAGGTGTACTGATAGTGCTGGGTGTAGTAATAGGGGAGGGGATTTCCAATGGAATTTTTCAGAATGAGGCAGGAGGAGCCGTCGGTGATGTCGTTGTTGACCAGAACGCACTTGGGCTGGTCGCCCCAGAGGAAGGTGGAATACTTTACCCCGGCGTTGGAATGGGTCTCATCCGCGTGGAGGGGATACTCCACACCCAGGCCGTCCCCCTCGCCGATGTAGAGATGCACGTCTCCGGGGGGCACGTAGGCGTAGACGGTGTCCGCCTCCAGAAGGGAGCTGCGGCGGGCCTTGGAGTAGGTGGTCCCCCGGTAGCCGGGGAACTCCAGCTCCGTATAGTCGGAGAGGGGGACCGGCTCCACGCCCTTTTCCTCACACCAGGCCTCATAGGCGTAGTAGGCGCCCAGGGCGGTCCAGTGGTGGTCGGTGCGGAAGGCCAGGTACTCGCCGCTGTGCTGGGTGAGCTTGTCAAAAACCTTGACAAAATGGACCCGGGGGTCCAGCAGGCTCTCCTGATAGAGGAGGCCATCCTCCTGCAGCACCAGCCCCATATACTCCCGGTCGGAGCGGGAGAGGGAGAAGGTGATGTTGCTGGGGGCCATGATGAGATAGAGCCCGGCGTCGGGGTTGATCCCCTCCAGCACGTCGGCGCCCTTGTTCAGGGACTGG
This sequence comes from uncultured Clostridia bacterium, assembly GCA_946531435.1. Classification (GTDB taxonomy): domain Bacteria; phylum Bacillota; class Clostridia; order Oscillospirales; family Oscillospiraceae; genus CAMNAO01. The sequence goes on from CAMNAO010000015.1 coordinate 30,291, forward strand.
GCCAGGATCTTGGCGTAGTTCTCGCTGAAGCCGGGGACGTTGTAGGCGGCGTTGTTGATCTGAATCACGGCGCCGCTGGCGAAGTAGTCGTCGTCGTTGAGGACGGTGCCGTGCCAGGCACCGTCGCCCTCCTCCGGAGCCTCCGGTCCGGGCTCCTCCCCCTCCGGGGTCTCTTCGCCGGGCTCCGTGACCTCCGCCTCTCCCTTGGACGCGCTGTCGACGCCCTCCGCCGGGGGATCGGCGTCTTCGGGCCCGGAGGGCCGGGAAGCCTCGGCCGCGCCGGCTCCTTCCTCGGGGGTCTGCGCCTCGGGCTCCTCCCGGGGCTCGGTCACGGTGGGCTCGGTCGCCTCAGCGGTATTCGGTCCTTCCGGCTCCGCTGTGGGCGCCTGGAGGGAGGTTTCCTCCTGCAGCTCCTCCCGCTCTTCGGGCGTCACCGGGGCGGGGATGGCGGGGATGGGGTCGCTCTGCCCCAGGTCGCCGTAGACCATGATCTCACTGCGGCCGTGGAGATCCTCCACGGTGTTTGCCAGATGGATCCACCGCTCCCGCAGGGGGAAGGTGTCGGAAAACCAGAGGTTCACCCCGTCAAAGAAGCTGCCGTCCGCAAGGGAGGACAGGCTGAAATCGGGGAAGGGGGTCAGATTCCGCCGCTCCTCCTCCGAGGTGACGGGGCGCAGGGGCAGGGCCCAGGCCAGCGCCGTCAGAAGGACAAAGGCAAGGATGGCGGGCAGCATGGCCAGGGTCAGCTGACCGCTTTTCATGGGGGCGCTCCGTTTCAGATGGCGGGGCGTGTGTTTGGATGCTTCATGGGCCATTGCGGCGCCTCCTAAAACTGGAAATACAGGAAGGGATTATAGGTGTTGCCCACCAGCATGGCGGTGGAGACCGCCAAGAGTGCGGCGGGGATAAGGCCCCGGAGCAGAAGCTCCGGAATCAGGCCCTTGCCGCCCCAGCCGCGGAAGCGCTGATCCAGGGCTTTCCAAAGGCCGGAGAGCAGCGGGGTGGAGGCCAGGACGCAGAAGGCCAGAAGATAGGCGTTGCTCTTGAGAAGGGTCACGGATTTGAAATCGGTGAGGGGATTTCCGCCGAGACCGAACATGCCCCCAAGGGCTGTGAGGGCCAGGCGGGCGTCGGTAAAGTGGAAGAGCACCCAGCCCACCACCACCGCCAGCAGAAGGTAGAGGTGGGGCAGGATCTTCAGCTGTCCGAAGACCTTGCGCAGGATAAGCCGCTCCAGGGTGAGGAGCAGGAAGAAGTAGAGGCCCCACAGCACGAAATTCCAGCTGGCCCCGTGCCACAGGCCGGTGAGGGCCCAGACGATGAAGGTGTTCAGCACGGTGCGCAGTTTGCCCGCCCGGCTGCCCCCCAGGGGGATGTACACATAGTCCCGGAAGAAGCTGCCGAGGGAGATGTGCCAGCGCCGCCAGAACTCCGTGGCGGAGCGGGAGAGGTAGGGATAGTTGAAGTTCTCCGGATAGTGCAGGCCCAACATTTTTCCCATGCCGATGGCCATGTCGGAGTAGGCGGAGAAGTCCAGATAGATCTGGAAGGTGAAGGCCACGGCCCCCAGCCAGAGGCCCAGGACGGAAGTGCTCTGCAAGGCCGCCAGGTTCCGGGTCAGGAGGGAGGCGTCCCCCACCGCCTTGTCGGTGAGAAGGAAGGTATCCGTCAGCACCCCGCAGGCGTTGGCCAGCACCGCCTTTTTGGCAAGGCCCAGGGTAAAGCGGCAGATGCCGTCGGAGATGTCCAGCCGCTGGACCTCCCGGTGCTCAAAAAGCTCCCGGGCCACGTCCCGATAGCGGATGATGGGCCCCGCGATGCACTGATGAAAGAGGGAGGCGTAGAGCAGCAGATTCCAGTAGCTCTTCTGGGCGGGCACCTCCCCCCGGTAGACGTCCACCACGTAGCTTAAAAGCTGGAAGGTGTAGAAGGAGATGCCGATGGGAAGGGCCACCTTCTCAAAAAAGGCGGGGGGCGTGCCGAAAAGACCCGTGATCATCTTCCCGTATTTGAAAAAGCCAATGAGCCCCAGGTCCATCACCACGGCGAAAAGGAGCCAGAGCTGCCGGCCCTTCATGGTGCCGCTCTTTTCCACCCCCAGGGCGGCCAGCCAGTCAATGAGAACCATCCCCATGAGCAGCAGCACATACACCGGCTCCCCCCAGGTGTAGAAGACGAGGGAAAAGAGGAGAAGGGTGATATTTTTGGCCGTTCGTCCCCTTGCCAGGAAATAGCAGAGGAGGCTCAGGGGGAAAAAGGCATAAAGGAAAAACAGACTGGAAAATACCATAACAGCTACCCGTAAAACAACAAAAAATCGGCGAAAGGAAGGCCCTGTCGAATCAGGGTACATTATATAAGAAAGGCCCCTATGAGTCAAGGGAGACGGAAGGGATCTCTGTCCCCTTGTAGGGGCGAACTGTGTTCGCCCGTTTGCAGGGGGCTGCTCGGAAACGGGCCGTCGAGGGCGCCGGCCCCTACAGGGTACGATACATTCCCGTCCTCCATTACAAAACGGATGAACGCCGGATATCCCATTTGAGAGTACGGATTGCCGCGTCGGGCTCCGCTTTGCACGCCTTGCCGTTACCGGCTTTTGTTCTGCGCTTCGTCGTCGCAAGCTTCGTATCGTTCGCTCCCACGTTCCGTGAGAGCTCATTCACTCCGCTGCTCCTCCTCTCCCCACCGAACCTTCAGTTCGGTGGGGGCCCCAGGAAAAAAGCCGACGGCTGCGGTCCTTTTCCCTCGCCTTTTTCCGCCACAGGCGGCGGCGAGGGAACGGCTCCTCGCAATGACATGCAAGTGGGCGTAGGGTAACTGCTGCGGCTATCATCTCTCCTCTGTCATTGCGAGACCAGTCCGCAGACTGGTCGT
>CAMNAO010000016.1 GCA_946531435.1 uncultured Clostridia bacterium
GCGCGGCCTCTTGCTCCCAAGGCAAGCGCCCTACCCCTGGGCTACACCCGGATATTCTTCTGTTTTTTCTGTGGTTTTATGGCCTGTTTTTCGCTGTTTTTTCTGTCTGTGGTCGGTCATGTGGTCAGGGTCAAAAGCAACGGATTGGCAAGGGTCGGTTTCTCCGGTGCTTCCGGCGCTTTTTGCCTCTCTACTCGAACGGTTTGGATTTCCGTAGGAGCTCCCAAACCACGCGCTCTACCATCTGAGCTACACCCGGTTATTCAGTTCTCACGGTTTCCTGTCCTGAGGGTGACGCACGTCAGGTCCGGGACCGCGATCCCTCGCGGAAGGACTGCAGAACATCCATCGGCGCATATTATAGCGCAAATTTCTTCTCCCCGCAAGCCCCAAACCGTCACTTGACACTGTCTTTCATCCCTCTTTCCTTGACAAAGGTCCGGGGGCTGTGCTATGCTGAAGAAAATAAAGGAAAGGTACACGGGTGGCACCGAATGACGAAGTAACTTCATCCGGACACAGAGACAGAGGACACACGCCCCGGAAGGGGGCGCTGTTTGTGCGGCCGGATCGGAGCTATGGTTTTCGTTCGGGCCGGGTCACAGGTTCACTTCCCTTCCCTTATAGAAACACAGCTCCGTCCGCAGGCGCGAACGGAGCTGTTTCTATTCCCGAATCGGGAAGAAAGGATACGATATGCTGGAGATCCAACATCTCACACTGACACTGAAAAACGAATTGCGCGCCCTCATCGAAGATTTCAGTCTGATCCTGAATCCCGGTGACAAGGCCGTCATCATCGGAGAGGAGGGCAACGGCAAATCCACCCTTCTGAAATGGATCGCCGACCCCGCCTCCATTGAGGACTATGCGGAGGCCAGCGGCAAGCTGAACCTTCACGGCCATCGGCTGGCCTACCTGCCCCAGGAACTGCCCCATGAACTGTCAGAAACCCCCATCGTGGACTATTTTGCTGCCCAGGAGGGCTTCTGGGAGATTTCCCCGCCCCGAAAGGCCGCTCTCACCCGGGCCCTGGGCCTCAGCGAGGACTTTTACTACCAGGAGCGCCCCCTCTCCACCCTCTCCGGCGGGGAGAAGGTCAAGGTCCAAATGGCCCGTCTCCTCCTGTCAGAGCCGGATATTCTGCTCTTGGACGAGCCCACGGGCGACCTGGACCTGGAGACGCTCCGTTGGATGGAAGCCTTCATTCAAAAGGCGCCCCAGGCCATCCTCTTCATCTCCCACGATGAGACGCTGCTGGAAAACACCGCGAACCGGGTGATCCTCATAGAGCAACTGAAACGCAAGACCGAGAGCCGCTGGACCGTGGCCAATGTGCCCTACGCCGTTTTTGTCCGGGAGCGGGAAAAGAGCATGGCAAAGCAGGATCAGCTCCACATGAGCGAGAAGCGGGAGGAACAAAAGACCATGGAAAAGTTCCGCCGCATCCACGACAAGGTGGAGCACCAGCAGGAGACCATCAGCCGCTCCAACCCCTCCGGCGGACGGCTCCTCAAAAAGAAGATGGCCGCCGTCAAATCCCTGGAGCGCCGCTATGAGCGGGAGCACGAGAGCATGACCCAGCGGTCTGAGTCCGAGTCGGCCATCCTCATCCGTTTTCACAATCAGGAGCCCCTGCCCCAGGGGAAGACTGTGCTGGAATACGCCGCAAAAGAGCTGAGGGCGCCGGACGGGCGGCTCCTGGCACGAGACCTTGAGCTAGCGGTCCGGGGGCCGGAAAAGCTCTGTATCATCGGGCGAAACGGAGCAGGCAAGACTACCCTTTTGAAGGCGCTGACAGAGGCCCTCGCCTCCCGGAGGGACCGCAGCTTCGCCCTGATGCCCCAGAATTATGAGGACGTGCTGGAACCGCAGAAAAGCGCCCTGGAGTTTCTGGTCCCCTCCGGGCGGCGGGAGGAGGAGATCCCCATCCGCAACTGGCTGGGTTCCCTGCGCTTCACCGCCCGGGAGATGGACCGGCCTATGGAGGAGTTATCCGGCGGACAACGAGCCAAGGTGCTGCTTCTCTCCCTTGCCGTCTCCGGGGCCCAGGTCCTGGTGATGGATGAGCCCACTCGCAACTTCTCCCCCCTCTCGGGGCCGGAGATCCGAGCCCTTCTGCGCGCATTCCCCGGGGCGATCCTCAGCGTCTCCCATGATCGGAAATATATCCGGGAGGTCTGCGACCGGGTGCTGGAGCTGACCCCGGAGGGGCTGCGGGAGGCGGAAATCTGATTGCTGTATAATGCGGGAGGGGCAAGCCCCTCCCCTACGGCGTTCTTTTACAGTACCTCTCCCAGGAACCACAAACTGGAAAAAACACGCTTGACAAATTGGTTTATTGCTGATAAACTCAAAGTAAAGTTTATTGTCGATAAACCAATTTTGCTTTAGGAGGGATGACTGATGGCGGATACAAAGCTGGGGGTCGTAGAGACCCGCTTTGCGGAAATCATCTGGGAACATGCGCCCCTAAGTTCCGGGGATCTGGTGAAGCTCTGCGAAAAGGAGCTTCAATGGAAGAAGCCCACCACCTACAACGTGCTGCGAAAGCTCTGCGAGAAGGGGCTGTTTCAAAATGAAAAGGGCACCGTAACGCCCCTTTTGAGCCGGGAGGAATTTCTGGCCGAGAAGGGAGAGGCCTTTGTCTCGGAGACCTACGGCGGCTCCCTGCCCGCCTTTATCGCTGCCTTCACCAAGCGCAACAGGCTGACGGAGGAGGAGGCCGACCGCATCCAGGCGCTCATTGACGAGGCCCGGAGGAAGGGCTGAGCCATGGAGGCGATGTTTCTGAAGCTGCTCAACATGAGCCTGACAGCCGGCTGGCTGGTGCTGGCGGTGATCGTTCTGCGGATCCTCCTGCGGCGGGCGCCGAAGTGGACCCGCTGCCTCCTGTGGGCGCTGGTGGCGGTGCGGCTGCTGCTTCCCTTTTCCATCGAGAGCGCCCTGAGCCTGATCCCCAGCGCGGAGCCTCTGCCCCAGGAGGCGGTCCTGGCGGAGCATCCCCGGCTCGATACCGGCATCCCGCCGCTGAACACCGCGACGGCGCCCGTCATGGAACGTGCCTTCGCGCCGAATCCGGGAGACAGCGTCAATCCGCTGCAGATCTACACCGCGCTGGGCTCCTGGCTGTGGCTTGCGGGCGCCGCTGCGATGCTGCTCTATGCCCTTCTCAGCTACCTTCGCCTGCGCCGTCAGGCAGCCGCCTCCATTCCCATCACCCAGGATTCTTTCCTTTGCGATGCCATTGATTCGCCCTTTATCCTCGGGGTTTTACGCCCCCGGATCTACCTGCCGTCCGGTTTGGCTGAGCCCCAGCAAAGCCATGTGCTGGCCCACGAACGGGCGCACCTCAAGCGGCGGGACCACTGGTGGAAGCCCCTGGGCTGGCTGCTGCTGTCAGTTTACTGGTTCAACCCCCTTCTTTGGCCGGCCTACTTCCTCTTCTGCCGGGATATCGAGCTGGCCTGCGATGAAAAGGTCCTGCGGGAGCTTACGAAGGAGCAGCGGATCGATTACTCCCAGGCCCTTCTGGACCTGGCCCGGCCCAGGGCCGCCGTCTCCGCCTGTCCCGTCGCTTTCGGGGAGACGGGAGTCAGGAACCGGGTGAAGTCGGCGCTGAACTACAAAAAGCCCGCCTTCTGGATCGTGCTGCTTGCCATCCTCGCAATGATCGTCACGGCGGTATGTCTGTTGACCGACCCCAAAAAGGAGGAGAAAGCATCACAGGAGCTGCAGGAAACTGCCGGCGAGCGGGGCTACAGCATGAGTAGAGGCCCCACCATAATCTTTCAGGGCGATGCACAGCCGGTAACAGCGCCGTCCTCCTCTGCTGCGCCCACTCGTATTCAGGCGGTTGCGGACGCCCTGGAGCCGCTGATGGACGTATCGACCCAGCCCGCCGTCCTGGTGAGCCGCAGAACTTTAGGCGGGGAAGTCTCCGGGCCCTATCCTCTCCAAAATGATCCCAACCTTGCCCACCTGGCAAACATGTTCCTGACGGAATACGCCTACGCCGGGACCGCCCCACACATCGATGGGATGGAGGAGATCCGGATCGAATGTCCGGAGCTGGGCTGGACCGCCAGCGCCTACGCTGCCCTGGGGGAGGACACGGTGGAGCTCCCCGGGGCCTGGTACTTCGAATCCTCGGAATATAGCGGCTGGCTCACATATCTTTCCGACGTGGGGGACGATGGGACGTTCTATTTCCCGTCCTTCTATGGGAGTTTCCGCGCTTTTGCCTTTGACATGGCGGAGTACCTGAGCTTCAGTCCGGAGCTTATCACCCCTAATGTGGGGCAAGGTTGGCTGGCGGCAGCTCAGGAGTTGGCGCCCCACTGCTATGACGCGGCTTTAAAGGTGAGCCCCGGCAGCACTTATGGTCTCAGCTATGTCACTGTCACACGGATCAATCCCGAGGAGATCAGCGAAGTCCGTCGGCAGCTGGATGGACTGGGGGAACAGGACGGAGAGGTGTCCATTACTGTGGTGTTCGTGCCGGAAAACGAGCACGCCCTTACCCTGTACATGGCCGGAAATACCATAGACTATACCGGGAGCGATCCCAGCATTCCTCCAGGCGCTTACCAGTTTTCCCGCCTCTGCAGTGCGAAGATGGGTGATGACGGCAACTGGCACCTGGAGATCATGGGTACCGGCTAATGCGGCTTAGAATCCATGTGGTTATCACCCACGGATTCCTATGACAGATCGTGTAGGGGCGAACTGTGTTCGCCCGCTGTATGGCGGGCTGCAGCAATCGGGCGATCACAGATCGCCCCTACTGCCTTGTAACTATTACAGCTATATCCTTCAAAAATGGACGGGAGATGCGGATTGCCACGACCAGTCTGCGGACTGGTCTCGCAATGACAGAGGAAAATCGATAGTCGCTGCGGCTACCCCACTCGCATGTCATTGCGGGGAGGAGCGAAGCGACGACGCGGCATGTGAGCCCGCATATGAGCCCGCGCGCAACCGGGCGAAGCGAGGCTCTAAGCGCGGAGTGTAGCCGTACCCCCGTCCCCTGCCCATCGCGGGCGGATGTAAGCATCCGCCTCTCCGGGCTGTGGCACCGGTACGGCGGGCGATTCGTGAATCGCCCCTACTGGGGCGTTACGGGAACGGCGGGCCGTCGAGGGCGCCGGCCCCTACAGGGTGCTGAGCAGGCGGGCGATCACAGATCGCCCCTACGGATCGTGCCCCATGATGATTGAGATAAACTCCGGACATCACTTCAAACTTGAAAACCTTTTGTGAATCATTGTAAAAAACGGAAAAAAGTGCTATGATAAAGGTTGGTGCGATTGCACCAACCTTTGTTTTCTGTCTTTTATTACATTATATATAGGAGGAAATCCCATGGCCAAGCGGCAATTCAAAACCGAGTCCAAGAAAATTCTGGACCTGATGATCAACTCCATCTACACCCACAAGGAGATCTTTCTGCGGGAGCTCATCTCCAACGCCTCGGACGCCATCGACAAGCTCTGCTACAAGTCTCTGACGGAGGAGGGCATCTCCCTGGACCGCTCCGACTTCGCCATCACCCTGGAGCTCAACAAGGACGCCCGCACCCTCACCATCCGGGACAACGGCATCGGCATGAGCAAGGAGGATCTGGAGAACAATCTGGGCGTCATCGCCCGCAGCGGCTCCGGCGCCTTTGAGGCCGCCATGGACAAGTCCAAGGATGAGAGCCTGGACATCATCGGCCAGTTCGGCGTGGGCTTTTACAGCGCCTTCATGGTGGCGGACAAGGTCACCGTCCTCACCAAACTCTACGGCAGCGAGGAGGCCTTCCGCTGGGTCTCCACCGGCACCGACGGCTACACCATTACGGAGGCGGAGAAGGACAGCTACGGCACCGAGATCACGCTGCATCTGAAAGCGGACCCCGAGGAGGAGGGCGGCGAATACAGCGACTATCTGGAGAGCTGGAAGCTCAAGAGCCTTATCAAGAAGTACAGCGATTACATCCGCTGGCCCATCAAGCTGGACAATGAGACCGTCAACAGCCAGATCCCCATCTGGCAGCGCACCCGGCAGGAGGCCACCGACGAAGACTGCATCCGGTACTACAAGGATAAGTACCACGACGACAAGGATCCCCTGGCGGTGATCCGCGTCAACGCCGAGGGCGCTGTCAGCTACCGGGCCCTGCTCTTCATCCCCGCCTCCGCCCCCTACAACTATTACACCGTGGCCTACACCCCCGGCCCGGAGCTCTATTCCAGCGGCGTCATGATCATGGAGCATTGCAAGGAGCTGCTGCCCGAGTGCTTCCGCTTTGTGGTGGGCGTGGTGGACTCCCCCGATCTGAGTCTGAACATCTCCCGGGAGCTGCTGCAGCATGACCGGCAGCTGAAGATCATCGCCAACAACCTGGAAAAGCGGGTGAAGACGGAGCTGAAAAAGCTTCTGGACAACGACCGGGAGAAATACGAGCAGTTCTATGTGGCCTTTGGTTCCGACATCCGCTTCGGCATTCTCAGGGACTATGGTCTCAAGAAGGATTTGCTGGCGGACCTGCTGCTCTTTTACTCCGACAAAAACGACAAGAACATCACCCTGAATGAGTACGCGGAGGCCATGCCCGAGGGGCAGAAGAACCTCTACTATGCCTGCGGCGACACCGTGGACGCGGCGGCTGCCCTGCCCCAGCTGGAGCCCATTCGGGACTGCGGCTATGACATCCTGCTTTTGGGGGACAGCTCCGGCGACATGCTGATGCGGATGCTGGACCGCTGGCAGGACAAGCCCATCAAGAGCGCCAATGACGATGACCTGGGCCTGGACGGCGGGGAGCGGCACGAGGCCGCCGAGAAGGCGCAGGAGGAGAGCCGCAAGCTTCTGGACTGGATCAAGGAACACTTGGACGGCAAGATCGAGGAAGCCAAGATCTCCGAGCGCCTCACCTCCGCCCCGGTCTGCCTCACCGCCAAGGGGCCCGTCAGCCTGGAGATGGAAAAATACTTCTCCAATGTTCCCGGTGAGGCCCAGAACATCCACGCCCAAAGGGTTCTGGAGCTGAACGCTCAGCACCCGGTCTTCGCCGCCCTGAAGGCCGCCTACGGTGAGGACAAGGAGAAGGCTGGCCGCTATGTGGAGCTTCTCTACTCCATGGCGGAGCTGCTGGCGGGCTTCATGCCCCAGGACGCCGCCCGCCTCACCGAGCTTGTCAGCGGGCTCATGGCATAAGGGGAGGGCGCCCTCTCAGGCGCTTCGCGCCAGCTCCCCCAAAGGGGGAGCCAAGAAATCGCCGCTGATTGAAGCTTAACTCCAACAAAGCAGGCCCCTTGCCTCCCCCACCGGGGGAGGTGCCCCAGCGCCGAAGCGTTGGGGCGGAGGGGGGAATTCTCCCTCTGTACTCCAAGACGACAAACAGGGAGAATCCTGTTATGAGCATTCCAAAAGATCGCAATCTTCTTCCCAAGGCAAAAAGGCTCCGCCGGGAGATGACGCCTCACGAGCGAAAGCTATGGTATCTCTTTTTAAAAACATACCCTGTAAAAACCTATCGGCAGCGGATCATCGGTCCCTATATTGCGGACTTCTACTGCCACCAAGCCAGACTGGTCATAGAAATTGACGGATCCCAGCATTATATGGCCGAAGGACATTCTCACGATGAGGTAAGGGATCGATACATGGAGGGGCTTGGTCTTACAATTCTTCGCTTCAGTAATCGGGAAATCGACAGGGAATTTCGGGCAGTTTGCGATTTAATCGACAGGACGATAAAAGAACGATCGACAAAAAGCAATAGCAGCTTTGCGTAATGTACAAACGATTTTCCCTCTCAGGCGCTTCGCGCCAGCTCCCCCAAAGGGGGAGCCAAGAAACCGCCGCTGATTGAAGCTAAACTGCAACTAAGCAGGCCCCTTGCCTCCCCAATGGGGGAGGTGCCCCAGCGCCGAAGCGTTGGGGCGGAGGGGGGATTCTCGTTAACCTCCCCTGCTCAAAAAATAACACAATAAAACGGAGGACCAAGGCAAAAGGTCCTCCGTTTTTCTTCTCATGTTCTTATCGTTCCCCCTGCTCCTCCCTCAGGGACGGAGGGGCCAGGCGGGCGCGGCGCAGGGCCTTCGCCACCGGCTTATAGAGCAGGAAGGTCACTACGGCGTTGATGCCGGACTTCAGAAGGTTGAAGGGCAGGAACACCGGCAGCAGCATCTTCGCCACAGCGGCGCGGGGCATCCCCTGATAGATGGGGGTAATGAGCCAGTTCCAGAGCAGCATGGAGGCGGTCATGGCAAGGATGCCCCCGAGAAGGCCCAGGACCGCGCCCCGGCGGGTATGCTGCTTACGGTAGACCGCCGCCGCGGTGCACACAAAGGCGGCAGAGGACAGAAAATTCATCACAATGCCCCAAATGCCGGTGGATCCCACGGTGACGCCCTCCAGCACCGCCACCAGGAGAGAGACCGCCGCCCCCTCCAGGGGTCCGTACAGGAAGCCCGCGATGCAGAGGATCACGTCCTTGGCGTCAAACTTCAAAAACGGAGCCGCCGCCATCAGCGGGACGCGCAGCACCAGCATGACCACATAGGCCACGGCGGAGAGCATCGCCAGGGTGGCAATCTTTTTGATTTTGGAATCTTGCATGGTTTTTCTCCTTCTGCCCCGGGGACGAAAAAAGCGCCCCCTCAGGGCGCTGAAATTCACAAAAACGCGTAAAAACGCGATTTCGCCTTCTCCCATCCAGACTGTTACTGTCGGTGACGGAATTGCACCGTCTCAGCGGCCAAATGGCCGGTCGCGGACTATCACCGCCGGTGGGGACTTGCACCCCGCCCTGAAGACCGATCTTCAATTTGATTATATTATATTCCTCTAACTTATGAAATGCAAGTGGCAGGAGGCCGGAAATCCCGGCCCCCTGCCATACAGTTTTTGTCATAGAGACGATTGCCTTTTTCCGGCAACGTCAGCGGCTCAGGTTCTCTCCTCCATCGGCAGATACCGGGACTTCTTGATCACGGAGCGGTAGGCCGGGCGGATGATCCGTCCGCCGGTCAGCACCTCTTCGATCCGATGGGAGCACCAGCCCGCGATCCGCGCGATGGCAAAAAGCGGGGTGAAGAGATCGTCCGGGATGCCCAGCATGTGGTAAACCAGGCCGGAATACATATCCACATTGGCGCAGATGGGCATTTCAATGTGCTTGCGCTCCCTCAAGAGGGGGATACCCAGGCGCTCCACCGATTCCAGGAGTTGGAAATCATCGGAAAAGGAGGTGGTGGAGGCAAGCTCGCTGGCATACTTTTTCAGCAGCAGCGCCCGGGGATCGGACATGGTATAGACCGCGTGACCCAGTCCGTAAATCTTGCCGGAGCCGTCGCCGGCCTTGCCGTCCAGGATGAGGCCCAGATAATTTCGGATCTCCTCATCGTCCTTGTGGTCCTTCACATGGTCCCGGATATCATAGAACATGTCGATGACCGCCTTGCTGGCGCCGCCGTGGAGGGGGCCCTTCAGGGAGCTGACCGCAGCGGAGATGGCGCTGTAAGTATCCGTCCCCGAGGAGGACAGCACCCGGCAGGCGAAGGCGGAGTTGTTGCCGCCGCCATGCTCGGCGTGGAGCATCAGCATCTTATCCAGAAGGAGAGCTTCCTCCCGGGTATAGGTCTTATCCTGGCGCACGATGCGAAGGAAGTTTTCCGCCACGGAGAGGTTTTCACGGGGAACGTGAATATACAGGCTCTTACCGTCGAAATAGTGACGCTTCACCGCATAGGCGTTAGCCACGATCACGGGGACGCGGCCGATGAGCTCAATGCACTGGCGCATCAGGTTCTCGGCGGAGATATCGTCGGGATTGGGGTCATAGGAATAGAGCGCCAGAACACCCCTGGCCAGCTTATTCATGACGTTCCTGCTGGGAGCCTTGATGATCATATCCTCCGTAAAGCCCTCCGGCAGCTGGCGGGCGGCGGACAGCACCGTATCAAAGCGCTGCAGCTCGTCAGCACGGGGCAGCTTGCCCAGGAGCAGGAGGAAGGCCACCTCCTCATACCCAAAGCTTCCGTCTTTGGCATGGGCCTCCACCAGATCCATCACGTCATAGCCCCGGTAGTAGAGCCGGCCGGGGATGGGCACCGGGGCGCCGTCATCCATCACATAGCCCTGAACGCTGCCGACCTTGGTGACCCCGGCCAGGACGCCGGTGCCGTCGGCGTTTCTCAGGCCGCGCTTGATATTATAGTTATTGTACGCGTTGTAATCGATGGCGTAATACTGCTGAAGCTCTTCACAGAAGGAATGGGTATACTGCGCAAGAACATCCTTGGATTCGTACATGGGGTACACCTCTTTAAATGATGAAATGATTCTTGCCGCTTATTATAGGCGCTCGATCTCAATTTTGCAAGTGTTTTCTCTATTTCTTGCAAAATTTGTCAAAGTACACTTGCCTCAGCTGGGTTCTCACGTCTATTTTGCATAATTCCAATAAAAACTTGCATTTACTGTTGCAATTTAAAGAGAAGTACGATATACTTCGATCATCAGATTCCTATGGTTTTAAGATGAGGTATTTGCACCATGATTACACTCAAAAACGCACCGCACATTCTCAGCGGAGGGGCGCCCCTCCCCTCACTCGCGGATCCCGCCGGCCGGGAGAAGACCATGGCCTATCAGATTCTGCGGAAGCATGACCGTTTGAAAAAGAGCGACCGGATGGAGCTGCGCTTTGACAGCCTTATCTCCCATGACATCACCTATGTGGGGATCCTGCAGACAGCCAAGGCCAGCGGCCTGGAGCGCTTCCCCGTCCCCTACGCCCTTACCAACTGCCACAACAGCCTCTGTGCCGTGGGGGGAACCATCAATGAGGACGACCACGTCTTCGGCCTCTCCGCCGCAAAAAAATACGGCGGCATCTTTGTTCCCGCCAACATGGCCGTGATCCATCAGTACGCCCGGGAGGCTCTCTCCGGCGTGGGCCGGATGGTGCTGGGCAGCGACAGCCACACCCGCTACGGCGCCCTGGGCACCATGGGCGTGGGTGAGGGCGGCCCCGAGCTGGTGCGGCAGCTTTTGGAGAACACCTACGACATTGCCGCCCCCCAGGTGGTGCTGGTCTGGCTCACCGGAAAGCCCCGCCACGGCGTGGGTCCCCATGACGTAGCCATCGCCATCTGCGGCGCCGTTTACGGCAACGGCTTTGTGAAAAACAAGGTCATGGAATTCGCGGGTCCGGGCATTGCCGCCCTCCCCATGGATTACCGGATGGGCATCGACGTGATGACCACCGAGTGCGCCTGCCTCAGCTCCATCTGGGAGACTGACGGGCGGACCAAGGCCTGGTTTACCGCCCACGGCCGACCTGAGGACTATCAGGAGCTGCGGACCCAGGACGGCGCCGTCTACGACGCCGTCATCGACATCGATCTCAGTACCATTGAGCCCATGGCCGCCCTCCCCTTCCACCCCTCCAAGGCGGTGTCTCTGAAGGAGTTGATGGCAAACCCCGGCGACATTCTGCGTCAGTGCGAGAAGGAGAGCGAAGGCCAGCTCACCGGCGGCGTCAAGCTGAAGCTGGTGGACAAGCTGAAGGACGGGAAGCTCATTGTAGACCAGGGCGTCATCGCCGGATGCGCCGGCGGCATGTATGACAACATTGCCGAGGCCGCCGCCATCCTCTCCGGCAAGAGCATCGGCTCCGGTTACTTCGGGCTCTCCATCTATCCCCCCAGCATTCCGGTGAATATGGAGCTCATGCGCACCGGCGTGCAGCAGGAGCTGATGGCCTCCGGCGCGATCTTCAAGCCCTGCTTCTGCGGCCCCTGCTTCGGCGCGGGCGACGTGCCCGCCAACGACGGGCTCTCCATCCGCCACTCCACCCGGAACTTCCTGAACCGGGAGGGCAGCCGCCCCGCCGACGGCCAGCTCGCCTCTGTCTTCCTCATGGACGCCCGCTCCATCGCCGCCACCGCGGCCATGGGCGGTCTGCTCACCAGCGCGGCGGATCTGGATTACCGGGAGCCGGAGGAGCACGACTACGTCTTCAACGCCTCCGCCTATGAAAAGCGGATCTACAACGGCTGGGGGAAGCCCGATCCCTCCTGTGAGCTCCGCTTCGGCCCCAACATTACCGAATGGCCCAAGATGCCGGAGCTTCCGGAGAATCTGCTCCTGCGGCTGGACAGCGTGATCCACGACCCCGTCACCACCACGGACGAGCTCATTCCCTCCGGCGAGACCTCCAGCTACCGCTCCAATCCCTTGAAGCTCTCCCGATTTGCCCTCTCCCGCCGGGACCCCGGATATGTGGGCCGCACGAAAGAGACCGCCAGGCTGGAAGCCGGACGCAAGGCCGGGCAGCCGGATCCTGAGTTCCTGTCCGTTCTGGAGAGAACCGGGATCACCGACGAAAACGATCTGATGCTGGGCTCCGTCATCTACGCCACCATGCCGGGGGATGGCAGCGCCAGGGAACAGGCCGCCTCCTGCCAGCGCGTTTTGGGCGGCGCGGCCAACATCTGCCGGGAATTTGCCACCAAACGCTACCGCTCCAACTGCATCAACTGGGGCATGCTGCCCCTGAACACCGACCCGGAGGAGCCCTTTGACTACGCCCCGGGCGACTACGTTTTGCTGCGGGGCGTCCGCAGCGCGGTGCAAGAGGGCCGGGAGACCCTGGAAGCCCAGATCATCACCAAGGATACCATCCGCAGCATTCCTCTGCATCTGCCCACCCTGACCCAGGAGGAGCGGGAGATCCTGCTGGACGGCTGTCTCATGAACTGGTACGCAAGGAGGAGAAAATGAATCGCATCGAGATGAAAAACCCCATCGTGGAGATGGATGGGGATGAAATGACCCGGGTGATCTGGCAACTCATCAAGGATGAGCTGCTGCTCCCCTATATCGACCTCAAGACCGAATATTACGACCTGGGCCTCCCCAACCGGGACGCCACCGGGGACGAAGTCACCCGCGAGGCGGCAAACGCCATCAAAAAGCACCGGGTGGGCGTCAAATGCGCCACCATCACCCCCAACGCCCAGCGGGTGGAGGAATATCAGCTTCACGAGATGTGGAAAAGCCCCAACGCCACCATCCGCGCCATGCTGGACGGCACAGTGTTCCGGGCCCCCATTGTCACCGACGCCATCAAGCCGGTGGTGAAGAACTGGAAAAAGCCCATCACCATCGCCCGTCACGCCTACGGGGATATCTACAAGGCCACGGAATACCGGGTCCCCGGCCCCGGCAAGGCGGAGCTCCTTTTCACCGGAGAAAACGGGGAAAAGTTCCGGGGTACCATCTATGATTTTGAGTGCGGCGGCGTCCTCCAGGGGATGTACAACAAGGAAAGCTCCATGGAATCCTTCGCCCGCTGCTGCTTCGAGTATGCCCTCAGCACCGGCCAGGATCTGTGGTTCTCCGCAAAGGACACCATCTCCAAGACCTATGACCAGAGCTTCAAGCTCCTCTTTCAGAAGATTTTTGACGAGGAGTACAAGGCGCGCTTCAAGGAAAAGGGCATCACCTATTTCTACACCCTCATCGACGACGCCGTGGCCCGGGTCATCCGGAGCGAGGGCGGCTTCATCTGGGCCCTGAAAAACTACGACGGCGACGTTATGAGCGACATGGTCTCCACCGCCTTCGGATCCCTGGCCATGATGACCAGCGTCCTGGTCTCCCCCGACGGCAATTACGAATATGAGGCGGCCCATGGCACCGTCACCCGCCACTGGTACCGCTATCGTGAGGGGGAGAAGACCTCCACCAATCCCATCGCCACCATCTTCGCCTGGACCGGCGCCCTCAGAAAGCGGGGCGAGCTGGACGGCACGGAGGCGCTCCAACAATTTGCCGACAAGCTGGAGAAAGCCTCCCTGGATACCATCGAGGACGGGATCATGACCAAGGACCTGGCCGCCCTCAGCGAGATCCCGGTGGCCGAAATCCCCGACACCGTCGGCTTCATCCGGGCCATCCGCAGCCGGCTGGAGGCGTGCCTGTAAGGCCGTTTCTTCCTCGAAAGTACAATTTCCCAGGGCGCCAACGCCGTGTTTTACGGCGTTGGCGCCCTTTCTTTTGGCTTTGAGGCATCCCCGGATGCTGGACAGGGGAAAAGCAATGTGTTACTATGAAAACAGATTTTGTCGAATGCCTGATACGATTCCCGGAGACATCGCGGATTTGGAAGCCCCGCCAGTGGATCGTATCAGCTTTGGGGAGGCACGCCATGAACGGACAATACCAGTACTTCGCCTTTCTCTCCCACCGGGGAACGGACGAGGCCTTTACCACCTGGCTCAAGCGCAAGCTGGAGCGCTACGTCATTCCCGCCAAGGTGCGGCGGGCCCACGGTCTTACCGAGCGCCATCTGAAGCCGGTCTGCCTCTACCAGTATGACTTTGCCGGAACCGCGCTGAAGGAAGAGATGATCAGCAAGCTGAACGCCTCCGGAAAGATGATCCTGATCTGCACCCCCGCCAGCGCCTCCCCGGTGGCCGGTGGCCTGGACTGGAGCCGCAACCCCACCCCCGACCTGGACTGGTGGCTGAACCACGGGGAGGAGGCCGGTTATGTGGGCTATGAAATCGCCTACATGCTGAAGCAGGGCCGGGCCAGGGACATCATCCTGGTGGTGGCGGGGGGCGATCCCTTCACCGGTGACTGCTTCCATCCCCTCATCCGGTACTATCTTGGGGCCAACGCTATCTGGTTCGATCTCCGGGGCAAGAAGAAACGGGATCGGATCACCTTTCTGAAGATCGTCGCCCCCATCCTGGGGGTGGAATACTTAAACGAGATCCTCCGCTTTGACGCCATGCATCAGCGGATCCGCAAGGGCCTATGGGGTCTCGCCGCCCTCTCCCTGCTGGCGGCGGCGGCCTTCTCCTGGTACTACTATCTGCCCCACACCCGGCTTGCCGCCGACTACAGCCTTGTCGAGGGGATCCCCCGGGCCATCGGCAGCCTCTCCAAACGGGAAGCTGCCCAGCTCCCCGGCCATTACAGCATCACCACCCAGCGATCGAAGCACAGCGTCACCCTGAAGCATCTGAACGCCCACGGTACCCCCGTGGAGGACGAGAGCCTCAGCCACCCGGACGCGCCCATGATCGCCGTCTACCGCAGCCGGGGCAACGGAACGCTGGAGACCGTGGAATACCGGGACCGCAACGACATCGTGCTCATCACCTACGCCTACGCCACGGATATGCAGTACGTCAGCTTTCAGGAAAATGAGTTCACCAGCACCCCGGTCTACCCCAGTGTGGAGGAGAACGAATACGGTGTGCCTGTGCGGCTGAAGATCGACCGCAACCAGCTCAGCTTCGACGCCGAGGGGCGGCTCATCACTAAAAAGTACATGTCCGGCGTCAACTATGTGGTGGATGACACCGGCGTGGCTGGAGAGAGCTATACCTACGATGAGCAGGGACGGCTGAAAACCCTGCGCTACCTGGGGCGAGACGGGAAACCCGCCGTCAATCAGCGGGGTGTTGCCGGTCTCAATTATGAGTACAACGAAAACGGCAGTGTGACGCAGGAGCGTTATGTCAACTTAAATGGAGAGCTCATCTACGGCCCCGGCTACTACGCCCTGCGGGAGAACACCTTTGATGAGAAGGGCTTCCTCCTGCGCACAGTCTACTACGGGCCGGAGGGGCAGGAGCTGATCTGCGACGGCGGCTACAGCCGGGTGGAGTATCAATATAACGAGGAGGGCGACCTATCCTCCGTATCCTATTTCGGACCGGAGGGGCCGGTTTTCTGTCCCGAGGGATACCACGAGGCGCGCTACGGCTATAACGGCGCCGGGGATCGGACGGAGGAGAGCTACTACGACTGTGACGGCCGCATGATTCTCTCCAAGGCGGGCTATGCCCGGATCGGGCGGGACTATGACGCCCGGGGCAATGTCACCGAGGTCCGCACCATGACCGCCGACAGCTCCCCCCTTCCCGCGGAGAGTCTGGCCGCCACAGTGAAGCGGAGCTACGATGACCGGGGCTATCTCATCCGGGAGGAGCTTTACGGCGTCACCGGGGGAGCCATCATCGGCAAGGAGGGCTGGCATCAGCGCCGGATCACGGTGGATGACTACGGCAGGCCCGCGGAAATTGCCTACTACGGCACGGATTCCGGCCCCGTCAGCTGCACTGACGGCTATCACAAGCTGCGGCTGGGCTATAACACCCAGGGGAACATGATCGTTCTGGCGGTCTACGGCACCCAGGACCAGCTTCTCCCCTTCTCCGGCTACTGGGCGGTGGAGCGGCTGAGCTACAACGGGGGCGGCCAGGTGACGGAGGTCAGCTATGAGGATCAGTACGGCCGGCCGGTCACTGCTGCGGGCATGTACGCCCGTCTGGTGAACACCTACAGCGACGTAGGCTTGCTGACCTCCACCTCCTACTATGACACGGCCGGAAAGCTGACCCGGGGTGTCAGCAATGTGAGCGGCGTCAACGTGGGCAGCCGCTACTACACCCGGATCCTCTATGAGTATGACGAGGCGGGGAACGTGACGAAGACCGTCTACTGCGGTGAAGACGGCCAGCCGGATGCAAGCCTTGAGATCGCCGTTCTGACCTATCGCTACGATGAGACCGGGCGGCAGACCGGTGAAAGCCGCCGGGACGCCGATGGCAGCCTGGTTTCCGGCGCCGCCGTCTTTGATTACCACTACGACAGTCTGGGCAACCTCACCGGCTATGATATTTACGACAGGGAGGGAAAGCCCGCAGAGAACACCGGCGGCTTTTCCCGTCTGGTCCTTCGGAAGGATCCCCGGGGCAACACGATCTACCAGGCAAAGTACCGGGCGGACGGAAGCCTTCTGGACCACGTGGTCCTGGTGGAGTACGATGAAAACGGGCTCAAGGTCCGGGAGAGCTACACCGATGAAACAGGCAGCCCCGTTGCCCTGGAGGAGGGCTACGCCGCCATCATCTGGGAATACGACGACCGAAATCAGACGGTTCTGGCCCAGTCCCAGGATCTGGACGGGCACCCGGCGTGGAATGCCGGCGGTTACAGCAGCGTCCGCTATGCCTACGACGAAAACGGGAACCGGATCCGGACAGCCTACTTCGATCCGGAGGGCGCTCCGGTGGATCTGCCCGCCGGCTATTCCGCCATGGTCCAGCGCTTCAACGATTTCCGCAATCTGGAGGAGCTGACTCTCCTGAACAAAGACGGGGTACCCCTGGTATGCTACAGAGCTTCCTATCTTCATGAGGTCTACCTTGTCCAAGAGGAGCTTTTCGGCAGAGAGAATATGCCCATCGGCGACCGGCTCTTCGGCGTACACCGGGTGGAAAACAGCTACGACGAACGGGGATACCTGACAGGGGCGCGGTATTTCGGCCCCGATGGAAAGCTCCGCGCCCTGGCCGGTCTCTTTGCCGGCTGGTCCTCGGAGTATGACGGGAGTGGCCTGGAGATAAGCCGCACCTATTACGGAGAGGATGGTGCTCCCTGCCTCATGGCCGGCGGTTTCGCCTCCGTCCGGTTCACGCGCAACGAGCTTGGACAGGAGGTCCTCCGCAGCTACTTTGACGAAAGCGGCAGCCCGGTAGATACGGCCTACGGCTTCTCCTATGCCGAGATCCGCTATCGGGAGGACGGTGAGATCGCCTCCGTAAGCTACTTTGACCGGGAAGGCCACGCCGTGGAGGAGGTCCAAGGCGAACTGCGTTATGTAAATCTTCTCCTCTACGGAGAGGCCCAGACCGCTGACGTCTATGACGCGGAAAGCGACCGCTGGCTGACCCTTCAGCACGCCGACGCCGCCACAACAGAGAGGCGCATCGCCTTCCTGACAGCAGAGGGAAGCTACGATCTTCTCTATCAGCCCAGCTTTTTCATCCGGTCCAGCGGAGGGCTGGCGGGCTACGTCTACGAAAGTCTGAGCTCCTACATTCCCCAGGTCCACGAAGAGGACGAGGCAGTGGAGACCGTGGAGATTCCCGCTGCAGAGCCGCAGGAGGAAACGACGCCAAAAGCGGAGGAGCAGCCGGAAGCAGCTTCTCCTGAGGAAGCTGCTGTGGGCTCCGCGATCACAGCTTCCGCGGGGGAGAACGCGGTATCCACCGACGCGGCGCCTGCCCGGGACTGGCGCGACATGCTGGCCCGGAGCGTCAGTCTTGTAACCCAGGGCAGCGGGGAGGACCTTATGGGCCTTCTGGAGCCCCAGATCTCCGATTACAGCTGCGCCGTCCTGTCCCAGTATTTCGGCGGCCACCCCACACAGGAGGAGTTCCGGGCCTTTTACGCAGACTTCTATGACGGGGAGCTGAAAAAGCTGCGGGAGAGCCTCACCCGGCAATACGGCGAGGGCTTTACCGTCAGCTGTGACGTCCTTTCCGTAGAGGAACTGGATGAGGCGCGGCTAAAAGAGGTCAACGCCTCCATCAACCAGCTCATCGGCACCTCCGGAGACCGGATCACGGACTTTGTCCAGCTGACAGTCCGCTGTACCGTTACGGGGCCTCTGGGCTCCGGCATCATGGCGGAGAGCTATCTGGGGCCCGCCCTGTCCTTTTACAAGGTGGACGGCGCCTGGTATCACGCCGGGGGCAACAGCTTCCCCAAGCCGGAGACGGACGCCATTCTGGCCTTTGTAAATGAAAAAGCCGGCTGATCCCGACCGGAGAGCTTTTTGGGCGTTCTGACGGTGGTTTTCGGGACCAAAACCTGCTTCATCTCATCCGATCCCGGCTGAAAAAGCCGCCAAAAGCCGTCGATTTGTTCCACTGCACGAAAACGAGATTGCTGCATCGGTCCCCCATGGGCAGTTTGCCCGGGGACCGATGCTTTTTTCAAGAGGCGGCGCTGTCATTCCCCTCCGGGATTTGGCGGCTTTTTCACTTGAACGGCAGCCTTCGAAAATGGTATAACTATCCCCCGAAAGGAGGTGAGCGGCAATGGAAAAACAGCACATGAATCCCATTGACTTCTCGGTTCCGCTGAGTCGCTCCAAGCTCTTTGATCTGGTGACCCAGGTCACCGCCATGAAGCTCTGCGCCAAGTTCCCCGGTCTCAAGGCAGAGAACAAAGAGGATTGCGTCCATATCTATGGCGAGCTGAACGACTACTGGTACAGCAAGTGGAATCTGGCAGTTTTCGAGATCGGCAGCCTGGACATCGATCTGGACTGAGAAATCGCCTGCAAAGGATTTCGGCAAGGGTCTTTGGACCCTTGCCGATTTTTATTCTTATAAGCCGGGCCCGCTGTGCGCCACCCTCTTCCCTGGGAGCAGGTCCACCTCCGCGGCATAGAATGTCGTGAGGGCGAAAAGCCCCGCTGCCCGGTACGCCGGGCAGAATCAAGGAGGTACTACTATGGCAAGCTTTTCCAACAGCGCGACCCTCAGCTACAACGGGATCGTCCGCACATCCAACACCGCCACAGGCGAGATCGTGGAGGTCCTCTCCCTCAGCAAAACCGCGGTGGGCGACAGCTATTCTCCCGGCGGTACCGTGACCTACGCCGTCAGCATCCGCAACACCGGAGAGGCCGCGATGACCGGTCTGACGCTCACCGACGATCTGGGGGCCTATGCCTTCGGCGGCGGCACCCTGGTTCCCCTCACCTACCTTCCCGATTCCCTGCAGCTTCTCGTGAACGGTGAAGTGCAGGCCGCTCCCACGGTGGAGGCCGGTCCTCCTCTGACCGTCAGCGGGATCTCTGTTCCTGCCGGCGGGAGCGCGGTGATTCTCTATAAGGCCAAAGTCAACCGGTATGCGGACCCCCAGGTGGGCGGCACCATCACCAACACCGCAGCTCTCCAGACCCTCACCGCAGAAAAGACCATTACCGCGGAGGAGGAGCCCATTCTCTCCATCACCAAATCCGCCGATCCCACGGTGGTCCCCGCCGGAGGCACCCTGAGCTATACCTTTGAAATCCAGAACAGCGGCAATGCCGCCACCCATGCCTCGGACAACGTGGTCCTCAGCGACCTGGTCTCCCCCATCCTTTACAACGTCACCGTCACATACAACGGCAAAGACTGGACCGAGGGCGCGCAGTACACCTATGACGAGGCCACGGGCGCCTTTGTCACCACCGCGGGTGCCATTGCCGTGCCAGCAGCCACCTACAGTCAGGACGCTGCCACCGGCGCCTGGTGCATCACCCCCGGCGCCGCCCAGGTCACCATCAGCGGCAGCCTGGCTCCCTGAATCCGCTGCCATAAAAACACATGAGAATTCCCATTTCCCGGAGCGCATCCCTTGCGCTCCGGGAAAAACTTCGCTATACTATAGAAAACCATGGAATCCCAATCATTGTCTTAAAGGTGGTTTTCATCATGGATGAGATCTTCTCCGCCCTTGCAGGGCGCTTTCAAAAGCTCACCGGGCGTATGCCCACCCTTTTAGCTTCCGCCCCCGGCCGCACGGAGCTGGGCGGCAACCACACCGATCACCAGCACGGTCGTGCCCTGGCCGCTTCCGTGGAGCTGGACGCCCGCTGCGTGGCCGCCCCCAACGACAGTGAGACCATCACGGTCCACTCCCTGGGGCACAGGCCCTGTGTGGTCAGGATCAGCGAACTGGAAGCCCGCCCCGCCGAGATCGGGCGCAGCACCTCCCTGGTGCGGGGCATGGCAGCCCGGATGGCAGCCATGGGGATCCCCCTCCGGGGCATGGACGTCTATGCAGAGAACTCCGTTCCCAGCGGGGGCGGTCTCTCCTCCTCCGCCGCCTTTGAGGTGATGCTGGGCGCCGCCATGAGCGCCGTCTTCACCGGCAAATCCCTGGAGCCCCTGGAGCTGGCCAAGCTGGGGCAGTTTGCAGAGAAGGAGTACTACGGGAAGCCCTGCGGACTGCTGGATCAGACCGCCTGCGCCGTGGGCGGCGCCGCCTTCATGGACTTTAGGGACCCCACGGATCCACAGGTGGAAAAGCTTCCCTTTGACCCCCAGGCGGCCGGCTATGCCCTGGTGATGGTCCGTTCCGGCGCGGGTCACGCGGAGCTCACCGACGAATACACCGCCATTCCTCTGGAGATGAGCGCAGCAGCAAGGGCCCTGGGTGTACATACCCTGCGGGAGGCGCCGGAGGATGCCTTTTATGAAGCCCTCCCCCGCTTGAGAAAGCAGCTGGGGGACCGGGCCATGCTGCGGGCCATGCACTTCTATGACGAGGACCGCCGCTCCAAAGAAGAGGCGGAGGCTCTGCGGGCCGGAAACTTCCCCCGCTTTCTGGAGCTTGTGAAGGAGAGCGGGCGGTCCAGCTGGATGCTGCTGCAGAACGTGAGCCCCATCGGCTCCAAGGAGGAGCAGCCCATGGCCCTGACCCTGGCCCTCTGCGAGAAGCTTCTGGAGGGAGAGGGCGCCACCCGGATCCAGGGCGGCGGCTTTGCCGGTCTGGCCCAGGCCTACGTGCCCCTGGACAGGCTGGAGAACTTTACCCGGGGCATCGACAAGCTCCTTGGTCAGGGCTCTGCTCTGGTACTCCGCGCAGGGGTGCCGGGAAGCACCGTAGAAGTCCTGTAATAAAGGAGGAACCATGGCAGCAAAGAAAAAGCCCTCCATCAAGGATCGCTTTATCACCATCCGTACTCCGGCGGAAAACAAAAAGGGCTACCGGGACCGATCGGTTTACGCAGGCCCCTGGGTCCGCTGGAAGGTGGACGGGGCCATTCCCCGGGTCCTGTTTCTCACCCTGGGGCAGCTCCTTCTGATGATCCCGGGGATCGCCCGGTTTTTTCCGGTAAACTGGGCCCTCTCCGTCACCACCTTCGGGCTTCTCAGCCTCCTCCCCTCCCTCATGCAGCTGATGGGGGTCATCCGGCTCCTTCTCAGCCGGAAGCAGCGCTTTATGGTCATGGATCTGGACTCCATGAACTGGGGTCTTCGCACCATGCCCCTCTGGAGCTGCATCCTGTTGGGGCTTACAGCCCTTTCCCAGATCCTGTGGCTCATTTTCCATTTTCACGCGCTCTCCCTCATCGCCCCCCTCTGTACCCTTGGCGCAGCGATCCTGGCCGTTCTGGCCCGTGCAAGTTATCTCACACTGACGACTGAGCAGCAGCCAAACGAGGTCAAGCGGGGTCTGAAGGAGATCATCGATAAATCCACCGGTCTCGGCACCGGGATCTATACGGAAAAGAAGCGAAAAAGCTAACACGCTTTCCCTTCCGCAGCAGCCGCTGACGAAGGAAAAGCGAGAATAAAAAAAGCACGGCAGATCCGCCGCATCGGCAACGGATCCGCCGTGTTATTCTGTTCCGGCGCCTCAGGGGGGAGAGAGCTGCGGGTCCACCTTTTCCCAGCCGGCATAGAGGGTCACGGGTATCACGGTACTCCAATCCCGGCCGCCCAAGGCGCTCAGGAATTCCCCGTAGGCCGTATAGTAGGCATCCCAGTCAAAGTCATCCGCCGTAAAATCATACTGGGCGTCAAATTCCTCCACGCTTGTCATGGCACCCGGCACAGGCTCCGTCATGGGATAGAATTCGTCGCCATAGACGACCTCGACAGGCTCCCCTTCGCAGTCGGGCGTCCTGTACCAGCCGGTGAAGCGGAAGCCCCGGCGCACCGGCTCCGGGAAAGCGCCGGTCCAGCACATGGTGGAGGAATAGAGAGGCGAGCGGACGTTGTAGGTGATCTCCGTCGCGCTCTCCCCGGTCTCCTCATCCGGGTATTCCCCGCCGTTGGCGTCCAGCGTCAGAAGATACGGATCCTCATCCTCCGGACCGCCGCCGTAGAGCCACATGTCATGGAGCTCGATATAGCGGGAGGTCCCCCGCTCCCCGGTCTCAGGATTCTCCCAGTCGACCAGAGGCGCGTGACTGGCCTCCTCCGGGCTCAGGTCGAGGCCCACAAACTCCGTATACTCGAAATATCCCTCTTCCTCCGAGCCGCCCTTGCCGCACATCACGTAGCCCAGGAAGCGGAAGCCCTCCTGCATCTTGGGCATGGGCAGCTCCAGGCCGGTAAAGTCCTTTTCGGCGATCGACAGTTCCAGAAGCATATTGGAGGTGGTTCCCACAAAGGTTCCGTCAGGCGCGTAAAGGAACTGAAGATCGGCGTCGTCAAATACATGGATGAAGATCATCCGGTCCCCCTCCAGGGGATACACCACAGTCTCCCTGGGATAGTAGGGCTCCTCCTCCGGCTGAGGCAAAGCCTGAGGCTCCGTCTCAATGGTATAGGGGCGCATGGTGTTGAGATCCACCATATTCAGCTCATAGGAGAAGTGGGTCACGCCTTCCGGCGCGCCGTCAAGGAAGGAGGGCCCGCGGTAGGGCAGGAGCCAGCCCTCGGAGCCTGGGACCGCCTCCGGATAGGCGCCATCCACGTTTTTCCCGCCGACATAGGAAAGACTTCCATCCGGCTGCTCCCGATACCAGCGCAGGAAAAGGAAGGCCTCTGAGAGCTGATACTCGCTGGAGTCCTCGGGGGCGGGGGCGAACCAGGCCATATAATCCACATCGTCGCCCGAGAGGGTGAAATCGGCACCCATTCGGGGCGCTGGCGGCGCAGGGACGGCGACGCGGCTTGCCGTGACGGTCTCCGCCTCTCCCCGGCGGTCATACGCCGCATCCACCACCAGGGTTACAGGGTCCTGAAGCCCGGTAACATCCATGGAGAAGGTAAAGAGATTGCGGGAGCCCTCCCAGAGATCCGCTGTGCCGTTCTGAAAAAGGGCGGTCCTGCCAGATGCGTCCTCCGCGCGGATATAGGCCGATACGGAGGCCGCGTCATACCGGAAGATCTTATAGGAAAACGAGAGTGTCCGGCCTCCGTTCTCCTCCTCCTCCAGCACGGCGTAGTCAATGGTGATCTCCGGATCCGTGAAACCCGCGACAGACGCCGGCCCGGTAATCACCGTCTCCATCGGTTCCTGAGGCCCCTGCGGTTCCTGGGGCTTCACCGGGATCCCCGGCAGGAGGGGACCGGCGGCAAAGGGATGAAACAGCATTCCTCCCATCATAAAGGCCGCGGAGAGCAGCATCAGCTTTTTCAGTACGCTGCGCTTCTTCCCTGTCTCTGCCCCAGGGGAATAGATCACCGGAAACTCCTCCGGCAGCGGGGAGAATTCCCCGGGAGGGGATGGCTCCTCTGCCGGAGGCGCGTACTCCTCCCGCAGGGGAGAAAACTCATACTCATCCATAGCAATGCCCCCGATTCAGCGGCTGTGGACATCCACCTGGGGGAAGGGGCACTCCACGCCCAGCTTCCTGAAGCCCACCAAAAGCTCCCGGTTCATAATCCGGGCGGCGGAGTAGATCTTGTCCTCCGGCACTTCGACAATGAATTTCAGTGTGACGCCAGAGGCGCCCAGCTCCTGCACGCCGAGATACCTGGGCACGGAAAGCATAACATCCGGATACTTGGCGTAGATCGCCTCCATGAGAGCGGGCAGCTTGGGTTCAAACGTCTCAAGATCCGTCTCATAGGGAACATCGATGCTGCTGGCGGCAATGGAGGCATTGTCGGACCGGTTCAGAATATTTTTCATTTCGGAGTTATTGATGATTTTCAGGTTCTTGCCCGTATCCTCGATAGATGTGGTGCGAATGCCGATCTCCTTCACCGTGCCGCGGAAGCCGTTCACCTCCACAATGTCACCCACATTATACTGATTCTCAAAAATCATAAAAATTCCGGTGACCACATCCTCAATCAGGCTCTCGGCACCGAAGCCGACGATCAATGCCAATACTCCCACGCTGGCCACCACGGTGGAGACATCCACCCCCAGGATCGTCAGGCCCCAGCAGAGGATCACCACCGCCGCCACATACTTTATCAGGCTGGCCACGATGGTGAGGATCGTCCCCTCCCGATGGCTGGCGGCGGTCCTCAAGCTCAAAAGGCGCGTAAGCAGTCCCGCCGCAGCAAGAATACCAAAGGCCATGGAAAAGGCCAGGAAGAGGTTCAGCTTTGTCCAGCGGTGACAGAAATAAAAGGCGGCTGCCAGCGCTGCGAACAGCAAAAGGCGAAGCCATTTGGAGGCGGTCTTTTTTTCTTGTTTCATAGGGTATTCTCCTTCCCTGTCTCTGTGAATTCTCTTTCGATCCTTCCGGCCCCTTCGTGAGAAGAGGGCCGGTTTATTGCATAAGGGCGCCGGAAAACAGAGAAGTCACGATTTCACTTGCTTTACCGACGCCCAAAGGCCTTATTTACTTTTTACTTCCGCTGCTTATTGCCCATCCGCTTCTTCCGTCTTTTTGAAGATGATAAAGCGCTGGACGCACCAATTGACCACGAAGAGGACCACCTCGGCGATGAGCTTGGCCACCCACTTCACATGAACAACATGCTCATAAAGCAGGGTAACAATCGCGGTGTTGGCGATCAGGATACCCACCGCCAGGGCAAAATACTGAACCGCCGTCTTCCCCACGTCGCCCTTCTTTTGGAAGACCACCCGTTTATTCAGTACATAATTAAAGGTAGCGCTGATGACGCGGGCGATCACGTTGCTGATGACGATACCGTTCGCCCGGTCCCGCAAAAGATAAGCCAAAAGGTTGAAGAGCAGGAAATCCACCAGGAAGGACAGGAGACTGGAGCCGCAGAACTTCAGGATATCCTTATAGATCCTCGCGGAATCCTTCAGGGCATTAAAATGGCTGCTCTTATTCTCATTCAAATACACGGTTTCGATGGGTACCTCCACAATCGGAATTCCATCCCTGGGGCACTGCAGCAGCATGGTCATCTCATACTCATAGCGGTCGCCGGGGATGGTGAGCATGTAGTCCAGGCTGTCCATGTGGAAGGCACGCAGCCCCGTCTGGGTATCGGTGACGCGGCTCCCCGTGGCCAGGGTGTAGACAAAGCGGGTCATGCCGTTGCCAAAGCGGCTGCGCAGGGGGATCTTCCCGGTAAAAGCCCGGCTGCCGATGACGAGGGAACGACCCAGAGCGGCGGACTTTTTCACCACGCGCACCGCATCAGGCACCTTGTGCTGTCCGTCGGCGTCCATGGTCAGGATGATCTCGGTATCCGGCAGATATTGCTTGATGTAGACCATGCCCCGGCGCAGGGCGTAGCCCTTGCCGTGGTTCTCCGTATAGCCGGTGACGAGGGCGTACTGCCGCGCCGTTTCAAATAGAGGCGCGAAGTCCGGCCCGCTGCCGTCATCCACAATGACAACGCTCCAGTCGGTGGTCTCCCTCAGCTCTTTCAGGAGGGCGATCATGGTCTCCTCCGGCTCATAGGCCGGGATCAGAACGGTGCATTTTTTCTCCACAAAAACACCTCCACCCAATGGGGACAGGTTGTCCACAACGCAGTATTCTACCGCAATCTCCTCATTTTGTCAATGAACGCCGCATTGGGGCCGGATCATCGGATCTCCCGGGCCTCCAGATAATAGCGCTTCTCCCGTGCCTCACCGATGGAGAAGCATTTGCGAGGGAAGATGCGGCCCTGTCGGGCGGCCTCAAAGAGCTCCTTCCGCCCAAGCGGCGGCAGCAGCAGCGCCAGATTGCCGGGCGCTGATCCCAGCTCCCGGGCGTCCGCCTCCCCATGGACGTAGTCCACCGTGGCCGCGCCCTCCTTTACAAGAGCATCCACCAACTCCTGGACAGCGCGGGTCAGGCTTCCCGCGTCCCGATAGGCGGTGGGGACGCTGAGCTCCGCCCCCTGATAGGCTATACGCAGGGCCAGTCCCTCTCCGGAGTCAAGCTTCCGGCGGAGGGCGTCCGATACCTTCTCCGGATCACAATTGAAAAGGACCCGGTGAATGGGATGGAAGCGGATGGCGGGATCCCCCACCCAGCAGACTTCACTGAGGCACCAGCGGGCGGGATGGGTCTCCCGCTCCCGGGGGTTGAGGCCTTCCCGCAGACGAAGCCAGTGCTGTCTTGCCGCGGCCAGGGAGTGATTGCCGTCCCCGATGACGAGGCGCAGCTCTCCCTCCTCCGCCCGGAAGAGGGAGGCAATTTCCTCCGCCCGCTCTCCGTCCAGGACCCAGCCCCGAATCCGGCCGCCGCCCTGCATGAGGGCAAAATCATAGTCGGGTCTCTCCCCCCGCAGCGACCGCGCCAGACGGAAGGGCCCGTCATCCCCCACATCGGTCAAGAGCATGATATGCGGCAGCTCCAGAGGGGCCTTTGCCCGCACCGCCATCCGGGCGGGCAGTCTGGACAGAATGGTCTCCTCCGTGGCCCGGACCGGGGCAGCGGTACCGGGGGTGAAATCATATTGCTCCAGATCCACGGCACCAACAAGGCCCTGACGGAAGCTGCCGTCCAGCATCTCCCGCTCCAGATAGACGTAAGAAGCGGGGAAGCGCTGAAAAACTCCCCCCTCCAGATAGTCCTCCATACGGCCGGCAATGGCCGCGGACTCCTTCTCCTCCTCCACTTCTCCCAGCCAGGCCTCCGGCACAATGAGCTTCAGGGCAGAAGGGCTCTCCCCCACCAGCGCCTTGACCTCTTCCCAATATTTGGGCTGGGAGGTAAACTGGTCGCAGGCAATAACTGCCCAGTTTTCAAGATTTCCCCGGGGAAGCAGAAGCTCCGCCGGCGCAAAAACAGTGTTCATACCCGGATCCTCACCTTCAACTATGGGTAGACCTGACGGCCTCTTTCTTTTACTATATAGCATTTTTGATCATCCGTAAAGCCGTATCGGGGAGAAAACACTTCAATCTTTTAAATAAATTTAGTTTCGCCCCTTGAAAATTCTCACAGGAGATACTATAATTCAATCAGAATCCTTGTGCAATTCGACCACGCAACTTCGTTATCTCAGACGGAAAGGAGCCCATTATGGAAAAGTTTGTTGTAACCATCAGCCGTGAGTTTGGCAGCGGCGGAGCGATCATCGGGGAGAAGCTTGCTTTAAAGCTCGGCGTTCCCCTCTATAATCGCAACATTATCGAAATGGCGGCAGAGCAGAGCGGCCTTTCCCCGGACTTCATCGATAAGGCGGAGGAGCGGGCCTCCAACAGCTTCCTCTATAACCTTTCCAGCTATCTCTACAGCGGAAGCGGCTCCGACCTGGACCGCACAGCCTTTACCACCCAGTATGAGATGCCTGTTAACGACAAGGCGTTCTTCTCCCAGGCCTCGGTGATCACCGACCTGGCGCAAAAAGGGAACTGTGTCATCGTCGGGCGCTGCTCCGACTATCTTCTGCGGGATAACCCCGACTGCATCAAGGTCTTCATCTACGCCAACGTGGAGGACCGGCGCAAAATGCTGATCAACGCCTATGACGTTCCCCCGGAGGAGGCGGAGCGGAGGTTGGCCAAGCTGGATAAGGGCCGCGCCTATTACTACAAGCACTATACCGGCGAGAACTGGGGCCAGATCCGGGACCACGATCTCATCCTCAACTCCAGCGTCACCGGTCTGGACGGCGCAGTGGACGTGATCATACAGTTCATGAAGTCCGCCGGCAAGCTGTAAATTCTTTCACTCCTTTTGAATCCATATCTTCTTCATGGGCGGCAATGGCCGCCCATGATTCTTCACGGAATGTTTACGTTTTAATCTTCTATTTTCCAGGCTTATCCTTTGACATTTTTGCTTCCACGCGCTACAATGAAAGGTACTTTCCCTTTCGGAGGAACCTATGGCGCCAACGCGAGAAATCACCTGCTGCTTCACCGGCCACCGTCCCCAGAAGCTCCCCTGGGGAAACGACGAAAACGATATCCGCTGTCAGATGCTGAAAAAGCGGATTGCCGCCGCCATCGGCGACGCCTATCTGGACGGTTTTCGCCGCTTCCTCTGCGGCATGGCCACCGGCTGCGACACCTGGTTCTGTGAAGAAGCGCTCTCCCTGAAGGAGCATCTTTCCGGGCTTGAGATCCACGCCGTCATTCCCTGTGAAACCCAGCCCAACCGCTGGAGTGAACGGGACCGGAACCGCTACTATTCCCTTCTGGAGCGCTGTGACAGTTCCACCCTGCTGCAGACGGCCTATACTCCCGACTGCATGATGCGGCGGAACGAATACATGGTGGACCACTCCGCCCTGCTTTTGGCGGCCTATAACGGGGAGTTCGGCGGCACCATGCAGACCGTCAATTACGCCCTCCGCCGGGGGCTGGAGCTCCGCTATCTGGAGATTCCCCGCTGAGTGGGAACTATTCCCTGTTTTTGCCGTCATAAGGGACGAAAAACATGCAAAATAGACCTTGCAACAGACGGGCCTTTGGTGTATTCTTTTAAAGTTGACATAATTGTAAAGGAACGATGCCCATGGACTTAAGCTTGGGGCTTTATATACATATCCCCTTCTGCTCCGGGAAGTGCGCCTACTGCGACTTCTATTCCCGGGCAGGCTGTGAAGAATTTATGGATCCCTACTGTGACGCCCTCTGCCAGCATATCACCGAGGCGGCGGAACAGATGGACAGCTTCATCATTGATACTGTTTATTTCGGCGGCGGCACCCCCTCCTATTTCGGGGCCGACCGGCTATTGCGGGTGCTGAATACCATCCGTCGCTCCGCCAGACTGCTGGTGGACTCCGAGGTCACGCTGGAGGCCAACCCGGAATCGGTGAGTCTTTCCGAACTCATCAAGCTGAGAAAGGGCGGCTTCAACCGCATCTCCCTGGGTGTCCAGAGCAGCGACGACGGCATTCTGGAGAGCATCGGCCGCCGGCATACCTTCCGCCAGGCGGAAGATGCGGTCAAGCTCATCCGAAAGGCGGGCTTTAAAAACCTGAGTCTGGATCTCATCTACGGCCTGCCCAGCCAGACAAGAGAGGGCTGGGCGGACACGCTCTCCCGCTGTCTCTCTCTGAAGCCGGAGCACCTCAGCTGCTACGGACTGAAGATCGAGCCGGGCACGCCCCTCTATCTCTACCGGGACGCGCCTTACATCCCCGACGATGATATGCAGGCGGATATGTACCTATATGCTGTGGACACCCTTCGTCGTCACGGGTACCGGCAATATGAAATCTCCAACTTTGCCAAAAAGGGCATGCACTCCAGGCACAACCTGCGCTATTGGACCGGCGGTCAGTACATGGGCTTCGGCGTGGCTGCCCATTCCTATGTGGCCGACACCCGCTACAGCATCATTTCCGACCTCCACGAGTATATCCGCTGCATTCAGACGGGGCGTTCCGTCATTGCCTCCAACGAAGCCATCAGCCGCTTCGAAAAGGCCAGTGAGTACCTGATGCTGGGTCTTCGCACCACCCGCGGTATTTCCGAGCAGGAGTACCAGGACATCTACCCCTGTTCCTTTGACCTGATCCGACACGCCATGGGGGAATATGTCCGCATGGGGCTCGCCATGTTCGACGGTGACCGCTGGAGCCTGACGCCGAGGGGCTTCCTTCTCAGCAATACCATCATTTCCTCGGTGATGGAGGCACAGACCCGCCAGCGAAACGCAGCCAATGCCCCCTGGATCAACAACAGCGCCCATGAGCAGGATCCGCAGCTCTCCCTCTTTATCGCGGCCAGCGAAGACGTTCCCCTGTTCCGCGGCATCTGATCCGCGGCAGGAACTGGAAGGAATGACGCCCCGCCTTGGGGTAAATAACAGGAATACAGAGCCCTGCTCCCTTCTTAACAACAAAACGAGATTCAGCTCCGCCCTCGGGGCGGAAGGAGGAATTCATTTATGCCTTCAAAGCATCTTGCAACCAAAAAGAAACAAGCTCCGGTTGAGAAGAAGGAGAGGAAGAATCCGCTCAGGAATCTCTCCCTCACAACCAAGATCCTGCTGGGCTGCGCGGCTGTGGCAGTCATCGGTGCGGGTACCGTCCTGGGGATCCACCTGGCAAAAGAGACCACGGTCCCCGTCTCAGAGGGAGAACCCGTCACCGTGACCCGCGCGGAGAAAAACGAATACAAAGACTTCCTGGAAGAAAACGGAGATCGTGACGTCATTCTTCCCGGCGTGCATATTTCCGGCGTGGATGTGGGCGGCATGACCCGTGAGCAGGCCCTGAAAGCCCTGGAAGAGGCAGACTTTTCCCAGATGGGCGATGAGGTGCTTGAGGTCACCATCGGTGAGGATTATCTCCTTTCCATCCCCGCCCGGGAGAGCGGCATTCTGACCGGCGCGGAGGAAGCGGTGGACCAGGCTTACGCCTATGGTCATGACGGCACCGACGCCGAGAACGCCGCCGCCTTTGTCAAAGGCAAAACAGAAGGCATCAACATCCCCGCCGTGGTGGAATGGAGCCTCAATGAGGAGTATCTCCGGGATAAGATCGCCAAAGCGGCCGAGATTCTGAACGTGGAGGCAGTGGAAGCCGCTTACGAAGCGGACTCCGTCGCCCTGCGCATCACCAAGGAGCGCGGCGGCGAGCAGCTGGAGGCAGAGGGGCTTTTCACGCTGCTCAGCGACGCCCTTTCCCGCCAGGATTATACTCCCCTCACCTATCCCCTCACCGAGACCGAGATGCTTCCTCTGGATCTTCAGGCCGTTTACGATGAGGTGAACGTGGAGGCTGTAAACTCGGTCTATGACAAGGCCACCGGCGGCGCCACCCCCTCCAAGGAGGGACTGAGCTTCGACCTTGAAGAGGCGAAGCGTCTCTATGAAGAAGCGGAGCCCGGCCAGCAGTTTTCCCTGGAGCTCAGCCACACCAGCCCCGCCGTTACGGAGGAAAAGCTGACGGAGATGCTCTTCCGGGATGAGCTGGCCACCTGCACCACTTCCCTGCGGGGCAGCTCAAGTAACCGCAGAACCAACATCGACCTGGCTTCTCAGGAGATCAACGGCCTGGTTTTGAACCCCGGCGAGGAGTTCAATTTCAACAAAGTAGTCGGCCAGCGCACCACGGCCCGGGGCTTCAAGCCCGCCGCGGCCTATGTGGGCGGTGACACCATTGATCAGGTGGGCGGCGGGATCTGCCAGGTCTCCAGCACCATCTATTACTGCGTGATCTACTCCAGCCTGCAGGTGGTGGAGCGCTACAATCACATGTACGTCATCAGCTATCTGCCCTATGGGCATGACGCCACCGTCAGCTGGGGCGGCCCCGACTTCCGCTTCAAAAACAACACCGACTATCCCATTCGCATCAACATTGCCGTGCAGTATAACGGCAGCAATTATGAGCTGAAGTGCACCTTGACGGGAACCAAGGTCGGCGGCAATTATGTAAAGACGGATTACAAGACGCTCTATACCGATCCCTACGAGACAAAGTATGAGCACAAGGACGGCCTGGCCCCCGGCCAGACCGAGCTGAAGACCAGCGGCTATACCGGGCGTCGGGTGCAGGTCTATATCTACACCTATGATGAGAATGACAACCTCATCAATACCGAGACCTACACCGACACCTATCGCCGCCGCGACCGGGTCTATTACACCGGTGACGAAGTGGATGCCGACGGCAAGATCATTGAGAAGAAAGAGGATGACGAGAAGAAGGACGACGAAACCAATCCCGATCCTTCCTCCGGTGACAGCGAGCTCACAGATCCCGGTGAGGTGACCACTCCCACGGAGCCTACAGAGCCCACGACTCCCACCGAGCCCACAGAGCCCACAGAGCCCACAGAGCCCACGGAGCCCACAGAGCCCACGGAGCCCACGACTCCCACAGAGCCCACAGAGCCCACAGAGCCCACAGAGCCCACAGAGCCCACGACTCCCACCGAGCCCACAGAGCCCACAGAGCCCACGGAGCCCACAGAGCCTACAGAACCTACCGAGCCTGCTGAGCCCACAGAGCCTGCTGAGCCCACAGAGCCCACAGAGCCCACGACTCCTACCGAGCCCACCGAACCTTCTGAGCCCACCGAACCTTCTGAGTCTACCGAATCTACCACGCCTGCAGAACCTTCGGAGACCACAGAGACCACAGAGTCTTCCGGTTCGTCGGTTTCTTCGGAGCCTTCGGAACCCTCAGAACCCTCGGAGCCCTCGGAACCCGCAGAACCCACCGTAACTACAGAGCCCGCCCCTGAGGATTCCGGCAATACGGATCCCGGTACCAACGCCGAAGAGACTCCTTCAGCGGAATCCGACCCGTCAACTGAACCTTAAAGAATTGTCAATAAACAAAACACGCGGCAGATCATCGAAATCTGCACCTGGTAAGATGAAAGTAGACACTGAAAAAGTGCCTACTTTCATTTTTTT
>CAMNAO010000017.1 GCA_946531435.1 uncultured Clostridia bacterium
CCGAGTCCGACTCCGTGGTCGCCAACAATCTGCCTCTCCGCCAGGCCATGCTGTATGCCATCGACAGAGAATCCTGCCTGCTGGCTGCGGGCTTTGATTTGAACAGCGGCTGGGTCTGCTATGACATCGGCACGCCGCTGATGGCGGGCTTCCAGGAGGAGTGGAAGGAAACCTGGTTCCCCTATGATCCCGACAAGGCAAAGAGTCTGATGAAGGACGCCGGCTGTGAGAAGGGCGTCAAGGTCCGCTTCCACTATACCAGCGGCATGAATGCCGGCATGGTGGCCGTGGTCACTGAGTGCCTCGCCGCCATCGGCGTGGAGGTGGAGCCCCTGGCTTACGACCAGGCGCTGTACAACACCTACAAGTACGATTCCTCCATCTGGGATATCGAGCTTGACAACAAGGGCGGCTACAGCCTGATCGACGACCTGTTCAACCTGTTCTGGCCGGCGGGCTACACCAACGGCGGCTGCTGCTTCTGCAAGGATCAGCACTTCTACGATCTCATCGAGAAGGCCGCGGAGACCGGCGATCAGGCCGATCTCAACGCGCTCCATGACTACATGCAGGAGATCGCCATCGGCACCGGCCTCTATTCCGGAGCTACGATCCAGGTCGTTCAGGACGGCATCATCAAGGTCATCTGGAACAACTACATGCAGCCCATGATCAACGCATGGACCTTTGCCGAGGACTTTACCAGCAACGTTATTACTGACTGATCCGATCTCTGTTTAACGGATATCAGATAACGGGCAGTCAGCAGCACAGAAAACGGAACATATCATGAACGGTGACATGAGGCCGGCTCCGCAAGACCGCGAATCCGGCCTCATTGTCAAAAGCGAACTCTCATTTTTTCTGAGGAGGTTGAAAAACCTATGCTGAAATATGTGGGAAAGCGATTGCTGCAGATCATTCCGGTCCTGATCATCGTCGCGATCCTGATTTTTGTACTGATGTACTTTGTTCCCGGAGATCCGGTTCAGATCATGCTGGGCGACTATCACGCCACGGAGGAGCAGATCCAGGCGACCCGTGCCAGGCTCGGTTTGGACAAGCCCTTTTTGGTGCAGCTCTGGGATTATCTTGTGGGTCTCACACGCCTGGACTTCGGCGCCTCCTATATCTACAACATCAACGTAGGGCAGGAACTGATGCACCGCTTCCCCTATACCCTGCGGCTCGCCCTCTACAGCCTGGTGTTCGTTGTGGTCGTGGGCATCCCGCTGGGCGTCCTCTGCGCGGTACAGGCCGGCAAGACCGTGGACCGGGTCCTGATGGTCGTTACGCTGGTGCTGAACTCCATGCCCGCCTTCTGGCTGGGCCTTCTGCTGATCATTCTCTTCGCCGTCAAGCTCAACTGGCTGCCGACCAGCGGCATTCACGGGTGGACCAGCTGGATCATGCCCACCATTGCCACCTCAGTGGGTGCTCTCGCCGGCGTCTGCCGCCAGACCCGCTCCAGCATGCTGGAGGTCATCCGGTCTGACTTTGTGGTAACGGCCCGCTCCAAGGGGCTTTCGGAACGAAAGATCACCTATGGACACGCGCTGCCCAACGCCCTCATCCCTATCATTACGGTCTGCGGCACCCGTTTCGGCGCCATGCTGGGAGGATCCACCGTCATTGAGGCCATCTACACCGTGCCCGGTATCGGCCAGTACATGGTGAACGCCATCAACTCCCGTGACTATCCCGTGGTGCGCGGATCGATCCTGTACATCGCCTTCAGCTTTTCCATCATCATGCTGGTGGTGGACCTGGTCTACGCCTTTGTGGACCCCCGGATCCGTGCGCAGTACGTGAAGGTGAAGAAAAAGGCGGAGTCTGAGGAAGAAAAGACTCCGGAAGCTGCCTGAGGAATGGGGGTAAGAAATCATGCCTAAGAATAAGGAAAACGATCAGATGAAGAGCAGGGCCTCCGATAAGCCGGGTTCCCTGGCCTATGTGGGAAAGTATCTTTTGCACAGCCCCAGCGCCATGGTTGGCCTTTGTTTCCTGGTGGGGATCATGATCCTCTCTTTTCTGACGCCGTTTATTTTCAAATATGGATTCCGCGAACTGAATATCCGCGCGCAGTATTCCACGCCCACGCTGGAGCATCCCTTCGGCTGCGATGAAGTGGGCAGAGACATCATGGTGCGGGTGCTCTACGGCGCGAAATACACCATCAGCATCGGCATCTTTGCCACTGCGGGAGGCGGCCTCATGGGGGTCATCCTGGGGGCCATCGCGGGTTACCGGGGCGGCCTTGTGGACAGCTTTATCATGCGCTTTCTGGACGTGTTCCAGTCCTTCCCCGCGATCCTGCTTGCCATTGCCATCGCGGCGGTCCTTGGCCCCGGCTACTGGAAGGTCATCCTGGCCTGCGGTATCACCGGCATACCGGGGTATGCCCGCATGATGCGGGCCAATATCCTCACTGTCCGCGGCTCGGAGTACATTGAGGCTGCGAAATCCATCGGCTGCAAGGAATCCCGCGTGGTGGTCAAGCACGTGATCCCGAACGCCTTTTCTCCGATGATCGTGTCCCTGGCCATGGGCGTCGCCAACGCCGGCCTTGCCGCTTCTTCCCTGAGCTTTCTGGGCTTTGGTGTGGTCCCGCCCACGCCGGAATGGGGCTCCATGCTTTCCACTGCGCGGACCTATATCCTGGAGCATCCGCATATGGTCATCTTCCCCGGGCTCTTCATCATGCTCACGGTGCTCAGCTTCAACCTGGTGGGCGACGCCATCCGCGACGCCCTGGATCCCAAGCTGAGAGACTGAGGCCCGCCTGAAGACATGGATCAACCGAGTACCAATAACAATTTGGGGAGGATAAAACATGAGTGAACACGCGACTCCCAAAGAGGCTTTCCTGGATATCCGGGACCTGAAGGTGGAGTATAAGCTGGGAAAGGATACCATCTACGCGGTCAACGGCGTTTCCTTCCAGGTGGAAAAGGGCACGACCCTGGGCCTGGTGGGGGAGACCGGCGCGGGGAAGACGACCATCGCCAAGGCGATCCTCCGGATCCTTCCGGATCATTCCCTGAAGATGATGGACGGCGTGGTGAAATTCGACGGCGAGGACATCCTGAATATGCCGGATGAACAGCTGCGCCGTATCCGCGGCCGGAGGATCTCCATGATCTTCCAGGACCCCATGACAGCGCTGAACCCGGTGATGCCGGTGGTGGACCAGATCGCCGAGGGCATCGCCCTGCACCAGAACAAATCAAAGCAGGACGCCCGCATCGCGGCCATCAAGATGCTGGAGATGGTGGGCATCTCCTCGGACCGGGCAGGGGAATATCCCCACCAGTTCTCGGGCGGGATGAAGCAGAGGGTGGTCATCGCCATCGCCCTGGCCTGCAACCCGGATCTTCTGATCGCGGATGAGCCCACGACCGCGCTGGATGTCACCATCCAGGCCCAGGTGCTGGAGCTCATCGGCAATCTGCGGGATGAGCTCGGCACGTCCATGATCCTGATCACCCACGACTTGGGCGTCGTGGCAGGGACCTGTGACAATGTGGCGGTGGTATACGCGGGAGAGATCATCGAGTACGGGACGAAGGAGGATATCTTCGATCATCCCACCCATCCCTATACCATCGGGCTTTTCGGGGCGCTGCCCGACCTCTCCAAGGACGTGAAGAGGCTGTCCCCGATCGCCGGCCTGCCGCCTGATCCCTCCGTGGAGTATACCGGCTCCTGTCCCTTTGCCCCGCGCTGCCCCAAGGCTACGGAGGCCTGCACGAAGGAAAAACCTGTGGATATAGAAATTACCCCGGGGCATCTTGTTCGGTGCCATTTAGCAAAGGAGAAGTAATATGGCCGCGTTGTTAGAAGTGGAACACCTGAAAAAGTATTTTCCCACCGGCAGAGGCACCGTGCACGCGGTGGATGACGTGTCCTTTACCATCAACGAGGGCGAGACCATGGGACTTGTGGGTGAGTCCGGGTGTGGAAAATCCACGCTTGGCCGTACCTGCATCCACCTTCTGGAGAGTACGGAGGGCAAGCTCCTGTTCCAGGGGGAGGATGTGACCCATCTGAACAAAAAGCAGCTGGCGGAATTCCGGAAAAAGGTACAGATCATCTTCCAGGACCCCTTCTCCTCTCTGAATCCCAGAATGACCATCCGCGACACGGTGATCGAGCCTCTGATGCTGTCCAGGCAGTTTGAAGGCGCACAGCTGGAGAAGGAAGCGGAAAACCTCATGGACCTTGTGGGCATTGAGAGGCGCTTCTACAATTCCTATCCCCATGAGCTGGACGGCGGGCGCCGCCAGAGGGCTGGCGTCGCCAGGGCCATCTCGCTGAAGCCCAAGTTCGTGGTCTGCGACGAGCCGGTATCCGCTCTGGATGTGTCCATCCAGGCGCAGATCCTGAATCTGCTGATGGATCTGCAGGATGAATTCCATCTGACCTATATGTTCGTCACCCATGACCTCAGCGTGGTGCGGCATATTTCCAGCAAGATCTGCGTCATGTATCTGGGGCAGATGGTGGAGGTGGCTCCCACCAAGGAGCTGTTCGACAAGCAGTACCACCCCTATACCAAGGCGCTGCTCTCCGCCATCCCCTCCATTGATATCCATCATCAGCAGAAACGGATCATGCTGAAGGGTGAGATCACCTCTCCCATCAATCCCAAGCCGGGCTGCCGCTTCGCACCCCGCTGCCTCTATGCTACCGATGAGTGCAGAAAGCCGGATCAGCCTCTGGTAGAGGTGGGCCCCGATCATTTTGTTTCCTGCTGCCGGGTCAAGGAGATCAATAATCTTTGACCCGCCGCCGCGGCCGGACGGAGGAAGCTCCATGAAAAAGCGGAAAACACTTTATGACCGTTTCCAGGAGGACTACTGTGCGATCTATGAACCCGCGAACAACAAAAACGGGTTCAGGATTCGCTATGTCTACTATTCTCCCTGGTATCTCTGGGAGATGGAGGAGTCTGCCCTGAAACGACAGAAAAGGAAGACTCTGCTGGAGACTGCCGCCGGTCTGGCCGTGTTCCTTTTGTGCGCCGCGATTTACAGCGACGTCAATACGCAGATCTTTATCGCTGTTCCGGCGCTGCTGGCTCTCGCGGCTGCGGTGCCTGTGGCCTTCGGCGCCGGACAGTTCTTTTTCGCGAAGTATAGGACAACGCGGTTTGTTTTTGAAGATGTCAATAAACGGCTTCGCTTCTGGCCCACGCTGGCGTCCCTTTTCGCCGCCGCTGCCGGGATCGGATGCCTGTACTATATGATTCGTTACGGCGTTTCTCCGGATCGGCTGGCGGCTCTCCTGGGCTACGGTTTGACCTCCTTTCTGCTTCGCGATGTGGAAAGGCAGTATATGAGGATCTCCTTTACCACGGAGCCCAATGATACGCTGAAGCACGTCCAGCGTGCCACTTTGAACCGGGAATAAGACTGATCCGGCTTGATCCGGGAACTGTAAATAGGAGGCCGGACTGAAGCGGTCTTGCTGTCGATAACTCCTTTCGGTCATGTATGAATACCACTATCCGGACGGAATGTCGAGAACGAGGTGTTTGAGTTGCTGAAGAAATTTGTGAATGATTCCGCCTCCGTGGTGGAGGAGATGCTGGAGGGCGTTGTCAGCGCCTATCCGGATACCTATGTGAAGGTCCCCCGTGTGAACGCCCTTGCGTTTACGGAGAGCCGGAAAAACAAGGTCGCACTGGTGATCGGCGGCGGAACCGGGCACGAGCCGCTGTTTTTGGGCTTTGTCGGCGCCGGTCTTGCCGATGCGGTTGTGTGCGGCCGCCTTTATAACGCGCCGGACCCGGTCAGTATTTATGACGCCGCCCAGGCGGTGGAGAGCGGCTGCGGCGTCCTGCTGCTCTACGGCAACTATCCCGGGGATTGCCTGAATTTCAAAAGCGCGGAGGAAGCGCTGAACCGGGACGGGATCGTGACCCGGCATATCTGCGTCTCGGACGACGTGGCTTCCGGTCCCAAAAGCCGCAAGCAGGATCGCCGCGGGATCTCCGGCGATGTGTTCATGATCAAGATCATCGGCGCCGCCTGTGACGCCGGCCTGGGGATCGATGAGATCGTAAAGCTCGGCGAGAAGGTCAATGAGAATCTGTGGAGCATTGCCGCCGCGATCACGAGACGGAGGATGAATACGGGGCTGGATCGCTATGACAGCGGGACCTCCATTGATCCTTTGTACATCGACTACGGCATCGGACTGCACGGAGAGCGGGGGATCCTGTCGCTGAAGCTGCAGAGCGTGGATGCTCTTGTGGACACCATGTACAGCCAGCTCATGAGTGAGACGGAGATCCGGAAAAAGGACGAGGTCTGCGTCATTGTCAATGGGATGGGCTCCATCTCCGTCATGGAACTTTCCATCGTCTTCCGCCGTCTGAAGGCGCTATTGGACAGCGACGGGATCCGCATTTATGACGTGGATATCAACAGCTATTGCTCCGGATATGAATCCTACGGCTTCTCGATCTCCCTTTTGAAGGTGGATGAGACGCTGAAGCACTATTACGGCAGCCCTGCCCATTCCCGTTTTTACAGCCATACCCTCACGAAGAGGAGGGAGCGGTGGAACAATTCCAGAAAAGCGTCTCAGGTCACCCGGGATCTCGGTGAGCTCACCCTTGGTGAAACCGAAAAATATGAGCCCGCGCCGCCCTTCGTCAATCCCATTCACACGCTGGACGTGCTGAGGGTTCGGGACATGATGCTGAAGGTGGAGGAGGCCCTGGAGAAATCCGAAAGCTATCTGAATTACCTGGACAGCCTCTGTGGAGACGGTGACCATGGGATCTGCATCGCCAACGGAATGCGAAAAAGCGTTCCGGTGCTGCGTCGGATCCGTGAGGGGAGCCAGCCCCGGGATGTGTTTCTGGCCATCGCCCGTTCCATGCGGCTCAACGCCGGGGGAGCCTCCGGCGCCTTCTTCGGCGGCATGTTTTTCGCCGCTGCCGACGCGCTGTTGGAAGAGAGCGAGATTACGACGGAAGGCTTCTGCAAAATGTGGGAATCCGCGCTGAACGCCATTCAAAAGAAGGGCGGAGCCCGGGAGGGGGATAAGACGCTGATCGACGCGCTGGCCCCCGCTGTCAGAGCGTTGAGGGAGAACCGGGAAAAGGACTTTTTAAATGCGCTTATCGCGGCTGAGAAAGCGGCGGAGGTGGGTATGAATAATACCAGAGAGATGAGAGCAAAGTTCGGACGGGGCAAATTCCTCCCGGATTTCGCTTTTGGCACACAGGATGCGGGGGCAACGACCATCTGGCTGAGTTTTAAGACCATGCGGCAGTATATCCAGGACGGAGGAAGCGTTACCGAATAAACGTGCCTCCCTCGTACAACTTGGTGATTATCATGGACGGACATTCCATCAACCTGGACATCTTGATATGGGAGAATGATTCTGCAATAGGAATGCAGGTCCGGCATGCGCTTGCAGAAATGAATATATCCCCCTGCATGTCCGTACACTGTGACGAGCTGGCTGCGTTTGACACCGTCGCCCGGGAAAAACCGGATATCCTGCTGTATTGCTCCGCCTTTGGGGGAGAAGAGAAGCAGGATGAGGAGATCCTGAGGGAACTGCGGGGCATTGATGAGGAGCTCAGGATCGTGATCGTGGCAAAGACCCATAGTCTGCGGACTGCCAGACTGGCTCTGGAGTGCGGTGCGGAGTGGGTGCTCACGGCGAAGGAAGAGCTGACGCTTTTGGGGGACGTGCTGGCCCGCCTGGAGCGGAAGCGCAGTGAACAGCTCCGCCGGAGAGACGATCTTGCCAGGAAAGAGTTTCTGGAGTGGATTCGTGAGGAGTCCGGCAATTCAAGAGAGTTCTTTCTGAGTGATGTGCAGCTTCCGGGACCGGAATACTTCCTTTATCTCATCCGGATCCTGCCGCCTTATCGCTCCCGCGTGAAGCTGGAGGAGCGGAGCT
The DNA here is from genome assembly GCA_946531435.1 of uncultured Clostridia bacterium. GTDB lineage: Bacteria > Bacillota > Clostridia > Oscillospirales > Oscillospiraceae > CAMNAO01. The sequence goes on from CAMNAO010000017.1 coordinate 7,930, forward strand.
TTGCCGTGCTGAAGGGATACGATATCCTCCAGGGAAAGCTTTTGAAGAGCTGCGCCCACTTGGCCGTCCGGGACGGACAGGACCTCCTGGTCTGCTTTTCCGGCACCCGGGAGCAGACAGAGGACGGCAGAAAGATGATCCGGGATTTTTTGACGGAGATGCGTGAGTTCAGCGTGTCGGTCTCCACCTGCTCCGCCTGGGCGGCTGAGAGCTGGCGGATCGAGGATCCCCGGGAGCTTCCCGAGAGCTATCGGAGATGCCGGAGAGAGGTGGAGGAGCGGCTGCTGAGCGATACCTTCACGGTGCTTCCCGTCCACCGCACGAAGGTGGGCGATGAAAGCGGGACGCGGGAGGAATACTGGGTCTTTGATATCAGGAAATCCCTGACCAACGCCCTTGAGGTGTTTGATAAAGAGGCGATCCGCAAATCCCTGCTGCAGCTGAAGAGCAACATCGCGGGCGCTTCGGGTATCAATGGGGGAGAGATCTTCAATATCTACAAGACGCTGTTGTCCGCTCTTTCTCAGGAGCTGGAGGGAAAAGGTCTCCATCCTGAGGAGATCGGTCTGGACTTCGCCGCCATGACGGCCGATTCAGATTCTTTCTGTACGGTGGATGACGTGTTCTCTGCGATGGAGAACTATTATGTGGAGGGAATGAACCACCTCAGAGAGCGAGAGGAGAACAGTCTGCCCGCTCCCGTGCTGCTGGCAAAGCGGTATATCCGCGCCTTCTTCAATATGCCCCTGTCCCTTGTGGAGATCAGCGATTATGTGGGCATGAATGAGAACTACTTTTCGGATTATTTCAAGAAGAATACGGGGATGACCTTTAAACAGTACCAGACGGAGCTGCGCGTGAAATACGCCAAGCAGATGCTGCTGGACAAGCAATACTCCCTGGAAGATATCTCTGACGCCGTGGGGTACAACGATGTGAAATACTTCCAGCGGGTGTTCAAGCGGGTGACGGGGATCGCCCCCGGCGAGTACCGCAGGAAGTACCATGTTCTCCAGAGCTTTTGAAGCTGCGTAAAACAGAAATAAAGGGGCGCCGTCCCCTTTATGGATACAACACCATCGTACATCTATTTCAAATGATGCGGAGGAATACACAATGACGCATATGAGCTGTGAGGAGTTGCGCAAAATGCTGTTGGCGTCTGCGGACAGGATTATCCGGAACGAACCTTACCTGACAAGGGTCGACAGCGAGATCGGAGACGGGGACCACGGTATCGGCATGCGGAACGGGATGACTGCGGCAAAGGAATTCCTTCAAAAGGCCGAGGGAGAGGTCAACGCCTATGCGCTGTATGCCGGAATGGCGGAGGCCATGCAGCAGGCGATGGGCGGCGCGTCGGGGATGATCTTCTCCACCCTGTTTGCCGGGCGGGCGGCTGAGAAGGCTCCGAAAGCGGAGCTTACGCCTGCGGACCTGGCAAACCAGATGCGGGAAGGGCTTCAGGCTATTCAGGAGCTGGGAAAAGCCCAGGTGGGGGATAAGACCATGGTAGACGCCCTCGCCCCGGCGGTGGAGGCCATGAACGCCCACACGGAGTCCTTTGAAGCAATGTTCGCCGCCGGTGAAAAGGCTGCCCACGAGGGAATGGAGAAGACCCGGGATTACATAGCCCGCTTCGGAAGGGCAAAGAGTCTGGGAGAACGGGCCATCGGGCATCAGGATGCCGGCGCCACCTCCACCTGGCTGATTCTGCTGGAGATGAGCGACTTCGTTTCCGGGACCTCGACGCCGGATCCGACGCTTTCGGAAAAAGAGAAGACCGACAAGGCGGCCGAAGGCGGCTCCGCGCTCAAGTGGAAAAAGAAGATCATCAACGACCCCGCCGACGTGGTGAAGGAGGAGGGCGAGGGCTTCCTCGCGGCCTTTGGATCCGAGTTCATGGCGGTGGAGGGCGTGAACGGCCTTATCCGCAGGACGATCCCGGATGGAAAAACAGCGCTGGTCATCGGGGGCGGCTCCGGACATGAGCCGATGTTCGGCTTCTTCCTGGGAGATAACCTGGCGGATGCCGCGGCCAACGGCAACGTGTTCGCATCTCCCGACCCCGTCACCATCACAAAGACTGCCGCCGCTGCCGACAGAGGTGCCGGAGTCCTGTTTCTCTACGGCAACTATGCGGGGGACAATCTGAACTTTGACAAAGCGGCGGAGAATCTGGAGGCCATGGGGATCCACAGCAGAACCGTCCGAGTCTGGGACGATATCGCCTCCGCCCCCCGGGAGCGGATCACCGACCGGCGCGGCATCGCCGGGGATGTGCTCATGCTGAAAATCGCCGGAGCCGCCTGTGCGGAGCTTCCTCTGGAGGAGGCCTACCGTGTGGCGTCCAAGGCCAGGGACAACCTGTATTCTCTGGGCGTGGGCCTGGAGGGCGCCACCATTCCCGGGCAGTTGGAGCCGATCTTCACCCTGCCCCCGGATGAGATGGAGTACGGCCTGGGCATCCACGGGGAACCGGGAGTAAAACGGATCGCCATGCAGTCCGCGGATGAGATCGTGGAGAACCTGGTGGAGACCATCCTGAAGGAAAGCGGCATCCGGGCGGGCGATACGGTATGCACCTATGTGAACGGCCTCGGCAGTACCACATTGATGGAGCTCATGATCATGAACCGGAAGCTTCATCTCCTGCTGAAGGAGAAGGGGATCCTGATCCATGACATGGACGTGAACAGTCTTGTGACGACAATGGAAATGGCGGGGGCGTCCATCTCCCTCATGAAGATGGACGAGGAGCTGATCAAATACTATGACCGGCCCTGCAGAAGCCCGTATTACACCAAGGGCTGAGTATGAAAAAGGAGTGACAAGAATGAAAATTGCAATCGGATGCGACCCAAACGCGACTGCCTTCAAGGCGGAACTCATTCCCTTTATTCTGAGCCTGGGCCATGAGGTCGAGGATTTCGGAAGCAATGACCCGGTCTATGCCCATACCGCCACCAAGCTGGGTGAGGCGGTGGCCCGGAAGGAATGCGACCGCGGGATCCTGATCTGCGGGACCGGCATCGGCGTGTGCATCGCCGCCAACAAGGTCAAAGGCGTTTACGCCGCTGAGGTGAACAATATCTATCAGGCGGAGCGGGCACAGCTCAGCAACAACGCCAATGTGATCACCATGGGCTCCCAGGTCACCGGCATCGAGCTGGCCAAGAGCCTGGTGCGGGAATACCTGAAAAACACCTTTGATCCCAAGAGCAGGTCCGGCCCCAAGGTCCAGGCGATCCTGGACTATGAGAGCGGCAAAGAAGACTGACCTGCAGGAAAGGAGACAATATGAGATTCTTTATCGATACCGCCAACGTTGAGGAGATCATTCAGGCCAACGACATGGGCGTCATCTGCGGCGTGACCACCAACCCCTCTCTCATCGCCAAGGAGGGAAAGGACTATCGGAAAACGCTCCTGGAGATTGCGGAAATCGTGGACGGCCCCATCTCCGGAGAGGTCAAGGCGACCACCACCGACGCCGAGGGCATGATCACCGAAGGACGGGAGATTGCCGCGATGCATCCCAACATGGTGGTGAAGATCCCCATGACCACCGAGGGACTGAAGGCCATCAAAGTTTTGTCCCGCGAGGGAATCAAGACCAACTGCACCTTGATTTTCAGCACGAACCAGGCGCTGCTGGCCGCCAGGGCCGGAGCAACCTATGTCTCCCCCTTCCTGGGCCGGCTGGACGATATCAATATGGACGGAGCCGGGCTGATTTATGAGATCGCGGAGGTGTTCCGCGCTGCGGGGGATATCGACACCCAGATCATCGCCGCCTCTGTCCGCACCACGGTCCATGTGACGGAGTGCGCCAAGGCGGGCGCCCATATTGCCACCGTCCCCTTCAAGATCCTTCTCCAGATGGCTGGGCATCCGCTGACCGACGCCGGGATCATCAAATTCCAGAAGGATTACCGCGCTGTATTCGGTGACTGACGGAGGCGCAGACAATGGCATGCAGGAAATGGTACATGGGTACCAATACCAAGATGTATAAGACCATCGCGGATACAAACCGTTTTGTTTCCGATCTCTGCACTCTTACCGCGGATATCCCCCGGGAAAAGTTTGAGCTCTTCGTGATCCCCAGCTACACCACCTTAGACCAGGCGGGACGGAATCGGGACAGCCGCCTTTTAAAGCTGGGCGCTCAAAACATGTGCTGGGAGGAGCAGGGCCAGTTCACCGGTGAGATCAGTCCCCTGATGCTGCGGGAGGTGGGCTGCGATCTCGTGATGATCGGCCACTCTGAGCGGCGGCATATCTTCATGGAGACCGATGAGATGGAGCGCGCGAAGGTCCGCAGCGCCCTGGAGCATGGCTTTACAGCGCTGCTCTGCATCGGAGAGACGGAGGAGGAAAAAGCGGCCGGCCGTACCGCTGAGGTGCTCCGGAGGCAATTGGAGACCGGGCTTCGGGATGTGGAGATCCCGCAGCTCAACAGGGTCTGGGTAGCCTATGAACCGGTCTGGGCCATCGGCGTAAACGGGAAACCCATTACCATTGCCTATGCGGATGAGATGCTCAGCGCCATTCGGGAGATCCTGTGCGATATCTTTGGCGTGTCGGGAGAGGACGTGCCCATCTTTTACGGCGGGTCTGTCAATCCGGAAAACGCCGTTCCGCTGTCCCGCTGCCGGGATATCAACGGGTTGTTTATCGGCAGAAGCGCCTGGGACGCGGAGAAGTTCAACCGGCTGATCCGGCAGGTGCTGGAAAGCCGGATGCAGGAAGACTCCGACGCTTGCGGCCGGAGTCATGAGCAGCGGAAGGAGTGAGCTGGTTATGCAGGCTATAGAGAAAAAAGCGATTTCGGCGCTGCGCGTTTTGGCTGCGGAGTCCGTGGAAAAGGCGAAGAGCGGCCATCCCGGCATGGCGATCGGTTCCGCGCCCATCGTCTACGCGATCTGGAAGCAGATGAAGCTGGACCCCCGGGATCCGCAGCACCCGTATCGCGACCGGTTCGTACTTTCGGCGGGCCATGTGTCCGCGCTCCATTACGCGGCGCTGCATCTTTTTGGATACGGTGTCGGCATGGAGGACATGAAGCAGTTCCGCCAGCTGGGGAGCAACACCCCCGGCCATCCGGAATACGGCGAGACCCCGGGCGTGGAGGCTACCACGGGTCCTCTGGGGCAGGGGATCGCCATGGCGGCGGGCATGGCCCTGGCGGAAAGCCGTCTGGCCGCGCATTTCAACTGCGGCGGGCTGAAGCTTGTGGATAACTATACGTATGTTCTCTGCGGTGACGGCTGTCTCATGGAGGGCGTCGCGTGGGAGGCGATCTCCTTCGCGGGGCAGAATCGGCTGGGCAAGCTGATCCTGTTCTATGACCGGAATCGGATCACCATTGAGGGAGAGCTGGGGATCGCGTCCTCCGATGATGTGGAGGGCAAATTCCGCGCCATGGGCTGGCAGGTGCTGCATGTGGCGGATGGCGATGATCTGCCCGCCATCGAGGAGGCCCTGAGCCGGGCGAAGACGGACACGGAGCACCCCTCTGTTGTGATCGTGGATACGGTGATCGGCAGGGGCACCCCCAAGGCCGGGAAGAGCAGCGCCCATGGAGAACCCTTGGGGCCGGAGGCACTGGAGGCGCTGAAGGAAAGCTGCGGCTGGTCCCTGGAGCCGGGTTCCGGATTTGAGATCCCGGCGGAGGTCTATGCCCACTATCATGAGCTGGCGGAGACCTGCCGCGGGCGGCTCTCCGAATATGACCGGCTGCTGTCCGAATACCGGTCCGGCTATCCGGAGCTCTATGAGGAGTGGTGCTCCTGGCATGAGACGACATGCCCGGAAAAGCTGAAACAGGACGAGCGCCTTTTTGCGGCGGAAAAGCCCGAGGCGACCCGCGCCTCATCCGGTAAGGTGCTGAATCTTCTGGCGGAGTATTATCCCAACCTCTTCGGCGGCAGCGCGGACCTGGCCCCCTCCAACAAGACGGAATTGAAGGGACGGAGCTTTTACAGCCCGGAGAACCGGGACGGGAGCAATCTGCACTTCGGCATCCGGGAGTTTGCCATGGCCGCGATGTGCAACGGAATGGCGCTTTACGGCGGCCTTCGGCCCTTCTGCGCCACCTTTATGGTGTTCTCCGACTACCTGAAGCCTGCCGCGCGACTCAGCGCGCTTATGAAGCTGCCGGTGTGGTATGTTCTGACCCATGACAGCATCGGCGTGGGGGAGGACGGCCCCACCCATGAGCCGGTGGAACAACTGCCGGCGCTGCGCTCCATCCCCGGCATGCGGGTCTATCGCCCCGCGGATCTCAGGGAAACGGCGTGGAGCTACCTCTCCGCTCTGGATGGAAAGGGGCCTTCGGCCTTCGTTCTCTCCCGGCAGAATTTGCCGCAGCTTCCCGGGACGGGTGAGGGCGTTCAAAAGGGCGGCTATGTGCTGAAGGAGGGCGGCGACGGTTCTCCCAAAGTGATTCTGATCGGTACGGGCAGCGAGCTGCAGCTTGCGGTGAAGGCCGCGGAAAAGCTGGAGACGGAAGGCATTTCCACCAGGGTGGTTTCCATGCCGTGTATGGAGCTCTTTAACCAGCAGAGCGCGGAGTACCGGGAGAGCGTGCTTCCCCGCGGCGTCCGGGCGCGTGTGTCTGTGGAGGCCGGAAGCAGCTTCGGCTGGGACCGGTATGTGGGCCTGGACGGGGCCTGCGTCTGCATTGATCGCTTCGGCGCCTCCGGCCCGGCGGCAAAGCTGTTTGAGGAATACGGGATCACCGCGGACGCGGTGGCCGAGGCCGCGAAAAAGGTGCTGAGAGCATAAAGAGAGCACCAATGCTCCGGGGGATCCGTGAACTCAGGATAGTATTGAAGTGCGGAAAAGTCTGCCAAACCGGACCTGAAAAAGAAAAGCAGACACACGGCACGGGGCGGCCCGAAACCGCTCCGGGTTGCCGGAAACAACGCCGAAAGCCTTTGTTTTCAAGGACTTTCGGCGTTTTTGATTTTCGCCCAATCTTGCTTCTCGTTTGAGTGTACTGTATTACAATCTTATTTGTATTGTCAGTCATAAAGCAGAGCCGACGGCAGCACGACAAAGCAGGGACCGGCATGATAAGGGAGAGCGCCGGTAGTGGGATTGAATAGGCCAAGTATGGACGCGGCCCCGAACAGAGCCGGTACCTGCGCGGGATCCTCTTTTACCCTGTTGATTCGCGGCCGATAACGGGATATACTCCTACTGAACCAAATGTGATCATCTGCGGGAGGCGCGCCATGATAAGACTCCGATACGGCAATACCAACACGTTTTATATTCCCGGTGCGGGGGGCGGACTGCTGGTCGATACGGACTGGGCAGGGACGCTGCCTCAGTTTTTCAGGGCAATCAAAGCGGCCGGGATCGAAATGAAAGCCATCACGACAATGCTGGTCACCCATTATCATCCGGATCACATGGGCCTCGTGGGCCAGCTGCAGCAACACGGCGTGAAGCTGCTGATCGTGGACGTGCAGCGTCCGTTTGTCCATGCCTCGGACGGGATTTTTGCACGAGACAAGCTCCTGCCTTACCGGGCGGTGGAGGAAGGCGCGGCGACGGTGATCTCCTGCTTAGAGAGCAGAGATATCCTGAAAGCGCTTGGCATCGACGGCGAGATCCTTCACACGCCGAGTCACAGCGAGGACAGCGTGAGCCTGATCCTTGACGACGGAAGCTGCCTTGTCGGCGATCTGGAGCCGCTTGCGTACCTGGCGGGATACGACGAGAATCCCGCGCTGAAGAGAGACTGGGCGCAGATCATGAACCGACACCCGAAACGGATCCTGTACGCCCACGCCAATGAACAGAGACTGTGAAGGGCGGGAGCCTCGCTCCGGCTGGATGCTTCCGTGAAAGCCCATGACTGCCCCGGGACGCGGATAAGCCTCCGCTTTCTGAGTTTTTTACCCTTTCCGGACCGCTCCTTTCCCCGCCGCCGCAAAAAAAGATTGACAGATTCCCGCCGCGGCTGTAAAATTGCAATGGAATTTTGCATGCAACGAGAGTGAACGAGGAACTGACCGGCTCCGTCAATGCCCTCACCTGCTGACGGGGCTCCTTTTTTGCCCTCTCGCTGCCTGAAATATGCCATCTATTTTACCGAACACAGGAGGTGCGAAAGCCGATATGGAACTTTGGCTTGCCATCGTTCTCATCGCGGCTGCACTGGGGATCGGCGCGCTGGTGGGCATTCTGCTCCGCAGGCGCGTTGCGGAAAAGGCCATCGGAAGCGCGGAGACGGAAGCCGCCCGCATTCTTGACGAGGCGAAAAAGGACGCCGAGAAGGAGAAGCGCGAGAAGCTTCTTGAGGCAAAGGACGAGATCCACCAGCAGCGCAGTGAGTACGAACGCGAGGTGCGTGAGCGCCGCAATGAACTGACCAAGCAGGAACGCCGCTATCAGCAGAAGGAAGAGAACCTGGACAAGAAGACCGCCGCTTTGGAGAAAAAGGCCGAGCAGCTGGCCAAGAAGTCCCAGGATCTGGATAAGGACAAGGAGGCTCTGGAGGAGCTGAAGAAGCAGGAGACGGAGATCCTGCAGCAGATCTCCGGCCTCACCGCCGAGGAGGCCAAGGCCGAGCTCCTGCGCGACCTGGAGGGGGAGATCACCCACGAGGCCGCCCTGAAGATCAAGGAGTCCGAGGCCCGGATCAAGGACACCGCCGAGGAGAAGGCCAGGGAGATCCTGTCCCAGGCCATCCAGCGCTGCGCCGCCGACCATGTGGCGGAGGCCACGGTATCCGTGGTGCCCCTGCCCAACGCCGAGATGAAGGGCCGGATCATCGGCCGCGAGGGACGGAATATCCGCTCCATCGAGCAGCTCACCGGCGTGGATCTCATCATTGACGATACGCCGGAGGCCATCACCGTCTCCTGCTTTGATCCCGTCCGCCGGGAGGTTGCCCGGCTGGCCCTGGAAAAGCTGATCATTGACGGCCGCATCCACCCCGCCCGCATTGAGGAGATGGTGGAGAAGGCCCGCAAAGAGGTGGACGCCACCATCAAGGCCGAGGGCGAAAGGGCCGTCTATGAGACCGGCGTCCGGGGCCTGAACCCCGAGATCATCAAGCTCCTGGGCCGCATGAAGTACCGCACCAGCTACGGCCAGAACGTGCTGGATCACTCCATCGAGGTCAGCCACATCGCGGGCCACCTGGCCGCCGAGCTGGGGGTGGATGTGAACGCCGCCAAGCGCGCCGGCCTCCTCCACGACCTGGGCAAGGCCGTGGACCACGATATGGAGGGCACCCACGTCAGTCTGGGCGTGGAGCTTGCCCGCCGTTATAAGGAGAGCGAGCTCATCGTCAACGCCATCGAGGCCCACCACGGCGACGTGGAGGCCAGGAGCATCATCGCCGTGCTGATCCAGGCCGCGGATACCATCTCTGCCGCCCGTCCCGGCGCCCGCCGTGAGAACATCGAGACCTATATCAAGCGTCTGGAGAAGCTGGAGGAGGTCACCTCAAGCTTCAAGGGCGTGGAGAGCAGCTACGCCATCCAGGCCGGCCGCGAGATCCGGGTCATGGTGAAGCCCGATCAGATCAGCGAGGACGAAATGGTGCTGCTGGCAAGGCAGATCGCCAACAAGATCGAGTCCGAGCTCCAGTACCCCGGCCAGATCAAGGTCAACCTCCTCAGGGAGACCCGCGCCGTGGAGTACGCGAAGTAATTCCTTTACCGATTCAAGAAGCCGCTTCCCGTTTTCGGGGGGCGGCTTTTTTGCGCGATGGCACGCCTTCTGCTCCGCCCGCGCCCTTCGGGCTCGCAATGACAGAGGAGAATTGAGAGACGCGGCAGCCACCCTGCCTGCATGTCGTTGCGATGGAGCATGAGATATTCTGCCCCCCCCCACAGGGACGATCTGGGATTGCCCCTTTGCTCGAGGTGCGTTGTGAGCGGGCGAACACAGTTCGCCCCTGCGATGGATGTACCGACGGACACTTTCCCCGCATCCGACGCATCCTGCCTCCGGCCTGCGGTTTTATACCTTATATGTTACAGAATTCCGACAGAATTCTTGCAGAATCGTGGAATCTGCTCCGGAAAAGTTTAGGGTATTGTCTTTTTCTGTAACGGATGATATAATGATCAAACACATTGGAGAATTGTATCCCAATGTACTTTATGTAGTTTAAGGGAGTTTCTATGACGGCTGACCGCAGACGGTCCCTGCTTTCTTCGCTGGACAACGCCTTTTTGCTGCTTGTGGCCTTCTATCTTCTGCACATGGTGGAGACGGTCAGCATGCTGGGCTGGGATATGCCCCGGTGGGGGAGCCTTCTGCTGCTCCTGCTGATGGCCGCGGTGGCGGCCGCCCGGCTGCTTCTCCTCGGGCTGAAGGATCCGAGAGTGTGGATCGCGGCGGGCATCGGACTTGTGTACGCCGCTGTTTTCTTTCTCAGCGGCTATGCCCAGTTCCTGTTTTTTGCCGTCCTGACCGCGGGCTTTGTGGATATGGACTATCGAAAAGCCATAAGGGTCTGGCTCATCGCCGTGGGCTGTGCTTTTCTACTCGTGGTTTCCCTGTGCCTTGCGGGCAAGGTGGAGGATCTAAAGTTCATCAAGCGGGGTCACCTGCGCCATTCCATGGGCTTTATCTACCCCACGGATTTTGCCACCCTGCTGCTTTTCCTGCTGCTCTTTCTCTGGGTTTTCTGGAAAAAGCTTCCCGACGGGGCGGCCCTCTGCTTCCCTGTGCTCACCCTCCTGGTGGCCTATTTCGTGGCCTTCAGTTGGACCAGCATGATCTGCGGCGTTCTGTTTTTGCTGATCATTCTCATTCACATGGCGATGAAGGGGAGGGAGAAACGGCGCCCCATGGGGGAGGACAAGCTGCGGAAGGGGCTGGGATGGCTGCTGGCGGCGGCCATGCCCCTCTGCATTCTGCTCTCCTTCTGGCTGCTTTATGCCATGGGAAAGGGGATCCCCTGGGTCCTGAGGCTGGACGGGCTGATGTCCGGCCGGCTGACGCTGTCCCAAAACGGCTACATGACCTATGGCGTCCACCCCTTCGGCAGTGCCTTCGAGCTTATCGGCAACGGGGCCACCGACGGCCATCCGGAGGGCTATAACTTTATTGACAACTGCTACCACCTGATCCTCGTGCGCTATGGCTGGGTGCTGCTCCTGCTGCTCCCCCTCCTCTGGGGGAGACTGATCCTTTCCGCCGAAAGGGGCGGAGATCTGCGTCTGGCCCTGGCCCTGGCTCTCATCGCGGTCCACGCGATTTCGGAGCACCACCTTATTGAAGCCCACTACACCATCCCCCTGGTCCTGCCCCTGGCGGCCTTCCCCCGGGAGCAAGGGGCCCCATCATTACTCGGCGAAAAGAAATAGACAACGGAGGACAGTTCATGAACGACGAAGTGGAAATGACCCTGAATCTGAAGGATCTCCTGTACCGCATTCTGAAGAAATGGAGGAGCATCATCCTGGGGGCGATCATCGTCGCCCTGCTGCTGGGCGGCTTCCGTTTTGCCTCCGGTATCCGGCTTCTCCTGGATGAGGAGTCCATGGAGGAGGCCCAGGCCGCCTACGAGATCACACTGGGCGACTATGAGGCCACCGGGGAGCGTCTTCGTACCACCATCAGCAATCTGAGAAGTGATCTGGAGTACCAGCAGTGGTACAACGAAAGCTCCGTGCTGATGCAGATCGACCCCGACGAGAAGTGGGAGAGCAGCTTTACCATCTATGTGGATGCCAAGTACCAGATCGACCCGGCGTTGAGCTATCAGAACACCGACCGGACCTATCGGCTGGTGTCTGCCTATTCCAGCTTCCTGCAGAGCGGCGAGGTATATCTTTCCCTGCTGGATGCACTGGATTATGTGGATGAACTTGTCCTCCTTCGGGAAATCTACAGTGTGTCCGCAGACGCCGGCTCCGCCTCCCTGACGGTGAGGGTGACGGGCAAGTCCGAGGAGGACGTGATCCGGTTCCGGGACGCGGTCAAGGACCTTCTGGCCAAAGAGCATGCGGTTCTTGAGAAAACCATCGGCGATCACGGCTACGGCATCCTTCAGGAGTCGGTCTATTCCGTCGTGGACCGGAATCTGGACAATCAGCAGAAGGCGAACCTTTTGAAGGTTACCGACTACTCCAACCAGCTCGGCGAGACCCAGCAGCAGTTGGAGGATTGGAACGAGGAAGAGGAGCCGAAGCCGGAATACGGTCTCAAATATACCATCAAGCAGACCATCAAGATGATCATCCTGGGCGGCTTCGGGGGCGTCATCCTGATGCTGGTGGTCTATGCGGTAATCTATATCTGCAGCAATACCATGAAGGTGGATGACGACTGGCGGGCCGTGGGCATGCCGGTGCTGGGTCATATCTACAGGGATCAGGAGAAGAAGTTCCTGTGGAAGCTGGACCGCTGGCTTGACCGGCTGTTCCTGGGGACCGGCGTCCGGACCACGGAGACGAGCTGCCGGCTGACGGCGGGCAATCTCTCCGCCATCCTGCGGGAGAAGGGCCTGAAGGAGGGCGTTCTCACCGGCGATGTGCAGGAAAATTTCTCCCGGAAGATCGGGGAGCTTATGAATCAGGCGGAGACCGATGTACGCTTTATGATGGCGGGCAATGTGCTCTCCGACCCCCAGGCGGCGCATTCCATGGAGGATGCCCGGGAGGTGATCCTGCTGGCGGAGGCCGGACGCAGCGTCATCGGAGATGTGGCCCAGGAATTGACGCTTCTGAAGGCCTGGGGAAAAGAGATCCTGGGCGTTGTGGTCGTAGACTGAGAACCTGTTGAAAAGCGGCCCCGGCCTTTATCCGGGCCGCCCGAGAGGTTGTGGAGAATGAATACAAAACATGTCAAAGGCTGGCTGAAGCACGGGGATTTCATCCTTCTGGATCTTCTCTCCGTGCAGCTGTCCTTCTTTCTGGCGTACTGGATCTTTCAGGGCAGAGGGAATCCCTATGAGAACGAGGCCTTCCGCTATCAGGGGATCATTCTTCTGGTGTGCCAGCTCCTGGTGACGATCTTCACCAACAGCTACGGCGGCATCCTCCGGCGCAAGCCCTTGGAGGAGCTTGTTGCCGTGGTGCGGTACATCACCGAGGTCGTAGCCTTGGCGCTGATCTACCTCTTTATGGCCCATACCAGCCTGGTGGCCTCCCGGCTCCAGGTGGGCTTCACCGCGGTCTTCTTCGTGGTAATCGATTTTGCCCTGCGCAGTGTCAACAAGCTCCGGATCTTCCGCTCCGGAAGCCGGCGGCGCTCCATCGTTCTTGTAACCGCCGGAGAGTTGGTGGATGAGGCCATGGGAAAGCTCAGCGGCAAGGGAATCTATCAGGATTTTTTCATTTCCTCCATCGTAGTGATGGACCCGGAGAGCGGGGCGAAATTCTCCGATTATGGGGTCCCGGTCCGCCCGCTGGGGGAGGATACGGTTTCTGAGATCGGCCACGACTGGGTAGATGAGGTCTTCCTTCTCCAGCCGGATTCCATGCCCTTCCCCACGGAGCTCATGGACGCCCTGCAAACCATGGGGATCACGGTCAATTACTCCATGACTGCCCTGGCGGGGGACCGCTGGCCCCAGACAGATATCCGGAAGCTGGGGGAGTATAAGGTGCTGACGGGCGGCATCCGCTTCGCGGGTGCGCTGCAGCTGGCGGTCAAGCGGCTCATCGACATTCTGGGCGGCCTTGTGGGCTGCCTCTTCACGGGGCTTCTCACCCTCTTCGTGGGCCCTGCCATCTATTTTGCCGACCCCGGTCCCATCTTCTTTACTCAGGAGCGGATCGGCCAGAACGGCAAGAAATTCAAGATGCACAAGTTCCGCAGCATGTATATGGACGCGGAGGCCCGCAAGGCGGAGCTCATGGACCGGAACAAGATGGAGAGCGGGCTCATGTTCAAGATGGACGACGATCCCCGGATCATCGGCAGTGAGAAAAAGGACAAAAACGGAAAGCCCAAAGGCATCGGCAACTTCATCCGGAATTATTCCATTGATGAGTTTCCCCAGTTTTACGACTGCCTTATTGGCAATCTGAGCCTGGTGGGCTGGCGTCCCTGCACCCTGCAGGAGTGGGAGGTCTATGACGTGCACCACCGCATCCGGGCCAGCATGAAGCCCGGGATCACCGGCATGTGGCAGGTCAGCGGTCGGAGCAAGATCACCGATTTTGACGAGGTGGTCCGGCTGGATAAGGAGTACTTGGAGCACTGGAGCCTGTGGCTGGATCTCAAGATTCTGTTCAAGACCGTCTGGGTGGTCATCGCGAGAAAGGGCGCGGAATAAAGGTCCCGGACCGCGCGGGAAGCAAGAAAGGAAGACGTTGTGAAGATTTGTTTTGTCGGGTCGTCAGGTGGACATCTTACCCACCTCTATATGCTGAAGCCGTTTTGGCAGGACAAGGAGAGATTCTGGGTCACCTTTGACAAGGAGGACGCCAGAAGCCTGCTGGAGGGTGAGAAAATGTACCCTGCCTATTATCCCTCCAACCGCAGTCTCAAGGCCCTCGTTATCAATACGGCGAGGGCGATCCGGATCCTGCGGGCGGAGAAGCCGGATCTCATCGTATCCTCCGGCGCTGCGGCCGCTGTGCCCTTCTTCTATCTCGGAAAGCTCATGGGAGCGAAAACCGTCTATATCGAGGTGTTTGATCGTATTGACAAACCGACGATCTCGGGCAGGATGTGTTACCCTGTTACCGATCGATTCATCGTCCAATGGGAGGAGATGAAGCAGGTATATCCCAAGGCGATCAATCTCGGCAGTATTTTCTGAGGGGGATGTGGCCATGATTTTCGTTACCGTCGGCACGCACGAGCAGCCCTTTGACCGGTTGGTTTCCTATATGGACCGCTGGGCAGAGAAGCATGACGAAGAGGTCGTGATCCAGACCGGGTATTCAACGGTGGAGCCGCAGCACTGCCGCTGGGAACGGTTGTTTCCTTATGCCCGGATGCTGGATTATACGAAGAAGGCCCGCATCGTCATCACCCACGGAGGCCCCAGTTCCTTTATCATGCCGCTGCAGGTGGGGAAAATTCCCCTTGTGGTCCCCAGACAGAAGCGCTTCGATGAGCATGTCAACGACCATCAGCTGGAGTTCTGCCGGTCCGTCGCCCAGCGAAAGGGAAACATCCTGGTGGTAGAGGATATTGAGGAACTGGGCGAGATGATCGAGAACTACAAGGAACGGACTGCGGCGATGACGGGCGGCCTCGCCAGCAATAACGCCCGGTTCTGCGAGGATTTTGAAAAGCTTGTCCGGGAGATGCTCTGATGCGGCGGAGAATCTGAAGAAATGAGGTCGGCGAATATGAGCTGTACCATTTCGGTCATAACCAGCGTATATGAGGGGAATCGCTACCTTCCCGCCCTCTGCGGGATGATGGCGAGGAATGCGGGGACCCTGGGAGAACGGGCCTCCCTAGAATACATCATTGTAAATGACAGCCCCTGGGAGAAGGTCGTCCTTCCGGAGTCGGACGGCAGCTTCTCCCTCAGCGTGATCGACAATCCGGAAAACTGCGGCATTCACAGGAGCCGGATCCGCGGCATCGCCGCGGCGAAGGGGGACTATGTCCTCATCCTCGATCAGGACGACGCCATTGAAGACGACTGCCTTCTCTCCCAGCTTGAGGCCATCGGAGACAGGGACGTGGTGGTTTCCAACGGCGTTAAGGAGCTGGACGGCGGAGATAAGAGGATCTACCGGGACCGCTGGAAGATGAGCCTTGTGAATCGGGAGATCATCTATCTTCTGGCGGCCAATCAGATCGTCTCCCCGGGTCAGTGCCTCCTGCGGAAAAACGCGATTCCAGCCGCCTGGCTGGAAAATCCCATGGAAAAAAACGGGTCGGACGACCTGTTCCTTTGGCTCCTGTATCTTGAACGGGGAACGCGGTTTGCCCTGAATCCCCGTTCCCTCTACGTCCATAAGCAGGTAGGCGACAATCTCTCCAACGATTTGCGCAAGATGTGCGAGTCGGATCGGGAGATGTGTGAGATCCTGGAACGGAAGGGCCTGCTTTCTCCACGGTCCCTTGGCCGGAGAAGGCGGATGGTCGCCTTTATTGCCGCATCGGGCTACACCCAGAAGATCACGCTCCCCCTGCTGCTGGCATATCCGGACGTAATATTGGTGAAGCTTTTTGCCTATTTTATCTGAGGACCCCGGCCCCTGCGGCCAGGGACCCGAAAGGAGCATGGGATGGACTTGTGCGTCCTGATGTCCGTATATAACGGAAGCAAATACCTGACCCAGCAGCTCGACAGCATTTTTTCTCAGGAGACCGGATGCCGTATCCGAGTGCTTCTGCGGGATGACTGCTCCTCGGACGGATCGGTTGCGCTGGTGAAGCGCTATGCCCGGGAGAAGGGGCGGGAGATCACCGTCATCGAGGGAGAGAATCTGGGCCCGGCGGCAAGCTTCTTTTCCCTTATCCGGCAGTGCCCGGAGGCGGATTTTTACGCTTTTTCCGACCAGGATGACGTCTGGCTCCCCGGAAAGGTGGAGGCGGCGGCGCCCCGCCTGTCTTCCGCGTCGCCTGTGCTGTGGCTGTCCAATTTCCATGTGACGGACGAAAACCTTGCCGTGATGAAAAGCTGCGCGCTGAAAAAGCCGGAAACCGACCCGGCCCGGATCCTGTTTTACAACAATGTGCCCGGATGCGTCATGATGTTCAACCGGGCCCTCCTCATCGCCATGCGGGAGCTGGACATGCAGCAGTTCCGCATGCACGATATTCTGGCCCTGGATGTGGCCGCCCTTGTGGGGGAGATCGTCTTTGATGAACGGCCTTTTCTGCTCTATCGCCAGCACCAGAGCAATGCCCTGGGCTTCGGCAACAAGAAGATCCGCGTCGGGAAATGGCTGCGCGATAAGCTCCGGCTTTTGAAAGCGGGTGAGGATTATCACGTGGCGGACTACGCCGCCAGGGCCCTTCAATGCTTCGGCGACCGGCTCCGGCGGGAGGACAGGGATCGGCTCGGGATGATCGCGGCCTATAAAGAGGGCCTATTCCAGACGCTGCGGCTTCTTCGCAGCGATTTTACCCACGATGGGTTCAACAGGACCAGCGTTTCCATTCGCTGCAAGATCGCCCTTCGCTATTTTTGACGCCGGGAGAGAAGTGCCATGAAGCTGTTTGAAGCGGTCAGCGTGCTGAGCTATGGGATCTCGGCGCTGATCCCCAAAAAGAAAAACCGCTGGGTCTTCGGCGCGTGGTTTGGGACCGCGGTATCCGACAATACCAAAGCGCTCTATGATTATGTGGCGGCGGAGCATCCGGAGATCGAACGGATCTGGGTGGCCCGGGAGCCGGAGAAGGTGAAGCTTCCCGGCTGTATCGTCATAAAACGCAACTCCCTGAAGAGCCTGCCCTATCTTCTCACGGCCCGGGTGGCGGTGATGAACCAGGGCTTTGGCGACCTTGCTGCTGTCAACCTTCTGGGCGGCGTCTTCCGAACCCAGCTCTGGCACGGGGTGGCCTGGAAGAAGATCGGCAGGGACGCGTATCCCGCCCTGAAGGGGTTGGAGGCCCGGGTGTTTTCCCTGGAAAATACATACGACCTGTATATCGCCCCGTCCCGGCGCTACGCCGAATCGGTGAAGAGCGCCTTCGGCGCAAAGGAGGAGGAGATCCTGCTCTGTGGGCAGCCCCGGAACGAAGGACTCTTTTCCCCCGCCTTCCTGGCGGAGAGCCGCCGCGGCGTGGAGGAGGCCCTGGGGGTCCGGGGGAAGCGGCTTATCGTCTATATGCCCACCTTCCGGGACAAGACGGCGGAGGTTTTCAGCTTTCACACGCTGGAGGGTGATCCGCGCTTTCAGGCCCTGGCGAAAAAATACAACTTCGTCGTGGTGGAAAAGCTGCATTTCAAGAGCGGACAGCAGCAGGAGGGAGAGACCGGGGAGAGGCTGGTCTATGGACTGCCCGGCGCGGACGCGGCGCAGCTTCTGGGGGCGGCAGATCTTTTGGTCACCGACTACTCCAGCTGCTTCTTCGACTATCTCATCACCGACCGCCCCATCATCCACTACGCCTACGACTATGACTATTATAAGAACAAGGATCGGGGCCTCTATTACGACATCGATGAGGTAGCCGCCGGCACGGTGGCCGGGGATACGGCTGAGCTATTAAAAGCCCTGGAGGCGAACCTGGCGGGCGACCCCTGCCGGGAGCGGCGGGCGGAGATCCGGGAACGGTTTATCACCTTTGAGTCTGCGGATAACAGCCGCAGGATCTTTGAGGCGATCGAAAAGCGCCTGGGGCGCTGAGGAGGAATATGGCGAAAATCGGAATTTTAGGCGCGGGCACCTGGGGCGTCGCGCTGGCGGGCATGCTGACAAAGACCGGCCACGACGTGACGGTCTGGTCGGCCCTGCCCCAGGAAATCACGGAATTGAGCGAAACCCGGAGGCACAAGAACCTTCCGGGCATGGTGATCCCGGAGGAGACCCGGTTTACGGCCTCTATTGAGGAGGCCTGCCGGGGGAAGGAGCTGCTGGTTTTTGCCGTTCCCTCGGTCTACCTCAGAGGCACCGCGGCGGCAGCGGCCCCCTTCCTTTCGGAGGATCAGATCCTGGTGGACGTGGCCAAGGGGCTGGAGCCGGATACGCTCTACACCATGACCCAGGTGATCCGGGATGAGCTTCGCCGGCATGGCATCACCCGGGCCCCCCTGGTGGCGCTCTCCGGCCCCACCCATGCGGAGGAGGTGGCGGTGGGCCTGCCCACCACCATCGTGTCCGCATGTACCGACGCCCAGGTGGCGGAGAAGGTGCAGCGGATCTTCATGAATCCCATCTTCCGGGTCTATACCAACCCGGATGTGGAGGGCGTGGAGCTCTGCGGCGCGGTGAAGAACATCATCGCCCTGGCGGCGGGCATCGCTACCGGCCTGGGCTACGGAGACAACGCCCGGGCGGCCCTCATAACCCGGGGCATGGCGGAGCTGACCCGGCTGGGGGTGGCCATGGGCTGCTATGAACAGACCTTCTCCGGCCTCGCAGGGGTCGGCGACCTCATCGTCACCGCCACCAGCCGTCACAGCCGCAACAACCGCTGCGGCACCCTCATCGGGCAAGGCGTTCCGCCGGAGGAGGCGGTGCGCCAGGTGGGGATGGTGGTGGAAGGAATCAACGCCCTTCCTGCCACCTTGCAGCTAAAGAAGCGCTACGGGGTGGACATGCCCATTGTGGAGGCGGTGGAGGCCGTGCTCCATGGGGGCGTTGCGCCCAGGGACGCGGTCTATGAGCTCATGACCAGGGAGCGGCGGAATGAGATCGGCTCCTCGGAGCTCATGGTGGTATATGAACATACGATCTTACAGAACAGGAGAACCTCTGACATGAAACGTGTAATCACTTACGGAACCTTTGACCTTTTGCACTATGGCCACATCAACCTTTTGAGAAGGGCAAAGGCCCTGGGGGACTACCTTATCGTCGTTCTTTCCTCCGATGAATTCAACTGGAACGAAAAGCACAAAAAGACCTATTTTACCTATGAGCAGCGCAAGCAGCTTCTGGAATCCATCCGCTATGTGGATCTTGTCATTCCCGAGGAGAACTGGCAGCAGAAGCGCTCGGATATGCACGAATACCATGTGGATACCTTTGTCATGGGCGACGACTGGCGGGGCAAATTCGATTTCCTGAAGGAGGAGGGCGTGGAGGTGGTCTATCTTCCCCGTACCCCCGAGATCAGCAGCAGCCAGATCAAGAAGGATCTCTATGACGCCGCAGGGGCCGAGGGTGAGAGTCAGACCACCCATGACGACATCAACACCGATCCGAAGGAGTGAATGCTGTGCTTTCACACGGCAGAATGAAGCGGGACGGCCTGTACTATCTGGGGCTAGCCATCTACTGCCTCTCCCTGAACCTGCAGTATTCCTACGCCTACAACCTCTGGAGCGTAAGCGGCAGCGGCATGGTCAAGGTGCTGCAGCTCATGCGGTACGGGGCCTATTTGCTCTGCCTTCTGCGCTTTCTCTCCACGAGAAAGCTGACGCCCGCCCTGCTGTTTTTCACAGCGGCGATGCTGCTGGCCGCCCTCTATGCGGCGGTCACGGGCTCTGACCGTTCCCCCATCTTCCATTTCCTGGTGCTGTTCTGCGGCATGGGGGTGGATTTCAAACGGTGCGTGAAGCTGTTTTTCGGGATCCAGCTCGTTACCTTCGGCTTCTATCTGCTGTCCGCCGCCCTGGGCCTCTGGGGGAGCGGCTATGACCTGTCGCAGCCCGGCAGAAAGCGCTACTATCTGGGCTATGGCTGGGTGAACCGGGCCTCCTACTGCTGGTTTTTCATCACCCTTGAGCTCCTGTATCTGAAGAAGGGGCGGCTGCGCCCCCTCCTCATGGCGGGGCTGGCCGGGATGAACCTTGCGATTTTCCTTTTAACAAATACAGCCTTCTCCATGCTGATGACCTTCTTTACGCTGGCGCTGTCGGCGGCCTATCAGCTGGAGCGGCTGGCGCTGCGGCGCAGACGCCTCCCGGATAAGCGGCGGCTGGGCCGCGTGCTGGT
The DNA here is from genome assembly GCA_946531435.1 of uncultured Clostridia bacterium. Taxonomy (GTDB): domain Bacteria; phylum Bacillota; class Clostridia; order Oscillospirales; family Oscillospiraceae; genus CAMNAO01. The sequence goes on from CAMNAO010000017.1 coordinate 28,437, forward strand.
GCTGCTGTTTTTGGTGACTGTTCTCATCGGCGTCGGGCTCCCCTTTGTCTTTACCTGGGCAAGTCCGCTGATGCAGCGGCTGAACCGCCTGACGAATTTCCGCCTCTCCCTGGGACAGACGGCGATCCGGCGCTACGGGGTGCACCTGGGGGGAAACAAGCTGACCTGGGTGGGCTCCAGCTCTCTTCTCCTGGGCATCGGCGACGCCACGGAGTATTTCTATGTGGACAGCGGATTTCTGCAGTTCGCCCTTTCCTACGGGCTCCTGTTTACCGGCTTTTTGGTGCTGATCTATCTCTATTCGCTGAAAAAGGCGGCGGAGAAGGGCGAATACAGCCTGGCGGTGTGCCTCATGATCCTGAGCGTCCTCTTCATCTTTGAGCCCTATGTGGTGGACTTCGCCTACAATCCCTTTGTTTTCTATTTCGTCTCCCTGCTGACTCCGGACTTCCTCTCGCGCTTTGTCCGGTGGAGGGGACGGCTTCCGGCGGCGCGGAGCGATCCGCCGAAAGCAGGAAAGGAACAGATGCTATGAAGCTCTGGAACCGATACCGGGCAATGCCCGTTCAGACCAAGGCCTCCCTCTGGTATACCGTCTGCAACTTCTTTCAGAAGGGGATCTCTTTTATCGTGGTCCCCATCTATGTGCGGCTCATCTCCACGGCGGAGTACGGAGAATGGACGGTATTCCAGTCCTGGCGGGATGTGCTCATCATCTTCGCCTCCTTAAACCTCTATGCCGGGGTTTATACCAAGACCCTGGTGGACAACAGGGACGACCGGGACCGCTATACCGCCAGCATGCAGGGCCTGGGCACGGTGGTCTCTCTGGGGATGCTGGTCCTCTACGGGCTGACCCGGGAGTGGGTGAACCGGCTTCTTGAGTTGGATACCCCCTTTGTCCTGCTGCTCTTTCTGTATTTCATCGTCTATCCCGCCTTCGGTTTCTGGAGCACGCGGCAGCGGGTGGAATACCGGTATAGGCCTATGGTGGCGGTGACCGTGGTGATCTCCGTCCTGACCCCCACGGTGAGCCTTCTGCTTCTCAGATACACCGATCTTCGCGCCCGCGCGCTGATCCTGGGCTTTCTCCTGGTGCAGTGCGCTGTGGGCCTCCTCTTCTATATCCGGCATTTCTGGAAGGGGCGCTGCTTTTATGACAGGGCTTACTGGCGCTACGCCCTGCGGTTCAATATCCCTCTCATTCCCCACTATCTCAGCCTTATCGTGCTGGGCCAGTCGGACCGGCTTATGATCCGGTATTACTGCGGGAAGAGTGACGCCGGCATTTATAGCTTCGCCTATCAGATCGCCACGGTGATGAATGTGCTGCTGGCTGCCATCAACGGGTCCCGGGTACCTTGGAGCTACGAGCAGCTGAAGGCCCGGATTTACGGTCCCCTGCGGAAAATCTCCAACGGGCTGGCGGTGCTGATGGGCGCCATCACGCTGATGGCGGCCATGGTCGCGCCGGAGATCATCCTCATCCTGGGCAAACCGGAATATCAGCCCGCCACCACGGTGATCCCCATCGTGGCCCTGGGCGTCTATTTCACCTACTGCTATGACATGTTCTGCACCGTGGAGTTCTATTACGGCGCCACGGGCTATGTGATGATCGCCTCCGTGGTGGGCGCCCTCACCAACGTGGTGCTGAACGCCCTGCTCATTCCCAGATACGGCTTCATTGCGGCGGCCTATACCACACTGGTGAGCTATATTTCCTTCATGCTGATGCACTATGTCTTCATGCACCGGGTGATGAAGAGGGAGGGCATTCAGGGGGAGATCTATGACATCCGTTTCATCGTCCTCTTCTCTCTGGGGCTCAGCGCTGTGGTGTTCGCGGTGATGCCCACCTATCGGCTGCCGCTTCTGCGCTATGGCCTTATTCTGGCGCTTGTGGCGGTGATGGCGGCCTTCCGCAAGAAGCTCATGGAGCTTGTGATGACGATGAAGAAAAAATAAAGGAGGCCGAACGCTTGAAAGGCTTAAAAAAAGACATAACCTTTATCTATATGGACAACGCAGAGAAGGCTATGTATCGCCCCATCGCCCAGGAGGCGGAGCGGCGGGGCTATCAGGTCCGCCTTACCGACGACAAATTTGCAAAATGCGAGATCGGCTTCTACTGCCAGCACATCAATTTTCCCCAGTTCAGCCGCTTCTCCTTCATCATGCTCCACGACATTATCCAGCAGTACGGGAACTGGCCGGATCTCTGGCTCAGGGAGCCCTGGAACAAGTATGACGTGGGCATCCTTCCCAGCAACCAGTGGGTGGAGAACTGGCAGCAGTGCTCCCAATACTACTATGCCAATCCCCGGCTGGGCATGTACCAGGTGGGCTGGCCCAAGGCGGATGCCTATGTGGGCATCGACCGGGCGGCGTACCGGGCGGAATTCAACGCCAAATATGGTCTGGATAACTCGAAAAAGACCATTCTCTACGCCCCCTCCTGGGAGAATGACGGCAAGCAGGATGATTTTGTTCGGGCCATGCAGACGCTGGATGTGAACATCCTAATCAAGCAGGCCTCCCTGGATCCCAACTACTCACCGGCCTTCCGGGATATGTATAACGCCATTGAGGAGATGCGGGAGAAGCACAAAGATCTGCCCGGCGTCTTTATCCTGGAGCCGGCTACCAACATCTTTGAGGCCATCATGGCCTGTGACGCCCTGGTCTCCGACGAGTCCTCCACCATGTGTGAGGCGGTGATGATGGGGATCCCGGCGGTCTCGGTCTCCAACTGGCTGATCCCGGATGTGACCCCCAAGCGCTTCCCCCGGTGCGACTATGACTTCGTGCTGATGACGACGAAGGAGGAGCTGGCCGACTTTATTCGGGACCTCCTGCAAAACTACGATGAGATCCTGAAGCAGGTGGATGGTTTCCGGGTGCGGACCTTCGGCAACATGGGCAACTGCGCCGGAATGATCATGGATATGGTGGATGACTGTGTGGCGGATCGGCCCATCCGGTATCCCCGGCTCCAGCCGGCGAAGCGGCAGCCTGTGCCGGCAAAGCGATTGGCCTTCCATCTGAAGGAGGGGGTCAAGCGCGAGGTCTATTGGAATTATGTCCAGCGCAATAAGACCGTCGCTGTTCTGTGGAAGGCCGCCCGGTCGGTCAAGAAAAAGCTCCTGGGCTGACGCCCTTTGAAGAGCGCCCTTTCCCGGTTAATCAAGATCCATATTTGATAGGAGAGACGGAGTATGAGTACCATCATTGTCACCGGCGGGGCCGGATTTATCGGAAGCAATTTCATTTTTCATATGCTGAAGGCCCATCCGGAGGACCGGATCGTCTGCCTGGACAAGCTGACCTACGCGGGCAACCTTTCGACGCTGAAGTCTGTCATGGAGAAGCCCAACTTCCGCTTTGTGAAGCTGGATATCTGCGACCGGGAGGGGGTCTTCCGCCTCTTTGAGGAGGAGAAGCCCGACGCCGTGGTGAATTTCGCGGCGGAGAGCCATGTGGACCGCTCCATCGAGAACCCCGGCATTTTCCTGGAGACCAACATCATGGGCACGGCTACCATGATGGACGCCTGCCGCGCCTTCGGCAATGTGCGCTATCACCAGGTCTCCACCGATGAGGTCTACGGCGACCTGCCCCTGGATCGGCCGGACCTCTTCTTCACTGAGGAGACGCCCATCCATACCTCCAGCCCCTACAGCTCATCCAAGGCTGGGGCGGATCTTCTGGTGATGGCCTATCACCGCACCTATGGCCTGCCGGTGACCATCTCCCGCTGCTCCAACAACTACGGCCCCTACCACTTCCCGGAGAAGCT
>CAMNAO010000018.1 GCA_946531435.1 uncultured Clostridia bacterium
GTGAAAACTGTATACCATGTACCTTCACTCCTGTATACCATGTTTCTCTTGACATATCAGCCGCCCGTCAAAAACGTTGGTGCTGATCAGGCGGGCGATCGCAGATCGCCCCTACGGGATGGGAGCATGGCCGCAGGAGATTCCGTAGGGGACGATGCCCTCATCGTTCCGCGTTCCCCCTTCCTCATCGCGGGCGGATCAAGGGATCCGCCCCTACGGAGGCGTTACGGGAATAGCGGGCCGTCGAGGGCGCCGGCCCCTACACGGGGCGGAAAAAGCAAGGCGGGCGATCGCAGATCGCCCCTACGGGCCATGTGATTGATCCCATCGTAGGGGCGAACTTTGTTCGCCCGTTTGCAACGCACCTCGATCAGGCGGGCGATCGCAGATCGCCCCTACGGGATGGGGTACAGACACGGCGGGCCATTGGGGGGGGAGGATCAGGGCGCGACTTCACGGCAGCACCGACATGGCGGCGGCCAGCCAGCGGTTCCCCTCCCGAATGAAGGCCAGCTCATAGGCGTTCTCCATCTCATAGGAATAGCTCTCATACCAGGCGCGGGCACTGAAGTCACCTTTATATCGGACTGTGCAGGTAAAGCAATTCTCCCCCACCAGGACGAAATCCTCAAAGCGCAGCTCCTCATAGCTGACCTTGGTTTTAGAGGCCCAGATCATGGCTGCCCGGCTCCCCCGGACGTAGGAATCCAGCTCCGTTCCCGGGAGAATGCTGTTTAAGAGGGCCTGATGCCTCCCCGCGCTCCAGGCGCCGGAGGAATAGGCCATATAGCGGGTAAAGAACGCGTCGGCCACGGGCTCCGCCCAGGCGGCCACGTCCTCCTCCTGGGGATAAAAGAAGACGAAGCAGCCCGAAGGGGTCACCAGGGGCGTCAGCTCCGTACCCTCCGCCGTCACCCCGGTGACGGCGGGCGGGGCGACCAGATCTTCGCGCCGATAGGTCAGCGTCTCATAGGCGTCGTCCCCCAGCGTCTTTTCCAGCCCCTTCAGAATACCGGGATCGGCCTCGCCCTCCTCCGGGGAGAGGCTGCGGCCATTCACCGTCACCGTGACCCCCTCCGGGGCACGGACCGATACCGCATAGAGTTCCTTCGGCTCCGCCCGGCAGCGAAGGAGGGCATCGCCTATCACAACGGGAGTCAGTACCGTGCCGTCGGCCTCCGTCACCCGGACCTCTCCCCGCAGCCCCTCCACCCGGTAGCGGATCCAGGCGGCGTCGGTGGTATCTTCCGGCGGGGCTGTACGTTCCTCCTCCCCCAGGAGAACGCCGTTGAGCCAGAGGGGGCGGTCGTCAGGGGCGTCCACCTCCAGCGTCACCCGCTCCAGCCCCTCCGGAGCAAAGCAGGAGACGATGCCTGAGACCTGCCACAGGGGGCGGCCAAAGCCCGCGCCTGCTCCCTCCTGGGGGCTGAGGGTGACACGGCAGAGGGGCAGGCCTCCGCCCCGGACCTCATAACAGGGCGCCTCCGCCGCAAATTGGGGGGCCTTGCGCCAGCTGAGCTCCTGTCCCGCCACCGCGGCGCGGTAATAGCCCCGCAGCAGCGCCTCCCCATCCTCAAAGCGGGAGGCGGCAAAGGGAGCGTCCAGGCAGGCATACGCCTCCCACTCCTCTTCTCCGGTCTCCTCCATCAGCTTCTCCATCACATGCTCCGGCAAAGACCGCTCATAGGCGGCGGCATAGGCGTAGAGTACAAGCCACAGGATGGCTCCCAGCAGCAGAAACAGAAGGCTGTAGATCCGGAGGAAGCGGCTCCAGGCGCCGGAGGCCTTTTTCCCTTCACTCATCCCGGTCCGCCCCCTCTCCCAATACCACGAAGGCCGTGGGAATGCTGCGGGGCCCCGTGACAGAGGCGCAGTGATTGATGATCTCCCCCTCATAGACCATGACAGAGGAGGAGCCGCCGTCCAGATTTCCGGCATTTACGGCACCGTAGCGCTGCATGATATCGCAGACGTTCTCCATGGTGGCGCCCAGGGTATTGATGCTCCGTCCATCCAGCACCAGGAGCAGCACCGCGCCGTCAGCCCGCTGGCCGATGGCGGTGCGGGGATTGACGCCGCTGGGCAGGTTTTGGGACTGCACCTCTCCGTTGACGATCAGCTCCGAAGCCTGACCGTCGTGGGTGATGAAGCTCACCGCGTCCCAGATCCCGGCCGCCAGCGCCTCCTTTCCCGTCATGGTGCCCACATGGAGGATATGATCCCGGTCAAAGCCGATGACGTGATAGCGGCGGCTGTCGCTTCCCCAGATCAGCTCTCCCTCCCGGATCACCAGTCCCTGGGGCGTGCCGCCGTCGCCCCGGCCGTTTTCGTCATTAAAGCCCCCGGCGTTCACCCCGGCAAGGCCATCGTATTTGGCCACGAGCTCCGTAAGCTGCAGGCCCGGCTGTCTGCCGAAGCCGTCGGAGGTCCCCAGGATCACCCGGGAGGGATCCCGAACGATGAGGAGCTTTCCCTTCACGGTGCCCTCGGCAATCTCGATGAGCTGTATCTCCGGCTCCGCATCGTCCTTCGTCTCCGCCGCGGGGTCCCCCTTTGACAGGTGGATGAGGGAGGTGTTGATGGGAGCGGTCTCCACCTCCTCGGTGGAGGCGGTCTTCAGGGCGTCGATCTCCGCATCGGACAGGAAGAGATCGGGGATCCAGCGGATGGCGCTGGTCTCCCGCATGGAGCGGCAGAAGAGGGCCGTCAGCGTGGGGGAAGGGCCTTTTTCCATGACCCAGATCACCCCAAGAAGTACCACCGCCGTGAGGAACGCTGTCAAAAGGAGGAGAGCGAGCCCCCGTCTCAATATCATAAGGACTCCCGGTCTATTGCCGTTCACGGTACTTCTTCCCCCTTTCTTTTTGAAAGCCTTCCATATTGTACTCCAGCCCCCGGGAGATTGCAAGGCGGGATTCAGAGAGAGGCGCTTGCCTCTTTTCTTTTCCCTCTTTCGGGTATATAATGAATCCACCAACGGAATACAGAAAAAGGAGAACCATATATGATCCATCCCGATACACTGACCAAAGAAAGTCTCGCCGCTCTCATCGACCACACCAATCTGAAGGCCTTTGCCACCCGGGAAGATCTCCGCAAGCTCTGCAAGGAGGCCAGCGACAACCATTTTAAGATGGTGGCCATCAACTCCGTCCAGGTCCCCCTGGGCAAGGAGCTGCTGCAGGGCTCCGGCGTCCACGTGGGCGCTGCCGTCAGCTTCCCTCTGGGCCAGACCAGCATCGCCGCCAAGCTCTTTGAGACAAAGGACGCCCTGGAAAACGGCGCCGATGAGATCGACTACGTCATCAACATCACCGAGCTGAAGCGGGGAAACTTTGACTATCTCCAGCGTGAGATGGAGGGCATCGTAGCCCTCTGCCGGGAGAAGGGCGCCCTCTCCAAGGTGATCTTCGAGAACTGCTACCTGGAGAAATCCGAAATCGAGGCCATGGCCAGGCTGGCCCTGAAGGTGAAGCCCGATTTCATCAAAACCTCCACAGGCTTCGGCACCGGCGGCGCCACCCCCCAGGACGTGAAGCTCATGGCAGACACCGTGGGCGATGAGGTGCTGGTGAAGGCCGCCGGCGGGATCCGCAGCTGGGCGGACGCCAGGGCTATGCTGCTGGCCGGCGCCAGCCGCCTCGGCACCAGCGCGGGCGTGAAGATCCTGGAGGAGTTTCTGGCCGCAAAGTAAGGGAGGGTTTGCCTCCGAAATCTAAAGGCATACGGCGAGAGTCCAAAGCAAAACGAAAAAAACACAAGGTAAGGCCATAGTACGCTGTTTCACCTAAAATTTGATATGAAATCAGGGGGAACGGATTGCCACGTCGCCCCGTGGGCTCCTCGCAATGACATGCGAGTCGGAATCTGTTCTTCTCTCGATATATACAGTTTTAATTGAAACAACGCCGTAGAGGCGCTTCATGAAGCGCCCGGCAGAGAAACCGGATCATTCTACGAAAAAGTTGGACGTATTCGTATTCTTGTACGAATTCGTCCAACTTTTTTTGCATTTTCGCATGTGCCGTGCGGGCAAACATTGTCGCCCCTGCAGCAGGGTACGGACATATGTGCGGTTTTGCTTTCGGCCCCTTCTTCGTCTCTATGGACGGGTAAGCCCCTCCCCTACAGGTCAGTCTTTTTCCAGCTTCTCCTTCAGGGCGATCATGGCCTGATGATAGCCCTCCAGGCCCAGGCCGATGAAGTGGGCAAAGCAGGCCATGCCCGCGTAGGAAACCTGTCGAAAGGGCTCCCGCCTGGTAACATCCGAAATATGGACCTCCACCGCGGGGATCGCCACCGCCTTCAGGGCGTCCAGGATGGCAATGCTGGTATGGGTATAGGCGCCGGGATTGATCACAATGCCGTCATAGACGCCATAGGCGCCCTGAATGGCATCCACCAGGTCCCCCTCGTGGTTGGACTGATAGCAGTCCGTCTCAAGCCCCAGCTCCGCGCCCCAATCTGCAATCATACGAAGAAGGGCGGCATAGTCCTGCTTTCCGTAAATCGCCGGCTCCCGCAGGCCCAAAAGGTTCAGATTCGGTCCGTTGAGCACAAGAAGCTTCATTGCAGCACCTCCAAAATACGCGTCACCGTCTCCTCCGGGCTGCCGTTGTTGTCGATGACGCAGTCGGCAAAGGCCCGATAGAGGGGCAGCCGCTCCCGATAGAGCCGCTCCACCCCTTTTGCCTCCGACAGCGGACGTCCCGCCACATCCAGGAGCTTCAGATCCCGCTCCAGCCAGAGGATCAGTCCGTTCTGATGCAGAAGGGGATAGTTCTCCTCCCGGGTCACCGCGCCGCCGCCCGTGGCGATCACGGTACCAGAGGCTGCCCCCGCCTCCCGCAGGATCTCCGTCTCCCGCCTGCGGAAGCCGGCTTCTCCCTCCGCGGCAAAGATCTCCGGGATGGACATGCCGGCCCTGTCAGCAAGGAGCCGATCCGCCTCCACCACAGGGCGGTCCAGCCGTCTGCCCAGCATTTTGGAGATGGTGGTCTTTCCGCAGCCGGGCATCCCGATGAGGATGATGTTCTGCATGCTCAGCTGCATGGCACGAAGCGCCTCATCCTCTACCTCCTGGGGGATGGCGCTGCCAGTGAATATCTCAGCGCTTTTCCTGGCCTGCGCCGCCAGCATCCGAAGTCCCCCGGCGTGAGGGATCCCCAGCTTCTCCGCCTGGAGAAGGAGAGCGGTCCGGGCTGGATTATAGACCACATCCAATACCCCCCGAAGGGCCGGGAAATCCCGGAGATCCACGGCTGCCGTCCCGTTTTTGGGATACATGCCGAGAGGCGTGGTGTTCACAAGAAGCTCCGCGTCCCCATGGCGGTCGAAATTCCGATAGTTATTCTCACCGGAACGGGAGATGACCACCACCTCCCCAGCCCCCAGCTCCGCCAAAACCGCCTGGACGGTAACGGAGGCGCCGCCGGAGCCCAGGACCAGGGCCTTCCTGCCCCGGACCTCAATGCCGGATTCCGCCACCAGGGCGTGAAACCCGGCGTGATCCGTGTTGTCCCCGTAGAGGCTGCCGTCGGAGCGGCGGAAAATGGTATTCACGCTGCCGATCCTCCTGGCCACGGGAGAGAGGGCGGCGCAGTAAGGCATCACCGCCTTTTTATACGGGATGGTCACGTTCAGCCCCAGAAACTCTCCTTTTTGAAGAAAGTCCCCCAGTTTTTCCGGGCAAACCTCAAAAAGGCGGTACTCATAGGACGCCATTCGGCTGTGGAGAAAGGGGGAATAGCTGTGACCCAGCTTTTCTCCCAGCAAACCGCAGACCGCCATCAGATCACCTCGCTGTAGCTTCCAAGGTATGTGAACTCCTCCGCCACGTCATCCAGCTCCGCCATGAGGCGAATAAAGCGGGAAGAGTAGACCGAGGTCTCCAGATCGAAATAGAACATGAACTCAAAGTTCCGGTCCGGGAGGGGTCGGCTCTCCAGCTTGATGAGATTGATGCCGAGGGCATAGAACCGGGCCAGCACCTTATAGAGGGAACCCGGCTTATGGGGAAGGATCATCATAAGGCTGGTGTGGTCCGCCCCCGGATAGATCTCCAGATTGCGGGAGATGCAGATGAAGCGGGTATAATTGTTCTCCTGGTCCTGGACGGAATCCCGGAGGCTGCGAAGCCCGTAGAGGCTCATGCAGGAGCGGGAGGCCAGGGCCGCCACATCGTTCCGCGGAGATTCCGCCACCATGCGCGCCGCCATGGCCGTGTTGGCAAAGGCGGTGACCTTCACCCCGGGAAGGGTGGAAAGGAAGCCGGCACACTGATCGATGGCCTGCTGATGGGAGAAGATCTCCTTCACGTCCTTCAGCTCCACCCCCGGCTTTGCCAGAAGATTGTGGTCCACCTTCAGCCGGACGCTGCGTGTAATGGAGAAGCGGTGGCTCATCATCAGGTCATAGACCTTGTTGACCGAGCCCGCCGTGCTGTTTTCCAGCGGGATGACGCCGTACTGACAGAGACCTTTTTCGATGGCGGAGAACACAGCGTCGAAGCTGTCAAAATAAAAGATGTTTGGCCGGGTGAAGAGCCGCTCACAGGCCAGCTGGGAGTAGGCGCCCTCCACCCCCTGGCAGGCCACCACGGCCTTTTCCGGGAAGAGCTTCGGCGTCCCCTCCATGGCGCTTTCCAGGGCCAGGGACAAGGGGCTGCGGCTCTCCATAAGACTGTTCTGGTAGCTGCGGCTCAGCTCAAACAACAGGGAGTAGAGAGAGGAGGCATATTCCTGCATCTCCTCGGGACACATCTCCTCCACCTCGCGCAGCTTCTCCCGCTCCCGTCTGGCGTCCAGCACCTTGAGGCCGTTGGCCTCCTTATACCGGGCGATCTCCCCGGCCACCTCCATCCGCTGAAGGAAGGTCTTTACCAGTGTCTCATCGATCTCATTGATTTTTTTGCGATAATCCTGTAAATCCATGGTCATCTCCCCATTTTCCGCCCTTCCAGAAGGGCGTCATACACCGCCGCTGCCGCCGCGGCCTCCACCACCGGGACCGCCCGGGGCACGATACAGGGGTCGTGCCTGCCCCCGATCACAAGCTCCGTCTCCTCCATGCGGGAAAGATCCACCGTCTTCTGGGGCAGGGAGATGGAGGGCGTGGGCTTGAAGGCCGCCCGAAAGACCAGGGGCATGCCGTCGGTGATGCCGCCGAGAATGCCGCCGCAGCGATTCGTGGCGGTGACCACCTTTCCTTCCGCCAGCCGGAAGGCATCGTTGGCCTCACTGCCCCGCATGGCCGAGAGGGCAAAGCCATCACCGAATTCCAGGCCCTTTACGGCGGGAATGCCGAAGACGGCGGCGGCAATGCGGTTTTCCATGCCGTCAAACATGGGGTCCCCCAGGCCGACGGGAAGGCCCGTGATCACGCACTCCACCACGCCGCCAACAGAATCGCCTTCAGCGCGGGCCTTGGCGATCTCCTGCTGCATCTTCTCCCCCAGGCCGTCGTCGGACACGGGGAAGGCCTTGTCCTCCACCGAAGAGAGGAAGGGGCTGTCGTCCCGTATCTTCCCCACCGACAGAATGCGTGCCATGACCGTAATCCCCTGCCGCTCCAAAAGCTGCCTGGCGATGCCCCCCGCGATACAGAGCGGGGCTGTCAGGCGTCCGGAGAAGTGGCCGCCCCCCGCCGCGTCCTGCGCCCCGCCGTATTTCACCTGGGCGGTATAGTCCGCGTGGCCGGGCCGGGGCTTCGCCTTCAGCTGGCTGTAATCCTGGGAGCGGGTATCGCCGTTGCGGATGACCGCAGTGAAGGGGGCGCCGCAAAACCGGCCCTCATGCAGGCCGGAAAGGATCTCCGGCCGGTCCGCTTCCCTCCGGGCGGTGGCATTGGGACTTCTGCCCGGCGCCCGCCGGTCCAGGAAGCGCTGCAGCGCCTCCAGATCCAGCGGTTCCCCGGCAGGCACCCCCTCCAGGGTGACGCCGATGGCCGCCCCGTGGGACTGGCCAAAGATGGTAAATCGGAAATTGCTTCCGTAGGTGCTGCTCATTGTCTCTCTCCCTCCAAAGACGCCAGATCCTCCCAGAAACGGGGATAGGATTTGGCGACGCATTCACTGTCCTCCACCGTCACCGGTCCTGCAGCTCCGGCCGCGGCCACTGCCGCCGCCATGGCGATCCGGTGATCGTTCCAGGGGGAGACGGTGCCGCCGTGGAGGATGCCGCCATGGATGACAAGCCCCTCCGGCTGCACCTCCAGCGTTCCCCCCAGACTCCGCAGGAGGGCGGCGACGCTCTCCAACCGGTCCGACTCCTTGAGACGGAGCCGGGCGGCATTCACGATCCGGGTCTCCCCCTCCGCCAGGGCACCCAGCACCGCCAGGGGCGGCACCAGATCCGGGATCGGGGCCGCGTCCACGGTGATCCCCCGCAGCTCCTCGCGGCGGACGGTGATTGTACCGTCTTTCATTTCCACCCGGGCGCCGAAGGACCGGAGGAGGTCCAGCATGGCCCGGTCCCCCTGGGCCGAGTCCGGATCCAGGCCACGGACCGTGATCCCCTCCCTGCTGAGGGCCCCCAGTGCCAGGAAGAAGGCTCCGTTGGACCAATCTCCCTCCGCCCGAAGAACCTTCGGCAGTCCCGGCCGCTGACCGCCGGGGATGCAATAGTGCCAGCCCTCTTTTTGGAAGCGGATCCCCGCTTGCTTCAGCGCCTTCTCCGTCATATCGACGTAGGAGGCGGACTCCACAGGGCCCGTGACCCAAAGGCTGCTTTCTCCGGGCAGAAGGCAGAGGGCCATCAGAAGGCCGGAGATGTACTGGGAGGACACATTGCCGGGAATGGTATAGTCCCCGGGCGTCAGCTGTCCCTCTGCCCAGAGGCGCTCCCCCTCCTCCCAAAGGGTCATGCCATGCTCCCGCAGCACCCCATCCAGGGGAGAGAGGGGGCGTTGACTCAGCCGACCACGGCGCAGGAAACAGGCCTTCACTCCGAGGGCCCCCACAAGGGGCAGCAGAAAGCGCAGGGTGGACCCGCTTTCGCCGCAGTCAAGCTCCTTTTGTGCCGGGGATCCCCTGCCCAGGGGGGTGACCTTGATCACTTCCTCTCCCAGGAGGTCAATCTCCGCTCCCAGAGCCCGCAGGCAGTCCGCCGTGGCGGCAATATCCCGGCTGACGCCATCAAGACGCAGCTCCACCGGCTCCGCTCCCACGGCAGCCAGAAGCAGCAGACGGTGGACCTGGGACTTGGAGGAGGGAATGCGAACCGTTCCCCGGCGCTCCCCCGGTAAAACCACGCGATTCATTCTACTCCTCCCGCATGCAGCCAATCGTTGAGCTCCTCCGGATCCGTAGGCACAACCCGGCAGCGTCCCACCGCCTCCGGAACAATGAGGTGCAGCTTTCCGCCGGAGATCTTTTTATCCCCTTTGGCAGCCTCCGCCAGGTCCTTTGCGGCAAAGGTCGTTTCGGTGGGAAGGCCGGTCTTTTCCAGAAGGGCCAGCAGGCGATCCAGGGTGGAGGCCTCCGCCACGCCCTTTGCCACCGCCGCCCGGGTGATGATCGCCATACCGACGGCCACCGCCTGTCCGTGGGAAATGCGGTAATCGCTGAGCTTTTCCACCCCATGGCCGAAGCTGTGTCCCAGATTCAAAAGCCTTCTCACGCCCGTATCCCGCTCATCCTCCTGGACCAGGTCCCGCTTCATGGAAACGCAGACCTCAAGAACGTGTTCCAGCTGCTCCCGGATCGGTTTCTTTTCCAGGTCGGTGAAAAAATCCGCGTTTCCCAGAAGGCCATACTTGATGACCTCCGCGCAGCCGTCACAAAAATCGCTCTCCGGAAGGGTCTGCAGGGTATTCGGGTCACAGAGCACCAGGATCGGCTGGTAAAAGGCCCCGGCCAGGTTCTTCCCGGCCTCCAGATCCACCGCGGTTTTCCCTCCCACGGAGGAGTCCACCATGGCCAGAAGCGTGGTAGGGATCTGAACGTAGTCGATGCCCCGGAGGTAGGCAGCGGCGGCAAAGCCCGCCAGATCCCCGGTGACGCCGCCGCCCAATGCGACCACCAGGTCGCTGCGGCTGAGGTGATGCTCCGCAAAGCTCTCCAGAAGCTTACCGAAGGTCCCAAGATTCTTCGAGCGCTCCCCCGCCGGGAAGACCAGGGAGAAAGCGTCAAAGCCCGCTTTCCTCAGGGACTCCGCAACCACGGCGTCGTAAAGGGGATGCACGTTGCTGTCCGACACAACAGCGACCCTGCAGGGCTTTTTCAGGGCCGCGATCATTTCCCCGGCCCGGCTCAGAAGGCCTCTCGAGATGAGGACCTCATAGCTTCGGGACGCGCCGACAGAAATGCTTGTCAATGTCCGTCCACCTCCTCCTTCCTTCGCTTGCCCTCCTCCAGAAGGCGTTCCAGCTCCGCCCTGTCCTGATTGACAAGGGCCGAACGATACTCCGTCAGCTTTTCCAGGAACACGTCCAGCTCATAGAGGAGGCAGTCCTTATTCTCCAAAAAGAGCTCTGCCCACATGCCGGGGTTCAGCCAGGCCACACGGGTCATATCCTTGTAGCTGCCCGCCGAAAAGCCCTTGTGACGGGAGGCGGTGGGGCTCTTGATATATGCGTTGGAAACAAGGTGGGCCATCTGAGAGGTGAAGGCGATCATCTCATCGTGTTCCCTGGCGGTGGTGACGGAATATCTTCCGAAGCCCGCCGGTTCCAGCAGCTTCTTGGCCCGATCCAGCAGCAGGATGTCGTCAGAATCCGCCGGGACCAGCACCATGGGCGCGCCCTTAAAGAGATTGGCCCGGGCGTATTTATAGCCGGAGTTGTGGGTCCCCGCCATAGGATGACCTCCCAGGTAGGGAAAGCCATATTCCGCCGCCACGGGGAAGAGCGCCTCACATACCGCCCGCTTTATGCCGCAGCAGTCGATGACGAGACAGTCCTTGCTGATGTGCGGCGCCATCCGGATGACGTAGTCCACCGCCGCCTGGGGATAGACCGCCAGCAGTACCAGCTGGCAGAGGGGCAGGCTGCTCTCGTCCAGGGCGCCGCTGACCACCCCCGCCAACTGTGCAAGGGAGAGGATGCTTTCATCCACATCATAGGCATAAACCGAATGGCCCGCCTCCTGATATGCCTTGGCAAAGGAGCCGCCGATGAGGCCAAGGCCCACGATCCCCACCGTCATGCGCTCACCACCTTGCGAACGGCGCGGACCTTCTCCGCAAGAACTGCGTATTCCTCCGGCTTCAGAGACTGGGCGCCGTCAGAGAGGGCGTGCATCGGGTCGTTGTGAACCTCGATCATAAGGCCGTCTGCTCCGGCTGCGGCCCCGGCCAGTGCCATGGGCGGCACCAGGCGGGAAATACCCGTGGCATGGCTGGGATCCACAATGATGGGCAGATGGGTCAGTTCCCGCAGCATGGGGATGGCCGCCAGATCCAGGGTATTCCGGGTGTAGTCATCAAAGGTGCGGATGCCCCGCTCACAGAGGATGACCTGGTCGTTTCCCCCGGCCATGATATATTCGGCGCTCATCAGCAGCTCCTTCAGGGTGTTGGCGAGGCCGCGCTTTAAGAGAATGGGCTTGTGCCAGGTGCCAAGCTCCTTCAACAGATCAAAATTCTGCATATTCCGCGCCCCCACCTGGAGGATATCCACATCCTCAAAAAGAGGAAGATCCCTGGTGCCCATGACCTCGGTGACGATGGGCATGCCTGTCTCCTGACGGGCGATGCGAAGAAGCTCCAGGCCCGTGGCCTTCAGGCCCTGAAAGTCATAGGGGCTGGTGCGGGGTTTGAAGGCGCCGCCCCGGAGGATGTGGGCGCCGGCGGCCTTCACATCCCGTGCGATGCCCACGATCTGTTCCTCACTTTCCACAGAACAGGGGCCCGCGATCATGACGAAATGTCCGGCGCCGATCTCGAGATCCCCCACCTTCACCACGGTATCATCGGGGTGGAACTTACGATTGCAGCGCTTAAAAGGGTCGGAAACCCGTTTGACCGAATCCACAATGCCCAGACTGGCAATGAGGTCCATATCCACCTGGGTGGTATCGCCCACCAGGCCCAGCACCGTCTGAAACTGTCCTTCGGATACATGGACCGCAAGGCCCTGCCCCTCCAGCCAGCTCATCAGCTGACCGCGTTTATCTTCACTCACTCCTGGCTTTAAGATGACGATCATGATTCCTCTTCCTTTCTGCAATAAAAAAGCGGTACAGGCGCAACCTGTACCGCAAAAATGTGTTCTCTCCGCTTTTTTGCATTACAAATCGGCCTTACTATTTTTTCATAGTAAAGTAATAACCGTATGCAAAAAAGAAATACCGCTTCATAACAATCCTCGCTTTAAATCGCTGATGTTACCGATAGGATACTCCTCTCCTCCGGACTTGTCAATTCACAATTTGACAAATCTCAGGAGAGGAGGCCGGGATTTATAGGCAAAAATGCCTGCCTCTCAGAGATCCAGCGCCACCAGGTCTTCCAGGGTCTCCCGCCGCACCGCCACCGTGCTCTCACCGCCGTGAAGCATGACAATGGGGGGCCGGGGCAGACGGTTGTAGTTGGAGGCCATGGAGTAGTTATAGGCGCCGGTGGTGCAGACCGCCACGAGATCTCCCCGTCCGATGCTCGCCGGGAAGGGCACCGCCTCCTGAATGACGTCACCGCTTTCGCAGCAGCGGCCCACGAGATCGGCCGTCAAGGTCCGCTCCTCCAGCATTTTATCCGCCGGAAGGCAGGTATAGCGGGCGCCATAGAGGGCGAAGCGGGGATTATCCGACATGCCGCCGTCGATGGAGACGTAGCTCTTATAGCCGGGGATGGTTTTGAGGCCGCCCACGGTGTAGAGAGTCAGCCCGGCGTCCGCCACGATGCTGCGGCCGGGCTCCATCTGGATCCTGGGCTCCCGGATCCCCAGCCGGGCGCAGTCGGAGCGGATGGAGGCAGCCACCTCGGCGATCCGGGCGGCAATATCCACTGTGCCGTCGGAGAGGACATAGGGCACGCCATAGCCGCCGCCCAGATTCAGGGTGGGGGCCAGATAACCCAGCGTATTCCGAATACGGGCCATGAACTCCAGCATGACGGTGGCAGAGCGCTGGAACACGTCCTCTCCGAAGACCTGGGAGCCCACGTGGCAATGGAAGCCCTCGATCTCCAGATGGGGAAGATCCAGAGCCAGTCTGACGGCGGCCTCCGCCTGGCCGGTCTCAATGGCGAGACCGAACTTGGAGTCCACCTTGCCGGTATTCACCGCCTCATAGCTGTGGCAGTCGATGCCGGGGGTGACCCGGATCAGCACCCGCTGGTGCTTGCCGCGGTTTTTGGCTTCCGCCTCAATGGCGTAAAGCTCCTCCTCACTCTCGGCAACAAAGCAGCCCACGCCATGGGCCATGGCAAAGGCCACGTCAGCGTCGGTCTTGTTGTTGCTGTGGAAATAGACCTTGCTCATATCGAAACCCGCCTTGACGGCGGTATAGATCTCTCCGGGGGAGACCACGTCCAGACCCATGCCCTCCTCCCCGGCCAGGGCAAGCATCCGCTTGAAGGCGTTGGCCTTGCTGGCATAGAGCACCAGGGAGCCTGGGACAAAGTTTTTCCGGAAGGCTTCGGTATAGATCCGGCAGTTATGGCGCAGCCGATCCTCATCCATGAGATAGAGGGGCGTGCCGTATTCCTTCGCCAGAGATACCGTATCCTGCCCCGCAAAGTTCAGGTGCCCCCGGGCATCCACGGTGAGGTTTTCACAAATCATGGTTTCCGTGCTCATGGTCGTTCTCCTTCGCCTTTTGATCCTTAAGCTAAACCCATCATATTCGCAGAAAAAAGAGCCGATGCAGAGTGCACCGGCGTCAAAAGGCTGAGGATGCTGTCATCCCCCACCCATGCTCCATAGCTCTCCGCCAAAGGCGACAGTCGCGGAGATCTTCTCCCCGCGCCCAGGTGGG
The DNA here is from genome assembly GCA_946531435.1 of uncultured Clostridia bacterium. GTDB lineage: Bacteria > Bacillota > Clostridia > Oscillospirales > Oscillospiraceae > CAMNAO01. Next base: position 13,913 of record CAMNAO010000018.1, read on the forward strand.
GCGGCAACCCTCACCTTCGGCGGTGTCCCCTTTCCCTCCGGCAACAGCCCTTGCCATGGCCTTCCACCGGAGCTACTGATGTTCACCGCGCCTCTACGCATCATGGTTACTTGATTTATTCATTTAGTGTATTCTACCACAGCTTTCCGAGCCTGTCGAGTGGGATTCCCTCTAAAGATTCTCCTGCTTCGCTTCTCTCTTTTGTCGCTTTTGCCGTCGGGCGCTCAGGTGTGTTTTCATCCGCTTCAAGTTTATGTAAACTTGTCAAGCTCTCTCCCCCGTGGTATCATGAACAAAAGAGCAACGCAGGAGGACGCACGGATGTCGATAGAAAACGGGGAATGGATCATGCACGGCCTGGATCCTTCAGATCCCCGCTGCCTTCACCGGCCCGAGGAACTGGAGGCCCTGGTGCTGGAGCTGGGCTTTCTCCCCCTTTTCGCCGGAAAGATCCCCGGATTTTCCGTGGAGGAACGGACGGTCGCCCGGGATTGGTGGAGTGAAGACCCTCTTCGGGATCCCTGGCTCTGGCGGGAGATCCTGGCCCAGGGGGGCAACGTGGTGTATGGGAAGTTTTTCGGCGGAAGGGCGGGTTTTGTCTCTCCCCGGTGGCTTCCCCGCTTCGCCAACTGGCGGCGGGACGGCTATGACTTTGACGCCCTTTGGGAGGACGGCAAGGCCAGCCACCGGGCTAAAAAGGTCATGGACCTCTTTGGTGACGGGCAGGAGCTCTTCTCCTTCGAGATCCGCCGGCAGGCCGGCTTCGGCAAAGAGGGGGAAAAGAACTTTGAGGGCACCGTCACCGGGCTCATGATGCAGACCTACCTTGTGATCCGCGCCTTCCGACAGCGCAGGAACAGATTCGGGGAGCCCTACGGCTGGCCCATCGCCGTTTACACCCGCCCAGAGGAGCTCTGGGGCTATGAGGCCGTCAGCGCCGCCTATGAAGAGGCGCCGGAGGAGAGCCGGGAAGCGATCATAGAGCATCTCTCCACGCTCTTCCCCGTGGCCACGGAAAAGCAGTGGAAGGAACTGATTTGATGGCCCGGCGAAGCCGGGTGCGTCGCATAACACCTGACACTGGGAGGGGCAAGCCCCTCCCCTGCACGCGATAAACAGCAACACCCTCCCGTATGGGAGGGTGTAAGCGTGTAGATAAACCCCAGATGATGAGAAGGAACACGGAAACACAGGTATTTCCCCAGACGCCGTAGGGGCGGCTATCAGCCGCCCGCGCAGGTACCCGGAAAACCGCGAAAAATGTGTAAATATAGAAATATGATAGTAATTACGGGCAAGGATTCGAATCGTTCACTTTGTTTATCGGGCGGCTGATAGCCGCCCCTACGTCAGGACCGGGCATTCTTAAAGAGGGGAAACCCTGAAAAAGCACCAGCCCTTGAGTATATGGATTCCGGCCATAGGCCTTTGTCTGCAAAAGTACACCCTCCCGTATGGGAGGGTGTACTTTTAGTTACTGGATTATCCCCTTGCGAAGAGGAGCAGGGTCACTGCAACGATGATCAGGATTATGAGGAGACTGGGAAGGCCGATGACCAGCATGCCGGAAAGCCACATGGCCAACCGGTCTCCCTTTTCCAGGGGCAGCTCGCCGTTCTCCTCCAGGCTCTCCTGCTTCATGCGCTCAGAATCCCGCATACTCAGTCTTCGCTCCGGGTGGTCTTGGCAGAGACCAGGAACTCACCGTTCTCGCCCAGCTTCCGCTCGGGATAGTGGCAGGCGCAGTAGTGGCCGGGGGCAATCTCCTGCAGAGGAGGCGCCACGCGGGAGCACTTCTCCGTTGCCATGTAGCAGCGGGTGCAGAACTTGCAGCCGTCGGGGGGATTCACGGGACTGGGAATGGTGCCCTCCAGAATGATCCGCTCTTTATTGGCGGAATCGGGATCCGTGGTGGGAATGGAGGACAACAGGGCTACGGTGTAGGGATGGCGGGGATCATCAAAGATGGTGTTTTTATCCGCCAGCTCCACGATGTTGCCCAAGTACATGACGGCAATGCGGTCGGAGATGAACTTCACCACGCTGAGGTCATGGGAAATGAACATGTAGGTGAGGTTCTGCTTCTCCTTCAGCTCCTGCAGCAGGTTGATGATCTGGGACTGAATGGAGACGTCCAGGGCGGACACACACTCGTCGCAGACCACGAACTTGGGCTGCACCGCCAAGGCGCGGGCGATGCAGATGCGCTGCCGCTGGCCGCCGGAAAACTGGTGGGGATAGCGGTGAAGCATATACTCCTGCAGGCCGCACTTCTCCATGGTCTCCACGATGTATTTCCGCATCTTGGAGGAGCCATGCCGGAAGAAGTGGTGGGTCACCAGGCCCTCTTCAATGATCTGGCCCACGGTGAAGCGGGGGTTCAGGCTGGAGTAGGGATCCTGGAAGATGATCTGCAGATCCTTCCGCAGCACCCGCATCTCCTGATAGGTGAGGCGGGCAAGGTCAATGCCGTTGTCCCGCATGGCCTCATACTTCTGGAATTCCTCATCATTGGCATACCGGGCACGGACCGCGTCCAGCTTTCTCTCCAGGTCGCCGATGGTCTTATCAAAGGCCGCAACCTGGCTCTCCAGGTTTTTCACCCTGGCCTCAGCCTTGGCGCGTTTGGATTCCAGAGAGGATTTCCTGCTCTCCGGCGCCTCGGTCAGCTCATGGGCGTAATGCTCGACCTCCACCTGATGCTTCTTGAGGGTGGTGTTCAGGGCGTTGCGCTTTTTGTTTTCCTTATAGATATTGAGAAGAAGCTCGGTCCCCTCCTTATCCTCATGGGCATAGAAGCCGCCAAGAATCTTGACGATGTTGCTGAGGTCGGTCTCCATCTCGCAGCGTGCGATATTGGCATCCTGCAGAAGGTAGAAATCCGCCTTGTCCTCGCCGCCGGCGGCCTTCACCTTCTTCTGAAGCTCCTCCGCCTTCTCGGCGGATTTCTTCAGCTTTTTCCGATACTTCTCCTGCTTGACGATGGTGTCCTCCACATACTTGGGGGTCAGCTCATCCAGGGTGACGCCATAGTACAGGGTGCAGCCGGCCGTCTGGGGATAGAGCTGCAGCAGCACACGGCCAAGGGTGGATTTTCCGCAGCCGGACTCTCCCACCACGCCCAGGGTCTCGCCCTCATAGATATCGATGGAGATATCCTCGTTGGCGCGGACATAGAGCTGGGTCTTCTGGAAAATGGAGGACTTGGCTACCGGGAAATACTTTTTGAGATTAGTGATTGACAGTAATTTCTTTGTGCTCGGCACTGTTCCGGTCCTCCTTGTTGGGATAGAAGCAGCGGACCAACTGATCCTCATGAATCTGGGTCAGCGGGGGCTCTTCGTCGATACATTTCTGAGTGCAGTACTTGCAGCGGGGCGCGAATTTGCAGCCCTTGGGCAGCGCCAGGGGGTGCGGAACCACACCGGGGATGGGGTCCAGGCGGTCGCTGGTGTTCTCCAGCCGGGGGATGGAGAGCATCAGACCCTCGGTATAGGGGTGGCTCTCGGTGCAGTCCCGGAAAATGACCTTGGCCGGTGCCTGCTCCACCACCTGGCCGCAGTACATGACGGCCACATCGTCCGCCATCTCGTTGATGACGCCGAGGTCGTGGGTGATGAAGATGATGGCCGTGCCGTTGTCCCTCTGCAGATCGTTCATCAGCTTCAGGATCTGGGCCTGGATGGTCACGTCCAGGGCGGTGGTGGGCTCATCCGCGATCAGGATCTTGGGCTTGCAGGCCAGGGCCATGGCGATCATCACGCGCTGACGCATGCCGCCGGAGAGCTGATGGGGATACTGCTTGATGACCACCTCGGGATTGGGGATCTGTACGTCGTACAGCATCTTCAGCGCTTCTTCGTGGGCCTGCTTCTTATTCATGCCCTGGTGGATCATGAAAGGCTCACTCAGCTGCTTATCCACCGAGAAGACCGGGTTTAAGCTGGTCATGGGCTCCTGGAAGATGACGGAGATATCGTTGCCGCGGATCTCATACATCTCCTTCATGGAGAGCTTGGTCAGATCCCGCCCCTCCAGAAGGATCTCGCCGGAGGCGATATAGCCGTTTCCATCCAGAAGCTGAAGAATGCTCATGGCGGAGACAGATTTACCGGAGCCGGACTCACCCACGATGCCGATGGTCCTGCCGGCCTCCAGGGTGTAGGACACGTCGTTTACAGCCTTGACGATGCCCTTTTTGGTGGTAAAGAAGGTATGCAGGTTTTTTACTTCAAGTAACGCCATATCACATTCCTCCTTACTTATCATTGGTGGACTTGGGGTCCATCACGTCACGGAGCGTATCACCGATGGTATTGATGCAGACCGTGGTGAAGATCAGGATGGCGGAGGTGAAGAGCCACTGCCACCAGAAGTTGATTGCCGCCGTGGAGTTGGAGGCACGGCTCAGCATATTGCCCCAGCTGGGCTGAGGATAGTTGACGCCGAAGCCAAGGAAGCTGAGGGAGGTCTCCGTCTGCATGGAGGCCGCGAAGGAGAGGGTCATGTTGACCAGGATCACGGAGATGATGTTGGGCAGGATGTGCTTGAAGGCGATCTTGACCTCCTTCACACCCATGGCCTGGGCCGCGGTAACGTACTCGCTCTCCCGGGCCACCAGGATCTGGGCACGGGTGATGTGGGCAAAGCCGGGCCAGCCCAGAATACCCAGAATGACCATGATCATGAAAAGCCGGGTATCGGTACTCATGGAGACCTGGGCCAGAAGGGAGCTCATGATCAGCATGAAGGGATACAACGGGATGGAGCCGAAGACCTCGGCCACACGCATGAGGAAGATATCCACCCAGCCGCCGAAGTAGCCGGAAATAAGGCCGATGGACACGCCCAGGATGATCTCAATGATGACCGCCACAGCGCCCACCGTCATGGTGATGCGGCCGCCGGCCACCACGCGCTCCGCAATGTTGGCGCCGCGGTCGTCGGTGCCGAAGAGATAACCCTTCAGGCCCCATTTGTTGAGAAGGCTTCCGTTGCCGTCCACTGCGTAGCTCTGGAAGGCGCCGGCGAAGACCTTCTTCGCGCCGTTGACCTGAGGAGCTTCCGCCTGATAGTAGTGGTCGCCGCCGAAGGAATAGACATGGCCCTGGGCGGTAAGGCCGGTGTAGTGATAGGTGCCGCCCTCCACGTCGGTGAAGTAGTCGCCGTCCCTCAGCTGAGGAACATCCACCACGTCGGCGGGGAAGTCGCCCACCAGGGCGATGCTGCCGTCATCCAGCAGCAGGGCCACGCTGGTGGTGGTAGCGGTGAGGGTGGTGATCTTGCGGCCGTTTAAGAAATCCATCATCTTCTCCCCCGCGCCGCCGATGTTGGTGCGGGCGGTGTTGAAGAGGCCGCGGGTTCCGGTATAGACGCTGCTCTGCTTGGAGTCCAGGCCGACGATATAGTTCAGGGTGAAATCCACGTCCTTCATCCCGGTCTTGGGCTCGCCGTCAATTCCCAGGAAGGAGTCCATGTTGGAATAGGCCTGTTTGTTGCCCCAGACATACAGGGTGCCGTCATCCATGAGGATCGCGGTGGCCTGGTAGCCGCAGGTCAGCTTTTTAATATGAACTGGGTCCAGGTTTCCGTTGACCACATCGTCGGGAACCGGGGCCAGGTTGGGGTTGGACAGGGTGGCCTCGGTATTCTCATACTGGCCGAAGCGGTTATTGCCCCAGCCGTAATAAGAGCCGTCCTCACCAATGGCGATGATATGGTCGATGCCGGCCGCCACATAGGCGATCTTGGCGTTCTGTACTTCCTCGGGGATATCACCGATATCGATCTTGGTGGTTCCCAGCTTGGTGGCGCCCCATACGAAAACCTCACCGTCAGTCGAAAGGCCAACGGAAAAGCTGCCGTAGCTGTCGATCATCTTGATGTTGTTCTGTAATGCCTTGGGAACGGACATGAAGTCCAGGGTGGGCGGCAGATCCTTCTGGGTCACCTCGGTATAGGCGTCATAATACTTGGGCATGTAATGAGGGCCGATAAAGACCACAGCAAACATCACAAGCACAACGATTACGGAAATAACCGCAAATTTACGCTCCAGAAAGCGCTGGAAGACCTGCATGGCAGGGCTTACGATGAGTTCGGAATCATCGGGGACGCCGTCTTTATAGACGATTTCCTTGGGTCCCTCGTTCTTCTTAAACCACTTCTCTTCAAACTGGGGTCCCAGCAGTCCGCGGACCGTCCAACGGGCGAGCTTGCGGAAAACGTTTTCTTTTTTCTTCATTTTCCAAGCCCTCCTTACTTCGAAATACGGACACGGGGATCCACGATGCCATAGCAAAGGTCGATCACCAGGTTGCTGAAGAGGCCGATGAAGGTATAGACCACTTCCATGAACATGATAAGGTCATAGTCGGCGGAGCGCATGGCGTTCAGGAAAAGAAGGCCCATGCCCTTGAAGCCGAACATTTGCTCCATGATCATTGCGCCGCCGAGAATGCCGAAGAAGCCGCCCACCACGATGGACACCATAGGGATCATGGCATTGCGCCAGGCGTGGCTGTAAACGACCACCTTCTCGGTGAGGCCCTTGGCGCGGGCGGTGCGGACACAGTCCATGCTGAGGGCGTCGATCATGGAGGCGCGGGTGATACGGGTGATGGAGGCCAGAGAGGAGAACACCAGGCAGATGACAGGCAGGGCCACATGGTGGGCCACATCCAGGACCTGTTTCATACCGGTGTAATTGCTGCCCGGCGTCTTGATGCCGCTCACCGGGAACCAGCCCAGGATGGAGCAGAAGATGACGATAAAGATGATGTAAATGATGAAGCTGGGGGTGGAGAAGCCGATCAGCGTAAAGATCTGGGTGCCCCGGTCAAAGCGACTCCCCTTCCTGGTGGCGCAGGCAATGCCCAGCGGAATGGTGACGCCCAGGACAAAAACCTCGGAAATGGCGCCGATCAGCATGGAGTTTCGCATATAGGGACCCACCAGCTTGATGACCGGCGTATTGTGCTCATAGGAGAAGCCGAAATCACCCTGGAAGATACCGCTGTAATGGCCGTCATAATAGGGATAGAGGCCCAGCCAGCGCAGATACAGGATCACATTGTTGTTGGTATCCGTGCCGTAGAGCCGCTGATAGCGTAAATACAACTCATCAAACTTTGCCGCCTGCTCCTCCGCCGTCATTCCCTTTTTGAGCCCCTGCAGCTCTGCCCGGGCGTCGGTATAGGCGCGGTTGGCAGGCATCAGATGGTATAGCACAAAAAGGACGAAGGTGAGGAGGATGAAGACGAAGGCCATGTACAAAAGCCTTTTTACAATATATCTTCCCATGGTCACTCCTGTCCGCGCCGAAGGGCGCTGAATTGGATCTATAATCACACGGCAAAGCCGTGTCGTTTACGATAAAAATAGTTAAAGCAAAAAAGCAAAAGAAACGCAATGCGTTTCCGCATTGCGAAAAATGCAGAAAAAGAAAGATGGAATTTTAAGGTAACAAATCCGCATCCGACGAGAAGCCGCCGGATGCGGAATCGTTTTACCTTGCGGTCAGTTGAGAGAGCTTATCTCTCGATGAGCCACAGCACGTCAGCGTAATCCTTGATGTAGTACTGGGAATAATCGTCGTACATATCAGGATCGATGGTCATGTTGTAGCTGTAGTCATACATAGCACTGTTGAAGCCGGTGGCGAAGTTGAACGCGCAGTACATGGGGGAGCCGGAATAGTAACCATACACGGCAGCCTGATACAGCTCGTCCAGCATGGGGGCGAAGTCGCCGATGGTGTTGTACACCTTCATGCCGGCAGCAGCAACGTTGGCATTCTCTTTGAAGCCGGTCTGCAGCAGGTCGGTGAACGGGTTATCGGCAGTGCCGTACCAGTTGATGACGAGGGGCATCAGATAGTCGTCGCCATAGGGAACGGTCTTATACTCGCCGTCAACGGACTGATAGTTCTTGTCGTTCTCATTGATCATGTCGCCGGGAATCAGACGATAGCGGACGCCCTCAGTGTAGGGGTTGCCCTCGGCGTCATAGACCCAGCCGGCAGCCTCGAGGACCTCGATAGCGCTGTCAGCGGAGGTGGCATAGGAGTCAAGCAGCATGCCCTGAGCGGTAGCAGCCTTGTACATCCAGGAACCGGTGTAGTAGGGGCCGTCAACGACGCCGCCGTAGCCGCCGGTGAAGTCCTTGGCGAACTGGGCACGATCCATGCAGTAAGCAATGGCCTGACGAACCTCAGCGAACTGAGCGGGGCCGTAGTCGGCACGGAAGCCAAGCTTGCCGTAGCCGGCGCGGCTGTAATGGGTGTAAACCGCAGCGCCGTTGGAGCTGTCGGCATAGGCGAGAGCCTCATCGGTCTCAGCGCCGCCGGTGATGCCGGCGATGACGTCCAGGCCGCCAGCCTTGAAGTCCTCAAGCTGAGTGGCGGAGACGATCTTCTTATAGGTGATCTTCTCGATGCCGGGAACAGCGCCCTCATAGTTGCCCTTGAAGAACTCGTTCTTCTTCAGAACGGCAGTGCTGTCGGCGGTATCGAAGGACTCCACCACATAGGGGCCGGACCAGGGATACTTGGCATAAGCCTCAGCGGTCTTGTTGGTGGCGTTGTCATTGATGACAGCGGCCATCTTGAAATTGTCGCCATCCTTGGCATAGAACTCGTCGCTGAGGTAGCAGCCGTCCTCGGAGTCGATGATCTCGGCATCGCCCAGCCACAGAGCGGCATACTGAGCGGAGAATCCGCCGTAGGTGATGTCATAGAAGTAAGGCAGCTGGTCAGCGGGAACGGTGACGGAGAAGGTGTAATCGTCATACATACGAATGCCCTTCAGGGTCTTGGTGCCGCTGCCCTCGGTGCCGTCATAGTTCTGATAGGCATCCTTCCAGCCGAGAACGGAGAGACCGCTCATCTGACGGCCGGAGGCCTGGGTCCAGACAGGAGTCAGGGAGGCCATAGTGAAGGCCAGGTAATCCTTGGCGGTGACAGCGGAGCCGTCGGAGAACTTCAGATCGTCATAGATCTCGATCTTGAAGGTCTTGTTGCCCTCGTCGTCCAGAGTCTCCTCGTGGGACTTCACGACGGTGTCGTTCCACTGGAAGCCGCCCTCCTTGGTGGTGGTGACGGTCTCAAGGCCGGTGGTCAGGCCGCCGACATCGTTATCGGCAGCGCCGGGGTTGGACTTGCCGTAGGTGGGGTAACGGAACTGGCCGGAGAGCTCAGTGGTGTTGCCCAGGATGATGTCATGATCTTCCTTCTCGGAGGACCAGTCGATCAGGGCGCTGGCGGGGCTCCAGAAGGGGTTGGTGGGATGCTCCTGAACGCCGATGATCTTGGCGTTGTAGAGGTCATAGTACTCGTTGGAGTACAGAGGCACCTCGGGAAGCAGATAGTTCCAACGGGTGATGTAGAGCCTCCACCAGGCGGCGTACACGTCGTCCGCAGTGGCATACTCGCCGGCGGGCTCGTTGTTGTACACCATGGCCATGGTCAGGAAGTCCAGACCCAGCAGGTACTGCTTGCCATCCTTGGTGATGTAGCCGAACCCGGTGTCGGGATCCTCGGTCACGTCAGCAATGGTGGTCTCCTTGCCGTACTGCTCGTACAGGGAGACATAGTCAGTGCCGTACTCGTAGTTGCCGATGTTCATGATCTCGAGCTCATCGGTATAGACGACCTCGGGAACAACAACCTCGGGTTCCTCGCTCTTGGTTTCGCCGGCGGGCTCAGTGTTGGTCGTGGCGGGGGTGGTATCGGTGGTGGCAGGGGTAGTATCGGTGTTGGTATTCGTGCTACCACCGTTGTTGCCGCCGGAGCAGGCCACAACACTGAAGACCATAAGCGCAGCCAGAAGCATAGCCAATAGTTTCTTCATTGTTTCTCCTCCTTAAAAATTTGTGCTTTCAACATTTTAATGTACTAAAACAACATCGAATGTTTTAACACATTTGAAATTATATGTAGATTCGGTCCCGATGTCAAGCCAAACTTGGATTTCCCTTAAAAATTCATAGAAATTATGCAAGTCCACAAAGAATAAAATTCATATTTTGTGCAAATTAAATGAAACAACTTTGAAATAACTCTCAGTTCTCGGCATCTTCCCGATAAAAGGCGTTGCTGCGCTGTGCAAGTTCCACTCTGTTTAAAATCCAAACGGAGAAAGCGGCGCCAAACAGCACCGAAATCGCCAGAAGCAGAAAGCTCCAATCCCCCCCCATATACAGCCAATCACCGGAAGTGAAGCGGTAAATCAGGTCCCCCGCAAGGGCAATCAGCATGAGGGCCGCGATCCCGGTCCCGCTGCGGGAAAAGCGGATCATTCCGGTCATATACCGGTCCCGCCGCAGGGGCTTCAGGCCAAAGGGCAGGCGGGAAAGCCCCATTCCCAGGTAGAGCAGGGGAAAAAGAGCCAGCACCTTGGGAAGCCCCACATAGAGCTTTCCTCCGGAGGCATGGACCGTCAGCTGCAGAAAAAGAAGGGCGACCCCTTGCAGAACCGCGAGAGAAGCGGCCGCATAGAGCTTTGCCCTTGCCCGCCGGGGCTCCTCCGTCACCACGGTCCACTCCCCGATATAGCGGGCTCGGGTCCGTTTTTTCCCGTCCTTCCCGGTCGTCTCGATCAGGGTATAGTCATCGGCATATTTGGTCTTTCCCTCCAGAACCTTGACCACGGCATTGCCGGTGGTGGCCATCCTGTTGTTTTTCTCCATTTGGGGATCTCCTCTCGGACGATGTTCTCCGCGGTGGGATACTACATATATAATATATACTATTAAATACTATTAAATAATGATCTTCATTTCTTTGTCAGACGCAGACAAAGGGATTGCCGCCATTATAGCATCTTGATCGGGCGGTGACAAGGAGGAAGATTTGCCAGTGCCCCTGCCTTATTCTCCATTTCCGGCTGCCGCCCCTCCCTCCTCGAAAAAGGGAGGAAAATAGGGGATCCCCCTTGAAGGAAGCCTCTTCCGTATGCTATACTATCACTGGTTTTCACAAAGATTGGGTGTCAAATGCGCCCTTTTGGAGGTCAATATGACGAGCCTTTGCAACGATTGGGAGTTCACCCCCCGGTGGACGCCCGAATATGCCCTGGGAGAGGGCGCGGGTGAGGCGGTGCGGCTTCCCCATACGGTCAGGGAGCTGCCCCTCCACTACTCTCTCAATGAGGATTATGAGATGGTCTCCGGTTATCGGCGTACCCTGCATATCCCAGCCGAGTGGAAGGGGCGCCGGATCTTCCTGCAATTCGACGGCGCGGCCCACATCGCCGCCGTCTATCTGGACGGCCGGGAAATCGCCACGCACCGCTGCGGCTACACCGCCTTCCGGGTGGAGCTCACCGACGAGGTCCGCTATGGGGAGGACTGTCTCCTTGCCGTCCGGCTGGACAGCACCGAAAACGGCTCCGTGCCGCCTTTCGGCTTTGTCATCGATTATCTTACCTTCGGCGGCCTCTATCGAGAGGCCTGGCTGGACGTCCGTCCCCAGAATTTCGTGGAGGACATTTTCGTCTTTGCCGACGACAAGGGCAAGGCGGAAATCAACGTCACCACCACCTCCCCTGCCGGCACCCTCACCGTGGAGATCCTGGACAGCACAGGCAAGGTGCTGGCCAGCCAGGAGGGGAAGGACCGCAGGATGACCCTCTCCATTCCCGAGGCGCAGCCCTGGACGGTGGAGGAGCCCAGACTCTACACCTGCCGCGCCCGCCTTGCCTACGCCGGAGAGAGCGATGAGAAGTCGGTGCGCTTCGGCTTCCGCTCGGTGCGTTTTGCCGCCGACGGCTTCTATCTTAATGAGGAAAAGACCTTCCTCCGGGGCCTCAACCGGCACCAGAGCTTCCCCTATCTGGGCTATGCCGCGCCGGCCTCCCTCCAGCGGGAGGACGCCCGGATTCTGAAGGAGGAGCTGCAGGTCAATGCCGTCCGTACCTCCCACTATCCCCAGAGCCAGCATTTTCTGGACGCCTGCGACGAGCTGGGACTTCTGGTTTTCACTGAGATCCCCGGCTGGCAGCACATCGGCGACGAGGCATGGAAGGAGCAGGCCTGCGAGAACGTGCGGGAGATGGTGACCCAATATCGCAACCATCCCAGCATCGTGCTGTGGGGCGTCCGCATCAATGAGAGCCAGGACGACGATGACTTCTACCGCCGCACCAATCAAATCTGCCATGAGCTGGATCCCTCCCGCCCCACCAGCGGCGTCCGTTATCTGGAGAAGAGCAGCCTTTTAGAGGACGTCCATGCCTTCAACGACTTCAGCCATGAGGGCAATAACCCCGGCTGCAAGCCCAAAAAGAAGGTCACCAAGGACATGAAGAAGGCTCTCCTCATTTCCGAGCACAGCGGGCACATGTTCCCCACCAAGTCCTTCGACCCCTGGGAAAAGCGCCAGGCCCACGCCCTGCGCCACGCCCGGGTGCTGAATGACGCCATGGCCGACGGAGAACACGCGGGCTGTTTCGGCTGGTGCATGTTCGACTACAACACCCACAAGGACTTCGGCTCCGGCGACCGGATCTGCTACCACGGGGTGCTGGATTCCTTCCGCAACCCCAAGCTGGCCGCCGCCCTCTATGCCAGCCAGGGTGAGAGCGCCCCGGTGCTGGAGGTGGGCAGCAATCTGGACATCGGTGACTATCCCGCCGGGCACACCGGCACCACCTACGTCTTCTCCAACGCGGAGGAGGTGCGGCTCTACAAAAATGACGTTTTTGTAGCCACCCTGCCCGCTTCGGAATTCGGCGCCCTCCCCCACGGCCCCCGTCCGGTGGCGGACACCATCGGTGAACTGCTCAAAACCCAGGAGGGCTTTACCGGGAAGAAGGAAGAGATCCTTCACCGCTGCCTCAATGCCGCCGCGGAACACGGCCTCGCCGGGCTCGGATTTGCGGACAAGCTGCGGATGGGCTGGGTCATGCTCCGCTACCGTATGACCTTTGCCGACGGCGTCGCTCTCTATGGCAAATACGTGGGCAACTGGGGCGGTGAGGCCACCCGCTGGCGCTTTGACGCCCTGAAGGGCGGCGAGGTGGTGGCTTCGGTCACCCATCGGCCCGGCTCCAGGCTGCATCTGGAGGTCACCCCCAGTGCGTCGGCGCTGCACGACGGCATTGCCGACGGCGGCGCCTACGACGCCCTGGCGCTGCGGGTGCGGATCCTGGATGAAAACGGCACCGTGGCCAGCTATGCCCAGCTGCCGGTCACCTTCACTGTCGAGGGACCCTTAAAGCGGGTCGGTCCCCAGACCGTCACCGCCGAGGGCGGCATGTGCGGCAGCTATTTCCTCACCGCCGGCGTCTCCGGGCCCGCTGCCGTGACGGTTTCCGCCGAGGGGCTGGAGCCCGTCAGCGTGAGCATTCCCGTAGAGGCGTAAAAAGTCGGTTATCCTTCCGGGGGAAGGGCCTCCCCTCCCCGAAGTTTCCAAGACGCCACATCCATGCAATCAGGCCCCGGCAGATCCCATGTACATTATCATTTAGGAGGAGCAATATGAAGCTTTCCATCCGCGAGAAGATCGCCTTCGGCATCGGCGCCGTAGGCAAGGACATGGTTTACGCCCTGTCCGCCAGCTACGTCATGTACTACTATAAGGACGTGATCGGCTTAAACTCCACCTTTGTGGGGCTTATCCTGATGATCGCCCGGGTCTTTGACGCCGTCAACGATCCCTTCATGGGCATTCTGGTGGCCAAGACCCGCACCAAATGGGGCCGCTTCCGTCCCTGGCTCTTTACCGGAACCGTGCTGAACGCCTTCGTGCTCTATGCCCTCTTCGCCGCCCCCAATGTAGGGGACGCAGGCATGATGGTCTACTTCTCCGTCATCTATATCCTCTGGGGTGTGACCTACACCATGATGGATATTCCCTACTGGTCCATGATCCCCGCCATCACCTCCACCCCCGCGGATACGGAGAACCTCTCCGTCATCGGCCGTACCTGCGCCGGTGTGGGCTCCGCCATCATGGCCATGGGCACCGTTATGGGCGTCAAGCTTCTGGGCGGCGGCTCCGAGCGGGAGGGCTTCCGTGTGGTGGCTCTCATCGTCTCCGCCATCTTCGTCATCACGGAAGTCATCTGCTGCCTCACCGTGAAGGAGCAGTCTGAGAGCCGGATGAAGACCGCCACTATCAAAGAGATGTTTAAAGCCCTCTTCTCCAACGACCAGGCCCTGGTGGTGGTACTGGGCATCGTGCTCATCAATTCCTCCCTGTATCTCACATCCAACCTGATCATCTACTTCTTCAAGTACGACATGGGCGGCGCAAACTGGGAAGAAAACTACACTCTCTTCTCCACCGTGGGCGGCGCCTTCCAGATCCTGGGCATGATGATCCTCTACCCCGTGCTGCGGAAAAAGATGGACAACATCTCTATTTTCCGCACCTCCCTCTTCATGGCTATGGCGGGGTACCTCATCATCCTGGCCCTGTGTCTCGTGGGTCTCTCCGGCAACCTCATTCTGATCTGCATTCCCGGCATTCTGGTCTTCGCGGCCAACGGTATGCTCTCCGTGCTCACCACCGTTTTCCTCTCCAACTCCGTGGACTACGGTGAGCTGAAGACCGGTCAGCGGGATGAAAGCGTTATCTTCTCCATGCAGACCTTTGTGGTCAAGGCCGCCTCCGGCGTCAGCGTGTTCATCGCCGGTCTGGGGCTGGATCTCATTGGCCTGAAGCGTGACACCGAGTCTGCGGAAGCCATCTTCGAGCCCAGCACCGGCACCATTTTGGGCCTGCGGCTCCTTATGACCATTATGCCCATCATTGTCCTCGTCTGCGCCTTCCTCTTCTTCATGAAGAAGTTCAAGCTCACCGACGAGGTGGTGGCCGCCAACTCCAGGGAACTGGCTGAGAGGGCGAAGTGATGGCTGAACTGCAGTATGAGGTGCAGGTGAGCGTGACCGACGGCGTCACTGCCTTCGTAGGCAAGCTTCCCCTGCGTAACGGCGAGAACCGTCTCGCCTGTGACCTGCCCCGGGGCCATATAAAGAGCATCACCGCCACCCTGCCCCTCACCCTCACCCCCGGGGAAAAGATCTTTATGAACGGCTTCCAGACCTGGACCTTCTGCCCGGAATACGACGTGGACAGCAGGATCCGGAGCCTGAGGCACCTGCCCGCCGCCGGGGTCCGGCACTTCGGTCTGGACCGCTACGGGGACAACTACTTCGTGGACTATCCCGAAAAGAAGGGCGTCACCCACGGGGAGAGCTACTGCTACTTCCGTCTGGGGGAGCGCTACCGCCTCTTTGCCTCCCTGGATGAGAAGCCGGGCTACACCCTCTTTCAATACGACGCGGAGGCCGCCCGTCTCACCATCCGGCGGGATGCCGAGGGCCTTCGCTGCCAGGGGACCTTCCATGCTTTGGACCTCTTTTACGCCGAGGGAACGGAGAAGGAGGTCTTTGACGCCTGGTTCCGGGCCCTGGCCATCTCCCCCCGGACGAATAAAAAACTGGCGGGCTACTCCAGCTGGTACAACCGGTATCAGGCCATCTCTCAGGACACCATTCTCAGCGACCTGGAGAGCTGCGCCGGGGTATTGGAGCCCGGTGACCTCTTCCAGATCGACGACGGATGGGAGCCCGCCATCGGCGACTGGCTGGAGCCCGACGGGAAGAAGTTCCCCGGGGGCATGAAAGAGGCCGCTGACAAGATCCATGAACAGGGCTTTTTGGCGGGGCTGTGGCTGGCTCCCTTTGTGGCGGAGAAGAACTCCGCCCTGTATCAGGAGCACCCCGACTGGTTTTATCTCCACGAGGGCAAGCCCTGGTTCTGCGGCTCCAACTGGAGCGGCTTTTACGCCCTGGACATCGACAAGCCGGAGGTCATAGACTATTTAAAGCGGGTCTTTGACCGGGTTTTGAACGAGTGGGGCTTTGACCTTTTGAAGCTGGACTTCCTCTATGGCGCCGCCCCCTTCGGCAGCGAGGCAGAGAGCCGGGCGGGCCGGATGATCCGGGCCATGGAGCTTCTGCGGTCCCTCTGCGGCGACAAGCTCATTCTGGGCTGCGGCGTGCCGCTGATGCCCGCCTTCGGCCTCGTGGACTACTGCCGCGTCAGCTGCGACGTGGGCCTGGACTGGGACGGAAGCTGGCTGATGCAGCAGACCCACCGGGAACGGGTCTCCACCCGGCAGGCCATTCTCAACAGCATCTTCCGGCGGGAGCTTAACGGCCGCGCCTTTTACAGCGATCCCGACGTCTTCTTCCTCCGGGAGAAGAATTTGAAGCTGAAAAAGGATGAGAAGAACGCCCTCGCCACCGTTTGCAGTCTTTTCGGCGGGATGATGCTCACCTCGGACAGCATGGGTGAATACACCGAGGAAGCGCGTCAGAAGTGTCAGCAGCTCCGCCGGAACCGGGACGCCGCAGGGCTCCGGGTGGAGGCGGATGAACCGGGCGTCATCACCCTGAGCTTCCGCTTGGGCGGAAAGGTTCACCGCTGCACCCTGCGTCTCTGATTCAGGAAACAAACCCGAGCGTGTTGCAAAATGCCATGCAACGTTATTGTAATGAAAGAATCCGTGGGGGCCGTCGAGGGCGCCGGCCCCTACAGGGCGCTCTGCCGTCTTACGTCCCTTGTAGGGGACGGCCCCCGGACGTCCCGTTTGAGAGGCTCCCGGCAAACTGCCTTTCTTATATCGCGGCGCGTCCGCAGGTGACGATTGCGAGGCTCCAGATCGCATCCTGGTCTAATCCCTCTTGGAGAAGACGAGGCAACGGATCCCTCCGCCCGCCACCAGTGCCGCAGCGCTGGTTTCGGAATGACAGGCTTTCTGCATTTTGCAACACTCCCTCTTTTTATCGGAGATAGTACCATGAAGCATGAAAAACTACGCATTCTGATCCCCACCATCGCCGAGGTGCCCAATTACTTAAATGCCCTCACCGCTCTGGGGGCTGCCCCCGAGGCCCTGGACCGGCCCGTGGGCCCCGACAGCTACGACGGCCTGCTGCTGCCCGGCGGCGGGGACATCGACCCCCAACGCTACGGGCAGGAAGTAAACGGCTCCCGCTGGGTGAAGCCGGAGCTGGACGCGCTGCAGTTCGCCGTTCTGGACGCCTTTGTGAAGGCAAAAAAGCCCGTCTTCGGCATCTGCCGGGGGCATCAGCTTTTGAACGTCTATTTCGGCGGCAGCCTCCTTCAGGACATTGAAAGCCCCATCCAACACTCCCCCGTCACCAGGGGCGTGGACAGCGCCCACCCCATCCGGGCGGAGAAGGGAAGCTGGCTTTTTGCCCTCCATGGCGGGCATTTCACCACCAACAGCGCCCACCACCAGGGCGTGGATCGGCTGGGCGACGGCCTTACGGCCATCGCCTTCGCGGAGGACGGGGTCGTGGAGGCCAGCCAGCACAGTTCCCTTCCCATCTGGAGCGTTCAGTATCATCCGGAGCGGATGTGCTTTTCCCACCGGCGGGAGGATACCGTGGACGGCAGCGCGGAGCTTGCCTTTTTCCTGGACCGATGCCGGGAGCATAGGGATCAATAAAGCGCGGGGGCTCCGCCCCTCATAACGGTACAATCAAAAAAGCAAGAGGCATATACGCAATGGCTGCGCATATGCCTCTTGTTCTCATTGTTTCGTATCAGTTCAGAAGGTTCTCGGTAGTCTCGGGATCGAAGAAGTGCATGACCTTTCCTTCAAAGGTGATCCAGACCTTTGCGCCCTGGACGAGGTTCTTCCGCTCCTCATTCGACAGGTTGATGGTGGGCACGCGGACCACGAGACGGGTGCCGTCCTCCGTATAGACGTGGAGGTGGACCTCGGAGCCCATCATCTCATTGACCTCCAGCGTGCAGGGGATGGCGCCGGGGCCCTCCTTCGTCAGGACCACATGCTCGGGACGGACGCCCAGGGCAATCTTTTGGGAGCCAACGCCCTTGTCCTTCAGCGCCTCCGCCTTCTCCCCTTCCACAGGAAGAAGAACGCCAAAGGGCTTCACATAGTACTTGCCGCCCTCCTTGGCGAGCTCCGTCTCGATGATGTTCATCTGCGGGGCGCCGATGAAGCCCGCCACGAACAGGTTCTTGGGCATCTCGAAGACCTCCGTGGGGGTGCCCACCTGCTGGATATAGCCGTCCTTCATGATGACGATGCGGTCGCCCAGGGTCATGGCCTCGGTCTGGTCATGGGTGACGTAGACGAAGGTGGTATCCAGCTTCTGCCTTAAAAGGATGATCTCGGCGCGCATCTGGTTCCGCAGCTTCGCGTCCAGGTTCGAGAGAGGCTCATCCATCAGGAAGACCTTGGAGTTGCGCACCATGGCGCGGCCGATGGCCACGCGCT
>CAMNAO010000019.1 GCA_946531435.1 uncultured Clostridia bacterium
TGGCGTAGGTGGCGACGGTGGAGCGGACGTTGATGCCGATGGGCGTGGCGTCGATCAGCTTGACCTGGGCGATCCCCTCCGCTTCCAAAGCCTTTACATGGGGCGGCAGCTTTGCCTTTTTCAGACTGGCCTCCAGGGCGGGGATAAGGCTTTCCAGGATCATGGTGGTCTTTCCGGAGCCGGAGACGCCGGTGACGACGGATAATCTGCCCTTGGGAAACGCAACGGACAGCGGCTTGACGGTATGGATTTCATCGGTCTCCATTCTGATCGTGCCGAGAGAGAAGAGCGCTTCTTTTTCGGCTCTCCTCCGAAGCGCCTCCCTGTTTTCGGGACTCAGGAAGGGGCCGATCATGGAGACGGGGTTTTTTGACAGCTCCTCCACCGTGCCCTCCGCAAGGATCCTGCCGCCGCCGGCTCCCGCCTCGGGGCCCAGCTCGATGATGGTGTCGGCGTGGGCCAGGATCTGGGTGTCATGGTCCACAAGGACCACGGAGTTTCCGTCCGCCACCAGGTCGTCCATCACGCCGGTCAGCCCCTCCAGATTTGAGGGGTGCAGCCCGATGGAGGGCTCATCCAGAACGTACAGAACGCCCGTTGTGCGGTTGCGTACCGCCCTGGCAAGCTGTGTGCGCTGCCGTTCGCCGGTGGACAGGGTGGAGGAAGCGCGGTCCAGGGAGAGATAAGAGAGCCCCAGATCCACAAGCCGCCGGGCGGTGTGGTGGAAGGCTTCGCAGATGCTCTCCGCCATGGGGCGCATCTCCTCCGGCAGGGAAGCAGGGACCCCCTTCACCCACTCGATGAGCTCGTTGAGCGTCAGCGTGCAGACCTGGTCCAGGGACACGCCGCGAAGGAAAAGGGACCGGGCGCGGGGGGAGAGCCTTGTGCCGCTGCAGTCGGGGCAGATCTCCTCCTTGAGGAACTTGTCCACCCGCCTCATCCCCGCTTCGTCCTTGACCTTGCTCAGCGCGTTTTTTACCGTTGCCGTCGCGCTGTAATAGGTGAAGTCCATCTCCCCGGCGGTGACGCTTTCCTTGCTTTTCGGGCGATAGAAGATGTGCTTTTTCACCATCGGACCGTCATAGACGATCTCTTTTTCCTCCGGGGTCAGGTCCCGGAAGGGCACGTCGGTGCGCACGCCCATGGCGCGGCAGACGTCTGTCATCAGCGACCACATCAGACTGTTCCAGGGGGCCACGGCCCCTTCGTCGATGGTCAGGCTCTCATCCGGAACCAGGGTGGAGCGGTCCACCGTTCGTACCGTTCCCGTGCCGCCGCAGCAGGGGCAGGCGCCGCCGCTGTTGAAGGCCAGCTCCTCCGCGCCGATGGTGGGTACAAGCTCGCCGCAGGTGGGGCAGTGGATCTCCTTCTCTGCCGCGTGGTCCAGGGTCGGCGGCACCACATGGCCGTTGGGGCACCGGTAATGGGAAAGACGGGAGAACATGAGGCGCAGGCTGTTCAAAAGCTCCGTCTGGGTCCCGAAGGTGCTGCGGATCCCGGGAACGCCCGGACGCTGATGCAGGGCCAGGGCCGCGGGGACATAACGGACGTCATCGACCATGGCGCGGCTCGCCTGGGTCATCCTGCGCCTCGTATAGGTGGAGAGGGATTCCAGATACCGTCTCGACCCTTCGGCGTAAAGCACGCCCAGCGCAAGGGAGGATTTGCCCGAGCCGGAGACGCCGGCGATGCCGACGATCCGGTTCAGCGGAATATCCACATCCACGTTTTTCAGATTGTGTACCCTGGCACCCCGAATTTCGATCTTCTCGGGGATTTGCTTCTTCATTGTCATAGTTCATCCTGCCGTCGTATGTTTCAATTGAAATGGGGACCGCCGGAGGTGTCCCGCTGATCCCCGCTTTGCCGTAGCGCTCCCTGCGCCCGGGAAGCGTGCCTCGATCAAACCGGCTTTAATAGCGAAGAACGAAATAAATCACATATACCCAGCTTAAAAGCCCGTGAAAGATCGCCCAGCCCACCGAATGCCAGGTGGTGTAGCTGATCACCATGGCAAGGCAGCTGCCGAAGGTAATGCCTGCTTTTCCCGTGTTTTTGACATAAGTCTTTCTGTTCTCATCCATGAATCCGTTCCTCCGAAGTGTTGTGATTCTCTGTTATCATAGAAATAGGATTATATTTTCCCTTATTCCTGTTTTCGCTGGATATTTGCCGTTCTTATCCTTCCGGTATTCATTGTAGCATAGCAGATACACGATTGGCAATAGAATAGGAAAAGTACAAAAATTTGTCCGAAAATCTGATCTTAAGACAAGATTTCGGACAAATTTTGATTAAGGTCGAACGTTTTGGCAGAAAAAAGCTTAGGGACGCATTTCGCTTTAGGGGGGGTGCAAGTGGTCAGGGGTGGTGCAAAGCGGGCGATTGGCTTACAGCTTCGAACCGCAGTTTGAACAGAATCTGGCGCCGTTCGTCGGCGAGCCGCAGTTCGGGCAGAATCTCGGAATAGACCGCGCTGTCACTACTCCGGACTCTTGCTTCACGGCGGTTTTCTCCTGCGTAGTCTGCCCGAGGGCGGCCTCTGCCTGTTTTTGGGTTTCCGCCAAACGCTTTGCGTAATCTTCCGGGGTCATCGCAGCCCAGGCTTTCCTTTTTTCGAGCAGCTCGATTTTCTGAAGGGCGTCTTTACCCGGCTCGATCTGAAGCGTCGGAAACGCCGTGAGATGGATGTTCCGGGCGTTCAGCGCAATGCCGCATGCCTGGCGCAGTCTGGCAGCCTGAGCGGAGAGGTCACGATAGGAACAGCGTTCCGCCGCGATCGCCTGAATCTCCTGCGTAAGAGCGGTCTGGGCGATTGTTTTGACATAATCCGCACCGAGCTCGGATTCCGCACAAAGCGTACAGGTGAGAACGAGATCCAGCACGCCGCAGTCGGGGTCCGTGTAGGGAACTACGGCTTGAAGCTGAACGGCGGGTGCGTCGGCTGTCTGCATCTGCTTGACGGTCTCAAGAATCTCCTGCGTCATCAGGAGATAATACCCGTATCGCTGAATACCTTCACGATTCCGGAGACTGCATTTGAATCCGTAGGAGTAATCGGGCATGGCGTACGGATTCCGGGTCAGAACGTCTTTCAGAGAGTTATTGCTGTAGATTTTCGCTGTTTTTCTCACGTCACGGATCGGCAGATCGAGCAGATACTCGGCCAGCCGCAATCCGATCTTGTTCCGGAGACGTTCGCCCTCGTTCGGAATCTGGACGGCGTCGTTATTAAGCTGCAAACGAATCGTGGAGATATAGGGATGATTCAGCTTGATCACCGCGTAAAACACGTACATATACAGGATGTGCTTTGGGTTGTAGCTGACCTGCTGCCCGTTGTCCGTCTTCTTCTCCTCTCGCTGTGTCTGGACGATGTCGATGTCAACGTCAATCACCTGATCGAAGCGAACCACATCCGGGTTGCGGTCGATGATCTGGGAGATGTCAGTGATTTCTTTTCTCTCGCCGAAGAGGGAAGTGGCGCTGTCATCTATCGCGGCAAACACTCTCGCGTTCTCGTCGATGACGATGGAGCCGAATTCACCGAAGCATTTGGTCGTTTTGAAAACGGACAGGCGTTTTTTGTTTTCCTCCCGGTCCGCGAGCTGGGCTTGGATGGACGCCGTTGAAGCGGATGCGTAATCCGAGAACCATGGCGACAGCTTCTTTGCGCAGTCCTTGCACAGATTCCCGTCAGAGAGCTTGTGGCCTCCGAGCAGGCCGATTTTCGCGCTGCAAATGGAGCAGGTTTTCTTTTCAAAAAGTGCCATACAATTACCTCCTCATATTCTTGATAGGTTTGTGGCGGAACACCAAGATTTACCCAGTCTGCCTACGATATATTCATTGTAGCATAGCAGATACACGATTGGCAATAAACGATTCCCAAAAACCAATTACACAATTGGCTGAAAATCTTGCCTCTGCTTTTCGTTGCCTACATTCTGTCTCAAGAGCAAAAAAGAACCCCGAAACCCAAGTATTCCTTAGGTTTCGGGGTTTGGCGGAGAAGGAGGGATTCGAACCCTCGAACGGCTTTTGACCGTTACACGATTTCCAATCGTGCGACACTTCAAACCAAATTAGGAAATACTAAATAAGCTATTTTTCTTGTGCTATTCTTGGTTTTTATAGGCTCTTTGTATCGCTTTTTGATAAGGCTTCAAAAGTAGATACAAGATTGTTCCTTATTGATAGTATAACAATTTAGATTCTTAAGCCAATAGAATAAGAACTTTCTTTTTCTATATAAATTATATCAAAAATATTTATAAAAATCAAAAAATAGGCATTATAACCTAGTTTTCTTTCTCCGCATTGACTAACAAAAATCTAGAAATGAACTAGCCAAAAAACAGCGGGAAAAACCCCGCTGTCCTACGATTAAACATTATGAGGTCTTATTTCAATTACTCTACCATCTTTTACATAGATATCTACTTTTCTTACTCCGCTATAACTTCTGCTACTAAACCCATTTCCATAAGACCCATAACTAGTGGCATTTATTCTCCACTCATATTTATATACATTATTCTTCAATGAACTTCTATTATATCTACCGCCCATAATTGAAAGCATTTCATCTTCTTCCATACCAATCTCTATAAATCTATATCTCCTTAATACACTTCTTTTATAAATACCAATTATTAAGGTCAAGATTAGTAAGACTACTGATACAACCAAAAAGCCAACAAAGAATTTAAGCATATCATTACCTCCATATAATCAATTCTGTTTATGTTTTTTGCCGTGCGATTATCCCGTTTTTTATTGGTAATCTTTTTCTTTGTATTAGCCATAATAAACCACTCCCAGTATTAATTGTAGCACAGTAGATACACGATTAGCAATAGACGATTCCCGAAAACTAATTACACGATTGGCTGAAAATCTTGCTTCTACTTTTCGTTGCCTACATTGTGTTCCAAGAGCAAAAAAGAACCCCGAAACCCAAGTATTCCCTAGGTTTCGGGGTTTGGCGGAGAAGGAGGGATTCGAACCCTCGAACGGCTTTTGACCGTTACACGATTTCCAATCGTGCGCGCTCGACCAACTACGCGACTTCTCCAGATTGGTCAAGAACTTTCTTTATTCAGTTCACAGCTTGCTTATTATAGGATGATTTCCCAGAATTGTCAAGAAGAAATTTTGAACATGGTGCTTTTCCTCCCTTGCCTGGGATGCATTCTAGCGCAGCCCAGACAAGGAAGAGTGTGTTTTCAGTAATTTGTACTCAGAAGTTGGAATAGCAAATTGGAACCCAAGATTTTTCACTCGACATGGACAATGACTATCGCTTCAACATTCTCCACCTTACAGTGAATATAGGAGATACCAGTACTCATACCGGTGATCTTGCCGGTCTGCAGGATGGAGACGACACCGGTGTCCTCGCTGCTCCAGACGGCCTCGGTTCCCTCCTGCCGGCTCTCGGGTACCACGGTATAGCTCAGGGTATAGGAGTAGCCCAGGGGAACGCGAATTTCATAATTATAAAGATCACTATTAGATTTATCCAGTTCATGTGACCCGATAAATATCTTTATTCTTTCAATAGAAGGTTTTGGCTGAGTATATCCGTTGTTGACAGCTTCGGTGACGGTAACAGTGCAGCGGGCGACGGCCACGGTGCCGTCCGGCGCGGTCCACGCGGCGGTGATCACCGCGGTGGCTCCGGGGCGGAAGACCTTCAGTACGCCGCCGGAGACGGTGGCTACGTTTTCGTCGCTGCTCTGCCAGCTGACGGAGCCCTCATAGCAGTCGTCAACGCTGCCGTCGTCCATCCGCTGCAGCGTCTCGGCGGAGAATTGCAGCTCACTTCCGGCGGAAAGGCTGATTTCCGTGGGCTCCAGGGTCAGGTAATAGCGGGATCGGACGCCCACGGCCAGGGACTGGCTGTGGGTGACGCCCTTGGGATCGGTCCAGAAGGCGCTGACGGTCACGTCGCCGGGCTTTTGTCCCGTGAGGACGCCGCCCTTCAGCTCTGCGAAACTGAGGTCACTGAGCTGATAGCTGACCTCGCCCTCCGTCGGCTTCCCGTCCTTCAGACAGCGGGCGCTGAGGTTCAGGCTTTCCCCCACCCAGACCGAGTCTGCGGAGGCGCTCAGCTCCAGGGTATAGACGATGGGCTTTACAGTGACGGAGGCTGTGGTTTCAACCGTGTCGCCGCCCTCGGCCATGGGCTTGCGATAGCTTACGGTGACGGTGGCAGTGCCCTCGGCAAGGGCCGTGGCCAGCCCCGTGTCATCCACGGTGAGGATGTCGGAGTCGGAGCTCAGCCAGAAGAACTCAGCCCCGTAGGTTTCGCCGTTCTTTTCGGCCATCGCTTTCAGCTGGCTCTCCTCTCCTTCGGAGAGGCTGAGGCTCGTGTCGCTGAGGCTGATGGCGTAGTCGTTTTCCATGATGCGAAGCTGCAGGCTGTCCCGGATCTCCTTCCCCTCCGGGGAAGTGTAGGTGACGATGACGGTGACAAAGCCGGGGGATAGCAGGGTGATGGAGCCGTCGGCCTCCACCGTTGCCGCTGCGGGGTCGTTGACGGACCAGGTTAGAACTCCCTCATAGGGTTTTTCGTTGCGGGTGAGGGAGGCCTTCAGACGGATGTTCTCAGAGGCGTACAGCACGGCCTCAGTGTACTCGATGGTGAGCTCATAATCGTTCTCATTGACGGTGATGAGACAGGGAGCCTTCAACGTCTCCCCGTCGCCGGGGACCGCGCTGGCGGTGATGATGGCGCTGCCGGGGGAGACGGCGGAAATGCCTCCCTCCGGGGAAACCGTGGCAACGGCGGTGTTGGAGCTGGACCAGGTGACGGGGCCGCTCCAGGGCGTCTCTCCGGCGTAGACCTGGGCGGTAAGCGCCGCGCTTTCTCCGGGGTAGAGCTGCAGGGCGGTATCGCTGAGGCTCAGCCGGTAATCGGTGCCGCTGGTGACCCGGAGACTCACGCTTTGTTCCTGAGCGCGACCGAAGGAGGCTGTGATGGTGATTTCACCGGGGGAGATCCCGGAGATGGTGAGAAGGTTGCCGTTTTCCCGGATGCGGGCAATCGTTCCGCTGTCATCATAGTGCCAGGTTACGACGTCGCTGACGGCGTGGTCGTTTTTCAGCACGGTGGCGGTCAGTCGGCAGGTGCCCCCCGCCGTGAGACTTCCCTCATAATTCTGAAGCTTCAGGTCGATTTCCAAAAGATCCACCGAGACGATGCACTCCGCCTTGGCGGTACGGGAGCCCTCCTCGCAGATGGCGGTGACGGTGGCTTTTCCCTGGGCGACAGCGGTGACAAGACCGCTTTCATCCACGGTGGCCACCCCTTCGTCGCTGCTCTCATAGCGGAACGCCGTGTGCTTCTCATCGGTGCAGGTGACGCTGAGGGGAGCGCTGTCCCCCGGGGTCAGGCTGAGGGAGCCCGGCGTCACATGGAGCCTGTGGTTACCTCCCGCGCAGCCTGTAAGCATTGCCGCCGTAAAACAGCATAGAAGCAGTAGAAGCAGTATCTTTTTCATTTGTTTTCCTCCGAAAAGGTCGTATATCTGATCCAGACGTCGGGAGCGGAAAAATGTTCCCCGGCGCCGACTGCGCTGTCAGTGAATCGGGAGAGCACCGCCCCTTCTCTGATAGATGCGGTCCTTACCCGGTATCCTATTGTACCATAAGCCCGCTGAAATGAAAAGACCGGTTCTTGACGCCCCGGGAGGAGGGAGCAAAACGCGGCCGGACGGTTGACGGTGGGGCGATTATTTGTTATATTTTCTCATTGCAGGGAGGTTTTGGAGAGACCACTCCGGAACCTCCGCAGCAGGATTGGAGGAAAATGCGATGAAAAGAAGCAGCGGCATTCTCATGCCCATCTCTTCTCTGCCGTCGAAGTACGGCATCGGCACCCTTGGTAGGGCAGCGTATTCTTTCGTTGATTTTCTGGCGGCGGCGGGTCAGGCCTGGTGGCAGATCCTGCCGGTAGGACCCACCAGCTATGGGGATTCCCCCTATCAGAGCTTTTCCACCTTTGCCGGCAACCCCTACTTCGTGGATCTTGAGGAGCTGGTGAAGGATGGCCTTCTGAAGGAATCGGAGCTGAAGCTGGACTGGGGTGAGGATCCCAAGTCCGTGGATTACGGCAGGATTTATGTACATCGCGCTGCGGTGCTGCGCAAGGCGGCGGAGCGGGGAATTCCCCGGGACCGGGAGGCGCTGGAGGCCTTCCGCCGTGAAAATGCCGGCTGGATCGAGGACTATGCGCTTTTCATGGCGCTGAAGCGCCGTTTCGATATGCGCCCCTGGACCCAGTGGGAGGAGGGGGCCCGTCTCCGCAGACCGGAGGCGCTGGAGGCCTACCGCCGGGAGCTTCGGGATGATATCGAGTTTTATATCTATATCCAGTACCTTTTCTTCGGCCAGTGGAAGAGACTGCGGGACTATGCCCATGAGAAGGGCGTCTCTATCCTGGGCGATCTTCCCATCTATGTGGCCCTGGATTCCGCCGACGCCTGGTCGGAGCCCCGCTTTTTCCAGCTGGATGAGGAGAATCTTCCCAAGGCAGTGGCGGGGGTCCCGCCGGACGCCTTCACCGCGGACGGACAGCTGTGGGGGAACCCCCTCTACGATTGGGAGGCCATGAAGAAGGACGGCTACGGCTGGTGGATCCGCCGGGTGGACGGTGCCGGAAAGCTCTATGACGCCCTGCGTATTGACCATTTCCGGGGCTTTGAGAGCTTCTGGTCCGTGCCCTATGGGGATGAGACTGCCCGGAACGGCCATTGGGTCAAGGGCCCGGGCATGGACCTTGTGGGGGTCTTAAAGAGCTGGTTCCATCACCTGAGCTTCATTGCCGAGGATCTGGGCTATATCACGCCGGGGGTCCAAAAGCTTCTGGAGGATTCGGGAATGCCGGGGATGAAGGTGCTGGAGTTTGCCTTTGACGGGGATAAGCCCAGCGACTATCAGCCCCACGCCTATCCCCGCAACGCGGTCTGCTATACGGGGACCCACGATAACGATCCGGTGCTGGGCTGGTGGGAGACGCTGACGGACGAGGATCGCCGGGCGGCCGCGGCCTATCTCGGCCTTCATGAGGAGGAGGGCGTCGCCTGGGGACTCATCCGCGGCGGTATGAGCTCCGTGGCGGACCTCTTTGTGGCCCAGCTGCAGGACTACCTGGAAATGGGCGCCGAGGCCCGGATGAATACCCCCGGCAAGCCGGAGGGCAACTGGTGCTGGCGTGTGGAGGAGGACGCGCTGACGGAGGAGCTTGCAGAGAGAATCCACACCATGACCATGCGCTACGGCCGCTGCCCCTATGAGGCTCCCAGGGCGACAGAAGAGGACCCGGAGACGGTTCAGCCTGAAGAGCTTGCCTGAAATCGTTTCAACATGTGTCATTTACAGTCAAGGGCGTGCCGCGGCACGCCCTTCATCGCATAAACCCATACTTGACAGCGGCCCCTGCGCCTCATTATACTGAAAAGACAAACGGAACTTCGGTTATCGATCGACAGGAGGAAAACATGGCGGATCTCATTGCTGCCATCGCAACGGCGCCGGGCACCGGGGCCATCGGTATCCTTCGCCTCAGCGGAGAGGGCTGCGCCCGGCTTATGGATGAAGCCTTCCGTCCCATGGGGGGAGGACTGCTTTCCGATAAAGAACCGGGAAAGCTCATCCTGGGCACTTTATATACTCCGGAGGGCGCGGTCCTGGATCAGTGCCTTGCGGTGCTGCGTCCCGGCCCCCGCAGCTATACCGGGGAGGATACGGCGGAGATCCACTGTCACGGCGGCCCTGTGCTTTTGCAGGAAGGGCTTCGGAGCCTGTACGCCCGGGGCGCCCGTCCCGCGGAGCCGGGGGAGTTTACCAAGCGCGCCTTTTTGAACGGCCGCATGGATCTTGTCCAGGCCGAGGCCGTGGCAGATCTCATTGACGCCCGCACGCCCGAGGCCGCCGTCCAGGCGGCGGGACAGTTGGGCGGCGCCATGAGCCGACGGATCCGCCGGGTCTATGACGGGCTGACGGATCTTCTGGCCCATTTTCACGCGGTGCTGGACTATCCGGATGAGGAAATCGAGCCCTTTGAGCTCCCCTTACTCCAAAAGACGCTTCAGGGTTATGAAAAGGAGCTTCGGGACCTTCTCAGTACCTATGACCGGGGACGGCTTCTGCGGGAAGGGGTGCGCTCTGTCCTTCTGGGGAAACCCAACGCGGGAAAGTCCTCCCTCTTAAATGCCCTGGCGGGGTATGAAAGGGCCATCGTGACAGCGATTCCCGGCACCACCAGGGATACGGTGGAGGCCCGGATCCGTCGGAGGGGACTTCTCATCGACCTTGTGGATACCGCGGGCATTCGTCCCACGGAGGATCCAGTGGAGAAGCTGGGGGTGGATCGGGCAATGGAGGCCGCCGGCGGCGCCGAGCTGGTGCTGGCGGTCTTTGACGGCAGCCGTCCCTGGGAACCGGAGGATGAAGCAGTGCTTGCCGCCGCCCGAAAAGCGGAGCGTACCTTGCTCCTTATCAATAAGTCCGACCGGCCGCGCCTCTTGCGGCATCCGGCCCTGGAGGGAGCGATCTGTGTTTCGGCCTTGACCGGGGAGGGACTGGAGCTGCTTTTGGATCGGCTGGATGCCCTTTTCCCCCAGGGGAGCGGGGGTGCGGCCGGAGAAATGCTGACCAACGCCCGGCAGGCGGAGAACGCCCGCAGGGCCCTCCTGGCCCTTTCAGAGGCTGAGGAGGCGCTGTCAGCCGGCTTTACACCGGATGCGGTGCTGGTGGGCGTGGAGGACGCCATGAAGGCCCTGGGAGAGCTGACGGGCATTCAGGTGGGCGAGGATGTGACGGCGCGGATTTTCCAGCGCTTTTGTGTGGGAAAGTGAGGCAATCCATGATTTTGGTGATCGATTCACAGGGGGGCGGCATCGGACGCCAGCTGGTCTCCGCCATCAAGCAGAGCTTTCCGGGGGAGGAGGTCGTTGCCGTGGGCACCAACAGCACCGCCACCGCCAACATGCTGAAAGCGGGGGCGGACGCCGCCGCCACGGGGGAGAATGCCGTGGTGGTCTGCGCCGGCCGGGCGGATATCATTGTCGGCCCCATCGGCATCGTCATTGCCGACGCCATGCTGGGGGAGATCAGCCCCCGGATGGCCGTCGCCGTGGGGCAGAGCCGCGCGAAGCGGGTCCTGATCCCCGTCAACCAGTGCGACAACCTGGTGGCCGGACTGGGAGAAGTCGGTACCGGACGGCTGATTGAATCCGCGGTGCGGGAGATTGCCGGGCTTTTGGCCTGAAAAAGCTCCATAGATGGGATTGACAGAGCGCATTCACTGTGATAGAGTACCCAAAGCGCAAATCGGGGGAAGGGCTAAGCTGCGTTTCGCGCTTCCTTAGAGTCCGCCGGTATCCTTCTCTATATTTTGGGGAACCATAGGCGTGTGGGCGTCGTCTTATGAATGGCCATCGGGGATCCCCTTCGCCTGCTTGCGGGGCTGGAAGAAAGTGTACTTGAAATCCGGCGCTTCCTGTGGTAATATACACTTTACATGACCATATTCAATACTGCATCGAGATCGGGAGAGCAGAATGAACGCTTACGATTTTGACGGTACTCTTCGTTACGGGGACAGTACTCTTGATTTTTATTTCTGGTGTCTGGGACGCTACCCTGCCATGCTTCTGGATGTGCCCAATCTTGTGGTGAGCGCTCTGGGCTACGCTGCAAAGAAACTGACCAAAACCCAGTTTAAACAGGAGATGTATCGCTTTTTGCGCAGGATCCCCGACGTCAAGGGAGAGGTCCGGCGCTTTTGGGTCAGCGGGAAGAAAAAGCTGATGCGCTGGTATACGCCCAGAAAAGGGGATGTGGTGATCTCCGCTTCTCCTGAGTTTTTGCTGGAGCCCATCTGTGAGGAGCTTGGCGTGGAGCTGCTGGCTTCCCGTGTGGACGCCAAGAGCGGCGTCTACGACGGGCTCAACTGCCACGGCGGGGAAAAGGTCCGCCGTTTTCGGGAGGTCTATCCCGATGCGGTGGTGGAGGAATTCTGCACGGACTCCCTCTCCGATGAGCCTATGGCAGCATTGGCCAAGAAGGCCTACATGATCCGCGGCGGGAAAAAGCACCTCTGGAAACGAAACGGGAAAAACGTGACGGAGAAGGCGGGCTGAGCGTCCTTGGCCAGGTTCGGGATAAAGAAAGGTAAAAAAGATCATGAGTAAAGGAAATACCTCCCGCGCAGGGGAAAAAAAGAAGATAAACAGTCTTCCGGTCAAGATCATTCTGGTGCTTTTGGCAGTATTGGTGCTTGTGACCGGAGTCGCTTACGGCGTGTTCCATTACTTCTATTCCAAGCTGAACACCGCCGGGACAATGGATGAGGCGGAGGTCCGGGAGAATATCGAGGCCTTCAAAGCTTCCGAGGCGGAGAGGGATGCGGAGGAAGGCGATGGCCCGGAGGCCAGCCAGGAGGAGATCGACAGCCTCCACTCCAGCATTCAGGAGTCCATGACGGATCCTGCGGATAAGGTTTCGGATGAGAAGGTCTGGAATATTCTCCTCATCGGCACCGACGCCCGCAACCTGAATGAGAAGGCCCGTTCCGACGCCATGATCCTGCTCTCTCTCAATTCCAGAACGAATACGATCACCCTTACCAGCTTTATGCGTGATATCTATACCTACATCCCCGGCGCCGGCTTCTACAACCGGCTGAATGTCCCCAATGTTCTGGGCGGGCCCGAGATGCTGGTGGATACCATTGAGCAGATGTTCGATGTCTCCATTGATAACTACGCCCTCGTCAACTTCTACTCCTTTATCGATATCGTGGATATCCTGGGGGGCGTGGATATTGAGATCACCGAAGCCGAGGTGGAGGAGATCAACGCCAGCGTGCAGGAGATCAACATGAATCTGGGCCGTCCCCGGAAAACGGATTTCCTCAGCCGCAGCGACGCCGGCCTCTGCCATTTGAACGGGAACCAGGCTCTGGGCTATGCCCGGATCCGCCACATCGGCGGCGATATGCAGCGTACCGAGCGTCAGCGTACCGTGCTGACGACGCTGGCACAGAAGGCCAAAAACGCCTCCGCTTCAGAGCTTCTGGAGCTTGCCAATACCCTCCTTCCCATGATAACCACCGACCTTTCCGAGACGGACTGCCTGACACTGGCATCCAGAGCCCCGGAGTACCTGAAGTACGAGGTCCAGACACTTCGGATCCCGGAGGAGGGGACCTATTTCCTGAACATGATCAATGGTATGAGTGTGGTCCAAATGGAGTTTGATAAGGCCAAGAAGACCATTCGTGAGACCATTTACGGAACGGAAGCGGAATGAGAATGAAACGACGGACAGAACACTGCTCCGCCGCCCCTGCGGCAGCCACAGGAACTGTGGCTGCCGTGCTTTTTCTCTCTTATGCCTGTGTACTGCGGAGCCGGGAGTCGGTAGAGTGGGGGATCCGAAGCATTTCCCGTCCTCTGCGCAGTATCCTCGGCAGACTTACGGAGTATGTGCCGTTTTCGGTGATGGAGCTTCTCTATCTTGCGGCGGGCCTTTTGCTCCTGGCCCACGCTTACGGTACGCTGCGGCGCGTGATCGCGGGGAAGGGGATGCGGCTGCGCATCTTGCTGATACGGAGTCTGAGCCTTCTGGCTGCCCTGGCGCTGGTGCTGTCGGGCTACTGCTGGCTCTGGGGCCTGGATTATCGGGGGGCCGGATTTGAGGAGCGCAGCGGTTTTTCTGCGGCTCCGGTGGATGCTGCCGCCCTCCGCAGAACGACCCGCTTCTTTCTGGAACGGGCAAAGGAGGCAGCGACGGCCCTCCCTAGGGATGAGGAGGGGAGGATCCGGGGAGATCCGCAGACAGTGCTGGCGGCCTATGATGGCCTCTGCGACCCTCTGACGGCGGAGTTTCCGATGCTGGACGGACCCTCTTACCGGCCCAAGGCGATGGTGGCCTCCCGCCTGATGAGCCGCCTGGGATTTACGGGGGTATATTTCCCCTTTACCGGGGAGTCCAATCTGAATATTGACGAGCCCCTGTCTCTTCTGCCCCATACCCTGGCCCATGAACTCTGTCACCAGCGAGGGGTCTATGAAGAGGATGTCTGCAACTTTCTGGGGGTCCTGGCCTGTGTAAAGAGCGAAGACCCGCGGTTTCAATATGCGGGCTGGTTTGCCGGGCTCATCTACCTGATGAATGAGCTCTATACTCTGGATCGTGCCGCATGGCGGGAGCTTCTGGGGGAGTTTGATCCCCTCCTTCTGGGGGACTGGGAGGAGAACAACAACTACTGGGCCCGGTTCGAGGGGAAGACGGAGGAGATGGCCGGGAAGGTCTATGACGGCTACCTCAAGACCAACGGGCAGGATCTGGGCCTTCTCAGCTATTCCGCCTGTGTGCGTTTCCTGGTGGCCTATTTCGACCCCGCGGTATGAGATTACGATAAGACATGCAAAAAAGTGGTATGGCCGGAGCCATACCACTTTTGAGCGTGCTGCCATACCCCGGATGATGAGAAGAAACACGGGAACGCAGGTATCTTCCCAGATACTGTAGGGGCGGCTATCAGCCGCCCGCGCAGGTGCCCGGAAAACGCGAAAAACGTGCAAATATAGAAAAATGATAGTCATTGCGGGCGATGATTCGAATATTTCACTTTGTTTATCGGGCGGCTGATAGCCGCCCCTACGTCAGGATCAGGCATTCTTTGCAAGGGGAAACCCAGAAAAAACACCAACTCTTGGTCGTGTGGAATCCGGCTACAGGCCGTTGTTTACAGTCTCAAAAGTGGTATGGCCGGAGCCATACCACTTTTTATATCCGATCTTTCATCAGAGAATGGCCTTCAATCCCGGCAGCTTTTTCAGGATCCATGTGAGAAGCAGCGAGGAGAGATAGGAGACTGCGGCCAAGAGCAGGACGGCGGGGATACCGCCCCGTGTCAGGGGATCGATTCCCAGCACCACCAGGATAGCCTTCAGCGGGAACATATGGAAAAGATAAACGCCGAAGCTGTGCCGATCCAGAAAACCGATGAATCTGACAGGGAAGCTGTCCTCCCCGGGCTCCCAGTAAAGAAGGAGGGAAAAGAGAGAAGCAGCCTGCAGGATTACAGGGAAAAAGGCGTAGTTGCTGAGAAGCCTGCTCAAGCTGGAGAATTCATCCACCCCGGCCCGCAGACTGAGAAAGCAGAGCCCGCCGGTACTCAGGAGAAAGAGCAGCGCCGCAGGGATCCGACGGATCTGAAGGGCCCGCTGATAGAGGGCGTAGCCTAAGAAGAAATACAGAGGGTAGATGGTGCTGACGCAGAGATAGAAACCGGTCTTGACCATGGTCAGCGTGTTGAGGAGGGGGATAAGGGAGAGGAAAACAAAGTGCAGTACCAGAAAATACCGCATCTCTGCCGGGGTCGCTTTCGCCGAGATCATGCGGTAGAAGGGGAGCAGCAGGTAGAGGGCCAGCAGCAGATAGAGGTACCAGAGATGGGACCAGCCGGTGGCCGTATACAGAGCCTTCAGCGCTGCAAGGGGGGACTGCGGCCCCAGAAGGGCGTGGTCAAAGCCCCAGGCCAGAAGAGAGATCAGCAGCAGCGCCGCCAGAACCCGGACCACGTAGTGCCGGAAGAGACGGCCGAGAGTAATCTCCCGCCGGGGATCCAGCAGCAGGGTGCCGGAGACCATGACGAAAAGGGGCACGGCCCAGAGCATCAGATTGCGGCCGGTAAGGGCCGATAAAACGGCGGCATCCCCGGCGCGGGTGACCCCGGCGGCGCCGTAAAAGCTGTGCAGCAGCACAACGGCGATGGAGGCCAGCACCCGCATGAGGGAGAGGGAGTGAATTCGTTTTGTCATCGTCCCGTCCTCAATGGAAGAGTCCGCCTGTGAGGCAGCCGGCGTCCGGGTCGTAGTCTTCGTCCTCTTCCGCTGTGCCCTCCTCAGGTGCGGTGCCTGTCTCCTCGGGCTGGGGCGCCTCCCCGGTATCGTTTTTTCCGTCAGGCTCTTCCTCCTCGGCGGTGGGCGCCTCCGGGGCAGAAGAATCCTCCGCGGGGGCGGCCTCTTCAGCGGGAGCGGTATCGCCGGGGCGGCTCATGGCGCTGTAGTCCGGCGCCTCCGCGTTGCCGAAGGAGAGGATCCAGCGCTGGGCGTCTCTGGTACTGATAAGATGGCCGGTGGAAAAGGATTCATAGCTGAGATAGAGGATGCCGTCCTCAAAGAGCAGGGTCCCCTCGTCGGCGTCCTCCAGAGGGAAGGCGGCCAGTTCGTGCCAGCTTCCGTCCTCCAGAAGCACCAGAAGGCGGAATTCCGGCGTCATCAGGGGAGTATCCGCATCATCGGTATCCCCCTGGGCCTCTTCAAAGGCACGGAGGGCGGGGGCGGCGTTGTAGCTGAGCGCTATGCTCTCCCCGTCCTTGAGGTCCTCCGGAAGAAGGTTGACCGTGTAGGCGGGCTCGCCCGCCTCCCGGAAGGAGAGGGCGGTAACGGTGTGGTCGGTGCTGTTGAAGAGACGGAAGGTATAGAGAAGGACCTCTTCCTCTTCTTCCGGCGCCTTCATGGGCTCTTTCGGGGGATTGATCTCCGTGACGGCGCTCTCGGGAGCGGTGATGGGCTCCGATGAAGGTGCGGTATCCTCGGGCTTTTGCGCGGCGTCACAGGCTGTGAGAGCGAAGAGGAGCAGGATCGCTCCGATGAGGGCATAAATGCGTTTCATTCCATGACCTCCTCCGGCTGATAGCGCCAGGTACCGGACTGACCGTAGGCGATCTGGAAGCCGTTGCGTCCGGTGTTGTATGTAAAGTCGGGGTCAAAGACATAGGTGGAGCCGTCAAAATCGATTTCCACCCAGGAGTGGGGGCCGTAGCCGCCGCTGGCCAGGGGAACGGAGCCGGAGATCTGTCGGGCGTCGTAACCCAGAAGGCGGGCCATCTCGCAGAAGGTGGCCGCCATAACGTAGCAGTTGCCCCTGTGGTTGTCGAAGCCGTAGTCGGCGTACCAGATGGTGCCCATGTCTGCGGTATCCGGCATATTGGGATTGTGTCCGTAATAGGTGAGGGAGGCGGACCAGCGGAAGGCGGCCATCAGATCCCAGCCGATCTCATCCAGCACCGCCCGGGCTTTTTTGTAATCCGGATGGGATTTTTCCTTCAGCTCTTCATAGACGGCCTGATCGTAGTTCTCTTTGCCGTGGCGGCCTTCCTCCATGCCCACGTTGACAAAGTGCTTCAGCATGCCGAGGTCATCGTCGGCATACTCGGGCCGGGTATCCGGGTAGAGGCCGTAGTAATAATAGAAGTCATAGACGGGGGAGTAGTCGATGTTGCCCAGGACGGTGACCGGGTCCTGAATCTTTGTGACCCCGGTGGCGGTGCGCCCTTCAGCCTTGCCGGCGTAGATGTAGTGCATGTAGTAGGCCCGGTAATCTTTTCCGTTGGCAAGGCGAAGATCCTGGTACTGGTATCTGTAGGAGCGGACGTCAAAGTTTGCGCTGCCCTGCTCGCCCGCGTCCATGCCGTAGCGGACGAAATGATCCAGAATGGCCACGTCGTCGCCATTATACAGCTGATAAATATCCGGGTTTCTCTGGGTATAATACTCATAGTCATAGACAGCGGCGTAGTCTACCCCGTTCAGCTTTGTGACAGGGTCCCGCAGCCTGGTGACGCCCACGGCGCGGCGCCCCTCGGCCTTGCCGGTGTAGATGTAGTGCAGATAGTAGCGCTTCAGGTCGTTTCCGTATTGAAGACGCAGGTCCTGGTACATGTTCCGATAGGAGAAGACGTCAAAACGGGCGCTGGCCTGCTGTCCCTCCGCCATGCCGTATTCCACGAAATAGCGCAGGACCGCCTCCTCGTTGTCGCCCATGCAGCGCAGAACGCGGGGATTGGTCCGGGTATAGTAATCATAGTCGTAGACGGCGGCATAGTCCACCCCGTCCAGAACGGTCGTACCGCCCGCGCCCCGGGCCGCGGGAGCGAGACTCAGGGAAAGGGCAAAAAGCAGAAGCAAAAGGATCCTTTGTTTGAAAGCAGATCTCATGGTGTGGTACCCTCCGGTGCTGGAGAATGAATGTAATAGTGAGCGCTTCCATAGTTTAGCACCCCGGTCATAGCCTGTCAAGCGAGGGTATTTACGCAAAGGAAGCCCTCGGGCGAAGCAAAAAGCTGCCGAAGGGGGACTCCCTCCGGCAGCGATAATGATATGGATTTGCCTCAGATCTGAGAGGCGGTGATGATGGCCATCTTGTAGACCTCTTCGGCGTTGCAGCCGCGGCTCAGGTCGTTGATGGGTGCGTTCAGGCCCAGAAGGATGGGGCCGTAGGCCTCAAAGCCGCCGAGACGCTGGGCGATCTTATAGCCGATGTTGCCGGCGTTCACGTCCGGGAAGATGAAGGTGTTGGCATAGCCCGCCACGGGGGAGCCGGGGAACTTCAGCTGGCCGACGGTGGGGGAGACAGCGGCGTCGAACTGCATCTCGCCGTCCACGGGCGTGTCAGGCATGGCGGCCTTGGCCTTCTGGCAGGCATTCTGCATGGTGGTGACGGTCTCGTCCTTGGCGGAGCCCTTGGTGGAGAAGCTGAGGAAGGCCACCTTGGGGTCGATGCCGAAGATCTTGGCGGCCTTTACGGTCTCCACGGCGATCTCACAGAGGTTGTCCTCGGTGGGATGAATGTTGATGGCGCAGTCGCCCATGGCGAGCTTCTCGGTGACGCCGTCCTTCTCCCGGACCAGGATGAAGCAGGAGGAGACGATGGTGTTGCCGGGCTTGCATTTGATGAGCTGCAGGGCGGGGCGAACGGTGTCGGCGGTGGAATAAGTGGCGCCGCCCAGGAGGCAGTCAGCCTTGCCCATCTTCACCAGCATGGTGCCGAAGTAGTTGCCCTTGGCCAGGGCGGCGCGGCACTGCTCCTCCGTCATCTTGCCCTTGCGGAGCGTGACCATCAGCTGGACCATCTCCTCCATCTGGGGATAAGTGGCAGGGTCCAGAATCTCAGTGTCGCCGATGTCAAAGCCGCCCTTTTCCGCCGCGGCGCGGACCTCTTCCACCTTGCCCACCAGAATGGGCTTCAGAAAGCCGCCCTTCACGAGACGGGCCGTGGCCTCCAGGATCCGGGGATCGGGTCCCTCGGTAAAGACGATGCTTCTGCCCTTGCCCTGCAGTTTTTCGATCATTTCTTCAAACATTGCTGTTTTCCTCCGTTTATGAACTTCCGGCGCAGCCGGACTTTTCCTTATTATCCCATAGAAACACCGTTTTTTCAAGGGGCGGGGCCCACTTCGGCGTAAAAACTTCCTCAGGGATTTTCGTAGAACCAGGGATCGATGTAGTTTTTGCGGAACATGTCGTGCTGCATGGTCTGGCGTTCATTGGTCCGCCAGCCGCCGCCTGTGGAGCTGTAGACGTCGCTGGCGCATACGGTACAGGTCTCGGGAAGGTGGCTTGTCAGCTCCTGAATGAAGGCCTTGTCGTGCTGCGTCTGATTGAGCCAGAGCCGATCCAGATGCTCAAGGCCGTAGAGGGGGCTGAAATCCTCTATGAGCGTGCAGTAGCAGAGGTTAAGGTCGATGAGATTGGAAAGGTTCTTCAGGGGAGAGATATCTTTGATGTTGTAGTTCATGAAGAGCTCCAGGTAGCGGAGCTCCTTCAGGCTGCCGATGGGCGTGATGTCGGTGATCTGGTTATCCGCCAGGATCAGTACCCGCAGCTTGGGCAGGGAGTAGAGAATGGAGATATCCCGGATCCGGTGATGGCCCAGATCCAAAGCCTCCAGATCCGTGCAGTATTTCAGGGCCTCCAGGTGGTGGCTGGAGAGCTTGGGTGCGTTATCCACGGCTACCAGTGTGGAGAAGGCCTTGGTGTCGCTGCGCAGCTTGTACCAGCCGATGTACAGCATCCAGATGAACTTGATTTGAGGAAACTCCTCCCGAAGGGACGCCATGGTCTCATCATCCAGCCCGCAGTAGCACATATCCAGGCTGCGGAGCCGGGGCAGGTAGCGCAGCATGTGCCGGAAATGGTCCAGGTCCTCTACCGTGTGATGGGAGATGTCCAGCTGTGCCTCGCCGCCGTCCGCCCTCACTCCCAAAAGGTCAAAGCAGAAAAGCAGCGTGACCCCGGGGTTTTCATCGTAGAGCCTGTCCATCTCCTCCTCTTCAAAAAGGTACCGGCGCAGATCCACGGTCCGGAGAGAGGGGAAGTACTTGAGCATCCCCAGCTCCTTTTCACTGGGCTTCTCCTCCATGGCGGGATAGAGCGCTGTGGTCATGGAGTCCAGCCGCAGGTCAAAGATGGGTACCGTCCAGCGGATGGAGCAATCGGGAAGAAGCTCCTGCAGACGGTCAAACTCCTCCGGCTTCAGAAAACGGTTCCGGAGATCCAGCCGCTTCAGGCTTTTGAGCTCAGCGAGGGCGTCCATAAGCTGGGAAACGTCTTCATGGGAGCCCCGGAGATCCAGCTCCTCCAGCTGAGAAAGGCCCCGAAGGCTTTCCAGCCCGTTCTCCAGATCCTCATAGCACAGCGCCGTCACCGGCGGCTCCGGCTCGGGCTCGGGCTCCGGTTCCGGTTCGGCCTCCGGCGCCGCCGCGGAAACCTCTTCCCCGGGAGTGGGTTCGGCAGGAGCCTCCTCCGACTCAATGGAGGGGGCGGCGCAGGCGGAGAGCAGCAGGGCGCAGAGCAGCAGCGCCAGGAGAGACGTATTCAGGAATTGTACAGCTTCTCTTTTCATTTTAAGAATTCTTCATTCACATAGTCGTTGTCATACATATCCCGCATGGCGAAGAACCGGGGATGATCCCGCCAGCCGCCATAGGTGGCCCCGCATTGAAAGGCCCGAAAGACCACGGTGTCCGGGTGTAGACGGTTCATCTCCTCAATGAATTCGTCGGGGCACTTGGTTTCGCTGAGCCAGAGCCGCTGGATGCAGTCCATCTGCAAAAACGGCGTAAAATCGGTGATCCCGATGCAGTAGAAAAGGTTGATGTCCCAGAGGTGCTCAAGGCCCGTAAGCGGAGTGATATCGGTGATATCATAGTTTTTGAAAAGCTCCAGGTACCGCAGCTCCTTCAGATTGGCAAGAGGGCTGAGATCAGAGACCTTGTTGTCCGCCAGAATCAGGATCCGAAGGTTTTCCAGCTCTCCGATGCGGGTGATGTCCGTAATGGCCTGATGGCCCAGGTCCAGCGCCACAAGATCGTGGCAGTATTTCAGGACCTCCAGGTCTTCGCTGGTGATTTTGTTGGGGTTCTCCTGGCTGGACTGGCTGGAAAAGGCCACGGTGTCGGTGCGCAGGGTCCACACATCCATGCTGACGATCCAGACGAACTTGACGTCCGGCCTTGCCGCCATCAGCACCTCCATCTCCTCGTTGCTGAGGCCGCAGCCGCACATGTCGAGCTTGGTCAGCTGAGGAAGGAAGGGCAGGTAGGGAAGCACCGCCTCGGGCCCCTCCAGAGGATTGCCGCCGATATCCAGCTCTGTCGCCGTACTGTCGGCGTCCACGCCGCAGAGGTTAAAGGCAAAAAGAAGCTCCTTGTCGGGATTGGCCTCGGTAAGGGCAGTCATCTCCTCCGGCGTCATGGGGGTGGAGCGGAGG
Organism: uncultured Clostridia bacterium; assembly: GCA_946531435.1. Taxonomy (GTDB): domain Bacteria; phylum Bacillota; class Clostridia; order Oscillospirales; family Oscillospiraceae; genus CAMNAO01. The sequence continues at coordinate 21,577 of CAMNAO010000019.1, forward strand.
TCCGCTGACTTCACGTTGGGGAAATAACGGAGCAGCGCGGGATCGATGGCGTCCGCGGGCAGCGTATCGCTCATGGCGTCATAGCGCTCCCCGCCCATGGGCACCTCCCACAGGATTTCGCAGCCCGGCAGGGCGTCGACGAGGGCGTCATGCTCCTCCACGCTGAGCTCATTGCCTTTTAGATTCAAAAAAGTGAGTTCCTTGAAGCCCCGCAGGAAATCAAAGGAGCTGAGCCCCCTTCCGCTGAGGTCCAGGCGGGTCAGCTGGGGGTAATCGTCAGCCAGGGTTTCCAGGGAATCGGGGAGAGCAAGACCGGAGAGGACCGAGAGATCCAGCTCCGTCACCGGCGGTTCGGGCTCCGGTTCCGGCTCCGGCTCGGGTTCTGTCTCGGGGACGGCCTCCGCCTGCACCCCGGCTTCGCCCTCCTGGACCGGCTCTGTTATCGCGTTCTCAGGCGTGGTCCCTTCCTCCCTTGCGCAGGCGCCAAGGAGCAGCAGGGCCAGCAGAAGGGGGAAGAGCAGCTTGAAAGTGTTTCTCGTCATGGATCCAACCGCTCCTTTCATCCCATGGAACGCAGGTGGTTGACCACCGGGCGGCAGACCTCATCCGCCACGCCCTCCTGGGCGAAGCTTTTCAGGCCGACCTCCTCCAGAAGCTCCATATAGCCGTAGTCGTAGGCGCCGAGACCCAGGATTTCCATGTATTTTTCCAGGGCCGCGTCGGGATCCTCCTGCTGAAGGTCCCAGAGCTGCAAAGAGGCCAGGGCGGAGGCTGCGTAGCTGATATAGTAGCAGGGGGACTCAAAGGTGTGATTGATGAAGATCCAATAGTAGTCATGCAGGGTGGGCTCCGGCTCCCCATATGCTCTGCAGAGGTTGTAATAGACCGTGTTGATCTCATCCAGCGTCATGTCGGGATTGGCGTAGATGATCCGCTGGAACTCATCCTGGAGACAGCCGGAGATCACGCAGTACAGAAGGTTGAAGAGACACTCAAACTCCAGGGTTTCGCTCTTGCGTCCGAGGAAATCGGAATAATAGCGCTGGAACATGACCTCCATGCCGGTGGAGTGGATCTCAAAGATATCGTAGCAGCCGCCCTCCAGGACGACATCCCGGCTCTGATTCCAATAGGCGTCGCAGGCGTGGCCGAATTCATGGGCGGCGGTGGAGAGGTCATAGAGATCATTGGAGGTGTGGATGAAGATGAAGGGCGCCCGCTGGGTGGAGATGGTGGTGGTGTAGCCGGCGTTCATCATGCTGCTGTCCCCGTCGATGTGGTAGTAGCCATGGTCGGTGATATACTCCCAGGCCTCCCGGATCCTGGGGTCCAGCTGCCCGCAGTACGTGCCGATGGTGTTCATGATCTCCTCCCCGCTCTTTTTGTAGGAGGTGTTCCGGCTCCACATGCTGCTGTAATAAAGGCTGGAATAGAAGGTGGGGGCGACATACTTTTTCACGCTGTCACAGAGGGCCTGGGCGTCCTCCGGGCTGTAATCCCGGAGAAAGACGTTCTCATAGGCATAGTCGGCATAGTTGTCATAGCCGTTCAGTTCCGCGATCTTCTGGCGCACCGCCACAAGCTCCAGGAAGGTCTGGCCCACAACGGCGTTCATCTTTCCGGTAATGCCCTCGTAAATGGCATAGTAGTCGTCGTAATTGAGGGAGGAGCCCATCGGCCCCTGAAGCTTGCTCAGGGTCCACTCCTGATCGTTGTAGGTGTAGGTGTACCGATCCTGATCGTCCATCTCCTCGAAATAGCGGGCAACCAGCCGGTTTTCCTCCTCCATGAGGTCCTTCTCCTCCTGCTCCTGATCCTCATAGTCCAGGAAGGTGTCCGCCGCTTCGTCGCCGAGATAGGCCCGGAGGGCGTCCCCGTTGGTCCCGTTCAGGGCGTCCCGCAGGGTGGCGCAGTAGCGGTCCCAGCAATCATTGGCGTCCTTTTCGCAGGTGGCCTGATCCTCCATGAGTTTCTCGTCAGCAACCGCGTTGCAGTAGGCGATGTAGCAGAGCGTGTAGTTGCTCTCCACCGCCACATACTCATCATAGAGGGCGTTGAAGGCATCCACCGCCGCCTCGCCGTCGGGGGCGTTCAGCAGCGCGTCACAGAAGCCCTCAAAGCGTTCGGTGTCGTAGAGGCTGTAACTGAGATCCGCAAAATCGGCCTTCCCGTGAGGAACCTCGGCAAAGGGCACGTGGTCCGTCCAGCCGGGATAGCCGCGGATTCCCTGAAGATCGGGCTCTTCGACCTCGGCGGCTGTCTGCTGCTCCTCCTCCGGCGCCTGGGCTTCCGCGGTATCGGCGGCATCGGCGGCGTCAATGGGCGCGTCGGCTGCCCCGGCATCGCCCTGCGTTTCCGTGTCCTTCTTTTCATGGGAATCCTTGGCGGCTTCCAGGGCGGACTGCAGGGAGGAACCCAGGTCCGGCTGCCGCGGCCACAGACCGCAGCCTGCGGAGGAGAAAAGAAGGACAAGGGTTAAAAGCATCGCTAAGCATCGTTTCATTTTTGACTCCATATCTTCCCCACACTGTGAAGGGGAACGGCAAATCCAGGATCCATCCTGTTTTCCGAATCATTATAGCGTTTTTCCCGCCGGGTGTAAACAGCAAAGAGACGCGGCTGCAAAAAAACCTTGTCTAAGGCGCCGGGACGTGATACAATAAGCGGCGCTTTTGTGATTGGATTCTGTGATGATTAGCGAGGGGGAGATTGCTGTGGGCGTGGGAGAACTGCTGCTTCTGGCTGTGGGTCTATCTATGGATGCCTTTGCTGTGGCGGTCTGCAAGGGGCTGGCCCTGCGGCAGCCCCGCTGGCGGGATGCGGCGCTTGTGGGCCTGTGGTTCGGCGCCTTCCAGGCCGGAATGCCCCTTCTGGGCTATGCCCTTGGCGCCCGGTTCTCCTCTTATGTACAGATGGTTGACCATTGGATCGCCTTTTTTCTGCTGGCGGCCATCGGCGTCAATATGATCCGGGAGGCTGTAAAAGGGGAGGAGGAGACCCTGGACGCGGGCCTTGGCCTCAGGGCCATGCTGCCCCTGGCAGTGGCCACCAGCATCGATGCCCTGGCGGTTGGCGTGACCTTCGCTTTCCTGGAGGAGGGGAGAAGCTGGATCGGTGTGGGACCGGCTGTATTAATGATTGGCACCGTCACCTTCTGCCTGTCCGGCCTGGGTGTGCGATTGGGCAGCCATTTCGGCAGCCGGTACGAAAGGCGCGCTCAGCTTGCGGGCGGCGTGATCCTTCTTCTGCTGGGTCTGCGGATCCTGCTGCGGGACCTCCTGGGCGGATGAACCTCCGTTTTTTCAGCAGGTATAACAAAAAATTGAAAAAACTCTTGACAAAAGGAAAGAGTGGTGCTTTAATACAGAAAACCGTTGAAGAAGGGTAAGTAAGTCCCTGCTTCCTCTTACAGAGAGCCGCGGGTGCTGGAACGCGGCAGAGGGATTCGGACCGAATGGACTTCCGAGGGCGAAGAGAAACGGCATTGCCGGAGTAAATGAGACGGAGCGGCTCTCCGTTAACAAAGGCCGGCGCATGGAAGTGCGCATAAAGTGGACGCTGTCGCGTCAAGCCGGGTGGCACCGCAGGAGCAGGATCCTGTCCCAGCATTCAATTCTGGGACAGGATCTTTTTGTTTTGTCCCGCGTCTGAAAGGAGAAAACCTATGTCAACCGAAAAAATCCCCTACAAAATCTATCTCAGCGAAAACGAGCTGCCCACCGCATGGTACAATATGCGGGCGGATATGAAGAAAAAGCCCGCCCCGCTTTTGAACCCCGGTACCCATCAGCCCATGACGGCCCAGGAGCTTGGGGGCGTCTTCTGTGAGGAGCTTGTCAAGCAGGAGCTGGACAACGACACCAGGTTCTTTGAGATCCCCACCGAGATCCGGGATTTCTATAAGATGTACCGTCCCTCACCCCTGGTGCGGGCCTATTGCCTGGAGGAGAAGCTGAAGACCCCCGCCAAGATCTATTATAAGTTTGAGGGCAACAACACCAGCGGCAGCCATAAGCTGAATTCCGCCATTGCCCAGGCCTATTATGCCAAGAAGCAGGGCCTCAAGGGCGTCACCACCGAGACCGGCGCCGGTCAGTGGGGCACGGCCCTCTCCATGGCCTGTGCCTATCTGGGCCTGGACTGCAAGGTCTTCATGGTGAAGGTCAGCTATGAGCAGAAGCCCTTCCGCCGCGAGGTCATGCGGACCTACGGCGCCTCCGTCACTCCCTCGCCCTCCACGGAGACCGAGGTGGGCCGCCGAATCCTGGCTGCCCATCCCGGAACCACCGGCTCCCTGGGCTGCGCCATTTCCGAGGCGGTGGAGGTTGCCGTAAGCACCGAGGGCTATCGCTACGTGCTGGGCTCTGTACTGAACCAGGTGCTGCTGCATCAGTCTGTGATCGGTCTGGAGACCAAGGCCGCGCTGGATAAGTACGGCATCAAGGCGGATATGATCATCGGCTGCGCCGGCGGCGGCTCCAACCTGGGCGGCCTCATTGCCCCCTTCATGGGCGAAAAGCTCAGGGGCGAGGCGGACTATGAGATGATCGCGGTGGAACCGGCTTCCTGCCCCAGCTTCACGAGAGGCGTTTATGCCTATGACTTCTGTGACACCGGCATGGTCTGCCCCCTGGCGAAGATGTATACCCTGGGCAGCGATTTCATTCCCGCCCCCAATCACGCCGGCGGCCTGCGCTATCACGGCATGAGCTCCACCCTGTCCGAGCTCTATGACCAGGGCCTGATGACCGCCCGCTCCGTCCCCCAGACCGACGTCTTCGAGGCGGCGGAGACCTTTGCCCGGGTGGAGGGCATCCTCCCCGCTCCGGAATCCTCCCATGCCATCAAGGTGGCCATGGATGAGGCCATCAAATGCCGGGAGACCGGCGAGGAGAAGACCATCGTCTTCGGCCTGACCGGCACCGGGTACTTTGATCTTGTGGCCTATCAGAAGTTCAATGACGGCCTCATGGACGACTATATCCCCACCGATGAAGAGCTGGCCGCCGCCCGCGCCAAGCTTCCCAAGGTGGACTGACAGTTTCCCTTGCATAGAGCAAGCCCCGCCACGATGGATGTGGCGGGGCTGTCTTTTTGAATACCGGTTGACGGAGGATACGGGGCCGGCGCTGACTCAACGGGCCCCGTAGGGATCGACGACGATTCTTCCGCTGGCGCTGTCCCTGCGGAAAGAGCGCAGGAACTCCCAGGCCAGCTCCCCTAAGAGCACCGGCGGCCAGTGGGGGAAGTTTTCCACACCGATATAGCGGAAGGCGTTGATCCCCTCCCGGTTATAGCAGTCGATTTCATAGTGCTTGACGCCCAGGAGCGTCCGGATCTCCTCCTTGTCGCCGTAGAAGCCCAGGGCATGGTGCAGCTCATCCTCCGGGTGATCAAGGTAGGAGAGACAGCGGTCCGCGTCCACCCGCTGACAACCCAGGGAATCCAGCCGGGTATTCAGCCTGCCCAGCTTGAAGCGGTTGGGCTCGGTGAAGGCCGGGGGAGAGGGTTTGTCCGCCCGCTTGCCCACGGGGTTTGTGGGGTCTCTTTCAGGGTCGTTGCCGGGCACCCGGTAGAGATTCATGGGGCCGCCCCCGGACCAGAGCTTGATGGGGCGCCAGAGATTCATGGGGAGGAAGTTCAAAAACTCGTACTGTCCCACGATCTGCATGACCGGGACAAAGGCGTCGGTCAGCTCCTCCAGCTCCTGAAGGGTATAGCGCTTGTCCAGATGATCCCAGTATTGGAAGACCTCCGCGCCGCAGGGGCATACCGCCGCCAACCGCCGGGGCATGCGCAAAAGGGCGGAGTGGGTGGCCTGACCGCCCTGGGAATAGCCCACCACATAGACCCGCTCGGGGTCCACCTGTTCCTTTTCCAGAAGAAGGTCCAATACCCGTTCCGCATTCTCCCAGCGGGTATCCTGCAGCATCACGAGATAGAACCGCTCTTTGCCCACCATTTGGCTGAGATGGGTCGAAAACTCATCGGTCTCGATCTGGTTGCCGCCGCCGTGGTGCCAGAAGATGAGGGGAAGCTTTTCTCCGGCCCTGATGTCCAGGGGTGAAAAGAGGAACCACCGGGTATAGAAGTCCTCGGCATCAAAGAGCTGCTTTCTGACGCCCTTTTCCCGATAGAAGCGGAGGCAGTCATCTCCCATGGTGTCTTCCTCAAAACGAAAGCGCAGCGCGCCCAGCCGGGCCAGTGCTTCGCCATAGGGCGTGGAGAGCATCCTGTCGATGTCGCAATCCCCGTTGTGGGAGTGCCTCAGTCCGTGAAGCCAGACGGCGAATTTTTCCCCGGTTTCGGGATTGGTCTCAGGGGACCAGAGCGCGGAAACGGACATGTACACATCCTCCCGTTCTTTTGATATATGTATTACGATAACACAGAAGGGAAGAATTGGCAAGGGTGTTTTATCGGAAGGAACCGGGCTGAATGTGGGTATATGCCGATCAGTCCATTACTTCGTATGCTTAAGGCAGCGGTCAAGCCAGCGGCCCCGGTGATAGTAGATGAGGAAGGTGAGGGCGGTGATGCCCCAGGTAACGGGATAGGAATAACTGACGCCTGCGATGGTGTTCCAGCGGGGTACAACCAGCAGGATCCACAGGATGCGGAGGACACAGACGCCCACAAGGCAGATCACCATAGGTACGATGGAATCCCCGGCGCCCCGCAGGGCGTTGGACAGAATCTCCACAAAGACCCAGACCACATAATAGGGGACGAAGCACCACATCATCACCATGGCCTCCTTCAATACGGCCTCATCGCTGCTGAAGAGCCGAAGCCCCCAGGGGCCGCAGGCCAGGAGAGCGCCGGAGACGAGAGCGGCAGAGGAGAGGGAGACCAGGGTCCATTGCCGGACGCCGGTACGCATTCGATCGTATTCCCGGGCGCCGAAGCATTGCCCGGTGAAGGTGCAGATAGCAACGCCGAAGGCGCTGCTGGTGACCCAGTAGAGGCCGTCAAATTTGCTGACCGCGGTCCAGGCTGCCACTGTGGTGGTACCGAAGCTGTTGACGGAGGCCTGAATGAGAATGTTGGAGAGAGAGTACATGGCGCTCTGGACCCCGGAGGGAAGTCCGATGTACAGGATCCGGCGCAGGGAGCTGCGACGGATGCGAAGCTCCCGCCATTGAAGATGACAGGGCCCGTCATTGCGCCGAAGGTGGGACAAGACAAATGCGGCGCTGACGCTGAGAGAGAGCACCGTCGCCCAGGCCACCCCTGCCACACCCCAGCGGAAGAGGGATACGAAGGCAAGGTCCAGGACGATGTTCAGAGCGCAGCAGATGCTGAGGAACCAGAGGGGACGACGGGAGTCGCCTACAGCCCGGAGGATACCGGAGCCCACGTTAAAGAGCAGCAGAGGAATGGTGCCGAGGAAATAGATGCGCATGTAGCGGATCGAGTCTGAAAGGATGTCCTCCGGGGTCTTGACGAGACGCAGTGCCCAGGGCGCCAGCAGCCAGCCCAGGAGCGTCAGAAATCCCCCGATGAGGATACTGAAGGCGAGGACGGTATGCTCCGCCTCACTGAGCCGCCGCTGATCATTGGAGCCGAAGTATTGGGAAATGATGACAGAGGCGCCGGAGGCGAGCCCGGTGAAAAAGCCGATCACCAGGTTGATAATCACCGCGGGACTGCCGCCCACGGCGGCCAGTGCCCGGGATCCCACGCCCCTGCCCACCACCACGGCGTCCACCGTGTTATACAGCTGCTGAAACAGCATTCCCAGAAGGACAGGAAAGAAAAAGCGAAAGAGCTTTCCCAGAATGTTTCCCTGCGTCAAATCATTCCGTTCCGACATTGGCTTCTCCTTCCGCGGCCCTTTTTGAGCCGCAAACCATCATATGATACACCGGGCGGGAGGAGAATACAAGGGCCGAATCGGCGGATTTCGACCGGGAAATCTCTTAGGAAACCGTCAAAAGAGTGGAAAAAGCAGCCGCCCCGGAGGATCCTTCCGATGGAGGGATTCCGGGGCGGCTGCTGTTGTTTGCTTCAGGCCTGCAGGTTGATGTAGCGGCAGGCTGCCAGGGCCGCGGTGGCGCCGTCGGCCACGGCGGTGGTGAGCTGCCGTATATACTTGCTGCGGCAGTCCCCGGCCACAAAGATGCCGGGGGTTTTGGTGAGGCACTGCTCGTCGGAGTCGAAGTAGCCGTAGCTGTTGAGCTCTGCGAGCTCCTTATAGGGCTCGTTCTCCGGAATGAGGCCGATGGCCACAAAAAGGCCGTCGCAGGCAAGCTCCTGCCTTTCTCCGCTCTTTCGATCCTCAAGCTCCACGCCCCGGAATTCCCCGTTCCCGGTGCGAAGGGCGTTGATCTTCGTCCCGGTGATGAGCTTTACGTTGGGGCGGGAGAAGAGCGCATCCTGCAATTTCTGTTCCCCGGTGCAGAAGTCCAGGTCCTGGAGGACGGTGACGCTTCTGCATTTTTCCGCCAGCAGGATCGCCTCCTGCAATGCGGAGTTGCCGCCGCCGGCCACGGCCACGTCCTTCCCCTTGTAAAAGTCCCCGTCGCAGACGGCACAGAAGGAGATCCCCTCGCCCACCAGCTCGTTTTCTCCGGGAAGTCCCAGCATCCGGTGCTTGACCCCGGTGGCGAGGATCACGGTCCTGCCCTCGTGGGTGCTGCCCTCCTCGGTGGTGACCAGCTTATAGCTGCCCTTGTCCTCCACGCCGGTGACGGTTTCGAACTCAATCTCCGCTCCCTGTGCCAGGATCTGATCCAGGGTGTGCTCCGCGAATTCGTTTCCGCTCATGGAGAGGGTGCCGGGATAGTTTTCCACTTTGGGGGAGTGGGTGATCTGTCCGCCGAAGCCGTTTTTCTCAATGACAAGGGCGGATTTTCCGTTTCTCAGGGCATAGAGGGCCGCCGTCATTCCGGCAGGGCCGCCGCCCACAACGATTACGTCAATCATATCAGGTTCCTTCCTTTTGTAGGGGAGGGGCTTGCCCCTCCCGTAAAACTGCATCAGAAAACCGAACGGCGAATACGATGAACTTTGCGTATTCGCCGTGATCTGTTTCTTTCGTCCTGCTTCTGCTGCCGGGAGGGGCAAGCCCCTCCCCTACAGCGGAAACAATGATTCACTGGATATTCTTATGCCCGCTTCATGAGCCAGCCCTTGATGTCGGAGACGCCGCGGTACTTCTCAAAGCCGTCGTCGGTGAGCAGCACCAGGGTGGGGGCCTGCTTGACGCCGTATTTCTCCACAAGCTCCCGCTCCTCATCCGCGTTGTAGGTGGTGTAGGAGATGCCGGCCCGGTCCAGCAGGGCCATGGCGGCGCGGCAGTTGGGGCAGGTGGGGGTCTTGAAGAGGAGAACGTCGGGATTTCCGCCTGCCTCGGCCTTGGAGGCCTCCGCCACGGGTGCGGGCTCGACAATTGCCTCATCGGGGGCGATGAAGGGCTCTGCGGAGGCGCAGCAGCCGGGCTCCTGGGCGGCCTCAATGGCGGCGGCCGCGTTCAGATTGTCCGGATTTTTGGGCCCCTTGTGGGTCAAAACGGAATGGCCGATGTTGTAGACCTTCCGGTCCTTATACTCCTGGACCTTGCCGTCGTTCCAGTTCTGCACCGGGCGGTAGTAGCCGGTGATGCGGCTGTAGACCTCGGTCTTCTTGCCGCAGATGGGGCAGGTGAACTGCTCGCCGGTGAGATAACCGTGATCCCGGCAGACGGAGTAGGTGGGGGACAAGGTGTAGTAGGGGAGCTTGTAGTTCTCGGCGATTTTCCGCACCAGGTTCGCGGCGGCCTTCCAGTCGGGCAGCTTCTCGCCCAGGAAGGCGTGGAAGACGGTGCCGGAGGTGTAGAGGGTCTGCAGCTCATCCTGGATATCCAGGGCGGAGAACACGTCCTCGGTGTAGCCCACGGGCAGGTGGGAGGAGTTGGTGTAGTAGGGGGTGCCGTTCATGTTGGCGGTGATGATGCCGGGGAAATGGGCCACGTCGTACTTGGCGAAGCGATAGGTGGTGGACTCGGCAGGGGTGGCCTCCAGGTTGTAGAGGTCGCCGTACTTCTCCTGGTAGTCGCTGAGGCGCTCCCGCATGTGGTTCAGCACGTCCTTGGTGAACTCCTGGGTCTTGGGGTTTGTCAGGTCGGCCCTCAGCCACTTGGCGTTGAGGCCCACCTCGTTCATGCCGATGAGGCCGATGGTGGAGAAGTGATTCTCAAAGGTGCCGAGGTAGCGCTTGGTGTAGGGATAGAGGCCCTGCTCCAGAAGCCGGGTGACCACGGTGCGCTTTACCTTCAGGCTGCGGGCGGAGAGGTCCATGAGCTTGTCGAGGCGCTGATAGAACTCCTCCTCATTCTCGGAGAGGAAGGCGATCCGGGGCATGTTCAGGGTGACCACGCCAATGGAGCCGGTGGACTCGCCGGAGCCGAAGAAGCCGCCGGACTTTTTCCGCAGCTCTCTGAGGTCCAGGCGCAGACGGCAGCACATGGAGCGGACGTCGGAGGGCTCCATATCGCTGTTGATGTAGTTGGAGAAGTAGGGGGTGCCGTACTTGGCGGTCATCTCGAAGAG
>CAMNAO010000020.1 GCA_946531435.1 uncultured Clostridia bacterium
ATTTCTGCTAATATAGTGCTTTGCATTGCCGGGAGGGGACGAGCCCCTCCCCTACGAAAAAGCAGCGCTTGCGCGTCCTGTTTTCCTTTTTGCAACACGCCCGCTGGCAGGGGACCGCTCAGAAGCGGGCGATCACAGATCGCCCCTACGCGCCGCAACGATGAAAACTCTGTATTTAGTCAGGGGATTGGCACAGGGGGGATGCGGACGAGCGCCCGCATATGAGCCCGCAGGCGAATATCCGTAGCGCAACCGAGCGAAGCGAGGCTCTTAGCGCGAAGTGTGGCGCCGTGCTGGGCGATGGGCCGGGCGCAGCCCGGCTCTTAGCCCGCCGCTTTGCCGCGTTGCCCTGCTCCTCGTGCGGGGCGTACCGTTCAGAGAGGGATGAATCCCTCTCTTCACCCACACCCCGCCTCGTCGCTTTCCGGGGAGGACCCATTTCATTGGGCTCCTCCCCGGCAGGGACGCGAGTACGGATTGCCACGTCGTCGCTTCGCTCCTCCTCGCAATGACATGCGTGTGGGATGGCTGCTGCGGCTATCGTTCTTCCTCTGTCATTGCGAAGCCAGTGCGCACACTGGCTGTGGCAATCCGCATCCCCCGTCCTCCTTGTAGGGGCGAACTGTGTTCGCCCTGTGGCAGGGGACCTCTCAGAAGCGGGCGATCACAGATCGCCCCTACGCGCCGCAACGATGAAAACTCTATATTTAGTCAGAGGATTTGTACAGGAGGGATGCGGATTGCCACGTCGCCCTGCGGGCTCCTCGCAATGACATGCGAGTGGGATGGTTGCTGCGGCTATCGTTCTTCCTCTGTCATTGCGAAGCCAGTGCGCACACTGGCTGTGGCAATCCGTACTCTCGTCTTCTTCTATGATGAGAAGGGGACGGGGGGATGCGGACTGCCGCGTCGTCGCTTCGCTCCTCCTCGCAATGACATGCGAGTGGGAAAGTCGCAGCATCTAACAATCCTCCTCTGTCATTGCGAAGCCAGTGCGCACACTGGCTGTGGCAATCCGCATCCCCCGTCCTCCGTACCCCGTCCCCACAAAACGCGAGCCCAGCAAAGCGGGTCGCGTTTTGAAAGCGACGAGGACGCCGTGGGGTGAGGAGCGCCCTTTAGGGCCCTCCGAACGATCAGGCGTCACTCGGAGCGCGGAGCCCACTTGCAAAAATCGACCGTAGGGGGTACAATAGAAACTGGTGTTATGTCCCCCTGCGGTTTTCGGAGGGGGCATGGCGCCCCATCCTGTAAGGAGGTAACGATCCATGGAAGTACGGATACTCCACGCCGCGGACCTGCATCTGGACTCCCCCTTTGAGGCCCTGGCGCCGGGGAGGGCCCAGGAGCGCCGCCGGGAGCAGCGGCAGCTTTTGGGGGACCTGGCCAATCTCTGCAACCGGGAGAGGATCCAGCTGGTGCTGCTGGCGGGGGATCTTTTTGACAGCGCCGTCAGCTATTATGAGACGGGGGAGGCCCTGCAGGAGTTTTTCTCAGGCCTGGCCGCCCAGGTGGTGGTGGCCCCCGGCAACCACGATTACTACGCCCCCGGCTCCCCCTGGGCCACCCTGCGCTTCGGGGAGAACGTGCATATCTTTCAGACCCCGGCCATGCGCTCCTTTGAATTCCCGGAGCTGGGGGTCCGGGTCTGGGGGGCGGGCTTCAACGCGCCTCTCTGTCCGCCCCTTCTGCGCAATTTCCGGGCCACCGGCGGCAGCTGGATCGAGCTCGGGGTTCTCCACGGGGAGTTGGGCGGCGAGAGCTACAACCCCATCTCCCCCAAGGAGATTGCCGCCAGCGGCCTACACTACCTGGCCCTGGGCCACGTCCACAGCTTCAGCGGCATTCAGACGGCGGGGGGGACCGCCTACGCCTATCCCGGCTGCCCCGAGGGACGGGGCTTTGATGAGACCGGGGAGAAGGGCGTGATCCTGGGCACCGTCTCCCGGGAGAAGGTGGATCTCCGCTTCCGCTCCCTGGCCCGGCGCCGCTATGAGATCCTGGAGGTGGACGTCACCGGGCGGGATCCCCTGGAGGCCCTGCGTGAGGCCGCCAACCGGGCGGAGCCGGAGAACGTGGTCCGCTTCATCCTGAAGGGGGAGTACGACGGGGCCCTGGATCTTGCCGCCATGGAGAAGGAGATGGACGCCCGCTTCTTTGAGGCCCAGCTGAAGAGCCGGGTGGTGCTCCCCACGGACGTGTGGAGCGGGATGGAGGAGAATTCCCTTCGGGGCCTCTTCCTCAAGAACCTCCGGGAGCGGTATGACGCCGCCAAGGAGGATACGGAGCGGGAGAAGGTGCTGCGGGCCGTGCGCTACGGCCTGGCCGCCCTGGATCGGAGAGAGGAGTGGAGGCCCAGATGATCATACGGAATCTAAACGCCTCCTTCGGAAGGCTGAAAAACGACAGGTTGGAGCTGAAGGAGGGCCTCAACATCATCGAGGCGCCCAATGAGGCGGGGAAGAGCACCTGGTCCGCCTTCATCCGGGCCATGCTCTACGGCATCAACACCGCCCAGCGCAATTCCGGAGGGGAGCTGGCGGATAAAAACCGCTATCAGCCCTGGGACGGCGGCCCCATGGCCGGCACCATGGAGGTGACGGCGGGGGGCCGGGACATCACCCTGGCCAGGGCGCCCCAGGGGCACCAGCCCTTTAAGGCCTTTTCCGCCCACTATACCGGCTCCGGAGAGGCGGTGGAGGGCCTCAGCGCCCAGGGCTGCGGCGAGGCCCTCACCGGCGTCAGCGAAGCGGTCTTCACCCGCACCGCCTTTTTGCGGCAGGCGGGGATCCGGGTGGACGGAGACCCGGATCTGGAGAAGCGCATCGCCGCCATGGTCTCCTCCGGGGAGGAGAACCGCAGCTATGCCCAGGCCGACGGGGAGATCCGCGGCTGGATGCGGGAGCGGAAGTTCAACCGCAGCGGCTCCATTCCCCGGCTGGAGGCGGAGAGCCGCATTTTGACCGAGAAGCTGCAGAAGCTGGAATCCCTCAGCGCCACCATGGGTGAATACCGCCAGAACATCCAGCGCCTGGAGGAGCGGGAGAAGGGTTACCTTGAGGATTTGGAGAAGTATCAGATCCTGGAGGAGCAGGCCGCGAAGCAGCGGGTGCTGGATCTGAAGAAGCGGGCGGAGAACGATCGGGAGAACTACGAGAACGCGGAAAAGGATCTGACACGGGACGGCAAGCTCATCGAAAAGGCGGAGCTGGACGGGCTGCGGGCGGATCTCGCCGCCATCGGCGAGCGGGCGAAGATGCTGAAGGAGGCCACCGCCGCCAGGGAGCGGGCGGAAGCTGAGGCCATGGAGACGGCGGAGCGGCTGGGCCGCTCCCCCTTCCGGGGCAAGGACCAGCAGGAGCTTGCCGGTATCGTCGCCCAGGCCCGGGAGCTGGAGGAGGCCGCTTTGAATCCGCCCCGGAAGAAGCGCCCGGTGTGGCAGCTTGCCCTCTATATCGCCCTTCTGGTGCTGGGCGCCGCCGGGGCCGCCCTCTGCTTTGTGCTGCTGCCCCGGACCAATCTCAGCTATGTGGCCCCCGGCCTGGTGGCGGCGGGCCTCGGCATGGCGGCGGGCCTTGTGCTGCTTTTGCGGCGGCCCGGCCCCTCGGAGATCGAGGAGAAGCGCTATCAGGAATTCATGGCCCTCTACGGCTTTGACACCGCAGAGGAGTTTACCCGGGCGGCGGATACCTACGGCGCAGCGGTCCAGCGGGGTCAGACCCAGCGGGCGGCGGCGGAGATGGCCGCGGCCAATGAGGAGAGCTGTGCCCGCTCCCTGGAGGAGGCACAGCGCAGCGCCGCCATAAGGGCCCGGCGTCTCATTCCCCAGGTGAAGACGGCGGCGGATATCCCCGCCGGCATCCGGGAACTGGAGGCGGCCCTGGACCGTCTGGGGCGGCTGAAGCTTCTGATGCTCTCCAGCCGGAATACCTATGAGACCCTGCGGGACGAGATGGGCGGGGACCCGGAGGAGGTCCAGTTCATCGCCGCCCCCATGCGCACCCTGGAGGATACCCAGGCGGCCCTGGGCCGCTGCCGGGAGCAGCTGCTTTCCGCCCGGGAGAAGCTGGCCATCACCCAGGGCGAGCAGCGCTCCATGGGGGACCCCCTGCTTCTGGAGGGGGAGAAGCTTTCCCTGGAGGAGGAGAAGGAGCGCCTTGCGAATCAGTATGAGGCCCTGGAGCTGGCAGCCCAGGCCCTGAAGGAGGCGGACGGGGAGCTGCAGAGCCGCTTTTCTCCCATCCTCAGCGCCAGGGCCGGCGCCTATATGGACCGGCTCACAGGCGGAAAGTACGGGGAGATCGTCTTCGCCAAGGATTTCAGCGCCCTGGTGCGCCCCCGGGACGACGCGGCGGAGCACCCTCTGGCGGGCCTCTCCGCCGGGACCCGGGACCAGGCCTATCTGGCCCTGCGCCTCGCCCTCATCGAGCTGACCCTCTCCGGGGAGGAGAAGTGCCCCGTGGTGCTGGATGACGCCCTGACCAATTTCGACGACGGGCGCATGGAAAAGGCCATGGAGCTTCTTACCGAGCTGGCGGCGGAGCGGCAGATCCTGCTCTTCACCTGCCACAGCCGGGAGGCCGATTGGGCGGAGGCCCACGCGCCCCAGGTGAACATCATCCGGAGCAAAGCCCTGTGAAGGAACGGACGGTAACGGCCCCGCAAAACGGGGGCCTTCTGGAGATTTTGCGGGAGGCCCTGCCCCGGGAGCCCCGGGGCAGGGTGAAATCCTGGCTGGAGCACGGTCAGGTGCTGCTGGAAGGGAAAAGCGTCACCCGCTTTGACGCCCCGGTTAAGGCGGGGCAGGAGATCCGGGTGCTGGCCGCGGCCCCCAAAGGGGCGCGGGAGGCCCTGCCCGTCCTCTATGAGGATGAGGCTCTCCTGGCGGTGAGTAAGCCCGCGGGGCTTCTGGTGGTGGCGGATGACCGGGAGAAGGAGAGAACCGCCATCCGCCTTCTGCGGGAGGGGGGCTGGCCCCAGCTTTTCGTGGTGCACCGGCTGGACCGGGATACCAGCGGGGTGCTGCTCTTTGCCAAGAGCAGGGAGCTGCGGGACCGTTTGCAGGAGACCTGGTCCGGCGTGGGCCGGGAGTACGTCGCCCTCTGTGAGGGACATTTTCAGCAAAAGAGCGGCACCGTGGATACGCTTTTGGGGGAGGATCGGAACCATATGGTCCACTCCGTCCCCCTGGGCGGAAAGCGGGCCGTGACCCACTACCGGGTCTTAAGGGAGACGGGGGACCGCAGTCTGGTGTCCCTCCGGATCGACACGGGGCGGAAAAATCAGATCCGGGTCCACATGAAGGAGCTGGGCCACCCCGTGGTGGGGGATCGGAAGTACGGCTCCGGCGGCGGGGGACGGCTGATGCTCCACGCCGGGGTGCTGGAGCTCACGCACCCCGTCACCGGGGCGCGGCTGCGGATCGTTTCTCCGGCCCCGCCCGCTCTGCGGGGCTGATGGGAGCGGGAAACGTGCCTGACCGGAGCCGGGCGACCGCAGGCCGCCCCTGCTGCTTTGTAATTTTTTAAACTTTACTTTTGAAAAAGGAACGGATTGCCACGTCGTCGCTTTGCTCCTCCTCGCAATGACATGCAGATTAGGGTAGCTGCTGCAACCATCGAAAATCCTCTGTCATTGCGAGACCAGCGCCGCAGCGTTGGTCGTGGCAATCCGCATCCCCCGTCCCTTTTTGAAGGAAAGAGTTTTAAATGTTACATCATACTGCGATCCCGCATTCTTTATCTTTGTTCTGACATACCCAAGGCAGGGAGGGGCCCATGAAAACCAAGCGGAAAACACAATTTGCGGCGGCGGGAATCCTCCTTTCGCTGCTTTTTCTGCTCTCCTCCGCCTGCGCATCGCCCGTCCCCCAGCGCTTTTCCAAAACGGATTTTCGCTTTTTCGACACCGTCTCCACCCTGACGGGCTACGCCCCCGACCGGGCGGCCTTTGACAAAAGCTGCGACCTGGCCCTGGGGGTGCTGGAGCGCTATCACCGTTCGGCGGATCTCTACCACGACTATCCGGGGCTTGTGAATCTCAAGACCCTGAATGACAGCGCGGGAGAGGGCCCGGTGTCGGTGCCGGAGGAGCTTATGGAGCTGCTTCAGTTCGGCGTGGAGGCCTATTCCCTGACGGGGGGCCGGGTGAACGTGGCCATGGGCGCGGTGCTCTCTTTGTGGCATGAGGCCAGGGAGAATGAGCGCCTGCCGGAGGGAGCGGCCCTGGAGCGGGCGGCAGAGCACTGCGCCATTGAGGATCTGGTGCTGGACCCCGCCGCGGGCACGGCGTCCCTTTTGGACCCGGAGATGCGCCTGGACCTGGGGGCGGTGGCCAAGGGCTATGCCACCGAGATGGCCGCCCGTGCCCTGGAGAAAGCGGGCGTCGGCTCCTTCGTGCTGGATATCGGGGGAAATGTGCGGACCCTGGGGGAAAAGCCCGACGGCGGCCCCTGGCGTATCGGCATCCAGGACCCGGAGCGGCCGGAGGGCGTCAGCCTGGCCCTGTCTCTGCGGGGGGAGGCCCTGGTGACCAGCGGCAGCTATCAGCGCTATTTTGAGCTGGACGGGGTGCGCTATCACCACATCATCGACCCCGATACCCTCTATCCGGAAAGCCGGATGCTGTCCGTCTCGGTCCTCACCGGGGACGCCGGCCTGGGGGACGTACTCAGCACGGGCCTTTTCAACATGGACCCGGAGAAGGGCCTTACATTGGTGGAGGGCCTGGAGGGCGTGGAGGCCTTCTGGATCCTTCCCGACGGCAGCACCCTTTCCAGCAGCGGACTGGAGGAACACCTTCGGTAAAGCGCGTAAAAAGATCACCGCCCCTCGGGAAATGCCCGAGGGGCGGTGTTTTTGCGCTTTTTGCCTACTCCGTGACCTCCGGCAGGCCGGCCACAGAGGTCAGCAGGCTGAGAATCCCCGCCAGCAGGGAGGCCGAGCCCAGGGCGGGCCAGTTGACGTCCCCCATGACGGCGCCGGTGCCGATGGAGGCCACGGCGGTCTGGGCCACGGTCCTCAGGGCCCGGATCCCGGCGGCCTTCAGCCAGGCCTTGGTGAAAATGTGCTTCTCCATGATGCTCCTCCTTATCCTCCGAACAGGATTTTCACCAGCACCCCCACAAGGGCGGTGCCGATGACCCCCACGCCCCACAATATGGCGGAGAGCTTGGTGTTGATGACGGCGTACTGGGTGTCCTTTTCCGCCATCCGTTCCTCCAGGCGCGTCACGCGCCGGTTAAGGTCTTCCATCGGGTCCATGCTCACACCCCCAGAAGCTTTCGCCAGGTCTCTGGTCCGCAGATCCCGTCGGCGGCAAGGCAGGCGCCCTGCTGAAAGGCCTTCAGCGCCGCCCGGGTCTCGGCCCCGAATTCGCCGTCCGCGCCCCAGCGGGGGAGGGAAAAGCCCCAGCCCATGAGGAGGATCTGCATGGCCTTGACGGCGCTGCCCGTGGCACCCTTGGAGAGCGTCGGCAGGGTAATGCCTTCCCCTTGAGGGGAAGGTGGCGCGTCAGCGCCGGATGAGGTGTTCCCGTCCTCCAACGCCTCAGCCCACGCCGGTCTATACGCACCCCAGAGCTCCGCATCAGAACGGGCCACCAGTTCGACCCGGTTATTGTGGTTGCCCTCGATGACGAGATACCGCCCCCGGTCGTCCTTTTCCCCGGTGCAGATCCCGGTGTGCTCTGAAGAGTCATCCGTGTCCAGCTGGTAGAGGAACACGTCCCCCGCCCGGTAATCTCCCATGGCAAAGCGCCCTTCCCGCTGTGCCCATTTCATGAGGGCGGTGCAGGAGGCTGTCTTGCCGCCGCCGCAGAAGAGCTGAGACAGCCCCGCCTCCCGGAAGCACCACCAGACGAAGACCATGCACCAGGGGTACCGCTCCCCGGAGACCTCCCGCCCGTAGTAAGCGCTGTTGTACTTGACCTTGTTGCTCCCCAGAGGATCCTCCGCCACGCCGATCTCGGCCCGGGCGATGGAAAGGAGCTTGTCCGCTTGGGTCATGCTGTACCTCCTTCGGGCGGCATAGAGCCGCCAATGAGTGAAAGTGTCCTGTTATTCGGCTCCATTCGGCTGCGCCTGTGCGTCATGGTGGATATACTCCTTGTAGCCCTCCACGCAGTCAAGCTGCTCGTCCGAGATCATAACGTACGCAGTCACGACGTCCGCCGCGTTCCACAGCGTCTGGCAGAGCCCGTGATACTGGGCCTTTGCGCCTGCAAGATCGGTCATGCCCTCCGCATGGATGAAATAATTGCCGTTGATGACCTTGATGATTGCGTATTTCATTTGATACACCTCCAAATATGATTGATTAAGCATTGAGAAGCGCGGTCAACATCTCTCCGATGGTGGTTGCGGCACAGTTCGTTCCCTCTGTCAAGGTGCCGCCGCTGGCGACATTTGCCGTGATCCTGTAAAGGGTATCGCCGACAATGCGGAAGTCGTTCACGCCCAGCGCGGTGTCCGCTGTCATGCTGTCCAGAACCGGCGCAAGCAGAGCCTTTGTCAGCCTCATACTCTTATCGACGTATGACTTCGTACTTTCCGCATAACTCACGTCGATCGTGCCGTATTCACTCCAGATCGCGTTATTTCCGAGCAGAGCCGTCAGTTCCGAGGGCGTGAGCTGATACGTCACAGGAGGGCTGCATCTGGTCAGAAGGTATCCGTGGGTGCCGTTGCCGTCAACGTCGCTGAATAAGGCTTTGATTTTTGCCGACGTGTCATAGGTCGACGGAAGCTTGATCTCGCAGGGATAATAGTTCTGGCGGACATAAGTAAAGGTATAGAGGTCGCGGTTTGGGAATGAATAATTATTTTTATAACACCGCAGGCAGTTGCTTTGCCGTTCTTCCTCCGGTGTGTTGGCAATGCTTTCCTGGTTGTGACCGAACCTCGCATTGATCGCGCCGGAGGTGGATTGCGGGTAGTAGGTATAATTTGACAGGTCAAGCAAATAATGGGTTTTGGTCAACACCCCTGTTTTTACATTCAGCGTGAACCCATAAATTGTTCCGGCGCTGTCAGTCCAGTCAAATTCTATTTTGGGATCCGCCGAAGCGTCATATTCCGCTTCGTGGTATATCCCGCACCCGGTAAAGCCGACAAAGCTTCTGGGATTCTCAAAGCTCGCAATGCCGCTGCCGCTTTGGACACCTTTTACGGTAAGGATCAGTTCCTGTATGGCTTTGTCTTCCGCACCCGAAAACACTGCCGGATTCCCGGAAACCGTGTCGATGACCGGCGAAGGCGCAGCGCTTTTTGCCTCGGCAATGGCGTCCCCCGCGGCTTTTGCGTCTGCGGCCCTGCCGGCCTGGGTGAGGCTGGTGTCGAGCTCCGCGGGAGGGCCCTGTTCCCCCTGGGGACCGGTCTCCCCCCGGGGCCCCTGCTCGCCCTGAGGGCCTGCCGCGCCGTCAAAGGCTCCGGAATCCGCATCGTCCCGAACGCTCCGGGCGATCTCCACCGCCTCCGCTGCGGCGGCGAGAATCTGATCCACCACGGTGGGCGTGGGTTCGATGGGCGCCGTCCCACCGGGCGCGGCGCCGGGGTGAATGATTCCCGCGCTGGCCCAGACGGTGGGGATGATGACGGCTCCGGCGCCGTCCGTGCCGTACACGCCGATGAGAAGGCGCTGTCCGCTTTTTGCCAGCGTCTCAGCCGGGATGACGCAAGTGGTGCCTGTGAGTACCACATCCACGCTTACCCCGGAGCCCTTGAACACGGCGATCTTACCGAGCCCTTCCCATTCCTCGCTGAAGCGAAACTGCACCGCAATGCCCGCAGAGCCGCTGGTCAGCAGATCCGCATGGAAGACGGCGGCACTTCTCTTATCTACAGTTATAAGCACTGCTGAGCCTCCTTTTTCTTTCCTCAGGCGTATTTCTCAAAGCTGACATATTCCGGGTACCGCCGGGCGATGGCCCAGAGGCCCCCGGCAACCGTGGAATATACCAGGGCCACCGGACGGTCGTATCTGGCACGGGGGCGGCACCGCACATAGATGTCTCCCGGCTCCAGCCGGATCTCGGCGTCACCCGCGTGCGCGGCAAACTGGGCCAGGGTGGTAAGGAGAGCCGTCACCGCCGCGCAGACGATGTCCTGCCCCTCCGGGGCGTACCCGGCGTGTCCCTTGGCGGCGATCTCATGCCGCCCTATGTGATAGGTAATGGTAATCATAGGTTTCTCCTTGTGCCTTGCGGGCACCCCACTACGGGAATTGTTTTTGAGAACGGGGGATACGGACGAGCGCCCGCCGTATCGGCTTTGCAGCCCGTAGGGGCGATCTGTGATCGCCCGCCTGATTGCACCCTGTAGGGGCTGGCGCCCTCGACGGCCCGTAGTACCCGTGCCGCACCTCGCAGGGGCGGATGCCTACATCCGCCCGCGATGGGGAATGGGGTTACGCGGGACGATGAGGGCATCGTCCCCTACGGGGTCTCCTGTGTATTCACCACGTAGGGGCGGATGCCCTCATCCGCCCGCGAAAGAGGAGGTGGAGACGAGAGATGCGGATACACTCCGCGCTAAGAGCCTCGCTTCGCTCGGTTGCCCGCCCAGCACGGCGCCTTCGGGCGCTCGTACGGATGTTCGCCACACTCCGCGCCAAGAGCCGGGCTTCGCCCGGTTGCGCTACGGATATTCGCCTGCGGGCTCATATGCGGGCTCACATGCCGCGTCGTCGCTACGCTCCTTCTCGCAATGACAGAGGAGAATCGTCAGCCGCTGCGGCTATCGTACCTGCATGTCATTGCGAGGAACCAGTCCTCAGACTGGTGACGTGGCAATCCGTTCCCCGTCCTCAAAGCCTTCCCCTGAGGGGAAGGTGGCCGAGCGGAGCGAGGTCGGATGAGGTGGAGACGAGAGATGCGGATTGCCACGTCGTCGCTACGCTCCTCCTCGCAATGACAGAGGAGAATCGTCAGCCGCTGCGGCTATCGTACCTGCATGTCATTGCGAGGAACCAGTGCGCACACTGGTGACGTGGCAATCCGTTCCCTTTCGTTTCCCCGTCCCCGTACCCCCGTCCCCACCGAACGCGAGCCCAACAGCGTGGGTCGCGTTCGGAAGGCGACGTCCTCCTCGCAAGCTCCGTATCGTTCGCTCCCACGTTCCGTGAGAGCTCATTCACTCCGCTGCTCGTCGTCTCCCCGGCAAAGCCCGCAGGGCTTTGCCGGGGCCCCCTGCCTTGTGCTGAGCAGGACCCCTGTGGGGCCCTGCGAACGAATCGGCCTTCACGAGGAGCCGGAGCCCGGGATCGGCGCGTTCTGGGCCCGCTGCCGCGCACTGCGTACCCGGGCGTGCTCCCGGCGCTGTCCCCCGGACATCGTAAGCTTTCCGCCGGTGGGGAGGGGCGCCGCGCTCTCCGTCCCCAGGGCGCCCATAAGCCCCTGAACCAGCCGGGGCTCATACCGCCGGGCCAGGGACAGGGCCAGCTGCTGCCACAGCGCCAGCTTCTCCCGGTCCTCCACTGCCTTTCGGAGCTTTTGCCGCAGCTCCTCCTTCCCGTCGAATTCCATCATCTCCAGGCATGGAAGCACCTGGGACGCCCGGGCGGGATCAAAGAAGCCCAGGCCGTAGAACTGCAGGGCCAGCTCGTTCTGGCTGAGGCGGCTGTAGGCGGCCCTGCGCTGGGGAACCACCTTGATATCGAAGACCGGAAGCCGAAGACCGCCGTAGGCCATGGGCTGGGGCATCAGCCCCCGGTTGGAATAGCTGACGAACTCCTCGGCGCCCGTCTCCCCCAGGATCCGGAACTGCCGGGGCAGGGTGTAGAACTGGCGGATGAGCTCGATGAGAAGCTCCACAAGCTCGCCGTAGGCCCGATAGCTGGCCTGGGTGGCGTCCCGGCTGCCCTTGCCGCTGGCCTCCTGCAATGCGGCGATGGCGGAGGCGGCGGTGACCCCGGCGCTCATGGAACCGTTGGCCGTCTCGGTGTTGCCGGAAGTCTCCCGCAGCTCCCGCACCGTGGCCTCCAGCATGGCCACGTGGTTGCCGTCCAGGGAGGGGTGCTCGATGAGGCGCAGGCTGTCCCTGCCCATGTTGCCCCCCACGTGGACCACGGAGCGGCTCAGATCCTGAAGCTCCTCCTCGTTGACCTCCCCGTCCTCCCGCAGGAAAAAGCGGGGAGTGGCCCCGATGACCGCGTTCTTTACAAAGGCGGTCTTCATGAGGTCGATCTCCGTCTGGGGATTGCGGCAGAGGTCCACGAAGCCGTAGCCGCAGGGGCTTCCCTCCACGGGGAAGAGCCGGTCCAGCACGAAGGGGTACCTGCCGTGGTCGTAGAGGCCCCGTTCCATCATCTCCGGCTGGTTCTCGGTGGCATAGAGCACCGTGTCGCCCACGTATTTGCAGTAGTGCAGGGTTTTCCGCCCGCCGAGAAAACGGTGATAGTAGACCTCGATCACCGTGGTCCGGGGACTGAGACTGTACTCCCGCTCATCATTGAAGGTCTCCGGGCGGAAGCCGCCGCTGCGCAGCCGGCCCCGGGCGTGGGGATACTGCTGCTCCAGAAGGGCGATCTCCTGGGAGGAGACGTGGAAGACGCAGCGGCTCTCCTGCAGGTCCTCCACCCCCGGCTCCCAGAAGAGGTCCAGGAGATTGACGCGGCGGATGCTGATCTCGCCCAGGCCGCCCAGGGCATCCGGATCCCATGAGACCCGATAGACGCCGGTGCCGGTTTTCAGTCGCTGCCACTGTACGTCGGAATAGGTGGTCTCGAAATGGTTCTGCTCCAGCACCACGGGAAGGATGCCGGAGAGCATCCGGGCCTCCATTCGATCCCCCGGCTCCCGGGGCAGGATGCTGGGCTCCGGAAAGGCGTCCATGGCGTCGGCGTGCTTGGAGACGATGACGTTGTGCAGCCAGCCGGACTGGCTGTGAAATTCCTCCGGGCCTCCGGCGCCCAGCTGGCCCTCCCGGCGCTCCTGCCGGGTGTTGCGCAGCTTCCACCACTCCTCCGCGGCCCGTACCCGCCGGTCCACATCGGCCTTTCCGGCCTTGTATTCGTTCAATAGGGCGCTCCATTCCAGAAGCTGCTCCTTCCCGATCCTGGGCGGCGCCGCGGCCGGCGCGGCAGGGGAGGGAACCGGCGGCGCCGCCATGGGCGCAATGGGCGCCGTCGCCCCAGGCCTTCCCCGCAATCTCACGTTTTCTTCCATTCGTTTCTCCTTCCCATCTGATCCAGGGGATCAAAGATGACTGTGGGCTCGTCCTTCTTCACCATGGGCTTCACGGGCCGGGACATACAGAGGTAGCGCACCTCGTCGGCCACGTGATCCTCCAGGGCGGTATCAATGTCCTCCACATGGGTCTTGTCATACTGCAAAAGGGGGATCGTGCGGATGAAGGCCTTGCAGTTTTCAAAAATATACATCCGGGGATAGCCGTTTTCATCGAACTGCAGCCGGTAGTGGACCTGCATCCAGCCGGGGATCCGCTGATGGTCGCCGGGGGTGAAATAGATCCGGTATTTGGCAAAGGTTTCGGCAATGCTCTCCCCCCGGCTGGCGTCCCAGATGGCGGGGTCCGCCACGCCGGTGATCTTCCGGCCCTTCAGCCAGGGGTGACTGTCCTCGATCTCCGCCGCCTTTTTCGCCTGCTCCTCGGGGGTCCATTTGACGCCGGTGTTGGGCTCCTCGGTGCAGCCGTAGAGCTCCAGGATCCGGTAGAGGGTGCCGCCGAAGTCCACGGCCCACCAGGCCAGGGAGAAGGGCTTGCCGTAACCGAAGTCATAGCTGCGGAGGATCGTCCAGCCCCTGGGGATGTCAAAGGGCTCGATCACATGGCACCACCGCCGCTGCCGCCGCAGCTCCTCCACGGTGAGGCCTTCCTCTTTTGCCGCCTCAGCCGGGGGGCTCGGCACGAAGTCCTCAAAGAACTGGCCGGAAAAGATGTCCCAGCTCCCCTCCAGCCAGGCCTTCCGCAGCTTGGGCGGCAGGGCCCGGAGGGTATAGAGGTACTCCGGCTGGCTTTTCAGGAGGGCGGGGTTGTCCGTTACCAGGGCCTGGGTAAAGCTGTAGTCCTCCGGCCGCTCCGCGTCCTGAAAGCGGCGGTCGATGAACAGGCGCTTGAAATAGCCGTGGCTGACGCCGCCGGGGTTCAGGGTGTAGTACACCCGCTTGGGAAAGCGGTTGACGCCCCGGCAGCAGACAATGATCTCGCGGATCCACTCCTCCCTGAGAAGCCCCGCCTCATCCAGAAAGATCACGTCGTACTCCGCCCCCTGGTACTGCCCCAGGTCCCCGTCGGAGGCGCAGTAGCCGAAGGTGATGGTGGAGCCGTTGGGGAAGGAGAAGACCTTCTCCTGCCGGTTGTAGTCGGCCAGGCCCTTGAGCTCCTTCAGAAGGGGGACGATGTGGTTGTTCCTCAGCTCCGTAAGGCTGTTTCGAATGATGAGGATCTTGATGCCGGGCCACCGGAGCGCCAGCGCCTTGGCCTTGAAGCGCACGGCCCAGCTCTTGCCGCCGCCCCGGGCCCCACCATAGGCCACATAGCGGCTTCTGTCGGTGAGAAAGCGCCTTTGCTTTTCGCTGGGTCTTCCCCAGCAGATGGTTCTATCCATGGGTTTTGCCTTTCGATTCCTTCCGTGTTTCCTTCCAGGCTCCGCTTCGGGGCCCTCAGCCGCCCACCCATTTGACGGTGAAGCCGTTTTCGCTGCCAAGCTGCCAGCCGTCCCCCATCTCGATCCTGTCCAGAATGTGGGCCGCGGTGATGTATAGCTGGTTGTTGCTGAGATAGGCCACCTCGTTCTCTCCCTGGTAAAAGCTGAGCTTCTCCGCCGTCAGGATGGAGAGGAAGCTCTTCTTTTCGATGACGTCGTAGGTCCTGCCGTCGGCGCCCACGTCGGTGCCGGAGGTCTGGATGTCCTGCCCGATGGCGATGCCGATCACCGGCGCCGCGCCGTCATAGTCCACGATGCCCTGCCGGATATAGCCCCGGGTCTCGATGATATAGCTTTGCAGATCCCCCGCCGTGGCGGCAAGGGCACTCTGCAGCTCCCCATAGTAACGGATGGCCTGCCGGATCTCGGACGCCGTGGCGGTGAGGGTGGAGTTCACATTCTCGGTGAAGGTGCCGAAGCTGTCACTGATGGCCACGTATTTGCTCTCCAGCTCCGCCGTGATCCGGTCCATCTCCTGATACACCACGTCGGCGGATTTGATGATGAGGCTTTTCAGCGTGGCGGCCTGCCGGTCCAGGGCCTCTTTTGTGACGGCGCCGCCCGCGCTGCTGATGGCCTGCGCCACCGCAGGGCTCAGATTTTCCCGGTCGATGCTGTTCACCGCCGTGGTCAGCGCCCGGTGGAAGGCCACGAGATAGTCCCTCAGCTGCCGCAGTTGCTGCTCCGCCCCGCCCTGCAGGATGGGCGGCGCCAGGGGATTTACTTTCATGTCTGCTCCCTCCTTAGGGCTCCGTCACAGAGCCGAATCTTGTATAATCGCTGCCCTTTTCCAGCACCCGGGCGATGGAGAAGAGGCGCATCTCGCCGGTGCCCGTAAGCCTTAGCCGCAGATGGTCGCAGCGGCGCGGCCTTATGGGCAGGGCCACGGAGCCGGTGCCGGAGAAGCTGACGGTCTCCTGCTCCTCCCAGTTTCCGGAGCTGTCGTACTCCAGCCAGACCGTGAGGCTGCCGCCCGCCAAAGACCGCAGCCGGAGATCATAGCGGCTCACGTACTTCTGATCCGGCAGCTCGGTGCAGAGGATACCGGTCTCCGCGCTCCATTGAAGGGCCGTGCCGTCCTCCGGCGTCCCCTGGGTGCCTCTGAGGGCCAGGATCCCCTCCGGCGTCAGGCAGTAGAGATCGTCCTCCGCCGGGGCGAAGGCGAGACCGTGGACGCTGTCCTCCCGGTGCCACCACTGCCGATGGGTGTCATAGACGAAAAGGCTCCAGCCATCGGCGCTCCGCATGGAGAGATAGAGCTTGTCCGCCCAGCCGCCGGCCGCCGCCTCCCTGTAGGAGACGGCGCCCAGATCCCGGGAGATCACAGCGGGCATGCCGCCCTCAAAGGCGCAGACGTGGAGCCGACTCTTGTAATAGAGGGTGCTGCCCACCACGGCGAGGCTGGCCCAGGAGCCCTTCTGTACCCCCTCCGCCACATAGTCCGTGACCTGGTGGGCCCCGGTGGCGGAGATGGCAATCATGTGGATGTGCTCCTCCTTGAAGAAGACGGGGGAGCCGAAGTAGTTGACGGCCCCGGTCCACTCCCCGTCGCTGCCGCAGCCGGCGGCCCAGGAATCGGTGGAGAGGCCCTGGAACTTCTGCCAGTTCTTGAAGTCTCCCAGGGCGCAGGCGTAAAGCTCATTGACCGCCTCGCCGTTCTTCATGCCGTAAAAGCAGCCCCAGAGGCGGTTGCCCACCTCGCAGACGTAGTCTAAGTCCGGCACGGTGCGCTTGACGGTAATGGTGCCGCTCTGGGTGACGGTGCCCCGGGTTAGACCGGTGACGATGATGTAGCCTTCGCCCAGGGCTTCAATGACCTTGGCCCCGTTCAGTTCTTCCAGGGCGCTGCCGGAGATCTCCACGCCGTCATACCGGCTGAAGCCGCTGCTGATGAGCGGACCCGAAATCTTGACGTAAGTGGCGGCGATGTCGGCCCAGACCCCGTCGATGCTGCTCCAGCGCCGGAGCATATCTGTCTCGCCGCCGGTGTCGATCCAGTAATCCCCGTTGGCGGGGCTTGCGGGGGGCGTCGCGCCCACTTCGGGGCTGATGTCGCTGCCGTCCGCTGCCGCCGGACTGTAGGTGACGGCGCCGGTGACGGTGACACTGTTCTCCATGCTGCCGTAATCCGTGAGATCGGCGGTGTTCAGGTACTTTTTATCCGGGAAGACGCAGAGGGTTGCCCCCATCGAGACAAGCTGCTTCCGGGGATAGCTCGCCTCCACCCAGATCCCGGACCGGTACTGCATCGTCACGCCGGTGGCGGGATCATACCAGTATTCCCCCTGGGCGGGCAGACCCGGCTCCGTCTCGCTCCTGGTGATCGTCGGCACGGAGAGGTCATTAAGCCCCGTGGGGTAACCGTTGTAGTAGAGGGTGCTGCCTTCCACGAAGGTCAGGGCGTCCTTGGCGATCAGCCCCTGGTACCGGGCGCTCTGCCCCGCGGTCGGGGCCAGGAAGACGGCTCTCGTCTTTCTGGTGGCCAGCAGGGGATATTCCTCCCCGGTGAGGTTTTCCATGTCATACCAGGCCCCTTCAGGGTTTTTCAGCGTGTGCTGATAGCCCAGAAAGGCGTCCGTCATCACCCGCCGGGTGGCGCCGGCGTTTACGTATCGTTTTCTTCCCAATTCAAATCCTCCTTATCGCGCCTCCTTGCCTCCCCCTTTTGGGAAGGTGGCCCGCAGGTCCGGAGGGCTTGGCTCCCCTCTCAGGGGAGCTGTCAGCCGTAGGCTGACTGAGGGGTTTTCCCTCGCAACTTGCCCGCCGTTTGCGGAGGTCATTCATGCCCCCGCAAAACGCTCCGTCCCCCGTCTCTGCATGTCATTGCGAGGAACCAGTCCGCAGACTGGTGACGTGGCAATCCGCATCCCCCGTCTTCCAGCGCCTTCCCCCCAGCAGGCCCAGTGCGCCAAAGCCTTCCCCCAGCGGGCCCAGCGTGGCCGGGATCTTTGATCCCGTGTCACGGTGAGGTGCCTTGTGCTGGAAGGTGGCCCGTAGGGCCGGATGAGGGAGATGCTATCGTCGAGCACCATTTTGGTGACGCCACCCAAATGGGTCACCACCAGAATCTCCCCGGCCCCGCAGCCCGCCGCTGCCGGTTGATCCGGTTGCGGTAAGCCTCCAGGGCGGTGTTGAAAAGCGCCACGGACTGGTTGTACTTGTCAAATTCCGCGTTGCTCTCGTCCACCTTCACCATGAGATAAGCGGTGTAGAGCTCCCGGTCGTAGGGGAAAGGCACCAAGAGCTCGGTGTCCCCGTCGGTCTCGCCGTCATAGCCCGCAAAAGCGTCGGTGATGTCCTCCCCGGTCCAGGTAGCCCCGTCCTCCGCCGGCGGATCCGGTGGAATGGAGGTGAGGTCGGACCCGGTGCCCAGGGGATTGGGCCAGGGGGGCGCGGGGGGTGAAACCCGCTGCCGCCGCTGAAGGATCTCCGTATAGATCTGCCCGTCTAAGTCGCTGAGCCAGCTGACCTTCTCTTCCCGGCTGTACTGGTTGGGCCGCAGCCGGTCAATGGCCCCGATGGCTTCCGAAATGGTCATATCGTTCCTCCTTAGCTGATAGGCGTGGTGGAAATGGGCGTCCAGTTTGTCCAGACGCTGCCGTACCGTCCCCGGTACCAGAGGCCGAAGTTGCTGCCGCTGAACCCCATGCTGATCTGCATCCCGCTGGCGTCTGAAAAGCGGAGGGTCAGGATCAGCTCGTCATATCCGCTCCTCTTGTGGAGCTTCATGGTCCCGTTGTCGGTGTCATCCCAGGCGCTGCCATAGTCTGCCACCGTGGTATAAGAGGCACCGCCCCGGAGCAGCAGGGCCCAGGCCACGTCCAGCACGCCCGCCGTCTCGGCGTATTTGCCGAAGGCGCCGCCGCTGCCGCCCTCCTTCAGATTGAAGGCCACGGCCACGGTGGGGATCACCACGTTGATGTCCCGCTGCCCTCCCAGGCTGTCCCTTGCCCGGACCCAGACCTCATAGGTCGTGTTCTGACTGAGCCAGGAAAGGATCGTCGCCGTGTTGTTGGGGAGGGCGGTCTCAGTTCCCCAGCTGCCGCCCTGGGCCCGCAGCCAGTAGGTAAGGGTGAGGCTGTTCTGCCCGTTGAGGTCTGTGAAGCTCGCGCTGGGGGTCACGGAGCCGTAGGTCCCGTCCGCCTGGGCCGTGCCCTGACTGTCGCTTCTGAATGCGCTGACGGAGAGGTTGGGTGCGGCGTAGGGATAGACCAGCAGCCACAGCTTCTGGGAGGCGGTTCGGCCCCGGCTGTCCGTTACCACCGCGTCCGCCCCCACGTAGTGCCCTTCGGCCCAGTCGCCGCTCTGCGGGTAGTATTTGGCGTTGCGGATGGTGCCGAAGGTCTCGGTGCCGCTGGTGCTGCGGGATTTCGTGGTGCCGTCGTAGGTGATCGCCACACCGGAGAGGGTGGCGGAATAGGGGAGGGTGATTTTGCTGACGTCAAGGGTCACGGTCAGCTTGCTGTATCCCACCACCGGCAGACTGATCCCGGAGGCCGCCGTGCCGCTGTTGCTGTACCCCGCTGCCGCCCAGCCGCTTCCCAGGGTGGGGACCACGGAGGCGGGCACCGAGAGGGTGATGGTGATGCTGTGGGTGCCCACCTGGGTGCCGCCGTTGTAGGTGATGCACGTCAGGGTGCAGCTTACGCTGGTGTCGTTGGGAATCGCGTTCATGATGCTGTCGGGTGGCGTCCAGGAGATGCCGGTATAGTTGCTTTTGGTGGCGATTTCGCCGGTGTAAACGCCGCTGCTGCCGGTGACGACGTATCTGATGGTGTGGGTGTAGGCGGTGGAATACCGGGTCACCGTGATGCTGATGGGGCTCCCGAAGGTCCCGTTGGGCGCTGAGATGGTGCTGCGGATGGGGGACGCCGTGGCCACCACGTTCACGGGTCCGTCCACCGTCTTTGTCCCGCCGCTGGTGAAGGTCGTACCGTTGACGGTGTGGGTTCCCAGGCTGTAGCCCGTCAAGGCGGCAAAGTTGATGGTCAACATATCGCCGTAGGTGATGGTTGCCCCGTTGGAGAGCGCCGTCCCGTTTCTTGTCACCGTGATGGTGCTGCCCGTCCCGGCGGAAAGGGAGAGGGTGTACTGCCTGGGGATGGTGGTCAGCGTGAAGCTGGCGCTTGCCTCGTCGGCGAAGCTGTAGCCGAATCCGCCGGCGTCCATGAACATGGGGCTGCCCCAGTTGTTTTTGTGTACGCTGACGGCGACGGCCTTTGTGCCATCGGTGTTGTGGAGAATGTTATCGACGCTGCCGGTGATCGCCCCGCCGGAGAGGTTCTTCACCTCGATCCAGGTATTCTGGGACCAGGCGCCGACGGAGTTATTGAGACTGTTGCCATCCAGCGTGACGGCGTTTTGGCCGTTGATGCGGATCACCAGGTCGCCGTTGTAGGTGCCGGTGTAGCTGTTGATCTGAAGCCATACGTGGGTGATGCTGAGATTGCTGGAATTTGCCGCCTGGTCGTAGGTTTCGCTGAGGTCGATCTTCAGCTTGCCCTGTACGCCCTCGCTGACGATCCCGTCAATGGTGACGCTGCCGGTTTTTCCCTGTGCCATTTTGCCTCCTTGCGATGATAAAAAAGGGGGACCGCCGAAGCGGCCCCCTCGGCGCGGCTTATTCCTTGATCTCCCGCTCCTGGGAGCTCTCAAAGAAGGCGGTCTCTGCCGCAAAGGAGCGGCGGATTTCCTCTGCCGCATAGTGGGGGACCCGGCTCATCTGCCCTCTGGGAAGAATGGCCGTATAGTCGTTGACGGAGACGAACAGATTGGGGTCTCCCTTGGGATCCCCTCTGGGAATAAAGATATCCTCCCTGCCGTCATCCTCCGCAACGGCGGCTGCGGTATTGGTCTCAGGTTCCTTATTGGTCTTGGTAGCCATAAAAACTCCTTATCGTATTGTTGTAGGGGCCGGCGCCCTCGACGGCCCGCCGTACCCGTGCCGCACCCCGTAGGGGCGGCAACCTGCCGCCCGCGTTCCCCGTCCTACGCCTCGTAGGGGAGGGGCTTGCCCCTCCCGCATTTACGATGAGGCGTCACGAGGAGCTCAGTTGGCGGTATCGCTGCCGCTGTAAGAGCTGGTGACCATGATCCGCAGCACCCGCTCGGGATAGAGGAGGGTGGCGCCGTTACTCTCCAGCTTATAGCCCACGGTGGAGAACTGGTTCAGGGGGCCGCCGATCTCACTCTTGTCGTGGACGATCATCTGGGCCGCGCCTGCCTCCGGGTCGATGATCCCAAAGCCGTCTTTCCCGAAGAGGAAACAGGCATAGGTGACGCCGCCTTCCTTGTTCTGGTAGGTGTCGCCGCCCAGCACGGGGGCAAAATCGCTCTCCAGGAAGCGGACCCCGTGCAGCTCGCCGATCTCGCCGTTCATCAGCTCTCCCACGGCGGCGTACTTGTGGTAGTCCACCCAGTCGGGGTTGGAGCGCAGGTCGTAGGCCACGGAGGGGTGGATCACGCAGTAGAAGCGGCCGTTTACGGGCTCCACCCGGTTTTTCTTCATCTTGGTGACGGCCTTGTTGATCACGTCGGGGGTGAGATAGGCGTAGCCGTTGGCAGCGCTGGCGCCCATGGCGGCGGGGCTGGTGGGGGTGTTCTTATAGCTGCCGTCGGCGTTCAGGTTGTCGGCATAGAGTACGTTGGTGCCGGTCATGAGGGCCTGGCGGATCAGGTACTCCTGGGTCTCGGCCATGCTGGCACCCATTTCCTCGGCTGCGCCCAGGATCACGTCGTCATATGCGTGCATTTCCAGCTGGTCGGTGATGGAGGCGTAGGTGCCGTACTGGCTGATCTCGCCCCGGATGTAGCTGAGGCCGAACTTCTGGCCGGTGGGGATGACGCCCTCGGTAAGCTGGGCGGCCTTGGCGAAGGTGTTCCACTTGCGCCACTCCACGGTCTTGCCGCGGCCCCGGGGCAGGGGCTGCTTTTTGCCGAACTGGGCGTAGACGAGCTTGGGCCGGGCGTTCTCCAAAAGCTCGGTGTCGTAGAAGGTCTTCAGCTCCGCCGCCAGGGTGTTGGTGGCGTCAAAGGCCTGGTAGTCAGAGGCGTCGTAGGCGTTCTGATACCTGCCGGTGGCGTTCACCAGAGTGCCCGCGTCGGCCAAAAGCTGAAGGTTCCAGATGATGAGGGTCTTCCTTGCTTCTTTCATTGTTCAATTCTCCTTTCATTTCGCTCCCCGTCCCCATAGCCTTCCCCCAGCGGGGGAAGGTGCCCCAGTTCGCAAACTGGGGCGGATGAGGGAGAAGCTGCCGATGCGCTCAAATGAGCCATCGCGCTTTACGAGGAGTCAGTCACGTCGGATAAATCTTTTCTCCCCGGGCCGCGGCGGCATGGATCCTGCGCTTCAGATCCTCCCGCTGCTCCCGGCTGAGGCTGGGACTTGCTGTGTTCCCACGGGAGCCGCTGCTCTCCCGGGGCCGCTGCTGCCCGGCCCGGAGGGCGCGGGAGGCCTCCTCCAGGGCGCGCTGCCGGATCTGCTGCTCCCGGTCGGCAAGGATCTCCTGCCGATGGGTGGCAAAATAGGCATCCTCCAGTCCGAGGGGGCTGCCTGGCGCCACCATGCGGGCAAAAGCGGGGTCCCGCAGGGCCTCCCCCAGGTCGAAGCCGGGATAATCCTTCCTCAGCTCCGCCTCCTGCCGTCTGAGGTCGCCAAAGTGGGCCCTGAAAAGCGCCTCCCGCCGGGGATCGATCCGGGGAGCCGGAGGCCCGGCGGGACGATCCGGGGCGCCGGTCCCGGCAGAGCGCAGCCGGACCTCCGCCAGGATCCGCCGACTGAGCTCCTCCGGATCGGGGTCCCCGCCGATCATGCCGTGCTTTTCCGCCAGGGCCTCCAGGGCCGGCGCCAGCGCCCGATAGGCCGCCGCATCCCGCCCGGTGTTTTTCACCCGTTCGCGGACGATGCCGTTGGCGTAGTCGTGGAGGATTTTCCGGCTCTCCGGGTCTGCCAGCAGCTGCTCCAGGGTCAGCTTCGCCGGTGCATCTTTGGCTCCTGCCTGGCTCTCGTTGCCTTCCCCTTGAGGGGAAGGTGCCGCGCCAGCGGCGGATGAGGTGCTCTCGTTCCCCGTTCCGTTGGAGGAGGGGCCGTCTTCGGGCGTTTTCACCGGTGCCGCCTGTGCCCCCACCCCCGGCTGCCTGCCCGTGGCCGCCCTCGCCCCGGCGCGTTCCAGGGCTTTGCGGTGCCTTTCCAGCTTCTCCCGGGGGACGCCCCGTCTGAGAAGCTCCTCTGTAAGGCCGGCGTCGCCTTCCGCCCTCGGGGGAAGGGCCTCGGCCGGGGCGGGGGAGGGCTCCGCCTCTGTCGTGACCGCCCCTTCGGGGATTACGCCCGCGGGATCCCGCTCATTGACCTCCTCAGCCAGAAGCTGCAGATCCCAGTCTTCGTGATGCATCATTGCTTCCTCCTTTTGGCCCCATGGGGCCCTTTTCAGTGGGTTAGGCCCACGGCTCCGTCTCTTTCCCGCCGCCCGCCCACAGGCTTATTTCTCTTTTTTGGCGCGGTTGAAGGCCGCCCTGGCCTGGGAATTCTTGGTTTTGGCGCTGTTTTTTGCGGCAGCGGAGCTTTCCTGGCCTGCCGATTCCGCGCCGCCGGCGGCGGGCGCGGGCTGCAGGGAGGCCTGCAGGGCCTCCGCCTCCTCCTCGTTCAGCCCCAGGGAGAGAAGCTCCTGCTGGGAGGGGATGTAGCCGGAGTTCTGGAGGAGCTTCTGTAGCGTATTCAGGCCGTCCTGCTGACGGCGGTACCGCTCCTGATAGAGGGCAAAGTCCCGGTCGTACTGATCGGCCGCCCGGTCGTAGGCCGCCTCACTTAGCTGCATATCCCGCCGCCACTGATCGGCGGCCCGGTCATAGGCCGTCTCCTCCAGACTGCGGTCCCGCTGCCAGGCGTCCACTCCCCGGTCATAGGCCAGGGCCTCCGCTTCTCTGGCGTCCTTAAGATCGGCCCGCCAGTCCGCCACCGCGTCCCGGTAGCGGCCGTATTCGTCCTGCTGCAGTTCCCGCAGCCGGTCGAATTGCCGGTCCAGCCGGGTGCCCTCGCTCTGCCAGCGCTCAAAGGCCCGGTCATAGAGCTCCGGCGCCGCCTCATTGAGGCGCTGAAGATAGGCGTTATACTGCTGCTGCCCGACGCTTTGCCCGTAGCTGGAGCCGTAGCCGCCGGTGAGGGCGGCCGCCTGCCCCATGGTGTCCTCCATGGCCAGTCGCCCGTCCCGCAGGTAGAGGGCCCGGTACTGCTGATAGAGAGGGTCCCCCTCCAGGTCGTACTGAAAATCGCCGCGTCCGGTGATCCTTTCATAGAGATCCGCCAACTCCTCCCCGTAGGGGTCCTGATACTCCGGCGCATCGTTCATCCGGGCGCTGAGCGCTTCTCTCGCGGACAGGACCGCGCTGTCCGCAGCGGGGTCATAGCGCTCCATGCTTCCCCTGTAATCAAAGACGGGGAAGGCCGATCCGCCCTCCGTCCCCGGCGCCGCCTCCGGGGCGCGGAAGACGGGTTCCCCCTCTCCGGCGCGGGAGGTGTCGCCGCTGCCGTAGTAGGGGAGGGCGGCCGCCTCCCCGCCGCCCCCGGAGGGCGTCCCGGCTGCGGCCCCTCTGTCCTTGATCGTGGGGGTGTTGAAGGTCCCCTGCTTCTTTTCTTTCTTCCGGCCGGTGCTGCTGCCGCTGCCGGTGTCGTCCCGGTTATCCCGGTTTGTCCATCCTGCCGCCATGGTTCCTCCTTTTAATTTGCGTATTCCTCCGCCTCACCCAGAATGATCCGGATGGTATCCCCGTCCCCGCCCTCCGTGAGCTTCCGGCGGATTTCTGCCCCGGCCCCCAACGTATCCTGAAGGCTTTTGACCGCCCCGGCATACTCTTTTACGGCCTTGAGGGAGCGGTCCCCCTGGGGATCCTCCACCGCTGCCGCCACCTGGCGCAGCAGCAGAAGGGAGATCTCTGAGGCCAGGGTGACGCCCTCTTCCAGGGGATCGCACTTCTTCTTCCGGCTCATTCGTATTTGGCCCAGGCCGCCCGATATCCGGGGCAGCTTTCGCAGCCGGGAAGGCTGCAGCAGTGCCGGGTCAGATAGTCCTCCAGCTCTCCGTCGGTGGGAAAGCTGCGCTTCGCCACGCCCCGGCGCTTTTCGCCGCTCTCACAGACCACGGCGCGGCTGGTCCAGCGCATGCGCCGGAAGAAGGGGCATTTTACATCCGCCTCCGTCCAGCGTACCGATCTTGCCATTGCCTCGTCCTCCTTTCTGTTCTCCCCTTTGCCGGGCGTTCCGTCATTCCGCGGGCTCCAGCCCCATGCAAAGGAAGCGCTCAGATACGCTGAGCGAGCGCCAGCTCTCCTCCAGGCAGTCGGTGCAGACCGCCCCCTCCTCACCCAGGCCGTAGATCTCGCCGGGGTAGATCTCCCCGTCGCAGATTCCGCAGCGGCAGAGGATCTCCTCCTCCGGCGGCTCAAGCGGCGGCTCCGGCAGCCGTTCCCGCACCGGGGCCCGTTCTCCATGGATCATGTTTCTCTCCTTTTCGTTTGGTGCGCAACAAGTAACAACCGGGGCAAAAAAGATGGATGCGGGATCCCGCATCTTGAGAAGGGCGGCCAGGGACAGCATCTCATCGCTGTCGAAGCGGCCCCGGCGCAGCTTCCGGCGGAAGGATTCCCGGGAAATCCCCAGGAAATCCGCCGCTTTTGCCGGGCTTACGCCCCGCTCCTTCAGCAGGGCGCGAAGCCGTCTTACATCCGTCATCGATCCCCTCCTGCATTGCCTTGTTACGTCTTGCGTACCAAAGCATACCAAATCGGGCTGGTGCGTGTCAAGGGATTTTTTGAAAAATTTTGATGAATTTGTTGCATATTACGCAATGCGTGATATAATAGCCGCAGAACAGCTCTATAGTTGCTTTCCGTCCTTTCGCTCCCGCCCTCCGGGCGGAACCGCGAACGATGACAGGGAAGATATCTTCATAGCCGCAGGACAAAAAGCACCAAGCGCGGCCCTTTTGCCGCCCATGATAGGAGGAGAGCGACATGCGCATCGGGGAGAACATCAAACGACGGCGGCAGGAGCTGGACATGACCCTGGAGGATGTGGCCCGCCGGGTGGGCGTGAGCCGCCAGACCATGAGCCGCTATGAAACCGGCGTCATCGGCAACATCCCCGGGGAGAAGATCGAGGCCCTGGCGGGAGTGCTGAATACCACCCCCGCCTTTCTCATGGGCTGGGAGACGGCGTCGGAGGCGGAGCCCTCTCCCGCGGTGCTGCCCTTCCCGGAGGAGGGGATCAGCGGCAAGTATTACCGTCTCAACGACCAGGGACAGCTCATGGCCATGGACTATGTGGACTTTCTGCTGACCCGCTATGCCCTGGTGCCGGAGGAGACGGAGACGCTGGGGACCATCCGGCTCTATCTCCATACCCCTGCCGCGGGCTACGCCGCCCCGGTGCTGGATGACGATTATGTGGAGCTGCCCCGGACGAAGGAAATGCCAAGGGGAGCGGATTACTGCGTCAACATCTCCGGCGACAGCATGGAGCCCTATCTCCACGATCGCCAGCGGATCTATGTGATCCGGAATGCCCGGCTGGAGGACGGGGACGTGGGCCTCTGGGCCTATCGGGGTGAGGTCTTCTGCAAGCAGGTGGTGGAGGATCCCTACGGCACGGTCTATCTTCTCTCCGCCAATCCCGCCCGGCAGGACGCCAACATCACCGTCCCCCCGGAATCGGTCCCGGAGCTTCGCTGTCTGGGCAAGGTCATCCTTCCCAAAAAGCTGCCCCTGCCCGCCCGCTGAGGGATGGGCTCGTAGCCGTCTTACTCTGAGGCACAAAAAAACACGCCCCGGGAGTTCCCGGGGCGTGTGAGCGTGTAGACAAAGCCCGGATGATGAGGAGAAACACGGAAACGCAGGTATTTCCCAAGACACCGTAGGGGCGGCTAATAGCCGCCCGTGCATGAATCCGGACAATTGCGAAAAATGTGCAAATAAAAATATTAGTTATTACTGGCAATGATTCTAAGGCAACACCGCGCAATTCGGCGAGAGTGATTTGCGAGGATTTTCTCGTCACAAAAAAGGCGAGAAATCGCAGGAATACTTTGTGTATTTCAAGATTTCGAGACGAATTTGTGGCGTGAAAAGACCGCAAAGCGCCGAAGACGCAATTGGGCGGTGCTGCCCTAATAGTTCACTTTGTTTATCGGGCGGCTAATAGCCGCCCCTACGTCAGGATCCGGCATTTCTAAGAGGGGAAACCCTGAAGAAACACCAGGCCTTGGATGTATGGATTCCGGCCACAGGCCTTTATCTACAGTCTTACACGCCCCGGGAGTTCCCGGGGCGTGTGAAGTTATCTGGACTTTACTCCACCATCTTGCTGACGTCCAGGATGGCGGCGCTGTCGGAGCCGGTGACCACGGTGGGCAGCTCACCGTCCCAGGCGCTGGCATAGGTGTAGTCGATGAGCTCCCTCGTCAGGCTCTCGGCGATCTTGCGGTTTGCCTCGGCCTCGGCGTCGGCCCGCACGCCGATCTCATAGGCCTGGGCGTCGGCGGCGATCTTCTGGGCTTCGGCCTCGGCCTCAGCCTGGACCTTTTTCACCTGGGCGGCGGCCTCGGCCTCTACCACCTTCTGCTCGGCCTCGGTCTCGGCCCGCAGCTTGTTCTGCTGGGCTACCTGCTTGGCCTCTACGGCATCCGTGAAGGCGTCGGTGAAGTCCATGTTCTCGATGGAGGTGGCTACCAGCTCAATGTTGTAGGGCAGCAGCTTCTCGCTGAGGACCGCCTCAATGGCCTCCGCCAGCTCGCTGCGCTGGCTCACCAGCTCCTCCGCGGTGTAGCGGGCGGTGGCCACCTTCACGGCCTCGGCCACGCTGGGGGTGATGACCGTGTTGTAGTAGTCCACGCCGATGGTGCGATAAATGGTCATGGCGTCGGATTTGCGGATCTGATAGTTCACGGTGTAGAGCATCTCCACCTCCTGAATATCGGAGGAGAAGCAGGGCAGCATGGTGGTCTGCTTCTGGATCCGGTTATCCATCTTTACCACCTTCTGCCAGGGCATCACCAGGTGCATACCGGAGTCCAGGGTGAAGTTCTCCACCCGACCGAAGGTGGTGACCACACCGGTGTGACCCGCGGGGACGCTGGTGACGCAGGAGGAGAGGATCAGCACCGCGCCCAGAAGGGGCAGCAGCACCATCACCGCCGCGCCGGTGACTTTCCGGTCCTTCCGGAGGGCAGCGCCCACCGTGAGACCAAGGACGATCACAAGAATTCCCAAGACAAAGCCAAACATTGTTTTCTCCTTTCTCTCGCCATAAACGGCGAAGCTTTGCTTTATGGGCATATAGTAACTTAAATTTACCTATTTGTCAAGGGGGAAAGTGAAATATTTTTACTAAACTTTGGGCTTGTATGGGCGGCAGCGCGGCTTTATAATAGGAACAGGCTTTTAAAGGAGGGACAGCATGTCTGAGGATCGCATTTTTCAGGTTTCCTGGGTGAAGGGCTACGGCCTCCGGCTGGCCCTGGTGCTGGTGCCGGCGCTACTCACCGTCTTTGCCGAAAAGATGGGGGATATGCTGTCGGTTCTGGGGGTCGGCTTCATCCTTTCCGGCGCCCTGCAATGGTTCCTCGCCGCCCGGGAGAATCCGGTGTTCCTCAGCACCATGTGGACGGTGAACCGGGCCAGGCTGCAGCCCGGCCGCAGGGCAAAATCGGAGCGGGAGCGGAAGAAACAGCTGGCGGAGCGCAGGCGTCAGGTGATCGAAAGGGCCAAGGGCGAGGGAAAGACCCTGGCCGTGGTGTTCGCCATCCTCGGCGCCGGGTTGATCCTGGCGGGGGTGCTGTTTTTTTAACGGAACAAAGCGCTTCCTTTGCCGTCCAAAGATCGGCTGGGGAGCGCCCTTTTTCGCCCCGTTTTGATTGACATAACAAGGTCCCCGTTGTATAATGACTCTGAATCGGCTTTGCGTATTTTTGATGTGTTCCGGTGCTTTACCGGTTGGGGAGCGGTGTCATGGCGAAGGCCAGGAGAGAGAGAAGGCTCAGTCGACCCACTCTGCTGCTGTGGACGGCGATCGTCCTGTTTGCGGCGGGGGTGGGTCTCTGCTTCTATCTTCTGGCGGGGCGCCAGGTCCACTATACCATCGTGGACGGGGGCGCGGCCTTCCTCCATTCCAGCTACGAACAGGATCCCTCCCTTGTTTTGGAGGAGGCCGGGCTCAAGATGGAGTTCGGCGACCGGGTGGAGAGCTATGGAGAGGGCAGCGAACGCACCCTGAAGCTCCACCGGGGGATCCGGGTGCGCCTTGTGATCGACGGCGAGGTGAGCCTCATCTCCACCAGCGGTGACACCGTTCGGGACCTTCTGCAGCAGGTGGGGGCGGATGTCCGCACCGGCGACTACGTCAGCTGCGGCCTGGGGGACAGGCTTCGGGACGGCATGAGCATCTATATCACCACGGTCCGCACGCGTTATGTGCGCTTTGAGGTGCCCACCGCTCTGCCCGTGGAGTATGTGGGGAACCCGGTCCGACCCGAGGGCAGCGTCACGGTGATGGTGCCCGGCAAGTCCGGCCTGGACTTCGTGATCTTCCGGGATACCTATGTGGGCGGCGTTCTCACCGCCAGGGAGGAGTATCAGAGGACCGCCGTGATCCGGCCGGAGGCCAGGGTCGTGGAGATCGGCACCGCCCTCAAGGGGGAGGACTACCTGGTTCTTGCCGATGGACGGGTGCGGGAGCTCCCCCGGGGAGAGGACTGAGGGCCCTTCCCTTTTGTCACCGAATTGTCACCTGAAGAGGCTATTCTTTATGTATAGACGGAGGATGTGAAAATGAAAAGGAAAAGCCTTGCGGCACTGCTTTTGGCGCTGCTTCTGATTGTTTCTGCGGTCTCCTGCGGCAAGAAGCAGGAGACGCCGGCCGGCCCCGGCGGGATCATGCCGGAGGGGAAGGGCAGCTCTGCCCCGGCCCAGGGCGGGGATGCCGCCCCGGAAAAGGCCGTGGCCATCGGCGTTGCCAACCCCTATGAGGAAATTGACAGGGATGCGGTTTTGCAGCGCTACGGCATCCTGCTGAAGCTGCCTGAGACTGCCGA
The DNA here is from genome assembly GCA_946531435.1 of uncultured Clostridia bacterium. GTDB lineage: Bacteria > Bacillota > Clostridia > Oscillospirales > Oscillospiraceae > CAMNAO01. Next base: position 29,741 of record CAMNAO010000020.1, read on the forward strand.
GAAGGTCCATTGGTTCGATATCAATACCGGCGGCGATACCGGCATGCTCCAGCTCCAGTTTGAGGAGAATGGGGTACAGTATGTTGCCCGGGCCCGCAGCGCCGCCCGCATGAACAATATCTCCGTGGTCTACGCCACCTTCTCCGAGGAGAAGGAGATCCAGGTGGCGGGCCACAAGGGCCAGCTGGGACTGACAGATTCCGGCTCCGGCGTGGTGCTGTGGTTTGACAGCCAGCGCTCTCTGACCCTGGCCCTGGCGGCCACACAGGGGGCCGAGGGCGACACCCTCACCCGACTGGCGGAGACGCTTTACGCCGACTACCCGGCGGGCAGCACAGCCTCCGCCGCCAGCGGCGAGAGCGGCAGCGGAGCCAAACCGGCAAACGGGATCGATTCCAATCCTTCGGGTTCGTCTGCCCCCGCTCAACAGGAGGAGATTCCCGCCCCGCCGGCGGCAACCCCCGTCAGCGTGACCATCTACAGCCCTGCCGCCGACGGCGTGAGCTTCCGTACGGAAACGCTGACCACCTCAAATCTGGACGGAGACTGGGTGGCCTCGAAGCTGAAGGAGAAGGGCGTCCTGGACGCCGGCGTCCAGGTGCTTTGGATGGAGCTCATGGGCTCCGAGACCCAGGGGAACGGCGAGCTGGCCCTCAACCTCAACGCCGCCTTCGGAAAGCAGCTGGCGGCGGCGGATGCCCGGGGGGAATACATGCTGATGGGCAGCGTGGTCAACAGCTACCTGAACGCCTTCGGCGCCAAACGGATCTGGATCTACGTGGAGGGACTGGACCCCGTCAGCGCCACCCAAACCTACAGCACCGCTCTCACCGCCTACGGAAGCTATGAGGAAAAGCCCCAGGAGGAAAAGCCTCAGGAGCAGCCCGCCCAGGAGGAAAAACCGGCGGAGCCGGACCTCAGTCTGACGGAAAAGATCTGCCAGCTGGCCGAGAGCAAGGTGGGCGCGGACTATGAGTACGGCGCCGCGGGACCGGATACCTTTGATAATTCCGGCTTTGTCTACTGGGTCTTCAAGGAGTGCGGCGTCACCATTCCCCGGCGCACCAGCGAGATGTACAAGCAGGGGACAGAGATCGCCCAGAGCGACCTGAAGGCCGGCGACGTGGTGTTCTTCACCTATGAGGAGGACCGCAGCCCCTCCTATGTGGGCATCTATCTGGGCGGCGGCCGCTTCATCGCCGAGAACAAGGCGGGCAATCCTGTGAAGATCATGGATATGACCACCCAGTACTTCCAGGAGATCTACATCGGCGCCCGGCGCTATACCTGAAAACCCCCACGGACGGCCATGCCTGCCGTCCGTGGATCTATGGTGCGGAAAATGTAAGATTCTCAGACTGTAGACAAAGGCCTGTGACCGGAATCCATAGGTTCAAGGGCTGGTGTTTTTTCAGGGTTTCCCCTCGCAAAGAATGCCTGGTCCTGACGTAGGGGCGGCTATCAG
>CAMNAO010000021.1 GCA_946531435.1 uncultured Clostridia bacterium
TTATCGGGCGGCTAATAGCCGCCCCTACGTCAGGATCCGGCATTTCTAAGAGGGGGAAACCCTGAAGAAACACCGGGCCTTGGATGTATGGATTCCGGCCACAGGCCTTTGTCTACAGTCTGAACCGCCGAGATCGTAAGGATCTCGGCGGTTTTCTTATTTTTTCCCTCTCAAAATGAGACGCTTGAATTTCATAGAAAAAACGGAGATTCAGGAGTGTCGAAAAATGAAGAGAATCACAATCAAAAACAGCCTTGCCGTAGCAGAGACCTTCGAAAACTTCCTCATGGCCAAAAAAGCAAAAGGACTCGCGGAAAAGACCATCAACACCTATAAACAGCATTTTTCTGCCATCAAAAAGTATCTGAATGTGGATATTCCGCTGGATGACCTGAGGAAGGAAGACCTGGAAATGATGATCAGCGAAATGCGGGAAGCGGACCTCTCCGCAAACAGCATCAAGAGCTATTCAAGCACGCTCAAGTCCTAAAACTGTTTTACGACACCCGCCCATTACGCGTGGTTTTACTTTTCTCGTCGAAAGCCGATGGCTATCCCGGCGGGAAGGAACGGAAATGCGGCTCTGTCAGGAGACGGCGTTCTCCTCTATAAAGCGAAGGAAGGATTCGTGCTTCCCCTGCCCTTTTTCCTGCATGAGGTCCCGCTGATAGACACAGTTGATTTCCGCCTTGCGGATGGGGGCCAGGGTGGTGATGAAAAGATCCGGATACCCGATGCCTCCGGGATCCATGTACATGAGAGAGATCCCCATGCCGCGACGGACCAGGTTGATGACCTGGGACTTATTGCCCTGAAAAACGACCTCCGGCTCAAAGCCGTGGGCGGCGGCCAGCTCCATGCTGTCCTTGTATGCCAGGGAGGTGCTCTCGTTCATCAAAAACGATTCCTTCTTCAGCTCCTCGATGTGAACGGGATCTTTCCCGGCCAGGGGATGAGAGTCGGGCATCAAAACCTTCAGCGTGGTGGAGGACAGGGGAATGTGGGAGAGGGAGGGATCCTTTTCTGCCCCTTCGCGGATAAATATGAAGTCCAGATGACGGTTTTTCAGCTCCGCCTTCAGGTCTTCGGATTCCCCGTTGCAGGTTTTGATGATGGCGTCGGGGTTTTTGATATTGTACCGGGCGATCAGATCCTCCACATCCTGGTTGACCTCCGAGACGACGCCCAGATAGATGGTCCTCATCTCCGCCTTCTTCATCTCGGAAAGGCCGTAGAGATAACCGTTCTCCTCGGTGACGATCCGCTTGGCAAAGGGGAGGAAATAGATGCCGTACTCCGTCAGGGTGACCTTCCGTGTGCTGCGATCCAGCAGCACCACGCCCAGCTCGTCCTCGATCTCCTTGATGTGGCGGGAGAGGGTGGGCTGGGAAATGAACAGCTTTTCCGCGGCCAGATTGTAGTTTTTGATGTTGGCCAGCATGATGAATTCTCGCAGATTCTGTATTTTCATCGTAGACCTCCGAGGGCTGCGGGATGGACGGCTCCCAAACCGATTCTTACGCATTCCCATTATAATACATGATTCTGCGGACATTCAAGAAGGATTATGAGCCTTTTCTGCAAAATAAGAAAGAACCGGCGAGAAATGACTGATGCAGAAACAGCATTAAAGCACGATCCGATGCAATATCCGAATCAAGCCGGGAGCGGATTTGGAATCCGATCGCTTTCCGAAAGCGCATCAAAAATCGGATTGCTCCCCCGGAAATTTCCCGATACAATGATAGAAAGTCCGGCAAACGGAAGGAAAGGCGGAAGACAGTCTCCCGCGAAATCCACGGAAGCACAGACGGAGAAGGAAAGGAGAAAACCACCGTGTACAACAAACTGCAGCCCCTCAGCATCACCGAGCAGCAGATGCCCCTCGCCCGCTTCTACTACGGCTATCCCATGAAGGAGCTGCCCCAGGCGGTGAAGGACGAGATCTTCGCGCCCCCGGTGGACCCGGACAGCGTCCTCAGGGCGGAGAATTTTCTGGACTGGCTGAAAAAGCCCGGGGAGTACTGCGAGAAGGAGAACGCCTACTGCATGTTCCCCGACGGCTCCGGCTACATCGCCACCTATATGCGCTTCCCCAAAGAGCTGGACGTGAAGAAGCTCTTCTGGTACTTAAACTGGCTGAACTTCCACCCCAAAAGCCAGCCCGAGGGCAGCGGCAATCTGCGCTACAAGATCTGGAACCCCGCCGACCACTGGGACCACTACTTCATCAACTGGACGGATAAGAGTGAGGGCATCCACACCACCGAGAGCCTGGACATGGGCGAGGGGGACCGGCAGTATGATACCATCCGCCACGGCTATAACCTGCGGGACTACGGCCTTACCCAGGAGAGAATCGACGAGATCAACGACAACCCCTACGGCTACAAGCTGGCGGACACCGCCGATTGGGAGAGCTTCGATTTCGAGGGCGCCCACCTGACCCTGGGCCAGATCCGCCCCCACCCCGATGGAGGCTTCGAGCGGCGGAGCGTGGAGTGGATCGGCTGGCGGCCCAAGGACGGCAAGATCGTCCGGGTGCCCAGGACCCCCTGCGACGAGGCCTATCTCCGCAAGGTGGCCTATCATACCCTCATCGAGTGGTATCACCTGGCGGAGATGATCGACGACCTCTACGCCGAGTACCATGAGAAGCCCTTTGACGCGGACTGAGGAGGAAAGACATCCATGGAAAAGATTTTTGCCTATGTAGGCAACTGGAGCTTTGAGGCAAGGCCGGCCAAGGGAAAGGGAATTTCCATCTTCTCCTATGAGCCGGAATCGGGGGATCTCACGCTGATAGAGACCATCCGCCCGGATATCGCCGCGGGCCAGCTCTATCTGGATGAGGAGAAGGGGATCCTTTACGCCGTCAATGAATGCGGCGAGCGGCGGGGCGAGATCGGCGGTGGCGGCTACGTGCTGGCCTTCCGGATCGATCCCGAGACCGGCGGGCTGACGCAGCTCAGCGAAGTGGATTCCCTGCTGCCGGAGCCCTCCTATCTCACCATGGACGCGGAGAAAAAGTATCTTCTGACCTGTCACTGTGCCGATCTCTTCCATGTGACGAAGCTCGTCCGCCGCCCGGACGGAAGCTTTGCCAATGAGGTGCTCTTTGACGACACGGCGCTGGTCATGTTCCGGATCAAGGAGGACGGCTCCATCGGGGAGGCGGCGGACGTCTACAAGACCGAGGGCGGCTATGGGACGAACCCCAACTGCCAGGTCAACGTGGACCCCGTGACGAATCATATCCAGCTGGTGGAGGTCATCAGCCGCCTGCACGCTGTGGTGGCCAGCCCCTCCGGCAGGACCTTTGTGGCCTGCGACAAGGGTATGGACAAGATCTACGCCTTCCAGATCGAGGACGGGAAGCTGAAGAAAACCGGAGAGGTATCGGTGGAGGTGAAGACCTTCCCCCGCTATGCCGCCTTCCATCCCACACTTCCCATCGTTTACTGCAACAATGAGTTCGATCCCACCCTGAATGTGCTGCGTTATGATGACGCGACCGGCATGCTGGAACGTATTGGCCACCTCTCGGTGGTGACCCGGGATTACGGCCTTGTGGACGGCAAGCCGGTGGGCGCCCAGGATATCCTGGTGAGCCCCGACGGAAAATCCATGTACATCACCCTCTGCGGCATCAACGAAATTGTAGTGTTTCACCTGGATGAAGCAGGACGACCGAAGCTGGTGCAGAGCGTCTTTAGCCGGGGCAATCTGCCCCGGGGGATCCGGCTCTCCCCGGACGGGCGGTTCCTGCTCTCCGGGAACATGGTCTCCGGCGATATCACGTTGTTTGAGAGAAATGCCGACGGCACCCTGCGGGATACGGGCAAGCGCTTTGAGGCCGTATCGCCCTCGGCCATCCGGTTTTTCACCGCCCGATAACAGGAGGAAAGAAAATGGAAAAGTACACCTATGATCTCCCTGAACTGACCCCCGGCGAGGCCGCCCTGCCCATTGCGAAATACTACTACAACTATCCGCTTCACAAGCCGAATCCGCTTTTTCAGCAGATCCTGGACCTGGGCCCCATGGACCCGAAGGACGCCCAGCCGGTCTCCGATCCCTTCCGCCATATGCGGAAAGAGGGCTATGACAAGGTGGAGTACGGTTACTGCATGCTGCCCGACGGCACTGGCTATATGGCCACCTATTCCACCCTGCCGGAGAGCGTCACGCCCCAGATGCGGATGTGGTACGTCCGCTGGATGAACATCCACTCCAAGCACCTGCCGGAGGGGGTTGGCAACATCCGCTACAAGCTCTGGAACCAGGTGGACCACATCGACCACGGCCTGGTGGACGGGGACAAGAGCAAGGGCATCTATACCCTGGAGACCCTGGATATGGGCCGGGGCAGCGAGGCCATCCGCTCTGTTCGCCACGACTTTGATATCCGGGACTACGGTTTCCCGGAGGAGAAGTATCGGGAGCTCATGGACGCCGGCATCGGCGTCACCGCCTGCTGGGAGAGCTTTGACTGCCCCGGCTCCCACCTGGTGCTGTCGGTGACCCGGCCCTGCCCCCTGGGCGGGGTGGAGCTCATCGTGCGGGAGTGGATCGGCTGGAAGGCGGCAAGCGGCAAATTCGTCCGGGATCTCGATACGCCGGATTTCATGCTGAATGAGCAGTATCTCAAGGACGTGATGATCCACAACACCGTGGAGCAGCAGCATCTCGGCACCTTCCTCCCGGCGCTCTACGCCGAGTACAGCGGCAAAGAAAAGGACGCGGACTGATGGATAAGCTGCTTTGCGGCGCGGCGGAAATCAGTCACGCCTGCGCTCTGCAGTGAGCTATGGGAGAAAGTGGAAGTCCCCTGTGATTCCGGCGTTCCTCCAACGGCCATCCGGAAGCCGTGGATCTGACGGAAAAACGCCGATGAAGAGTGCTTAATTTTGTGAAATTATCCGGTATGCCGGCTATGATCTGTTATTGACTTTAGGGTAATAATGAAATAAAATTATGTATTATTCCCAGGGTGGGGTAGTCTGCGCTCCTCCCTCCGGTGGGGGAAAGCGCAAAGGAGGAAAGAGTATGGCATCAAAGAAAGCGTTCCGGCGCGTGCTGCCCATGCTGCTCATGGTCTGCATGCTGGTAAGCCTGGCGCCCTTCGCATCTGCGGAGGCTGAGGCCGAGGCCGCCGTTGAGGAGACGGCAGCGGAAGAAGCGGTCGTCGAGCCTGTCATCGAGGAAGCGGCGGAGGCCGCCCCGGAGGCACAGGCGGTCGAAGCAGCGCCCGAGCTTCAGACCGCCCCGGAAGAGACGGCGGAGCCCGCCGCGGTCGAGGCCCCGGCTGCTCCTCAGGAAGAGGGAGAAGGGACCTACACCGTTTATTACTACACCTATAATGGGGAAAGTCTCCTCTCCGGCATCAATACCTTCTCGGTATCTCATGCGGTGGGAGATACGGTGTCTGTCGCCGAGTGTACACTTGCTCCAAGGCGGTCTCATTCTGCCTACCGTTGGCAGACCAACGCCATGTACGACTACGATTTCGACGGATGGACGCTGACACAAGGTTCCTCAGTCAATGAGCATGCCGGCGACGTGTACCCGCTTGACTACCCTGTGGGCGGCAGCTTTGAAATGCCTGCCCATGATGTCAGGCTGTACGCGCACTACGCTATCAAGGATTATTATCACTGGATCATCACCGTCAGTACCGGCGGCAAGGTTGAGCACAATCTCAATTCCAGCAGCGCAGATTTTATATATCTGGACAATTCCTCTGATCCTTATAAGGTTTTTCCCACCGGGTTAAACATGGAGGTGACGGGCACCGCCTATCACCCCTTTACCCCCCAGCCGGACGACGGCTACATCTTTGACGGCTGGTACTGCAACGGGGAAAAGCTGGCGGTGGAGACGCTGAACGCAAGCAGCTTCCCCAAACTGACCGCTGCCATGTACAACGCCGGGCAGAATACGATGGAAGCCCGGTTTATGGAAAACGACGGAACCTATGCGGAGGTCATTTACAAGGACTACCGGGTCGTCGGTGACTACACCTACGAAACCGTATTCTTTAAGCAGCTGTTAAAGATCGGCGATCCCATGCCCACCGTCGACGACCCCGCGGTGAATAACTATTATTTCCTCGGCTGGGATAAGGATATCCCCGAAACGGTCCCGGCGGAGGGCATCACCCTCACCGCCACATGGCTGGAGGGCCCGACCTCTTCCAACACCGCAGAGGAGCTTTACAAGATCCACTGCGTCTCCGGGGAAGGGATCGGCACAGGCGGCAGCACCGTGAGCAGCCACGCGGATATGGGCCGTGGCTTTGCCAACGTCACCGTCAGCGGAGTGATCACCAGGGAAGGCGATCAGTACTATACCACAGTCACCGCGACGCCCAACCTTGGCGTCGGACCCGGCTGCTATGATGTGAACAGAGGTCAGGAGCATTTCCTCTCCGAATCCGATCCGGTTGTCACCCTGGTCTGGAACGGCACCCAGTGGGTGGGTGACGGCGACCAGGTCGTCAACGTCTACCACGAAAACGGCGATGAGGAGATTCCGGCCGCAACGCTGGCCGGCATGGACCCCATCATCTGCGTCACCGACAGCAGCGATTCCACCAGCTATAAGGAGCTGAAGCTGCTTGACGGCACCTATGACGTCGAATATACACAGACCAGCGGCAGCACCCGCAGGGCACAGGTCACCATTACCGACTTTGACGCCTATGCCAAGGAGCTCGGCGCCTATTACGTCCCCGACTGGGACAGAAATCTGCATGAGCAAAACTACTATGTCTTCTATCTGACCCGCAGCCTCACGACGAAGAGCATTGCCAACGGCACGACCTATTATGCCTGGGGCGCCTGGGGTTACGATAAGCTCAGTACCGAGTTCCAGTCCACCGGCGGTGTTCAGCACAACGAATCCGTGAGCGGCAAGGAGCTGCTGGTAAAAATCCCGACCTATACCATCACCTATACCGACGAGCTGGGGATCCTGCCCGATCAGAGCTTTGAGGTCAAAGCCGGCAATCCTTATCCCGAATACAATTGGAACGCGGAGGGCGTCAACTCTGCCATTTTAGACGGCGAGGTCGTCGAGAAGGATGGCGAATGGTATCGTTTTGAATCCTGGGATGGCCTGCCCTTCTCCTTCGGACGCCCTGCGGTCGTTGAAGAGGCCAGGACAATTACCGCAGTATGGACGCCTGTCACCGCTTACACCATCACCTTTACGGATGGTTTAGACGGCGCAATCTTTGCGCCGAAGACATTTGTCGTCCTTGAGGGCGGCGAGCTGCCCTGGGCGGAGTATACATTTGAAGACGGTTCCTACGATCTGGAAGCCTTCCTCGGGGGAGAATTCTTCGGTGGTGAAAACCCGTATGATGTACAGATGGACGACGGCAGGGTTTTCTTTGACGTGCTCTGCACCAGCAACGAGGATGTTGTTTTCTGGGATCTCTCGAACCCCGATGCTGAGGTGACGGAGGATCTCGACTTTGAGGTCATGTGGGCCAAGTACGTTCAGGTCATCTATCGCGACGGCGCCGATGGTGAGGTCTTTGAAGACTATAACGTGGGCGAGTATGTGGTAGATGTGGACGACTTCCCGGCGTATCCCAATGGGGATCCTGAGCGCGAGGGCTATACCTTTGCCGGCTGGGTCTCGGTGGAGGACGAGGCAGCCCTTGATAGCTACGTGGACGAAGATGGCCGCACGGTCAATGTCTATGAGGAAGAGGGCATTCAGTACTTCGTCATCCTCCTTGACGCGCAGTGGGATCCCACCGGCGCGGAAAAGCCGGAGTTCAAGGGGCACCAGCTGGTGCTGAGCGGCCAGATCGGCATGCATTTTTACATGACGATCCCCGAGGGCATGGCGGACGGCACGATGACCTTCACCGTGGGCGACCGGACAGTCACTGCCTCCGGAGCATTGCAGAATGACGGACGGTATAAGTTCACCTGCTACGTCAATTCCGTGGAGATGGCGGAGCAGATCGAAGCGGTGTACTCTTACATGGTGGATGGAGAGACAAAGACGGTCTCTGATACCTCCAGCGTGAAAGACTATCTGGAATACATCATCAACAATGAGCAAGGTCTGGACGCATATACAGCCGCGACGCCGCTGGCAAAGGCGATTTATAACTACGGCTATTATGCCATGCAGGCGGTTCCGGGCGGCAGCAAGCACCCCGCGATGCCGGATACCTATACCGGAGAAGCGGCGCTGATCACCTCGCTTGACGGCTTTGGGATCTCAGCAAAGCTGGACAAGAACGTGATCACGAAGGCCAGCTACTCGCTGGATCTGGACTCCGAGACGGCGATCAACTTCTATCTGACGACCGAGACCGAGCTGACGAAGGATAACGTCTCCGTCACGGGTGACGCCACCTTTGCGTACACGGTGGAGAAGGTAGGCAGCCGCTACCGGGTACAGATCACGGGGATCGGCGCCCATGAGCTGGGTACAGTGTTTACGATGACAACCGGAGACACCACGATTTCGGCGTCGGCCATGACCTATGTACAGCAGGCTCTGGGCAATGACAATGCCAGCGCAGCGACAAAGAATGCCGCGGCGGCTCTGTATGCGTATTACCTGCAGGCAATCAGCTATCATTAAAAGCACAGGAGAAAACGTATTATGGAAAACTACGAAGCTTTGGAGATGGAAGTCATCGAGTTTGACACGGAGGACGTCATTACGACCAGTGGAGACATCGAGCTTCCGGAACAGCCCATCAACGGCTGAGGACGAAAGATAAGCAAGGGGCGGAGACGCCGCGTCTCTGCCCCTTGCTGCACACACGGAGGAAAAATGATGAGACGCAGGACGCTTTTGGCCCGGACCTTGTGCCTGATCCTGCTGACGGCCTTTCTGTCCGGCTGCGCTCTGAGGGGAAAAGGCCCGGAAACCACCGCGCCGCTTGAGACGGCGGAGGCGGAGACTCAGCTTCCCGTCAGTTCTGCGGCGCCTGCCGCCGCGGCGGAAAGCCCGGAACCCCCACAGGAGGCAGAGAAGGACGCTCCGGCTCCGACAGATGGCCCGGCGGGAGCAACGGGCCCCGAGGACCCGGCGCAGACCCCCGGAGACAGAGAGCTTCCGGAAATCGAGATCCCTGTTGGGCCGGATCCAGTCGATCCCCAACCGGAGAAGACTCCGGCGGAGGAACAGGAGTCTGAGAAGACTTCGACGGAGGAGCAGGAAACAGAGAAGACTCCGGCCAAGACCCCCGGAGACACGGAGCTTCCGGAAATCGAGATCCCGGTGGAACCGGATCCAGTCGATCCGCAGCCGGAGAAAACTCCGGCGGGGGACCAGGAAACGGAGAAGACTCCGGCGGAGGACCAGGAAACGGAGAAGACTCCGACGGAGGACCAGGAAACGGAGAAAACCCCGACGGAGGACCAGGAAACGGAGAAGACTCCGACGGAGGACCAGGAAACGGAGAAAACCCCGACGGAGGACCAGGAAACGGAGAAGACTCCGACGGAGGAACAGGAAACGGAGAAGACTCCGACGGAGGAACAGGAAACGGAGAAAACTCCGACGGAGGACCAGGAATCGGAGAACCATGATGCGGCCGCAGCTGAACACGGCGACATTCTGCTCCCGGAAGTGCCTTAAGCTGAGACGGCGGGCGGCCTGTAAAAAGAGGGCTGCCTGCCGTTTTTCTTTTGGGTCATGAACATGAAGAAACCATATAGGATCGCAGAACGGAATATCGTTATTTCCTCCCTCCACGCCGAGGTCCATCGCCTCTGCGCGGCGTACCTCTCCTGTGATTCCGCGCCGGATTTTGTCGTGGAGACAACGCAGGCGGACATTGATTTCGAACGGGAAAAATCCGCCCGGGAGGATGAAGCCGAGGGCATTCCCGTCCGGCAATTCCCGGACGGCTATTTGGAAACCCTGGCGGTCTATCGCAAAATTGCGGAAAAGATGCCGGACTATGACACCATCCTCTTTCACGGCTCCTGCGTGGCGGTAGACGGTGTCGGGTATCTCTTCACCGCCAAAAGCGGCACGGGCAAGAGCACCCACACCCGTCTCTGGCGGGAATTGCTGGGAGACCGGGCCGTCATGGTCAACGATGACAAGCCCCTGATCCGCATCAGAGACGCCGGCGCCGCCACGGTTTATGGCACCCCCTGGGACGGAAAGCACCGGCTGAGTACAAATATCGCCGTCCCGCTGAAAGCTCTCTGCCTTCTGGAGCGGGCGGAGCAAAACACCATCCGCCCCGTTACAAGGGGCGAAGCGTATCCCATGCTCCTGCAGCAGGTCTATCGCCCTATGGACAGCATGGCAATGAGTAAGACGTTAACCCTGATCGACCGGCTGACGGCGTCCGTCAGCCTCTGGCGATTGGGCTGCAATACGGAAATCGAGGCGGCGCGGGTTGCCTATGATGCGATGAAAGGATGACCGCATCCGGCAGACCCACGGGCTGCCGCCTTCCCCAAAGGGGAAGACAGAAAGGCAGGAATAGCAAATGAAGCTGAACAAGAATTTTCTGCTCCACAATACCGATGGGGAGAGCATCCTCGTTCCCGCGGGCAGCGCCGGCTTTTCCGGCGTGGTGCGGGGCAATCAAACCCTTGGCGCGGTGCTGGAAAAGCTGAAGGAAGAGACCACGGAGGCGGAACTCATTACCGCGCTGCACTCCCGCTTTCAAGCGCCGGAGGGAGCAATCGAAAAAGACGTGGCAAAGGTTATCGCCGAGCTGCGCAAAATAGGCGCCCTGGATGAGTAACAGCTCCATCGAGGAAATCCTCGCAGACGAGGGGCGGCTCGTCTATTCCAACGTGGGGGACAGCATGCTCCCCCTGATCCGCCAGGGACGGGACCTCGTGGTGATCGAGCGGGTCTCGGGCAGGCTCAAAAAGTACGACGTGCCCCTCTACCGCCGGGACGGCGGACAGTATGTGCTGCACCGCGTTTTGAAGGTGCGGCAAGACGACTATGTGCTCTGCGGGGATAACCGCTGGCGCCGGGAAACCGGCGTCACAGACAGGCATGTGCGCGGGGTGCTGACGGCTGTTGTCCGGGACGGAAAAGAGCTGCCGGTGACCGACCGGCGCTATCGGCTTTACGTCCATCTGTGGTGCGATCTCTTTCCCCTGCGGGCGTTTCTGCTGATGGCAATCCACGTTTTGAGACGAAAGAGGAAGAAATGAAGAACACTGCTCTTCGCTGGCTCTGGGATGTGCCGGGGAAGAAAAAACTGAATGTCTTTGCCCTGACCCTGGTACAGGCCCTGCACGGAGCCTCCGGGGTGCTGGCTGCCCTCCTGCTGCGGGAGGTCGTGGATGCCGCCGCGGGGCATGACGCAGCCGGCTTCCGGCGGTATCTGGCATTTCTCATCGGACTTGCGCTGGCCCAGCTTTCTCTGCGGGCCGTGATCCGCTGGCTGACGGAGCTTTCCGAGTCCACGCTGGAAAACAGTTTCAAGGGCAGGCTGATGGATACGCTGCTGCGCCGGGATTTCCTGCGGGTCAGCGCCGTCCACTCCGGCCGGTGGCTCAACCGGCTGACGAACGACGCCAAGGTTGCGGCGGAGGCCTATGTGGAGATTCTGCCCGGCCTTGCCGGGATGGCGGTCAAGCTTATCTTTGCCCTTGTGATGATCCTGGTGCTGGAGCCGCGCTTTGCCGCGATCCTCATCCCCGGCGGCGCGGCGCTGATCCTGTTTACCTGGCTCTTTCGCCGTAAGCTCAAGTCGCTGCACAAGCGGATTCAGGAAGCGGATGGTCGGCTGCGGGTCTTCCTGCAGGAGCGCATCGGCAGCCTTCTGGTGATCCGCTCCTTTGCCGCCGAAGAACAGACGCGCCGGGAGACAGAGCGGAAGATGGGTGAGCATCAGAAGGCCCGGATGCGGCGAAGCCGCTTTTCCAACCTGGCCAATTTCGGCTTCGGCGCGGCCATGAGCGGGATGTATCTCATGGGCGTGGGCTGGTGCGGCTATGGAATCCTGACGGGAACCGTCAGCTTCGGGACGCTGACCGCCGTCACCCAGCTCATTACGCAGATCCAGGCGCCCTTTGCCAACATCACGGGCTATCTTCCCCGGTATTACGCCATGCTGGCCTCCGCCGAGCGGCTTATGGAGGCGGAAGCCTTTGCGGGAGACGACGAAGAGGCAAAGCCGCTGGACGAGCTGACGAATACCTATGAAAACCAGCTTGCGTCCATCGGTCTGGAGGACGCCTCCTTTACCTATTATCCCGCCGCCGAGGGCGCGGAGGAGGTCGGCAAAGAGGATATGCCGGTGGTGCTGGAGCATCTGTCGCTGGAAATCCGCAAGGGCGAGACCGTCGCCTTCACCGGCCGCAGCGGCTGCGGAAAGTCCACGGCTTTGAAGCTTCTGATGTGCGTTTATCTGCCGGACGGCGGCAAAAGGTATTACACGGATAAGACCGGCAGCAAACAGGATCTTACCGCCGCCTACCGCCGCCTCTTTGCCTACGTCCCTCAGGGCAACGCCCTGATGAACGGCACGATCCGGGAAGTGGTCAGCTTTGCGGCGCCGGAGGCGGCCCATGATGAGACGAGACTCCGTGAGGCTCTTCAAATCGCCTGCGCCGACAAGTTCGTTTCCGAGCTGCCCGACGGTGCGGATACCCTTTTGGGCGAGCGGGGCACAGGACTTTCCGAGGGGCAGATGCAGCGGCTTTCCGTTGCCCGGGCCCTTTTCTCCGGCAGCCCGATCCTGCTGCTGGATGAAGCCACAAGCGCCCTGGACGCGGAGACGGAGAATCGACTATTGGAAAACCTGCGGGCGATGACGGATAAGACCGTCGTCATCGTGACCCACCGTGCGGCGGCGCTGACGATCTGTGACCGTGTGCTGGAATTTACAGAGGATGGGGTGAGAAGCCGTGACCGGTGAAGAATACCGTGCCGCCATGCTGGATGTGGCATATCTTGCAGCCTCTCAGGTGAATGGCTCGATCCCGGATGGGGCCCGGATCGGAAAAATGAATCTGGAGCATCTCTATGAGACCGCAGAACGACACATGCTCAGCGGCATCACCGCCATGGCGCTGGAGAGCGCGGGGGTGAAGAGGGATGGGTTCACACAGGCCAAGGGCAAGGCCATCCGCAAGGTCGCGGCCTTCGATATGGAGCGCGCCGCGGTCCTGCAGGCATTGGAGGAAGCCGGTATCTGGTATATGCCGCTCAAGGGCGCTGTCCTGAAATCCCTGTATCCGAGGATCGGGATGCGGCAGATGGCGGACAACGACATTCTCTGCGACGCCTCCAAAACGTCCCAGGTGCGCGCTGTTATGGAGCGGCTGGGCTTTTCCGCAAATTCCACCCATGGCGAGGGTATTCATGACGAATACTGCAAGCCGCCGGTCTGCATTTTTGAAATGCACCGGATGCTGTTCGGGCCCATCAAAGGCGCTGGCATTGCCGAATACTATCAGAATGTCAAAGACCGTCTGATCCTGAACGAGGGCAGCCGATACGGCTATCATTTCAGCGATGCGGATTTCTATCTCTACATGATCGCCCATGAGTATAAGCACTACTACGAAAGCGGAACCGGCCTGCGCTCGGTGCTGGATACCTATGTCTATCTGAAAAAGAAAGGCGAAACACTGGATTGGGCCTATATCGCGGAAGAGCTTGAGAAGCTGGGGATCGCGGACTTTGAAGCGCGCAATCGCAGCCTTGCTCTGCACCTCTTCGGCGGGGAAGGGCTGACCGCCCGGGATGAAGAAATGCTGGCGTATATCCAATCCTCCGGTACCTATGGGAATATGCAGAATTATGTGACGAACAAGATGAGGGACTATGGAAGCGGCCCCTTCGGAAAGCTGCGTTATGTGATGAGCCGCCTGTTCCTGCCGATGAACACGGTACGCGCTTCTTTCCCGCTGTTTGCCAAATACCCGGTTTTGCTTCCGTTTCTGCCGCTTTATCGCGTCATTCGGGAAGTGACCGTGCGGCGGGCCAAGCTGCGTGCTGAATTAAAGGCGCTGGCAGAAGTGAAATCAAACGACAATTAGGAGCTTTTCCTCTTTGCCGTCGTTTGATGGAGGGAAGACACGAAAGGGGAGAAATCATGATGTTTCGAGGAGAAGGAAGAACGGTGGTTGTCAGCGGGATGGCAAATCCCTCGGCCCGTTTTTTGCTGGAGCAGGGCTTCAATGTGGTGCTCTGCGCCCATTCTCAGGAGCAGGCGGATAAGATGAACGCCACCATCCCGGCGGAGCTTCAGGGGCGCTTTCTGGCGACCTACTGCATGATCGGTGAGCCGGAGGATACCGCGAGGCTGATCGAGACTACGCTAAACCGCTTCGGCGGCTTCCATGTGCTTTGCGTGGGGATCGGCCCCCTGGAAAACGATTCCTTCCGGGAGACCGGGGCGGAGGCCTTCATGAAGGGTGTGGAGGCCAATATGAAGAACCTCTACTCCGCCATGAAGCTCTGCATCCCCACCATGCTGCGCTTTGAGGCCCCCCGGATCATCAACTTCACCACCGTTGACGGGATGTGCGGCCATTTTAATTTCGGCGCCGTCACCGCGGCGGGCAAGGGCGGCCTTGTGGGTCTCACCCGGGCGGTGGCCCTGGAGTACGCGAAGGAGGGGCTTACCGCCAACTGCATCGCCGTCGGCGCCATGGAGACCCTGCGGCCCCTGCCGGAGGAGGAGAGGGCCCGGCTTTGCGCCGCCATTCCCCTGGGGCGGGTGGCCACGGCCCGGGATATCGCCCCCATCGTCTGCTTCTTGGCCAGCGAGGAATCCCGGTATATCACCGGCGCGGTCATCAATGCCAGCGGCGGCGCCTATTTTGGCTGAGGCACGCCGATTACCGCCGCGGCGGCCCGACAGAACAATTACAATCCCCCGAACCTGCCGTTGGACAGGCCCGGGGGATTGTTTATCTTCCCACAGGCTTTTCGTGTTCTGCAAAAAACCCATCTCCGTCACGCATATCAAGGAAGAGAGCGTGTGTTCAGAAACAGGCCAGGGGCCTGCCGCCTCTTTTGATGATTGCACGCAGGCACGGGGCTTTTATGGAAGGGAATCGCTTATCGGTTCCGAAGGCTTGACCGGATCTGCTTCCCGAGGGTACCGCCCTCGTCATTGAGCGCACGGCTGCGGGCGAAGGCCATGGCTGTAATAAACACCGCGTCCAGGTTTTCCTCCCGGGTCCAGATGCGATAAAAGCCGGGAAACGCAACCTTGTTTGCCACGCTGTGCTGCTCGGCGTCCTCTTCGTGGACATATTTGCTGCTGGACTCAAGGACCGCGATTTCCGCGCCGTCCCGGAAGATCCGGTACTTCGGCCAGATCGAGCCGTCCATACGCTCGGTCTTGACGTCAATCCCGTTCTTTTTCAGGTACTTCCAGATATCTTCCCCATCCAGTTCAAAGGTATAGTTGCTGTCCAGGAGGAACGAGTTCCACTCCGATTCCTCCTCATGCCCCACCAGATGGGGTGTGGTGCGGCTGTGCTCATGGTCGATAAAATCAAAGCCGTAAGCCGACGTAAGATTGAACTTCGTCATCTTTGCCTCGTACAGGACCCGGCGCTGCTTGTCCTCGATGCGGTGGCCGACCTTCGCCGTGCCCAGATCCGACAGGAAGTAGAGCTCGCGCTCCTCACCTGCAACAGAGGGGGCGATATCGGCGCCGCCCTGCGTCGCCCGCTGCTCCTTCAGCTGCTCCAGTCCCCGCTTTTTCTGGACCGTGGACCAGATCACGACAGCCAGGATCACGATGCTCACGACTATAAGGTAAATGCCTATTCCCCCGCCGCCGTGAACGACCTCAGGGTCGTTGGGATCGTACAGGACCGTTATGGTCTTTCCGACCTTATAGGAGCCGCTGCCGGTATCCAGCTCGCCGGTGTAGGTCTTGCCGTCCACGGTGTACTCCACTGTGGGAAAGTATACCGAGCTGTCATCGCTGCTGTCCTCACGCAGCGACACGATGGTGCCTGTGGTTTTCACAAAGCCCTGGGAATGGAAAAAGGTGAAATAGATCCCCGCAGCAAGGGCGATCAACGCCATGATCCCCGCAAAGATTTTCAGTTTCGGTCCGCGTAATGAAATCATTGTGTCCTCCTGCCCGTGGAAAAGCACGGTTATTTTTTGTGGGGTACTGCGGGAATGCTGTCCGGTCGGATGAGAATGCCGAATTCTCTGCTGCCGCGATAGAACAGAGGGTGTTTACATGGCGCGGCATGCTCGCTGGGGACGGGCATTGCGGCGGTACGCTTGCTCATCAGCTCCAAAAACCACGATTGCGTCAGATACCGCCGTACCCCCTGCGTAAAATAAAAACTTATCTGAACGAACCTTTCGGTTGCTTGGAGCTGACATATTTCATTATATCATGAAGCCGTCAGAAAAGCCATCCCGTTGCATCTGTTTTTTCATCGGACCCGGCCGGGAGCAATACCGGAAAGCACCGGGGTATAACGGTTTTACGCCATGGGGCGTTGATGTTGATCCAAGCCCGTGTTATACTGAAACAGCATCTGTATCGTATTGTCCCGATAGTCGGCGGATCCGGTTTGCCCGTCGCCTGTTCTGTCAGCGGCAGAGCAGGCGGGATGACGGTACAGCTGCAACCGGGGACGAAGCTGCTCCTCGCAGGTCTGAGCGGAAGGCCGGCGGGGGGACAAAGACGCCGGCCGATGCCTCCCCGCTTTTATCTTTCACAAGGAGAAGATCGATGGACGAGAAGAAATTGATCCAGAGCAGCGCCCCCTCTCCGGAGCTTTGGCTGCGGGAGGCAAAGGCGGCGCCGGAGGCTGAAAAATGCGGGATGTATCTCCTGCACAACGGCGTGGTGCGCCGCACGCCCCGGGCGGAGGTCCGGGAAGGGAAGCGGAATCTCGGCAGCGTGGAGGGCATGCGCTTTGACTACGACCCCAGGGGCGTGGAAAAGGCGGTGGATGCGACCCGAGGCATGCCGGGGATCTATTACGTCCGGGTCTGGCTGAATCGCGGCAGTCTCCGGGTGGGGGATGATATCATGCTGGTGCTCATCGGCGGGGATATCCGTCCCCGGGTGGTGGACGCCCTGCAGTTTTTGGTGGGAGAACTGAAGAGCCATTGCGTCAGCGAGCAGGAGCTGATCCCGGAGATCGGAGAGGACTAAAGCAACTGCTGCTCCGTGGGAGAGCGGCGTACCTTCTCCCCGCAGTTTGAGCCCGGTTTTATACAGAAAGGTTCGGAGATTCGCAAAAACTGCGACTCTCCGAACATCTTATTTGCGTATGCTTTTCCGTATCCGGGCTGTCGAGGGAGTAAAGTCCCTGCCGTCCGCGCTGTACTCCGCGCCCCTATTGCAGGGCGAACTTACGTTCGCCCGCTCACTGAGCGCGCAAAGCCTACGGGCGATCTGAGATCGCCCCTCAGACTATAGACAAAGGCCTGTCGCCGGAATCCATAGGCTCAAGGGCTGGTATTTTTTCGGGGTTTCCCCTCAAAAAGAATGCCGGATCCTGACGTAGGGGCGGCTATCAGCCGCCCGATAAACAAAGAGAACGATTCGAATCCTTGCCCGTAATTGCTATCTGATTTCTATATTTGCATATTTTCGCAGTTTTCCGGGTTACTGCAGGGGCGGCTGATAGCCGCCCCTGCAGTATCTGGGGAAATACCTGCCTTTGAGTGTTTCTTCTCATCATATGGGCTTTGTCTGCGCGCTCCCGGGCGATCTGAGATCGCCCCTGCGGGTCGCGATGCACTTATTTCACCGTCGAGGACGGCCCCGGACGTCCCGCCCTGTCCACCTGGCTCGTCTCCGCGGCTGTATGATCGGGCGCATCCACCGCGGCAATGGGTTCCGGCTTTTGGGGGGCTGGCTGAGGCTTGGACTCGTTTTCGGCAGCGGCCTCCGCCGCCTCCCGGGCCTTCCGGTCCCGCCGCACCGCGAGGGCGGTGATGCCCAGGCTCAAAAGGCTCAGAATGCCCGCGGC
The DNA here is from genome assembly GCA_946531435.1 of uncultured Clostridia bacterium. Classification (GTDB taxonomy): domain Bacteria; phylum Bacillota; class Clostridia; order Oscillospirales; family Oscillospiraceae; genus CAMNAO01. The sequence continues at coordinate 17,940 of CAMNAO010000021.1, forward strand.
GAAGAGGCTGAGATAGGGGAAATTCTCCGCAAGGCCCATGACCGGGGGATAGGCGGTGATCACCGATACCGCGGCGAAGAGGGTCAGCAGGGTGAAGATGAAGTCCAGAATGTTTGCCCGGCTGCCCAGCACGGTGAGCTGCACCGTATCCTGCAGCAGCATCACGCCGATGAGCAGCGTGAGAAAGCCGGTGGCGGTGCCGAAGGCGGCGGAAAGCCCGTCCAGGCGCAAAAGCCCGCAGATCCCCAGAAGGAGCTGCAGCACGCCCAGGGCAAAGTTGCGGTCCCGCAGGAAGCGGTAGCGCTTGGCAATGAAGTAGTACAGGATGAAGCCCGCGCCGGAGAGGGCAAGGATGATGCAGCCCAGCATGCAGAGGATCCTGGAGCTGGCCTGGGGGACCAGCACCATGGCCCCGCCCAGGAGAAGGCTGATGGCGGTGAGGGCGGATTGATATCCCAGCCCGCCCAGTCTGGCGGATTCGGGCGCTTTTACAGATTCCATAGGGAAGACTCCTTTCGGGATAGGATCATGGATATTTTATCACAAGAAGAAGGAAAAATCACCCCCGGATTCGGCAAAGCCCCAAAAAGAACAGCCCGGCGGGATCTAAACTTGACAAATCCCGCCCTTATCCCTTATTGTTACAGTAGCTTTGAGAAACGGAAGTGACAGTATGGAGATCGTTTGCCTGGATCTGGAGGGTGTGCTGGTGCCGGAGATCTGGATCGCCTTTTCGGAAAAGAGCGGCATCCCTGAGCTGAGACGGACCACCCGGGATGAGCCGGATTATGATAAACTGATGCGCTGGCGGCTGGGGATTCTGCGGGAACACGGCCTGGGACTGAAGGAAATCCAGGCGGTCATTGCCGGGATCCGGCCCCTGGAGGGGGCCCGGGAATTCCTGGATACCCTGCGGGCCCGGACCCAGGTGGTGATCATCAGCGATACCTTTACCCAGTTCGCAAAGCCTTTGATGGAGAAGCTGGGCTGGCCGACCCTTCTCTGCAACGATCTTGTGGTGGGGGAGGACGGCGGCATTCTGGACTACCGTATGCGCTGCGCCGATTCCAAGCTTACCACGGTGCGGGCGCTGCAGTCCGCAGGACTCAGGACCCTGGGAGTGGGGGACAGCTACAACGACCTGGGCATGATCCGGGCCGACCTCCCCGGGGTGCTCTTCCGCAGCACCGACGCCATCCGCGCCCAGAACCCGGACGTCTATGCCTGCGACACCTACCCGGAGCTTTTGGCGGCCATTGAAAGAGGGCTGGCCACCGCCTGAGGCGGAGAAGAGAACCGGAAGCTGTCATTATGCCGCGATTCATGATAAACAGGATGCAGAAGCTGCGCTTCAGTATGCAAGAGAGTATTTTGCCCCACAAAATCCGAGAGACAAAACAGGCGTGACCGCAATGGTCACGCCTGTTTCATACTCTTTTAGGTGGTTATACCCTGGCTCAACAACTGCTTTTACTGAGAAGCACGCTATTGTTGTGAGGAGCGAAGCAACATGGCAATCCGCCAGACACCTCATCAGTCAGCCTTACGGCTGACAGCTTCCCCTCAAGGGGAAGCCGTTGGTTGGCGCGCTCCTCAAGCCTTCCCCTTGGGGCCCAGCGTGGCCGAAGTCTTTGATTTCGCAGCCGCGGTGAGGTGCCTTGTGCTGGAAGGTGGCCGAGCGAAGCGAGGTCGGATGAGGTGTAGACGAGAGCAGGCAAAACCTCGGGGTACCTTCCTTGCGGAGGGTGCCTCGAAGGGGAGACTTCTCCCTTTCCGGCCTTTTTGTTACTCTTCTCCGCGCCATTCCGACAGCTTCTCTCTGGCCATGGCGGACAGATCCTCCCTGCTGTAAACGGGGTAGGAGACCAGGCTCCAGTTCCGGCTGCAGTAGAGCCGTCCGCTGTAGACGCCGTAGACGTCCTCCGCCTGTCCGGTGACGGACCAGTTCTGCCTGTTCAAAGCCAGCCAGTAGCCGTAGTTTTGGTTGTATTCGTATGTAAAGTAGACGTAGAGCATCCCCGTTTCCGGGTCCAGATCGCTTCTCAGCCTGGTGTAATAGCTGAGATTATTGCCGGTGACTCCGGAGGCACCGGAAAACAGCTTTTCTCCGCTGTCAAGGTCCCAGACCTCCAGAAGACCGCTGCGGGTGAAGATCAGAAGCTGCCCGTCGTCTAAAGTGACGGAAAGGTCCCGGACCTCACCGGCGCGGTAGGGGAGCGCCAGGGAGCGGGGCTCCTCGTCATTCAGGCGGTAGAGGAGGATCTCCCCGGTGTCATAGAGACAGACAAAGCCCAGATCCCGGTTCAGGACGGCCAGCTTTTCCGGTGAATCGCCGGGCCTGGCGTTTTTGATCAGAATCCGCTCTCCCCGGTTGGCGTCAAAAGCCACAAAGGCTTCCTCCTCGGAGAGGGTCCCGTATCCCCTGTTCTGGCCCTTGGCCCAGAATCCGTAGCCCAGCACCATGCCGGCAGGGGACAGAATGGGGTCTTCCTCGGAGGCGATGGAGAAGCCGCGGAGGAGATCGTTGGAATTCTTCACCGGGACCCCGTCCAGCCAGATTCGGCAGGGACCGTAAATGGTGCCGTCGAAACAATTGTCCTCCAGGGTCATGACCCGCCCGTCGGAGAGGCGCAGGCTGTGAAACCGGGAGCTGTGGCTGAGATCGTCCTCAGAAACACCCTCGAAGGGGGTGACGCTGCCGTCCGCCTCATAAATCCCCACCCCAAGCAGGATCCGCTCATCGTCCAGAGGAAAGGGAGTGTCCGAGTAGGAGAGCTCCAAACCTGCGGGGCCAAGGTATTTCTGCTGCTCGGTGTCAAAGCGGTCCAGATGGTATCCGTCGTCGTAGTAATAGATGAGCAGCGTTTTTTCAGATGGGGAGGCGGCGACGAAGCTTCCTGTGCCAAAGTTGGTGGATTCCGGACCTACAGGCACGGCGCCGGGATCAGACAGCTTCTCACCCAGCAGAAGCTGATTGGGGTGATCCTGGGATACGGCAAGAAGAAGACCGTCCTTCTCCAGCAGGGGGCTTTGTCCCACCGGGATGGCCAGCGTGACGCCGGCGGCGCCGAAGGAGTCGGAGGACATCTGCTGAAGGATGGAGTCGCTGCTGCCGTTAAGATCAAAAAAAGCCACGACCCCGTCGGCGGTCATGATTTCTACAGCCTCCGACTCCCGGTTCAGCCAGGCCATGTGGATGAGCTCTCCCTGGAAGCCGAAGCTTTTCAGCTCCTCCAGAGTGTCGGCGCTGAAGACATGCAGGGTGGAGCTGTATCCGACCAAAAGCACGTTTTCGCTGCTGAGGAGGGGAAGATTGCGGGGAGATTTGACCGTCGTGAAGGTGATGCCGTCCGAGCTGGAGAAGGCCTGGTGGGTCCGCGTCTGATAGTGGCTGCCGTCCGTATGGTCGAAGCGGGTGACGATGATCCCGCCGTAGGAGTAAGCGAAACGGGCGACAAAGAGGTCTCCCCCTTCGGTAAAGCTGAGACCGAAGATCCGGCTGCCGGAGCTTCTTGCCTCCGAGACCAGCCAGCAGTCCTTCAGAGACCAGCTCTCGGTATCAACGAGGAAGACGCAGAGGGCGTAATCCTGCTTGGCGTCCTCCCGCTCATCCTTTCCATAGCCTGCCAGGGCGAAGGTGCCTCCGTCCTCCGAAAATGTTCCGCCCCAGTATGGCCAGGGCAGCAGGGTCTCGCTGAGATCCATCCGAATCCCTTCCTCCGCCAGGGGCAGAGCGGCCTGTTCCTCTCCGGTGGAGGCGTTCAGGACGATAAGATCGATGGCACTGCTCCGGGTATCACGCTTATCCAGTACCAGAATACTGTTTCCGTCCGGCGTCAGCGCGTGGAATCCGCAGCCGTCGTAATACCGGGAGATCCATTGCCATACGATCTCTCCGGTGTCGGGGTTAAGGGCTGTGACGCCGAAGCTGTCCCCGGAAAGGAGCAGCCCAGCCGCCTCCATGTTCGTAAGATGGGTCTGACTGGCTTCCTTCCGGATGGGGGGCGGCGCCTCCCACAGGAGCTCGCCGGTGGAGAGGGTAACGCAGCGCACGACGCCGAGACCGTCCGCCAGATAGACCCGGGTCCTGTCGGGGGAAGGGATCATATCCGTGATATCGGTGATCTGCTCATAGATCAGGCGGCAGCGCATAACGCTGGCCTGATAGGAGGCCAGGCCCTCCGACAGCAGGGCATCCGCCCTGGGGTCGGTGAGGGCGCCGCCGTCGTCCAGGAGAGCGGCCAGACCGTTTTCCAGGGCTCCCTTTACGTCGTGGGCCTCCAATTTCTGCAGGCCGCCGTCCACCAGGGCGGTGGAGAGATTGCGCTGCAGGGAGTCGTTCTGGGCCGCAATGGTGTCGTTCTGCTCCCGGATTTCCTCGTTCTGCTGGGAGATCTCCTCATTCTGGGCCTGGATCGCTTCGTTCTTGGCCTGGATCTCGGCGTTCTGGGCCTCGATCTCCCGGTTGCGCTGGGAGATTTCCGCGTTTTTCATCAGCACGGTGACGAGGAAGACCGCCATCACCGTCATGGCCGCGGCCCCCAGGGCCAGGAGCCGGTTGGCCCTTGCCCGCCGCTCCCTCTGCCACAGGGCGTCGAAGGGACAGCCCAGAAGAGCGGCGTAGATCCGCACGATCTCCTTTTTGAAAGCCTTTTTGTCGATGCTGTGGTTCTCCCCGGCAATGTTGGCCGCCAGGGGCTCCGTGTCTCCGGTGATGTTCCCCTCCTCGTCGAAGGTGTGTAAAAGATAGGGGGAGAAGGAGACCTCCGGCTCCCCGTCCACCAGCACGGCCAGCACGTGGTCCCGGTCATGGGTTTTGAGGAAGTAGCGGATCTCCTGCTCGCACCAGCGGGAGAGGGGGAGATCGGGGGTGCAGATGACCAGGAGGTATTTGCTGTGGTCCAGGGCATAGGTGATGCTGCCCGAGAGACTGGAGGAGGCGGGCAGCTCGTCCTCATCCCGGAAGACCATGCCCAGCTTTTTTCCTCCGGCCTTCTCCCGCAGCTCTTTGGGGACGATGTAACGCTCGATGGAGCGCTGGATCTTCTCCGCCGCCTCCTTGTCCAGGGGCTTGTGGCGGTAGCTGATAAAAGCGATGTAATTGCGCTCTGCGCTCCCGGTTGTCTCAGACATGCTTATTGCCCTCCTGCTGTTGGTGATGATGGATCGGCGGCGCTTCTGGAGGCCAGAGTGGTATCCCTGGCCCAGTCCGCGAGATCCTCAAGGCTGTGAATGGGGTAGACGGTGAGCTTGGAATTGCGAAGGCTGTACAGTCTGCCGTCAAGGCAGGCATAGACCTCCTGGGCCGAAGCCTGTGAGACCCAGGAACGGGTGTCGATGAGGCTCCAGAAGCCGAAGCAATTCGAGGTGCCGTAGCTAAAGAAGACAGAGATCTGATGCCGCTCGGGGTCCATCCGGCAGTGGAGATTATCCGCGATGGAAAGATAACCGCTGGGAATGCCGGCGTTCTCCGAATACAGGCGTACGCCGTCCTGAATCCCCCAGATATCCAGCCGCCCGGCGTGGGTCAGCACCAGAAGAAGGGCGTCGTCATCGCTGAAGGCCAGGGCGCTCACTTCTCCGGGACTGTAAGAGGAGGGGAGCAGCGCCGTTTTGCCGTCCAGATCGTAGAAGCGGATGTTTCCGCTGTCACAGCAACAGACAAAGCGGCGGCTTTGGTTTGCCACGGCCAGAGGCCGGACTGCCGCCCCCGGCTCCTCGTCGCTGAGGACGATCCTTTTGCCGGAAAGGGCGTCAAAGATCACAAAGTCCCGGTTTTCCGAGGGGAGGATGGTGCCGTGCTCATCCCGTCTTGCCCAAATACCCTGGGCCAGGACGTATCCCGCGGGGGAGAGAATAAAAGTATCCGGCATATCGAAAAAGGCGAGGCCGGAGGCCACATTCTGGGAAGCTGTCAGCATTTCGCCGTCCAGCCAGACGTGGCAGAGGGATTTGCCCAGACGGTTCCATTCCATGCAGGCTTCCATACTCCTGCCGTCGGACAGAGTGACGCCGCTCATGGCGTAGTCCGAAAACGGGTAGCGGTCTGCCTCCGGGATTCCCTTCAGAGGAGTGACGCTGCCGTCGAGGCCATAGATCTGCGAGCCGTAGAGGAAGTGAGAATCGTCCAATACGGTAAAGGAATAGGAGAAAAAGCCGTCAAAGCTTGCCCGTTCCGCTTCCTCCAGAGTTTCGGCGTCATAGCTGATCACGGTAAGCTCTGAAGCCGGGTAAAAGACAAAGATCCGCTCCCCCGAAGGGCTGGGCAGCACGGAAAGGGAACTGCTGTAAAACTGGGGCTGGTCCTTGGGCGCGTTTCCGCTGGGGTCCATCACGTTTTCCGAGCGGAGCATATGGCCCGGAAGGGCGTCGGGAATGGTAAACAGGAGCCCGTCAGCCGTGCGGGCAGGTCCGCCCTCAATGGGATAGACCAGCCGGATGCCGGAGCTGTCCAGACTGCCGCTGCTGTGCCGCTCCAGCAGATAGTCCTCGTGGCCCAGATCAAAGATCGTGTACCTTCCGTTTTCGGCAATGATTTCCACGACCTCGTTTCCCCGCTCCAGCCACTCCATGGAGATAATGGGGGACTGGAAGGCAAAGCTTTTTGCCTCCCGCAGCTGGTCCAGACGGTAGACGTGCAGGGTATTGGAGGAGGCAATCAGGGCGAGATGGTTGCTGCAGAGCATGGGGAGGACGTTCCTTTCGGAATCCAGCTCCATGAGGGTACCCGTCCGGGTGGGAAGTGTCTCACCGCTTTTGATCTGATTGCAATGGCCGCTTGCAAAATCGATATGGGAGACGACGATGGCGCCGTATTGGGAAGCGTAGCGCCCCAGGATCACATTCCCGTCATCCAGAAGGCGCAGACCGTAGAAGAAATTGAGGCTTGCGTCCTCAATCGCGGCGAAGCTGCTGCAGATGGAATTGTCCTTCAGATCAAAGACGAGGCAGCAGAGCGCGTCCTCGGCCTCCTGTCCCTCTTCCGCATACTTGCCGTACAGGGCCAGGGCGGCGTAGTCCCCCCGGGAGGAGAAGCCGCCGCACCAGCCGAACCAGGATTGAACGCTGGTGATGGGGAAGCTGCAGCTGTCCAGGATGAGAGGGATCTCCGCCCGGATCTGACCGGTGGCCGTGTCCAGGACCTGGAGCGCGGTCACTTCCTTGTCGGGTTCGGTACTGTCCAGCAGCAGGAGGGTCTGTTTATCCGGGCTGAGGGCCCGGAAAGCACAGCCGCCATACTCCCGCGCCACCCAGCTCCATACTACGGAGCCGTCCTCCAGAGAACGGGCCGCGATACAGCTGGTCCTGCGGCAGAGAAGGAGACCCTGCGTTTCCAAAAGCATGAGCTCCATCTGGTGCTCGGTGGCGGAGCTTCCGTTTTCTACCCATGGCGCGGCCTCCCACAGAAGCTCACCGGAGACGGCATCCACGCAGCGCACGGCTCCCACCTGATCCGCCAGGAAGGCTCTGTTCCCGTCGGAGGTGACCTCCAGGTCCACGATCTCGGTGCTTTGCTGATAGAGGATCCTGCTTTGAATGCTCCTGCCGCGGTAGGCGTGGAGGCTGTCGGCCAGAAGACCGGCCGTTCGGGGGTCGCGCAGCTCCTCCTTGTCGGTCTCCATGGCCTCCAGACAGTTCCTCAGGGCGCCGTAGATATCGTGGTCCTCCAGCTTCTGCAGGGCGCTGTCCACCAGGGCGGTGGAGAGGCTTTTCTGCAGGGAGTCGTTCTGGGCCGCGATGGTGTCGTTCTGCTGGGAGATCTCCTCATTCTGGGCCTGGATCGCTTCGTTCTTGGCCTGGATCTCGGCGTTCTGGGCCTCGATCTCCCGGTTGCGCTGGGAGATTTCCGCGTTTTTCATCAGCACGGTGACGAGGAAGACCGCCATCACCGTCATGGCCGCGGCCCCCAGGGCCAGGAGCCGGTTGGCCCTGGCCCGCCGCTCCCTCTGCCACAGGGCGTCGAAGGGACAGCCCAGGAGGGCGGCGTAAATCCGCACGATCTCCTTTTTGAAGGCCTTTTTGTCGATGCTGTGGTTCTCCCCGGCGATGTTGGCCGCCAGGGGCTCCGTGTCCCCGGTGATGTTCCCCTCCTCGTCGAAGGTGTGCAGAAGGTAGGGGGAGAAGGAGACCTCCGGCTCCCCGTCCACCAGCACGGCCAGAACGTGGTCCCGGTCGTGGGTTTTGAGGAAGTAGCGGATCTCCTGCTCGCACCAGCGGGAGAGGGGGAGATCGGGGGTGCAGATGACCAGGAGGTATTTGCTGTGGTCCAGGGCATAGGTGATGCTGCCCGAGAGACTGGAGGAGGCGGGCAGCTCGTCCTCATCCCGGAAGACCATGCCCAGCTTTTTTCCTCCGGCCTTCTCCCGCAGCTCTTTGGGGACGATGTAACGTTCGATGGAGCGCTGGATCCTCTCCGCCGCCTCCTTGTCCAGGGGCTTGTGGCGGTAGCTGATAAAGGCAATGTAATTGCGCTCTGCACTCCCGGCCTCCTGTGCTTTGCTCATTGTGCCCCTCCTTTTCCGGAAATCCCGCTCTCCCGGTCCAGCTCTTCCGCCAGGGGGCCCAGCAGGGTCCAGGAGTAGTCGTCCTTCTCCTGTTCCTTTGGATCCAGATCCTCATAGGGAATGAGCAGCGGATGCTGCCAGCGGGCGTTGTCGCGTACCGGGGCATATTGCCAGTTGTTCAGGTAGTGGAAGCGCGCCCATCGGCGGTGCTCGATCCGGCGATAGCGCTCCCGCTCCCGGGGGGGAGCCGCCAGGAAGGCGGCAAGGGCCGCCCGGCAGGCGGCGGCGTCCATTTGGAGCGCCCCGTCCCCCAGCAGGATCCGGAGCTTCATTTTCAGATGATCGGCGGAGGCCAGGTTGGAGCGGCGGGCAAAATCCCCCAGCTCCTCCCAGGTGGGGGCGGTGCCCCCGGTGGAGGCCCGGTAGATGTTGTTGAGGGCCACTCCCAGCCGGCTGAGGCGGGAGAGCATCACGTTTTCCGGCGTGTAGATCTCCTCCGGACTGCCGAAGGGGATCGCCCCCTCCTCCGATGCGTTGAGGCGGGCATATACGGGGGCCGTCATGGGGAGCAGACGGCGAAGGCGCCTGAGGTCGCTGCGGACCGCCTCCTCCCGCTCCCGGCACAGGATCACCCGATCCGCCCGCTCCAGGATCTCGGGGCAGGCGTTCCAGGGCTCCTCATGGAAGAGGAGGGCGTCCTCTCCGCTGCTTTTAACCAAAGAAATCGCGTCCTTCAGGAAACGGTGGGAGAGACGGAACTTCTGAAAGTCGCCGAAGACGTGGTAGGTCACCCGCTGGGGATCGTCCAGCAGGTTCACAAGAAGCCCCTCCTCCAGAAGGGCTTCCGCCGTATCCCCCTCGCCGATCAGCACAATGGTCTCCCGGGGGCTTTGAAGCGGATACCGGTCCCAGTAAAGCCTGGCCCGGCACTCGGCGGGGTCGAGGAAGCGGACCCCCGGCAGCGGGACGGAGGGCGTGGGGGAGGAGAGACAGTAGGAGGCCTCCGCCTTCTCGTAAAGGGCGCGGACAATGGCTTCGTTCTCGCCGCCGTCCAGGCCCATGCAGAAGAGTCGGACGCCCCGGGGATCCTCCCTGGCCGCCAGGATCTCCTCCGGGCTGAGGGGCAAAGAGAGGGCTCCCTCCGGGCCGGGGACGGACGCCCCCTCCGGAGCGGAGAGGATCACGGTCCGGCCCGGATCCTCCCGCAGAAGCGCCGCCGCCAGGGTGAGGGCGGGCTCCTCCATAGAGGAGAAGACGTACCAGTCCCGTCCCCGCAGGAGGCGGAGCCGCATCCGGGGCAGGGCCTTTCCCCGAAGAAAAGAGAGCATCCAGCCCAGGAGGGCACCCAAAAGGCCCAGACTGCCGAGCTGCAGAAGGATACCCAGGGCCCGGCCCAGAGGCGTCACGGGGTAGGTGTCGCCGTAGCCCACGGTGGTGAGGGTGGTGAAGGCGTACCAGAGGGCGGTGGGGAAGGTGAGGATGCTGGCCCCCGGCGCGTTACGCTCCGCCAGGGTGATGAGAAGGAGCAGCAGCAGGATCCCTGCCGCTGTCCCCAGGGCCAGGAGGAGGCCGGTGCGGTTTTTCTTCATGTCACTGCCCCCGCAATTTCATCAGCTCCGGGATGGCCAGAATGTTGTCCCGGTCCATCTGCTTATAGTCCACGTTTCCGCCGGTGACGGCGTTCTCCCGCCGGGAGAGCTCGTCCAGCTCCTCCCAGGGGGTGAGGCAGGCGTGAAGCCGCCGCTCCGTATCCTTTCCGATGCGAATGGAGGAGGATCCGGTGTCCTCCCGCTCCTTCTCATAGGCCCGGGCCCGCTCTTCCCAGATCTCCGGGGGCATGGGGCGGTAGCCCATGGCGTAGTGGAAGCCGCACCAGCGCAGGTGCTCCGAGCGGCTGAGGTTCTCCAGAAGCTCCGGGTCCCGGCCGATGGCGCCGCTTTGGACCTCATGGGGCGTAAGACCGGAGGCCTTCAGGAAGGCGTCCAGATAGTCCGCGCTGGCCCGGCAGCTCATGCGGCTGAAGTAGTCGGCGTCCCGCCAGTCCTCCTCCGGCCCCCTGCCCCGGGAGCGCTGATAGCGGTGGTTCAGCAGCATGGCCATCTTGTCCAGAGAATTGCCGCAGAGGATCTCCGGCTGGTAGAGGCCCGAGGAAAGGGAGTCGTCATTGCGGGTGTCGGTACGGATGACGCCCTGCTTCCCCACCTGAAGGAGCACGGCGTCCCGCCCCAGAGAGCGCAGCGTCCGGCGCAGAACGCCGGCGATCTCGGCGTTGTCCGCCTCGCTGCCGGTGGCGACGACCACATAACCCACACCCCGGCCCGCGCCCCGCAGCAGGTGGAGCATCTCGTCGCTGCGGGCGTCGATGCTGAGATAATCGATGGCGCTGGACTCCTCCGCCGCGGGGCAGCTGAGGAGAAAGCTTCCCATCTGCTGATGGCAGCTATTTGCCGCCACAAAGGCGTGGAAACGGCTGCCCTCAAACTGGGCGGAGAGGATGAGCTGGCGCAGGGCGGCCTGGCCGCTCTTGCCGAAGCCCACCACCAGGGCCTCAAAATCCGTCTTTGCCCGGCCTTTTTCATCAAACTCCATTCTCTCCCAGGGCGGGGCCAGACGGGTCATCAGGCGGGCCAGCAGCGCCGGCCGGTCAAAGGCCAGCACGGAGCCGTAGCCGTAGTGTCCGCCGGCCATCAGCTCCGCGCCCCGGTTCTCCTCCAGAAGAATGGTGAGGGAGCTGCGGTCCGCGTCCACCCCGGCTTTCTCCAGGCTTCCGAGAAGGTTTTGGGCGTAGCGGAGATTGGCCTCGGGATCTTCCGCGAGGCAATAGAGGCTGAGGCGGCCCCGACCGCGGTAGCCGATCTTTTTCAAAAAGGCGGGCGTGGCCTTGCGGGAGTCCTCGTCCGTAAGCAGCAGGGAGCCCATGCGCAGGATCTTGCCGTCAAAGCTCCCGCTGTTGCCGGAATCGATGAACAGCACGACGCCGCGGAAGCCCTTTTGCAGCTTCTCCCCGAAGGAGACGGAGTTTTCATCGACGCCGTAGATCAGGATCCGGTCTCCCCGGCGGGCGAACCACAGATGCAGGGTGCGGATGAGCCTCTGGCCCATGGCGCTGACCACGGCGCTGGCGGTGCAGTAGAGGGCCAGAAGGTGGATAAGGTAGATGAGGACCTGCATGGGAATGGTTTTCAATATCCCGGCGCCGGAGATGGCGCTGATCTCGTTTCTGCCCAGGAACATGCAGAAGACCGAAAACAGGGTCCGGGCCACCGCCTGGGGAAGGTTGCCGAAGCTGCTGTAGTAGCCGTAGCCATAGAGCAGGACCCCGGCAGCCGCCACGGCCACCAGAAGATAGCCGGAGATCCGGGTCATGAATTTCGGCTGCAGTCCCAAGGAGAGCAGCAGAAGGAGAAAGAGGACGATGGTGATGAGATAGACAAAGCCCAAAGCCATAAAAAGGACCTCCATAGGAGAGGATCGGGGGACACTTCCACCCTTCAGTATAACATAAGTGCTTCTCCGGGTGCAACAGGAGAAGGGACCTGGGTGCGGGGTATGCGGGAAAGAAAAACAGTCTCGCCTGTGGGACGAGACTGTTCAGTGCGCAGACAAAGCCCGGATGATGAGAAGGAACACGAAAAGGCAGGTATTTCCCCGGACACCGTAGGGGCGTGTTGCAAAAAGGAAAACAGGACGCGCAAGCACTGTTTTTTCGTAGGGGAGGGGCTCGTCCCCTCCCGGCAATGCAAAGCACTAT
>CAMNAO010000022.1 GCA_946531435.1 uncultured Clostridia bacterium
AGAAGGTGGCTTGCCCCGATCTCACGCGAGGGGCAAGACGGATGAGGTGGAAGAGTCGAGCATATACGTGCGCAGAGGGCAGGCTTCTCACCTTATCCGTCACGGCGCTTGCGGGGCCGTGCCGCGCGGGCCTCCAGGTGAAGCAGCATCGTAGGGGCGATCTGTGATCGCCCGTTTGATCAGTCCCCGTAGGGGCGGATCCCTCCGCCCTGATCCGCCCGCGATAGGGGCGGGGAGCGCGGGTGACGGAGCGTAATGGCCCGAAAGCATGGAGGTACTCTGCCTTCTCCTTGAGGAGAAGGTGGCTTGCCCCGATCTCACGCGAGGGGCAAGACGGATGAGGTGGAAGAGCTGAGCATATACGCGCGCAGAGGGCAGGCTTCTCACCTTATCCGTCACGGCGCTTGCGGGGGACGGCGCCGCGCCGGGCCTCCAGGGGAAGGCTTTTGCGCTCTCTTTGCTTTCGTTCCTTGTTGCTTTGTGCTGATTCGGAAAAACAGCCGGAGCAGAGTACGGAGGACAAAAACGCGGAGGCTTCTGCGGCTGCCGGGAAATCGGCATTTCCCTATCGGCCTGGGATAAACGTGCAGAGCGGAAAAGAAAAAAGAATGAAAAATGATTCAGACCTGTCCAAAAAACGAGAGATGAAAAAACATATCTTGTAAAGGGAAGGCACAGGAGTGAGAAATCACGAGGCAAGGGAATGCCCCTTCTCTTTCTATTCCCCGGGCTGCTGCCGGTTTGTCAGGCCCAGGATATAATCGGCGCTGACGCCATAGTACCGGCAGAGGGTGATGAGGTGCCGAAGGGGCAGCTCGTTCTCTCCCTTTTCATACCGGGAATAGACCTGCTGGGTGGTGTTCAGCACCACGGCCAGATCCCGCTGGGTCATGTCGCGGTCCTCCCGCAGCTCCCTGATGCGTTCAATGTAAGTTTTCATAGCTCCCTCCGGTAGGTTAGGATTCCCGGAAGATTTTATCTTACACTCAATCAGGTGTATTGACTTTACATCAAATCTGGTGTATTGTAGACAAGGGAGCTTATAAAATCAACCGCTTTCGACCCGGAAAGACGTGAAAACAACATTCTTATGGAGGTGAGACCCTTGACATATTGACAAATTAGATGGCAAAACATATAATCGATTTGTGCAAAGTATTGGCAATGATGCTCGATCTCTGTATATTGGATCGTTTTTGAAAGGAGGCATCCCATGTTTGCGAAGAAAACCTGCGCGTCCCTGCTGTTCAGTCTTTCTCTTGTGCTGGCGCTGCTTCTGTTTCTCCCCACGGCCAGGGCGGCGGCTGCCGATGAGGTGGCCAGCGGCACCTGCGGCGCCGAGGGGGACAACCTGACCTGGACCCTGGACAGCGACGGCGTCCTCACCATCAGCGGTACAGGGGCCATGGCAGATTTTTATGATGATTCCTCTCCCTGGTATGGGATCAAGACGCAAGTGACCTCTGTCGTGGTAGAGTCCGGCGTGACTTCCCTCGGTGATAATGCTTTTTACAGGACGCTGAACCTTACCACTGTCTCCCTTCCGGAGGGATTGACCCGGATCGGGAGTCGTGCGTTTGGGGAGTGCGAGAATCTGACCGCCATCACGATCCCCGGCAGCGTTACCGGTATCGGGGATGAGGCTTTTGAATTCTGTAATGGATTGACGTCCCTGACCATTCCCGGCAGCGTCAAGACGATCGGCGACAGCGCTTTTGGGGGATGCCAAGGCCTGCAGGAGGTGACCATTTCCGAGGGCGTGGAGAGCATCGGCTGGAGAGCCTTTTGGGCAGCCCGGTTCAGCTCTGTAACGATCCCGGCCAGTGTCACTGCCATCAGTGACCAGCCCTTCTCTTACAGCGACGGCCTGACGGAAATTCTGGTCAGCGACGATAACCCGAATTATACCTCCGTGGACGGCGTCCTTTTCAGCAAGGATATGACGAAGCTGATCCAGTACCCCGCCGGGAAGCCCGATACCAGCTATGTGGTGCCGGAGAGCGTCACGGCCTTGGGCGGCTGCTCCTTTGCCGGCTGCACCAATCTGACGGAGATCCGGTTCCTGGGCAGCGCTCCCAGTTTCCCGGATGCGAAAAACTTCCACGAGGTCACGGCCACGATCTATTATCCCAATGAAGACAGCTGGAGAAACAGCAGTTTGTCCAATTACGGCGGGAGTATAAGCTGGGTGCCTTACGGATCGCCTCATGGCACCTGCGGGAATGATCTATCCTGGGTGTTGGAGGACGGTACGCTGACAATTTCCGGAACGGGTGCGATGACAGATTACTGTATCAGTATAGTCGAGCCGGCCGCAAACAACCCAGCTCCCTGGTATGAAGATCGTTCTTCCATTGAAAGCATTGTGATCGGAGACGGCGTGACCGGTATTGGCGCTTACGCGTTCGCAAACATCGATCAATTGGCAAGCATCCCGATTCCGGCGGGTGTGACCCGTATCGGAGAAAACGCCTTCTCCGGGTGCAGCGGCCTCAGTGAGATAGCAATCCCGGTGGGTGTGACCGAAATCGGGGATGGGGCTTTTAGCTCCTGCAGCGGTGTGAGTGAGATAACAATCCCCGCGGGTGTGACCCGTATTGGAAATTATTCCTTCTCCGGGTGCAGCAGCCTGAGCGAAATCACGATTCCGGAAAACGTAACGAGTATCGGGTATTATGCCTTCTCCGGGTGCATCAATCTTACCGAGATCACGATTCCGGCCGGCGTGACGAGTATTGGAGAAAGGGCCTTCTTCGAGTGCAGCGAACTGACTGAGGTAACGATCAACCCCGGCGTTACCAGTATCGGGAGTTATGCCTTCTCCGGGTGCAGCAAGCTTACGGGGATCGCAATTCCGTCCAGCGTGATCAGTATCGGAGAGCGTGCTTTTTCCAGCTGTGCCGGCTTAACCACGGTAACGCTGCTTCCGGGTTTGGAAACGATCGGCGAAGGTGCATTTGCCAGATGTAGAGCGCTGACGGGGATAACGATCCCGTCCAGCGTGACACGGGTGGGCAGTGAAGCCTTTTCAGGGTGTTCAGCCATGACGGATCTGACCATTCAGGAGGGGGCCACCGGATTCGAAGTATCCGCTTTCACCGCCTGTTCCGGCCTTACCAGTGTAACGATTCCGGGAAGTGTGTCCCAAATTGGCGAGTATTTGTTCAGCGAATGCCATGGACTGACCACAGTGACAATCATGGATGGAGTGACCGAGATTGGAGGATCAGCGTTTTCAAAATGCAGAAGCCTGAGTGAAATCACCTTCCCGGAGAGTATTACGTCCATCGGGATGAGCGCTTTTAGTTCTTGCAGCGCCCTGACAAATATCACTTTTTGCGGTCCTGCACCTGAGATAGATCGGATAGCATTTTCCGGGGTTACTGCGGAAGTGCATTTTCCTGCGGGCGACAGTACATGGAAGGCGACCCTCCGCCAGAACTACGGCGGAACTCTGACCTGGGTGCCCTATGGGGATGGGCCTGTCCTGAACGGATGGGAACAGGTGGACGACGTCTGGTATTACTATGACGAGAACGGTAATGCTGTCACCGGCTGGCAGGACATAGATGACGCCAGGTATTATTTTGAAAGATCCGGCGCCATGAAGAGGGGCTGGCTGCTGCAGGGCAGTGACTGGTACTATCTCGGCAGCGCCATGGCCACGGGCTGGAAGCAGGTGAATGGATACTGGTACTATTTCAGCGACAGCGGCGTCATGCAGACGGGCTGGCAGAAAGTGGACGGCAGCTGGTATTACCTTGGCACCAACGGAAAAATGGTCACCGGCTGGCTGAAGCAGGGGAATACCTGGTACTATCTCGGCAGCGCCATGGCCACGGGCTGGCAAAAGGTGGGTAACAACTGGTACTACTTCGCCTCCAGCGGGGCCATGCAGACCGGGTGGGTGAAGATCGGAAGCACCTGGTATTACTTCGGCACAAACGGCGCCATGGTGACGGGCTGGCAAACGATAAACAGCAAGACCTATTTCTTCAAGACCAACGGCGCCATGGCGGCCAGTGAGTGGTGCGGCGGCTACTGGCTGAACGCGGACGGCACCTGGACCTATCCATACAAGGCAAGCTGGCATCAGAACGACAAGGGCTGGTGGTACGGCGACGCCTCCGGCTGGTATGCCAGGAACACCACCGTCACCATTGACGGCAAGAGCTACACCTTCGATGCCAGTGGGTACATGAAATAAAGCAAAAACATAAGTGACAGCAAAGGGGCGCCCGTTTCATCGGGCGCCCCTGTTTTCTGTGGGGATGCGGGGATGCACCGCCCCTCGCAGGGGCGATCTGCGATCGCCCGCCGTACCGGCAGCGCACCCCGTAGGGGCGGATCCCCTGATCCGCCCGCGAAAGAGGCAGAGAACGGGGACGCGGATTGCCACGTCGTCGCTTCGCTCCTCCTCGCAATGACAGAGGAGGAACGATAGCCGCAGCGACTAATCAACCTGCACGTCATTGCGAGACCAGTCCGCAGACTGGTCGTGGCAATCCGTTCTTTTCCAAACGCCCCTCGCAGGGGCGATCTGCGATCGCCCGCAGAATTCGAACTCTCAGTAAGCGGGCGAACGCGCATCGCCCCTCCGGAGCGTGGTGTGCCTGCGTAGGGGAGGGGCTTGCCCCCTCCCGTCGTACTTGCGCGGGGTTTCGGGAGGGGCGAGCCCCTCCCCTACGATGGAGCATGAGTCGATCTGCAGTCCGCCCCGGTTGAAATCTTATCCTTGAGTTCTTCTCCCGCCCTTGCTATAATACATTCACAGAATCGTTCTTCTGCCATTTCGCCCGAAGGAGGCCCCTATGAAACCTTATGATACGCTCATCGTCGGCGCGGGGCTCTTCGGCGCCGTGTGCGCCCGGCGGGCCCTGGACGCGGGCAGGCGGGTGCTGGTCATCGACCGGCGGGATCATATTGGCGGCAATGTCTATACCGAGAATGTGGGCGGCATCCAGGTCCACCGCTACGGCGCCCATATCTTCCACACCAACAACGAAACGGTATGGAATTATGTCAACCGCTATGCCCGGTTCAACCGCTTTACCAATTCCCCGGTGGCCAATTACAAGGGGGAGCTCTATTCCCTGCCCTTCAACATGTATACCTTCAACCGCATGTGGGGCGTGGTGACGCCGGAGGAGGCCGCCCGAAAGATCGAAGAGCAGCGGCAGGCGGCGGGGATCACCGAGCCAAGAAATCTGGAGGAGCAGGCCATCTCCCTGGTGGGGGTGGACCTGTACGAGAAGCTGATAAAGGGCTATACGGAGAAGCAGTGGGGCCGGGACTGCCGGGAGCTGCCCGCCTCCATCATCCGGCGGCTGCCGGTGCGCCTCACCTTTGACAACAACTATTTCAACGCCCGCTTTCAGGGCATCCCGGAGGAGGGCTATACCTGCCTTGTTCAGCGGCTGCTGGAGGGGGCGGAGATCCGCCTGGGGGTGGATTACCTTCCCGAAAAACAGAAGTTGGACGGTCTGGCGGAGAGCGTGATTTACAGCGGCCCCATCGACGCCTATTTCGGATATGTCTACGGCCCCCTGGAATACCGCACGGTGCGCTTTGAGACGGAGGATCTGCCGATCCCCAATTTCCAGGGGAACGCCGCCGTGAATTATACGGACCGGGAGACCCCCTGGACCCGGATCATCGAGCACAAATGGTTCACCTTCGGCCTGGATCAGGAGGGGAAGGAGACGGAGCATACCGTCATCTCCCGGGAATTCAGCGCCGCCTGGCGGCCGGGGGACGAGCCCTATTACCCCGTGAACGATGAGAAGAACGCCGCCCTCTATGCCCGGTACCGCGACCTGGCGGAGAAAGAAGAGAAGGTCCTCTTCGGCGGCCGCCTGGGGGAGTATCAGTATTACGATATGGATCAGGTCATTGCCCGCGCCCTGGCGGCGGAGCTGTAAGCGGGCGATCTGTGATCGCCCGTTTAATCAGCACCCCATAGGGGCGATCTGTGATCGCCCGCCTTTGAGGGGTGCGTTGCGAGCGGGCGAGCGAAGTTCGCCCCTACGATGGGGCAATCACGCAGCCCGTAGGGGCCGGCGCCCTCGACGGCCCGCCGTACCCGTGCCGCAGCCCGTAGGGGCGATCTGTGATCGCCCGCAGGATTTGCGCTCTCGGAGCGGGCAACCGCCCCGCGATCACCCCAAAAGGAGGGACGCCTTACGCTCATCGACATTATCATCCCCGTTTACAACGGAAAAGCGTATCTGGAGCCCCTCTTCGGGGCTTTTTCCGCTGTGGCCGGGCCGGATACCCGGCTTATCTTCGTGGATGACGGCTCGAATGACGGCGGCGGCCCCCTTTTGGACGAGCTGGCCGCCGCCGCCCGGTTCCCGGCCCTGGTGCTGCACCAGGCAAACGGCGGCGTCAGCCGGGCCCGGAACGCGGGCCTTGCGGCTTCCACAGCAGACTGGGTGACCTTTTTTGATGTGGATGACGCCATGGCCCCGGACTACCTCTCCTGGCTCAGAAAGCAGACGGAGGGGAGCGGTTTTGAGCTGCTCCTCTTCGGCTCCCGCCGGGTGCGGGAGGGGGAGAACTTGCCGGAATCCCCGGAGTCAGCGCCGCCGCGGGAGGTCTCCCCGGAGGAAGAACTGAAGGCCTTCCTTCGAGACCCCACCCGGTTGGGGGTCTACAATCTGCTCCTGCGCCGCAGTCTCCTGGAGCGGGCAGGTCTCCGCTTTGCGGAGGGCTGGCCCTATTATGAGGACTATGATTTCCTGGTGCGGGCCATTGCCCAGGCCCGGGGTATCCGGGTCACGGAAAAGGTGCTGTACTACTATGTGCTCCGGCCCGGCTCCACCATGGCTCGGTTCACGCCGGAGCGGCTGAGCTGCCTGACGCTTCTGGACCGGCTGGGGGACTGGCTGGTCACCGCCGCCCCCGGCTTCGCGCCGGAGTATCGCCGCCGGTTCCTTCCCCGGATCTACTGGTCCGTGCTGTGGCAGGCGGCTCTGGCGGCGCCGGATCTCCGGGCCTTCCGGGCCTTTGGGAAAAAGACAAGGGCGGCGCTTAATCTGCGGGGCCTGCGGGGCTTCCCGGACCCGCTGGTGCGCCTCAGCAGCGCGGTCTATCGCCTCTCAGCCCCGGCCTATTATCTGGCGGTGCGGCTTCTCGGCAGAAAAAAGAGCAAGGTGACGCCCCTTACCGCCGATGAGCTGGATGCCGCCGCCGATGCCTGCCCGGACCTCCGGCGGGTGCTGGTCTACGGCATGAGCAATAATCCCGGCGGCGTTGAGAGCTATCTTCTGGGGGCCTATGGACGCAATCCCCAGTGGAAATGGGACTTCCTCTGCGACTTTCCCGATCTGGTTGGCCGGGAGGCGCTGGAGGCCCGAGGCAGCCTGATCCACTTCATTCCCTCGAAACGGGGCTCTCTCCGGGGCCATCTGACCGGCACGGTCAAGGTGCTGCGGGATAGCCCCCTCACCACTGCCGTGTATTTCAACGTACTGGACGCGGGCTGCGTCTTTCCTGCCATGGTGGCCCGGCTCTGCGGGCGGCGGGTGGTGGTCCACAGCCACAACGGGGATACGGACAAGCCCCGGCTCCACCGGCTTTTAAAGCCCCTTTTAAACGCCCTGCCCTTAAAGGCTGCGGCCTGCTCCCACCTGGCGGCGGAGCACATGTTTACGAAAAAACGGGCAAAGAGCGCCCTTCTCATCCCCAACGCCATCGACGCCGGGGCCTTCCGCTTCGAGGAAAAGCAGCGGGAGGAGACCCGGAAAGCCATGGGACTTGACGGGAAAAAGGTGCTGCTCCACGTGGGGCGGCTCACCTATCAGAAGAACCCCCTGTTCCTCCTGGAGCTCATTGCCGCCCTCCGGGCGCGGGACCCCGATTGGGTGCTGCTCTCCGTGGGGACCGGAGATCTGGAGGAGGAGTTCCGAACGGAGATCCGCCACCGGGGACTGGAGGACGCCGTCCTTCCCCTGGGGGTGCGGAGGGACCTGCCTGAACTCTACCGGGCGGCGGACGTCTTTGTGCTGCCCTCCTTCTATGAGGGCCTGCCCATAGTGGCGCTGGAGGCCCAGGCGGCGGGGCTCCCCTGCCTACTCAGCGACGCCGTGACGCCGGAGGCGGGGATCACCGACTGCGCCCGCTTCCTCTCCCTCTCCCTGGGCGCCGGGGGCTGGGCCGACGCCGTCACGGAGCTGGCGACCCTTCCAAGAAAAGACACGACGGAGGAGATCCGCCGGGCGGGCTATGACAAAAGCTGCTGCGGGGAGGCCGACCGGGCGCTGGAGGCGCTGCTCTTAGGATAAGACGGGGCGCGGATTGCCACGACCAGCGCTGCGGCACTGGTCTCGCAATGACAGTGGTGATCGGTAGCCGCAGCGACTTGCCCATCTGCATGTCATTGCGAGGAACCAGCCGGGGGCTGGTGACGTGGCAATCCGTATTCCCCGTTTCAGAAATCAGGGCTCCAAAGAGAAAAGGAACAGGAAAAACCATGAACTATTACCTCTATGAATGTTCCCGCAACAACGGCGGCTCCATGACCGCGGGGGTCAAGGCCCGGGAGGATGTGGAGACCATTCTGGACCGGGCGGGCTTTTCCCGCCTTACGGTGCTGGAGGCCACGGCGGGCCACGAAAAGCTGGGGGAAAAGCTGCGCTCCCATGTCCAGACCTCCCGCCAGTGGGCGGCGCTGTTAAAAAAGCTCAAGGGAGGGGATACCTTCTTTCTCCAGCTCCCTCTTTCGGAGCATACGGCCCTGCTGTTCCGTTTCCTTGCCCTGCTTGAGCGGCGGGGGGTGCGGGTCATCGCCCTCATCCACGACCTGGAGTGCCTGCGGCAGAACCGCGCCGGGGCGGAGGCCGGGGGGATCCTCAGCCGGGGCAAGATGTTCCTGGAGGAGCAGGTTTCCCTGCGGCACTGCCACAGGATCATCGTCCATAACCCGGTGATGGCGGCGGCCCTGGAAAAGCAGGGGATCGGAAAAGAAAAACTGGTCTCCCTGGGCCTCTTTGACTACCTCATGGAGGATGCCGCCCCGGAGGAGCTCTCCCCCCTGGGGGATCCGGAGGGGATCGTCATTGCCGGAAACCTCAGCCCCGAGAAGGCGGGCTACGTCTATCACCTGCCGGAGGAGGGGCCCAGCTATAACCTCTACGGCGTAAACTTTGCCGGGGCCCGGGGGAAGCGGGCATACTACTATGGCGCCTTTACGCCGGAGGCCCTGCCCCATGTGCTGCGGGGGCGCTTCGGCCTCGTTTGGGACGGCCCCTCGGCGGAGAGCTGTGAGGGAATTTACGGGGAATATCTGCGGCTCAACGATCCCCACAAGACCTCCCTCTACCTGGCCGCCGGCCTGCCGCTGATCCTCTGGAGGGAGGCGGCCCTGGCCCCCTGGGTGGAGGAGCAGGGACTGGGGATCACCGTTGCCTCCCTCCATGAAATCCGGGAGAAGCTGGCCGCCCTGTCCGGGGAGGAGATCGCGGCCATGGCTCAGCGGGCCGCCGCCGCCGGGAAAGAGCTGCGCCGGGGCGGACGGCTGAAGGCCGCCCTTGCCGCCTGCGGCGTGCTTCTTCCCGCGGACCCGTCGGAAAGGGGATAGTCCATGGCCTCCCTCAGGAAAAACTACCTCTATAACCTGTCGGCCCAGGTGGCCACCCTGCTGCTGCCCCTGGTGACGGTGCCCTATCTCCAGCGGGTGCTGGGCAGCGAGAACCTGGGCATTTTCAGCTTTGCCCAGGCCACGGAGAGCTATTTCCTGCTCTTCGGCGCTCTTGGCCTCAATGCCTACGGCCAGCGGGAGATCGCCTCCTGCGCCGGAGACCGGCGGAAAGAATCCCTGGTATTTTATGAGCTGATGGCGGTGCGGACGGTGACCCTGAGCCTGAGCCTTCTGGCCTACCTCTTCTTTGCCCTCCGCTATTCTGCCTTCCCCCTCTATTACGCCCTCTTTGCTCTGGAGATCGTCGCCTCCTTCTTTGATATCTCCTGGTTCTGGCAGGGGAAGGAGGAGTTTCGCAGCCATGCCCTCCGCACGGTGCTGACAAGGCTTTTGGGCCTTATGGCCATCCTCCTTTTTGTCAGGACGGAGGGGGACCTCTGGATCTACATTCTCTGCTTCACGGGCTCGCTGATCCTGGGCAATCTCAGCCTCTGGCTGAAGCTAAAGGGGGCGATGGAGCGGGTGAAGGCCTCGGAACTGCGTCCCTTGAAGCACTTAAAGCCCTGCCTTGTCATGTTCCTGCCCCAGGTGGCCACCAACGTCTATACCCAGCTGGATAAGACCATGATCGGCCTGCTCACAGGGCGAGACTATGCCGAGGTGAACTATTACAGCCAGGCGGAGAAGCTTGTAAAGATCGTCATGACCGCCGCCACCGCCATGGGCGGGATCATGCTCTCCCGGGTGGCGGCCGCCTTCTCCCGGGGGGATGAGGAGCAGGTCCGGGGGGATCTCCACCGCTCCTTCCGTTTCCTCTTTCTCATCGGCTGGCCTCTCACCCTGGGGCTGATGGCCATCGCGCCGAACTTTGTGCCCTGGTTTTTCCACGGCGTCTATCCCCGGATCACCGTGTGCCTCATGGCCCTGAGCCCCCTCATTCTGATCATCGGTCTCAGCAATATCCTGGGGATCCAGTACCTCACCCCGACCCGGCAGATGGGCGCCTATACCGCTTCCATCCTGTCGGGAATGGGGATCAACGTCTGCTGCAACGCCCTGCTCATCCCCCGCTGGGGGGCCTATGGCGCGGTGGCGGCCACCCTTCTGGCGGAGTGCGCCGTCACCGGCGTCCAGTTCCGGGTGACGAGGGGCGTCTTCCATCCCCGGGTGATCCTGGAGGGCTGGAAAAACGCCCTGGCGGCGGTCCTGATGGGGACCGGGGTCTGGTGCCTAAACGGTCTCCTGCCCGCTTTGCCCTGGGCGACGGCGGCGGAGATCCTCTGGGGCGGGGCGCTGTATTTCCTTCTGCTGCTGCTTCTCAGGGATCGCTTCTTTTTGGAGGGCGCCCGGGAGATTTTGGGAAAGCTTCGTCATAGGGGGAAATAAAGGGAAGCGTATAGGCCCGCATAGGAAAAAGGGCCCGCCCCAACAAAAAGGACGGGGCAGCGCTCTTGTAGGGGCGATCTGTGATCGCCCGTTTGCAGAGAGCTGCGGATCACGCGGGCGAACACAGTTCGCCCCTACGGAATCAGACAACAAAAACAGCCTCCCGCATTTTGCGGGAGGCTGTCGTATTTTCAAATCTCTTATTCCTCGGTGGAGTAGTTGTCGAAGTAGCCCTGGATCAGGATCACCGGGGTGCCCTTGTCGCCGCTGCCGGAGGTCAGGTCGCAGAGGGAGCCCAGCAGGTCGGTAAGCTGACGGGGGGTGGTGCCCTCGGAGGACATGTCGCCCTTCAGGTCGGCGTCCTTTTCCCGGATGGAGCTGCGGATGGCCTCGTTGAGGGCCTCGCCGCTGAGGCTGCCGTACTTCTCGTCGGCCAGATACTTCAGCTTCAGCTCGTTGGGGGTGCCGTTGAGGCCGGCGGTGTGGGCGGGGGAGACCACGGGGTCTGCCAGCTCCCAGATCTTGCCCACGGGGTCCTTGAAGGCGCCGTCGCCGTAGATCATGCACTCCATGGTGACGCCGGTGAGCTCCGCAATCTTCTCCTGCAGGGCGTCCACAAACTTCTGGCTGTCCCGGGGGAAGAGCTTCACGGTGTCCTCGGTGGCCTTGTTGGAGCCGTAGAGGCCGTAATTCTCGTTGTAGCCGCTGCCGTTTACGGGGGCGTTCATGAGATCGGCCATGGTGAGGGCAATCTCGGCGCCGGCAGCCTTGAGGCGGCGGACGGTGCGGCGGCGGGTGTGAATGTCACAGGCCAGCACGTTCTTGCAGATCTTCGGCACGTCCTGCACCCGGTTGGTGAAGGTCACGTCCACCTCACAGCCGCAGTCCCGGATGAGCTGCTTATAATACTCCACGTAATCCACGCCGGTGAAGGGGTGGACGTTGTAGCCGAAGAGAGCGCGATACTTCTCCTCGGTGAGGGTGTCGGAATAGGGGTTGACGCCCTTCTCGTCCAGAAGATCCTCATCAAAGAGGTGGTTGCCCACCTCGTCGGAGGGATAGCTCATGACAAGGTGCAGCTTCTTGAGACCCATGGCGATGCCCCGAAGGCAGATGGCGAAGCGGTTGCGGGACAGAATGGGGAACAGCACCACGGCCTCCTCCCCGCCCAGCTTGGCCTTGACGTCGGCGGCAATGTCCTCCACGGAGCAGTAGTTGCCGTAGGCCCGGGCCACCACGGACTCGGTAACACCGACAACGTCCTTGCTGTGGAACTGGAAGCCTTCGTTATCGGCGGCGTCCTTCAGCCCCTTGGCGACGATGGAAACCAGGTCGTCTCCCTGCCGGATGATGGGCATCCGGATGCCTCTTGAAGTGGTACCCACAGATCTCATAAAGTGCGTCCTCCCAGCCGAAGATTACGATGCAAATCGCAAAAGCGCGATACACAACAGAGTAAATATAGCACAACTGATTCCGGCTGTAAACGATTATTTTTACAAAAATAAGGCCTTCAGCCGTCTGAAAATCCGGCAAACGATGCAGGCTTTCCGGGCTTTGCCGCATATATCGTGCTCAGCGGATCCCGTCGGTTTCCTCCTCCGTCCCCCGGTCGGGGGCGGCCATCCGGTAGCCCATGCCTGGGTGGGTGAAGATATACCGGGGCGCATCGGAGCGCTCAGAGAGCTTTCTGCGGATGTTGGCCATGTTTACCCGCAGGATCTGGTTCCCCTCGGGGGTGTTCTGTCCCCAGAGCTCCCGTGAGATGAAGTCGTAGCCCAGCACCTGCCCCGCGTAGCGGGCCAGGAGGGCCACCAGCCGGTATTCCCGCTGGGTAAGGCCCGCGTCGGCCCCGGCCAGATAGACCTTGCGTGTGCGGAAATCCACGGTGAGGTCCCCATTGCGGAAGGTGCCCCGGCGGGCGCTCTCCGGGTCCAGGCCCAGGCTTTGGGAGCGGCGCAGGGCCCGGCGCAGCCGCGCCAGAAATTCCGCCTCATCAAAGGGGCGGGTGAGGCAGTCGTCGGCCCCGGCGTCCAGGGCGGCCACCCGCAGCGCCGGGATATCCGCGCCGAAGTGGACAAGGATGGGCGCACTGGTATTGCGGCGCAGGGCGTCCAAAAGCTCCGGCAGGGCGTCGGAAAGCTCCGCCTCCAGGACAATGAGGTCGGGGCAGTGAGAACCGCAGAGAGACATGGCCTCATGGGAGGAGTGGCAGGGGATGCAGAAATAGCCGCAGCGCAGGAGCAGCGCCTCCGTCTCCGCGGCACGGATCTCATCCTTATCCGCCACCAGGACCTTATATCTTACCGTCATTTTTTTCTCCCGTTTCAGTATACGGTGATCTCATAGACAGGGACCCACTGCCCGGTATAAATGGTTCCCTCCTGCAGAGTCTTCCCGTCCCATCGCTGCCCGTCCGCCATCCAGTAAAAGTGATAGCCGGAGACGTTTTCCGGCGTCAGGGCCAGAAGATCCTGGGGGGAGGAAAAGGACATCTGCCGCTGCACCAGGCTGCCCGTGGGGGTGGTGGAATAGGAGACGGTGACGCCGATGCGCCCTCCCTCGCTGCCGGGCTCCCGGGCGGCGGTGGCGGCGGCAATCAGATCTCCGGCCCGCTCCGGCGTAAGGGCGGCGGACTGCTCCCCATAACTGAGGTGAAGGAAGAGAAGCAGCAGCGCCAAAAGCAGGGCGCCGGGGATGACGGCCGGCAGGGTGCGCTTTACGAAGGCAAAATTACGCTTCACGGTCCAGCACCTCCTCCCGGAAGCGGGGCTTCTTTCGCCCGTAAAGGGCAAGCCCCAGGGCGGGCAAAAGACAGGTCAGCAGCCCCAGCCCCCAGAGGAGGGAGAGCTGCAGCCCTGAGGCCTTGGGGGTGGAGAGCATCAGCACTCTGCTGCCGTCCGCCAGGGGCACCAGAGCCCGCAGATGGCCGTCGCTGCTGAGAAGGGCGCCGCCCCGGGCCGCCCGTTCCATAGCCTCCCCCAGACGGCGGTCGCTCTTGGAGCCGGAAAGCAGCTCCTCCCGGTCGGCGGAGGTCAAAAGACTCAGGGTATAGTGCTGCCCAGCCCGGTGAAAGGACAGGGACTCGGTAAGCCGGCTTTGCTCCGAGCGTTCCGCATAGCCCAGCCGCAGGGCGTCCAGAACGTCCGTCTGCAGGAGCAGCTCCTCCCGCTCCCGCTGAGTGACGGCGGTGGTACGCAGGGTCACACAGGCCGCCCCGATAAAGAGGCACAGGGCCAGCAGCAGCGACAGGACGACGGCCCGTGAGACGCGGCCCTTCGGATCCCAGGGCGTTTCTTCCCCTTCTTTTAAGGCGGGGACCCGCCCCAGGAGCCGATGGCAGAGGAGGGTGAGGGAGATCGCCAGGAACAGCGCGGCCAGGGTGAGCAGCAGATCCCGGCCCAGAAGGGCGGCGTGGGCGGAGCCGTCCACATGGATCTGCATGATCCCCAGGGGCTTCCCGCTGCGATAGATCACGGAGATGGAGGTAATCTGGCTCCCGCTGCGGCTCTGGGCGCTGCCGTTGCTGCGGGCCCGGAGGATCAGCCGCTGGGAGGGGGCCTCGGCCGCAGTCCCTGCGCTCAGCAGGGGCTGGGTGCCCTCCAGGCGGTAGACTCCCCAGGTGACCGTGTCCCCGCCCTCATAGGCGGAGAGGCGAAAGAGCTCTCCGAAGGCGGAGCCCTGCAGCCGTTCCCCATCCACCAGGGAGAGGTCGCCCTCCTCAATGAGACGGGCGGCGGTGTCCGCCAGGATGGCGCCCTTGGTCTCGGCCAGGGTCAGAAAGGCCGCCCTCTGGGAGAGGGCGACGGCAAGGGTGAAGAGAAGGGGCAATAGCAGCAGGACTGCCGGGATCCACCGGGGGTACGGCAGGGGCTGCTTTGCCCTGGTCGGGCGGGCCGGACGCCGCCGGGTCTGCGGTTCTTTCTTTACGGGCTTTGCCTCGTGGCTCCCCATGGCCTTCCCCTCCTCTCTTGCAGCGTTTCGGACCGAAAGCTTGTACCTGATAGTATATCACGGGCGCGCCCCCGCGTAAAGGCCGCGTTGAGGGGTGGTTCCCCTGAGGATACGACAGGACGGGGTTACGGATTGCCACAGCCAGTGCGCGCACTGGCTTCGCAATGACATGCGTGTACGATGGCCGCTGCGGCTATCGATCTTCCACTGTCATTCCGAGACCAGCGCACACGCTGGTCGTGGGAATCCGTACCCCCGTACCCCCGTCCTTACCAAACGCAAGCCAAACCTTAAGGGGACGGATTGCCGCGTCGTCCTTTGGGCTCCTCGCAATGACAGAGGAGAATCGTCAGCCGCTGCGGCTATCGTACTTCCTCTGTCATTCCGAGACCAGTCCGCAGACTGGTCGTGGGCGTAGGGATCCGCGCCTTCGCTCCCTCGTCCCCCGTACTCCGTCCTCACCAAACGCAAGCCCAACCTTAAGGGAACGGATTGCCGCGTCGGGCTTCGCCCTCCTCGCAATGACATGCGTGTGGGGTGGTTGCTGCGGCTGTCGGTCTTCCTCTGTCATTCCGAGACCAGTCCGCAGACTGGTCGTGGGCGTAGGGATCCGCGCCTTCGTTTCCCCGTCCCCCGTACTCCGTCCTCACCAAACGCAAGCCTAACCTTAAGGGAACAGATTGCCGCGTCGTCGCTTCGCTCCTCCTCGCAATGACATGCGTGTACGATGGTCGCTGCGGCTGCCGGTCTTCCACTGTCATTCCGAGCCAGCGCCGCAGCGTTGGCGTGGGCGTAGGGATCCGCGCCCTCGCTCCCCCGTCCCTACCGAAACGGAGCCCAAGGGACTGGGTCCGTTTCGGGAAGCGACGAGAAAGACCGAGGGTGAGACGGAACTTCACGGGGAGTCCCGTCGAACGTTTCGGCCTTTACGAGGAGCGCGGAGCCCGCACCGTGATCACCAGCCCCAGGGGCCAGCGGCTGAACTCCCTCAAATAGTCCCCCATGACCATTTCATGGCCCCGGGCGCCGTAGACGCCGTTCAAAAAGAGGACCTTCCCTTCCTCCCCCGGGAGGAAGGCTGCGTAATGCCCGTTCCCTTTTACCCGATACATCAGGATCCCCACGCCCACCCGGCGACTTTTCCTGGTGACGGGAAGGACCAGAGGCCACATGCCCAGAAAGAGGAGATAGAGCCAGAGAAAAAAGACGTTGACGCCGAAAAAGCCGCTGAAGGGAGAGAGCCGATGGAGGGTCCGGGCCACGGTCTCCGGCTCCACCGGATCGCCCCGCCACCTTCGCAGGTTGTAGGCGGCGATCCAGCCGCAGCCGCAGGCTACGCTGCCCTTCCGACCGAAGGGAATGACCCCCGTCAGGGACTGGTCGATGATAAAGCCCCGTCCGTCCAGGGCCTTTGGCGGGATCCTGTTCATGTCCGCTCCTCCGCCCATCTGAGGGCACAGTCGTAAAAGAGCGCCGCCGCCGGGGTGACCGGCCCCTCCCGCCGGGCAAGGGCGATGGTGCGCCGGGCCGTGGGCTTCAGGGGCCGCACCGATACCCGGTCCTGCCGCCCGTCCAGGAGGAGCCGGGGCATGATGGAGACCCCCAGCCCCTCCTCCACCATGGCGATGATGGCATAGTCATCCTTGGTGGAGAAGCGGACCCGGGGCTGATGCTCTCCCATGGCGCGGCGGATGTCCTGGTTTGAGGACTGGAGGAGAGTGATGAAGGGTTCCTCCGCCAGTTTTTCCACTTCGATCCGCTGAAAGCGGCTGAGGGGATGCTCCGGCGGCAGGATGGCCACCAGCTCATCCTCCTTCAAAGGCGTCGCCACGCAGCCCTCCGGCGCGGGCAGCGTGATGAAGGCCAGGTCCACCTGCCCCTCCTTTAGCCAGCGGTCCACGTCGGAGTAGTCCCCGTTCAAAAGCTCCAGATGGAGGGAGGGATACCTGGCCTCCGCCTCCTTGATCATGCCCGGCAGCCAGTGGACCGCCACGCTGGTAAAGGCGCCGATCCGCACCCGGCCGCCCGAGGCGCTGCCCAGCCGCTCCGCCTCCTCCTTCAGCCGCTCCTGGGCTTCAAAGAGGGCACGGATATGGGGCAGCAGCAGCTTTCCGTTGGGGGTGAGGCGCACGCCGCCCTTGTCCCGCTTTAAAAGGCTCAGCCCCAGCTCCTCCTCAAAGGAGGTGATGCTGTGGCTGATGGCCGACTGGGTACGGCCCAGGGCCTGCCCCGCCAGGGTCAGGGAGCCCAGCTCCACCGTTTTCAAAAAGGCCTCAACCTTCTGCAGCGCCATGGCAGCCTCCTCACATTAAAAAAATTCATGGATATTGTGAATATACATCATGCTCCCTTCAAAAGCAAGGGCTTTTTCCACAAGATACCCATTGCATCCCGGCGGGTGATCCCGTATAATACGCATATATTAAAATTGGTAATCAAAACATGAAAATTATTCATGTAAAGGAAGGTGCCTCATGGAAACCACAGAGCTCATTGTCTTCCTCCTCTATCTTGTACTGATGCTGACCATCGGCCTTTTCTTTTTCTTCCGCAGCCGCGGCGGCGGCGAAAAGGCCTATTTTCTCGGCGGCCGCAGCATGGGCCCCTGGGTTTCCGCCCTCTCCGCCGGGGCCTCGGATATGAGCGCCTGGGTGCTAATGGGCCTTCCCGCCTCCATCTATGCCCTGGGCATGGGCCAGACCTGGATCGCTATAGGACTGGGCGTGGGCTACGCCCTCAGTTGGATCATTGAGGCGCCCCGTCTGCGCCGCTTTACCATCCTGGCGGAGGACTCCATCACCATCCCCCAGTATCTGACAAACCGCTTCAAAACCCGGCACAAAGCCCTGCAGGTGATCTGCGCCGCCATCTTCCTGGTGGCCTATACCATCTACTGCGCCTCCAGCCTGAAGGCCTGCGGCACCCTCTTCAACACGGTCATCGGACTGGACGCCAATGTGGCCATGTATATTGCCGCCGCCATCATCTTCGGCTATACCTTCCTCGGCGGCTTCAGCGCCGTCTGCTGGACCGATTTTTTCCAGGGCCTGCTCATGCTGGGCGCCCTGCTGATCGCGCCCATCGCCGCCCTTCTGGTGATGCGGGAGGGCGGTGCTCACGGGGCCTATCCCGCGGGCTACTGGGACTTCTTCGGCCCCTCTGCCGGCGGCTGGCAGTCCATTGTCTCCGGCCTGGGCTGGGGTCTGGGCTACTTCGGCATGCCTCATATCATCATCCGCTTCATGTCCGTCCGCAGTGAGCGGGAGCTGAAGAAATCCGCCGTCATCGGTATTTCCTGGACCACCGTCATCCTGACGGCCTCCGTGGCCGTGGCCGCCATCGGCCGCAGCTTCCTGGGGGAGATCGCCGACTCCTCCACGGTGTTCATCACGCTGGTGCGCCGGATCTTCCCGCCGGTTCTCTCCGGCGTGGTGCTCTCCGCCATCCTGGCGGCCTCCATGAGCACCGCCGACTCCCAGCTTTTGGCCTCCGCCTCCGCCTTTGCCAGCGATGTGTATAGACCCATCCTGCGAAAGGGGGCCGGGGATAAGGAGATGCTCTGGGTCAGCCGCTTCGTGGTGGCGGCCATCGCCGTTGTTGCTCTCGCCATTGCCTCCAACCCCGCCAGCGGCAGCATCATGGCCCTGGTGGAGAACGCCTGGGGCGTCTTCGGCGCCGCCTTCGGACCGGTCATCATGCTGAGCCTCTTCTGGCGGCGGCTGAATTACCCCGGTGCCGTGGCGGGCATCCTGGCGGGCGCGGGGGTGGATATCCTGTGGCTCATCTTCCTGGGGAATCTTGGGATCTATGAGATCGTTCCGGGCGTGCTGGCGGGTCTTATCGCTGCCGTGGCGGTGTCCCTCCTGACCAAGGCGCCGGGGGAGGACGTGCTGGAGCTCTTTGACCGGGCCAGTGTCCCCGAGGCGTGAGAGGATGACAGGAAAAGGCGTTGTCTCAAAACAGCAAAGTTTTCAAGGCAAGGCCGTAGGGGCGCTTCATGAAGCGCCCGACAGAGAGGTAGGATCATTTTGCAAAAAGTTGGGCGAATTCCCAGGAATTCACCCAACTTTTTGACGTATTTCCGTTATGTGTACCGCACGGGCGGCTGATAGCCGCCCCTACGGCAGAGAATGGACAAATGAGCGATTCTGAGCCGCCTCATTTGTTTGAGACGGACAGTTTACTCCGCCTGAGCAACGGGGGCGTCGGGAGCGGCCGCCTGAATGGCGGCAATGGCGCCGAGGCACTCCTCTTTATCCGCGTAGGGCTTGCTGACGGCGATGATCTGGCCGTTGACGGCCTTCAGACGGAAGCGGATTTTGCCGCCCTGGTCGTTATAGACCTCAAATTTCGGATGAGCGAGGGCCTCAAAGCCTTCTGCCGTCTGGTCCTCTATCCCGCCGAGGCAGGATTTCTTGACGCTTGCGATGCCGTTGTGGCAGGCGCGCTCTCCTGTGTAGACCTCAGAGGTGAGGAGTACGGTGTCGTCAGCGCCCATGAGATCGAACTTGATGCCGGTATTGGTTTCTTTTACAATGAATTTTCCCATTTTGGTTCCCTCCGTTCGATGTTGATACGCGCTGCCAGCGGCAGCTCTCCTCTGCCATTATAATACAAAGAGAAGGGACAGGCAAGAGAAAAGGCGGAAAAGCGCAGCTTGCCGCTGGATTTGGTTTTACTTCGCCTCGGGATACTCAAAGCACAAAAGGCGATAGGGGGGCTCGTCCTCCTCGATGGTGGGGAAGCGGCCCATGGGGGGCTCAAAGCGGTTGTCCGTCTCGTCGTCGTTGCATTGGCTGACCTCCCCCAGCAGCACGGGGCCGGTGCCGGGCTCCACCGTAAAATCGTGGTAAAGCCGCTGCTGGATATGGATGCTCTCCCCCGGCGTCAGGCGGATCCGGGTGCCGGCGGGGACCGTATAGCTGCGCCCGTCGGTGTGGACGGTCACGGGGCTCTGCCGGTCGATGGATTCATCGGGAAGACTGTTAAAGACCCGGATCAGCACGTTGCCGCCGCCGCGATTGATGATGTCCTCGGTTTTGAACCAGTGGAAGTGGTTGGGGGCATACTGTCCCTCCTTGAGGTAGAGAAGCTTTTCCGCGTAGACCTTGGGATACTTTTCCGGCATTTTGCGGCTGCCGTTGCGGATGGTGATGAGGGAGAAGCCCAGTCTGTCAAAGTCCCCCTGGCCGTAGTCTGTGATGTCCCAGCCCAGGCGGCAGTCCCGCACCTCGTCATAGTCGCGGCCCTTGGTTTCCCACTCCTCCGGGGTAAAATGGCAGAAGGGCGGCAGGTAGCAGTGCTCCTTTTCGCACATCTTCTCCAGCTCCTTCAAAGCCCGGTTGATCTCCGATCGTTTCATGGTACTCTCCTTAGAAAACAGGCGGGCTGACTGCCCGCCTGTGATTTTTTGGGAAATCTTATTTGGTTCTCAGCTCCAGAAGCTTGTTCTTCAGCTCTACCTCGATGCGGTTCAGCTCAGCCTCGGCCTCTCTGCGCTTGGCGGTGCCCTCGTTCTGGATGCGCTGGACCTCCTCCAGGGTGGTGATCAGGTTCTGGTTGGTGGTCCTCAGGGTCTCCAGATCCACCACGCCCCGCTCGGACTCCTTGGCGATCTCGATGGAGCCGGTCTTCAGCATCTCGGAGTTCTTCTTGAGAAGCTCATTGGTGAGATTGGTGACCTCCCGCTCCGCGTGGAGGGCCTGCTGGGAGTGGGCCAGGCCCAGGGCCATGACCATCTGGCTTTTCCACAGGGGGATGGTGTTGACGATGGAGGTCTGGATCTTCTCAATGAGCAGGCTGTCGTTGTTCTGCAGCATGCGGATCTGGGGGGCCATCTGGATGGAGATCATCCGCGTGAGCTCCAGGTCGTAGAGCTTCTTGTCAAAGCGGTTGATGAGGTTGGCGTAGTCGTTGGCGGCCTGGGCGTCCTCGGGACGGCCGGTCTCCTGGGCCTTGGCCTTCAGCTCCGCCAGAGTCACCTGGCACTGCTCCAGCCGCTCCTTGCCCGCCAGGATATACATGCTGAGCTCTTTGAAGTAATCCTGGTTCTTGTCGTACATCTTGTCCAGCATGGACACGTCCTTCAAAAGGGTGACCTGGTGGCCCTGCAGGGCCTCCGTGATCTTGTCCACGTTGACCTCGGCCTTGGCGTAGTCGGCCTTCAGCACCTCCAGCTTGTTGGCGATCTTTTTGCGGAAACCGAAGAGGCCCTTCTTCTCCTCCTCGGTAAAGTTCATGCCCTTGAGCTCCACCACCAGGTTTGACAGCTTGTCGCCCACCTCACCCAGGTCCTTGGTGCGGACGTTGGCCAGGGCGGCGTCAGAGAAGTCGGCCACCTTCTTCTGGGCGGCGGCGCCGTACTGCAGCACCACGCCGGTGTCGGCAATGTCGATCTTCTGGGCGAAGTCCTCCACAGCCTTCCGCTCGGCGGGGCTGAGGCGGCTCAGCTCCTCCTGGATGGCGTCCTTCACCTTGGCGGTATTCTCCTCCAGTGTGGGGGCCGGCGCTTCGGCGGCGGCCACCGCGGCGGCAGCGGGGGAGGCGACGCCCTCGCTTAAATCGGGGGTCAGAGAGAGCTGGGGGACGTTGGACATATCAAATTCATCAGCCATGGTACCAAATTCCTTTCATCAGTATATATTGTTAAAGATTTTATGTGTATTACGCGGCGCAGGGGCGAACCTTGTTCGCGCGATTTAAGGGGTGCAAGTAAGACGGGCGATCACAGATCGCCCCTACGGGTTGCAACGATTAAAACTCTGTATTTCGTCAGGGAATTGGTGCAGGGGGTACGGATACACTCCGCGCTAAGAGCCGCCCTTCGGGCGGTTGCGCTACGGATGTTCGCCTGCGGGCTCACATGCCACGTCGTCGCTCTGCTCCTCCTCGCAATGACAGAGGAGAATCGTTATCCGAAGCGGCTACCTTACCTGCACGTCATTCCGAGACCAGTCCGAAGACTGGTCATGGGCGTAGGGATCCGCATCCCCCGTCCCCATCGTAGGGGAGGGGCTTGCCCCTCCCGCTGGCGACGGTGTGGTTCCAAATCGGAGATCACACGGCGCCGAAATCGCTGCCTGTGAGGCCCTCCCGCTTCATCATCTGCTCCAGGACCTCGATATCGGTCTCGATGTCCAGGGCCTGTCCCTCGAAGAGGGCGTCGATCTCCCGGGTATAGGCCTCGATGGTGGCGTCCAGGACGGAGGAGATCTTCTCCATGGCGCCGTCGATGTTCTCCCCCCGGACTC
Source organism: uncultured Clostridia bacterium (assembly GCA_946531435.1). Lineage (GTDB taxonomy): Bacteria > Bacillota > Clostridia > Oscillospirales > Oscillospiraceae > CAMNAO01. Next base: position 22,231 of record CAMNAO010000022.1, read on the forward strand.
CCTGCTTTTCCAGCTTTTCATAGGTTCTCAGGAGCTTCAGAGGCGCGGGAAGGAAGTAGTCGGCAAAGCGCCCCACCTGGCTTTTCAGCCCGTGGTTTTCTCCGAGGGCCCCAAAGATCTTCCGGCAGAGCTCCCCCAGGCGGGCGGCCCGCTGCCGGATGGCGGGGTCCTGAAGCTCCTCCGCCAGGAGATCATAGTCCGCCGCGGCCTGTCTTCCGGCCGCAAGCAGGCTGTCCAGCTCCTCATCCCCGGTGCGCTCCGGCGGTTCCTCCACCTGGACGTCCTTTCCGGGAAAGAGCTTATTGAGGCCGAGATACACCGCGGCGGAGACCCCGCCCAGCAAAAGGAAATCGCTGGTGCGGTACATGGGCAGAAAGGCGGCCCAGAGCAGCCAGACGGCGGCAATGCCGCCAAGGGGCAGGAGTGATTTTTTCCGCTTCGTTTGCATAAAACTGATGGGGGCTCCTTTTTTGGGAAATGGGGGCTTCCTCCCCGTATTCTGTTATATTGTAGTCTCAAAACCCGCCTCTGTCAAGGGAGTGAGGGGCTTGACAAGGCCCGGAGGAACGGCTACAATTATAAAAGTATCCGTATGTCCCCATGCTTGTCGTCCCCTATCGGGCCGGCCGGAAGAAACCGGGCGGCCCGATTATATAAAGAAGATGCATCCTCTACCCAGTCTATGCTTTGGCCGGGGATGTGTGAAGGAGTGCCTATGGTACGCGTTGCCCCCTCTCTTTTAAGCGCGGATTTTGCCGCCCTGGGACAGGAGATCGCCACCCTCCGGGGGGCGGACCTCCTGCATTTTGACGTGATGGACGGGCTCTTTGTGCCCAACATCTCCTTTGGTGTTCCCGTGCTGCAGGCGGTGCGGCGCATCACGGAGCTCCCCCTGGACGTGCATCTTATGATTGAAAGCCCTCACCGGCTGGCGCCCGCCTTTTTGAAGGCCGGGGCGGATCTTCTCACCTTCCACTATGAGGCGGAGACGCCGGAGGAGATCGGGCCCCTTCTGAAAACGATCCATGCCGCCGGGAAGAAGTGCGGCATTGCCCTGAAGCCCGCCACCCCCTGGGAGGTGCTGGAGCCGTTTTTAGCAGAGCTGGATCTGGTGCTGGTGATGACGGTGGAGCCCGGCTTCGGCGGACAGGGCTTCATGGCCGGGATGCTGCCCAAGATTGAGGCCCTGCGGGGGCGGCTGGACGCCATGGGCTCCCGCGCGCTTCTGGAAGTGGATGGGGGCATCAATCCCGAGACGGCGGCCCTTTGCCGCAATGCGGGGGCGGACACCCTGGCGGCGGGCAGCGATATCTTCCGCCGGCCGGACCGGGCAAAACGTATTGAGGAGATTAGAGGCTGAGATGGCAGATTTCCCTTCCACCTTTGAAACCCTGGTGGACGCCTTCGCGTCCCTTCCGGGAATCGGTACCAAGTCGGCCCAGCGGCTGGCCTTTCATGTGCTCTCCCTCCCTGTGGAGGAGGCGGACGCCTTTGCCAGAGCGATTACCGACGCCCGGCACTCCGTGTGCCGCTGCAGGGTCTGCCAGAATCTGACGGACCGGGAGGAGTGCCCGGTCTGCGCCGACCCCGGCCGGGATCATTCCACGGTCTGCGTGGTGGCGGATCCCCGGGATGTGGCCGCTTTGGAGCGGAGCCGGGAATACCGGGGCGTTTATCACGTCCTCCACGGGGTCATTTCCCCCATGAACCGGGTGGGCCCCGATGATTTGACCATCCGCCAGCTCATCGAGCGGGTGGATTCCGATGAGATCCATGAGGTGATTCTGGCCACCAATCCCGACACGGAGGGGGAGACCACGGCCCGCTATCTGGGCCGGATGCTGAAGCCCTTCGGCGTCAAGGTGACCCGTCTGGCCTACGGCATCCCCGTGGGCGGCAATCTGGAGTTTGCCGATGACGCCACCCTGATGCGCGCCCTGGAGGGCCGCCGGGAGCTGTGAGGCAGGAAATTGCGTACCCGTAGGGGCGGATGCCCACATCCGCCCGCGTTTTACCGGGGCCCTGCGATGGGCCGCCGGGAGCTGTAAGGGATTAGATTCCTTTTTTACAGGCTATACTGGGCTTATCAGCGCCAATGAGGGACGACTGAATGGGACGGGGATAACGGTTTGCCACGTCGCTACGCTCCTCGCAATGACATGCGGGTGGGGAAATCGCTGCGACTGTCGATTTCCCTCTGTCATTGCGAGACCAGCGCCACAGCGCTGGTCGTGGCAATCCGTATCCCCAACCATGGGAGGCACCGCACCCCCATAAGAATGAGGCAATTTCGGGTATCATCCCGATCGCATAGTGAAAAAGAGGGAAGTGCGTCAGTGTTTTCGTGGGCCTTCGGCATGGCAGGGCCGGGGAACGAAAATGGGGACGCAGGCATTGCTGTGCTGTTTCCCGCGGTTTTCACAGGAATTTACATATCATATTTTGATCGAAGGAGAATCAAACATTCATGGCAGAAAAACTGAAAATCGTATCTCTGGGCGGACTGGATGAGATCGGCAAGAATATGACGGTCTTCGAGTACGCCGGGGATCTTCTGGTGGTGGACTGCGGCATCGGCTTCCCCGATGACGAGATGTACGGCGTGGATACCGTCATCCCCGACATGACCTACCTCAAGCAGAACGAGAAAAACATCGTAGGCGTGGTCATCACCCACGGCCACGAGGACCATCTGGGTGCCCTGCCCTATCTTCTGGACCAGATCTCCGCCCCGGTCTATACCGCCCAGTTCACGGCGGCCCTGGCGGAGCTGAAGCTCCAGGAGCACAAGCCCGCCAACAAGGCGGAGATCCATGTGGTGAAGGCCGGCGACACCGTGCGCCTCGGCGCCTTCAAGGTGGAGTTCATCCGCATCAACCATTCCATCCCCGACGCCCTGGCCCTGGCCATCACCACCGGGGCGGGCACCGTCATCCACACCGGGGATATCAAGATCGACACCACCCCCATCAGCGGGGAGATGATCGACCTTACCCGCTTCGGCGTGCTGGGCCAGCGGGGCGTGCTGGCCATGCTCTGCGACTCCACCAACGCGGAGAAGCCGGGCTATTCCCTCTCCGAGCGGAAGGTGGCGGAGGCCATGGACGGCTTCTTCAAGGACTATCCCGGCCGCATCATCGTCACCACCTTTGCCTCCAACGTCCACCGGATCCAGCAGGTGCTGGACGCCTCCGCCAAGTATGGGCGGAAGGTCTGCGTCACCGGGCGGAGCATGGAGAACGTGATCCGCATCGCCTCCGAGCTGGGCTATCTGAAGGTGCCGGAGGGCCTCATCCTGGACGTGAGCCTTCTGAAGAAGCTGCCCAAGAACCAGGTGACGGTCATCACCACCGGCAGCCAGGGCGAAAATATGAGCGCCCTCTACCGCATCGCCTTCGGCTCCCACAAGCAGGTGGAGGTCATGCAGGGGGACCGGGTCATCATCTCGGCCTCGGCCATCCCCGGCAATGAGAAGGAGATCGGCAAGGTCATCAACGAGCTCTTCCGCCTGGGTGCGGAGGTGATCTATGACCGCAGCTACGGCCTGCATGCCTCGGGCCACGCCTGCCAGGAGGAGCTGAAGCTCCTGATGGCCCTCATCAAGCCCAAGTATTTCATCCCCGTCCACGGCGAGCATCGCCAGCTCTGCATCAACGCCTCCCTGGCGGAGACCATGGGGGTGCCCCGCAAGCACATTGTGATCCCCGAGATGGGCCGGAAGATCGAGCTGGACGGCAGAAGCATCAAGAAGACGGACCTTGTCCAGGCGGGCCCCGTGCTGGTGGACGGCACCGGCGTGGGCGATGTTGGCAGCGTGGTGCTCCGGGACCGGCAGCACCTGGCCGCCGACGGCATGCTGGTGGTCATGGTGGGCATCTCCGCCGAGGACGGCAGCCTGGTCTTCGGGCCGGAAATCATCACCCGGGGCTTCGTCTATGTGAAGGAATCGGAGAAGCTGCTGGATGATCTCAGGGAGGTCACCCTGGACGCCATCTATGACGTGCCGCCCCGCTCCCAGCGGGATCCCCAGGCCATGAAGGGCCGCATCAAGGGCATGCTCTCCGACTATCTCTTCAAGAAGGTCCGCCGCAATCCCATGATCCTGCCTGTGGTGACGGTGATATGAACATTCAGATCTTTGGAAAGAATAAGGGCTTTGACACCCAGAAGGCCCGCCGCTGGTTCAAGGAGCGGCGCATCAGGGTCCAGGACATCGACATGAAGTCCAAGGGCATGAGCCGGGGAGAGCTTCAGAGCGTCATCCGGGCCGTGGGGCTGGAGGCGCTCATCGACCCCAGGGCGGAGGAGGCGGCGATTCTGCGCTACCTTGCCTCGGAGGAGGCGAAGGTGGAGAAGCTCCTGGAAAACCAGGACTGGATCCTGCTGCCCGTCGTCCGCAACGGACGCCAGGCCACCGTGGGCTTCCGCCCCGAGATCTGGGAGACCTGGGAATAAAGGAAAAATGAACCCGCCCCGCACATGCGGGGCGGTGGTTTTAAGGCAGACTTAAGCCAGGGATGGTAGGATAGGAATCAAAGACAGTCCATCGTAGGGGCGATCTGTGATCGCCCGTTTGATGAGTCCCCGTAGGGGCGGATACCTCCGCCTTGATCCGCCCGCCTTTGAAAGGCTGCGCTGCAATTGGGCACCCGCAGTTTGCCCCTGCGATGGGGACGAGAGACGCGGATTGCCACGTCGCTGCGCTCCTCGCAATGACAGAGGGGGATCGATAGCCGCAGCGGCTACCCAACCTGCATGTCATTGCGAGGAACCAGCCCGGGGGCTGGTGACGTGGCAATCCGTTCTTCTTTCGATATAGATAAAATATCAACAAGGACGTAGTGGCGGATACCTCCGCCTTGATCCGCCCGCCCTTGAAAGGCTGCGTTGCGACAGGGCACCCGCAGTTTGCCCCTACGATGGGGACGAGAGACGCGGATTGCCACGTCAGCACAAGGCACCAGCGGCAGCAGCGAAATCACAGATTTCGGCTGCCACAGGGCTGCGCTCCTCGCAATGACAGAGGGGGATCGATAGCCGCAGCGGCTACCCAACCTGCATGTCATTGCGAGGAACCAGCCCGGGGGCTGGTGACGTGGCAATCCGTTCTTCTTTCGATATAGATAAAATATCAACAAGGACGTAGTGGCGGATACCTCCGCCTTGATCCGCCCGCCCTTGAAAGGCTGCGTTGCGACAGGGCACCCGCAGTTTGCCCCTACGATGGGGACGAGAGACACGGATTGCCACGTCGCTGCGCTCCTCGCAATGACAGAGGGGGATCGATAGCCGCA
>CAMNAO010000023.1 GCA_946531435.1 uncultured Clostridia bacterium
CGATCATGTCCAGCCCCACGGAGCAGACGCAGGTCATGGCCTCCAGCTTCTCCAGGGAGAGGGTCCCCTCCCGGGCGGCGGCGATCATGCCCTCATCCTCCGAAACGGGGATAAAGGCGCCGGAGAGGCCGCCCACATGGCCGGAGGCCATGACGCCGCCCTTCTTCACCGCGTCGTTGAGAAGGGCCAGGGCGGCGGTGGTGCCATAGGTTCCGCAGATTTCCAGGCCCATGGCCTCCAGGATCCTGGCCACGGAATCTCCCACGGCGGGGGTGGGAGCCAGGGAGAGATCCACGATGCCGAAGGGGACCCCCAGGCGACGGGAGGCCTCCAGCGCCACCAGCTGTCCCACCCGGGTGATCTTGAAGGCGGTTTTCTTGATGATCTCCGCCACCACGTCAAAGGGCTGCCCCTCCGCCTCCAGAAGGGCGTGGTGGACCACGCCGGGGCCGGAGACGCCCACGTTGATGGCGCACTCCGCCTCCCCCACGCCGTGGAAGGCCCCCGCCATAAAGGGGTTGTCCTCCACCGCGTTGCAGAAGACCACCAGCTTGGAGCAGCCGAGCCCGTCCGCCTGGGCGGTTTTGGCCGCCGTTTCCTTGACGATCTCGCCCATGAGGCGCACGGCGTCCATGTTGATCCCCGCCCGGGTGGAGCCGATGTTCACGCTGGCGCAGACCCGCTCCGTCTCACTGAGGGCCTGGGGGATGGAGCGGATAAGGCGCGTGTCCGCGATGGTGGCCCCCTTGTGGACCAGGGCGGAGAAGCCGCCGATGAAGTTGACGCCCACCTCCCGGGCCGCCCGGTCCATGGCCCTGGCGATGGGGACATAGTCCTCCGCCTGAGAGGCGGCGGCCACCAGGGCGATGGGGGTCACGGAGATCCGCTTGTTCACAATGGGGATGCCGAACTCCGCCTGGATGTCCTCCCCAGTCTTTACCAGGTCCTTTGCCGTATGGCAGATCTTGTCGTAGATCTTCCCGGCGCAGGTGTTGAGGTCGTCCGAGGCACAGTCCAGAAGACTCATGCCCATGGTGATGGTGCGCACGTCCAGGTGCTGCTGGTCGATCATGGCGATGGTCTGCAGGATCTCATCGCTGCTGAGTAAATAGCTCATAGTGTCATTTCCAATTCTCTGTCGTTATTGAGGTTGCCGGGCGCTGCCGCCCGACTTGGAACCCGCGAGAAATTGCGTTTCCGGGGCGCGACGGTTCCCAGCAGGCAGTACCGTACTCCGGCAAGGGGAAACGGCGCGGCCTGGGGGTGCAAGGTCTGCGGCCCATCGTTCCTTGATGGCAGGTTATATTCTGTTGATCGCGTCAAAGATGTCCTGCCGCTGGATATGGATGGAGAGGTTCTTCTCTTTGCCGCGCTCCTCCAGCTCCCGGCTGAGCTCCTGGAAGCTGAGGCTGCAGTCGGCGAGATCCACCAGCATGATCATGGCAAAATATTCCTGCATCAGGGTCTGGCTGATGTCCAGGATGTTGACGCCCCTTTGGGCAAGCAGGGAGGTGACGAAGGCAATGATCCCCTTGGCGTCCCTGGCGAATACCGATACAATGGCTTTCATAGACTTTCCTCGCTTTTGTAGGATAGGACCATGATACGGGTTTTGGGGCCGTTCGTCAAGAGGCGGCACGTTTTTGCTCTTATCAAAACAACAGAGAGAAATCAACAGCCGCAGCGTCTCTACATCCGCATGTCCTTGTTATGAGAGCATGGAGAAGGGGGCGTCGTGGGCGCCGCCCCATGCAGAACGGATTCGATCCTGATCCTGTACGGGCCGGCCCCCCGGACGGCCCGTAAAGCTTTATGCAGCCCAGACGCTCTTGCGTTCATCGTGGCGCGGTACCACGTGATGCTTGCGGGGAGCCACTCGCCGAGACGCGTTGGTCTCCGCAGCCGTCCCCCGGGAAAATCCTCCCTTCACACTTCTTTTACAAAAAAGGCTTGCCGTCCAGTGCCGCTATGATATATAATGTCTCTGTATCACTATGACCATTTTCGACCCTATCCGACCGCAGGAGAGACAACGATGATCGAACTACTGGCCCCTGCCGGATCTCCGGAGAGCGTGGTCGCCGCCGTACAGAACGGGGCGGACGCCGTCTATCTGGGGATGGAGGGCTTTAATGCCCGGCGCAACGCCAAGAACTTTTCCGAAAGAGAATTTGCCAACGCGGCGGAGTACTGCCGCGTAAGGGATGTAAAGGTATACCTCACGCTGAATACCCTGGTCTCCGACCGGGAGCTGGAGAAAGCGGTGAAGCAGGCCAAGCGGGCCTGGGCCCTGGGGGCCGACGCCGTCCTGGTGCAGGACCTGGGCCTTCTGAAGGCCATCCGTCAGGCCATTCCGGAGCTGGATGTTCACGCCAGCACCCAGATGAGCATCCACAACCTGGAGGGGGCCCTGATGGCCAAGGCCATGGGCCTCAAGCGGGTGGTGCTGGCCCGGGAGCTGAGCCTGGACAATATCCGGGAGATCAGCCGCAACGCCGGGATCGAGACGGAGGTCTTCGTCCACGGCGCCCTCTGCATGTGCTACTCCGGCCAGTGCTATATGAGCGCCATGATCGGCCGCCGCAGCGGCAACCGGGGTCTCTGCGCCCAGCCCTGCCGCCAGATGTATTCCTCCGGCGCCAAGGGCAGCGACCATCCCTTAAGCCTCAAGGACCTGTGCCTTGTGGGCGCCCTGGACGCCCTGCAGGCCGCCGGCGTCAGCAGCCTGAAGATCGAGGGACGCATGCGCCGCCCCGAGTACGTGGGCATCGTCACCAGCATCTATTCCCGGGTCCTCCGGGGGGAGGACGAGGTCACGCCGGAGGATATGGAGATCCTCCGCAAGGCCTTCTCCAGGGACGGCTTCACCGACGCCTATCTCCACGGCGAGAAGGGACCCCAGATGCTGGGCGTCCGCCGGGAGGAGGACAAGCCCGACCGGGAGACGGAAAACCTCTTCTCCACCACCCGCCGCAACTACTTGAACGGCGAATACCAGCGGGTGCCCGTGGACTATGCCGCCATCATCCGGCGGGACCGGATGAGCCAGCTGGCCGTCCGGGATAAGGACGGCAACCGTTGCGCGGTGGAGGGGCCTGTGCCGGAATACGCCTTCCATCTGGAGCTGGACGCCGCCCGGCTGAAGACCCAGCTCTCCAAATCCGGCGGAACGCCCTTCCTCTGCGACGGGCTCCGGGCCGAGATCGACCCCGGCCTGAACCTCTCCGCCGCCCAGGTCAATGAGATGCGCCGCCAGCTTCTGACCCAGCTTATGGAGCTGCGCCGCCCCCTCAGAGAGGAGCGGGACCTCTCCGGTACCTATGAGGGCCCCACCAGCCCCGTGATCGAATATGAGCGCCCCCAGCTGAATGTCTCCGTTCTGAAGGCGGACCAGCTCTCCGGAGACATGGCCCGGCTCATGCGGGGCGGGCGGATCTGCATTCCCCTGACAGAGCTGCGGGCTGCCCAGCCAGGCTTAGAGGCTTTTGAGAAGGAGGGCTGCCGCCCCGTGGTGATCCTGCCCCGCATCATTCACGACCATGAGCGGGGAGAGATGGAGCGGGAGCTGAGCTTTGCCCAGGAGCACGGCATCCGGGAGGCGTTGACGGGCAATCTCGGGCAGATCGCCACCCTTCGCAAAATGGGCTTTACGGTGCGGGGGGATTACGGCCTCAACGTCTATAATTCCCTTACGCTGCAGGCGCTGAAGGACCTGCGCCTGAGTTCCGCCACCGCCTCCTTTGAGCTGCGGATGAGCCAGATCCGGGCCATGACCAAGGCCATTGATACTGAGGTCATCGTCTACGGACGGCTGCCCCTGATGGTCACGGAGAACTGCGTGGTGAAGAATTCCACCGGCATCTGCTCCTGTGAGACCTTCCCCGGCATAACGGATAAAAACGGCTTTACCTTCCCGGTGGTCAAGGAGTTCGGCTGCCGGAATCTGATCCTGAACTCCCAGAAGCTCTTCCTGGCGGACCGGAGGGAGGATTATGAGGAGATCGGCCTCTGGGCCGTGCGTCTCATGTTTACCACGGAAAACGGGCGGGAGTGCCTCAGCGTCCTGCGCCGCTATCTGGGGGAGGGGGACGCCGAGCCCGGCTCCTTTACGAGAGGCCTATACTATCGAGGTGTGGAATGAGACTGATCCTGGCGTCAAAAAGCCCCCGGCGGCGGGAGCTGCTGGGGACCATGGGGATCCGGGATTTTGAGGTCCTGGTCTCCCCGGCGAAGGAGCCGGATTATACGGAAATGAAGCCCCGGGAGCGGGTGGAGCACATCGCGCTTTTCAAGGCGAAGAGCGTCCGGGACATGGTAAAGGACCCGGAGGCTGTGATCCTTGGGGCGGATACCCTGGTTTTCACCGAAACGGGCGCTTTGGGCAAGCCCTCCGATCCGGAGGACGCGGCCCGGATGCTGCGCTCCCTCTCCGGGAAAAGCCACCGGGTGGTCACGGGCGTCGCCCTTCTGAAAGAGGAGACGACGCTTCTGGGCGCGGAGGAGACGGAGGTCTTTTTCGCCCCCCTCAGCGACGAAGAGATCCGCCGCTATGTGGAGAGCGGGGAGCCCCTGGACAAGGCCGGGGCCTACGGCATCCAGGGCCTGGGGAGCGTGTTCATTCCGGGCATCCGGGGGGACTACTTCAATGTGATGGGCCTGCCCCTTCGGCGGGTCTATGAAATGCTTAAAACCATCGGCTTTCAGCCGTAAAACGGGAGTTCATTGTGAAACGACTTATGCGAATCCGCAGCGTGAGGATCCTGGCGGTGGCCCTGGTCATCGCCCTCATCTCCGCTCTGTCCGTCTCCTTCAGCGCCAGCGGAAGGGACCTCATTACCACCGGCGCCAATGTGGTGCTCCAGCCTGTGCGGGCGGGGGTCAGCTTTGTGGTGGGGGAGTTTGAGCACATGTATCGCTACATGTTCCGCTACGACAAGCTCCAGGAGGAGAACAACCGGCTGAAGGCGGAGATCGCCAAGATCGAGGACCAGTACCGGGGCTATGACGAGGTCTATGCGGAAAATGAGCGCCTTCGCGGCCTTCTGGACTTAAAGGAGGTCCGGGTGGACTACACCATGGAGGCGGCCACCATCATATCCTGGTCGGCCTCCAATTTCGAGTCCTCCTTTACCATCGACCGGGGGTCTTCCAGCGGCATTGAGCTGAAGGATACGGTCATCGACCAGTTCAGCAACGTGGTGGGCACGATCACCGAGCTCAGTGAGACCACGGCGGTGGTCTCCACCGTCATCGACACCTCCAGCTCCGTGGGGGCCCTCGTCAGCGACACCGGGGATACCGGCATCGCCCGGGGGGATTTCGCCCGGATGCAGGAGGGGACCCTGAAGATGGACTATCTGGCGGATGACGCGGAGCTTATCAGCGGCTTTTCCGTCATCACCTCCGGCTCCAGCGGCCTTATGCCCAAGGGCCTTCTCATCGGCCGCATCACCGGCATGAACATCAGCCCCTCCGGCGTGGGAAATTACGCCATTGTGACCCCGACCACGGATTTCGGCACCCTGTCCTTCGTCTACGTCATTACCGACTTCGACAGCTGAGCTGCTGCCTCCGCCGGGGATGAAAGCGCATACGGCGGGAGGCCACAAGGGCCTCCCCTACAGGAAGTGATGCCGAAAGATCACCTTTGTAGGGGAGGGGCTTGCCCCTCCCGATTGCCCCGCCACTGGGCAGAGGAGAGCTTTGTTCCCCCCCCGCCCGTGAATATTTCAATCCCAGAATCATCATCCGAAGGAGAAACCGGCCCATGCGTTACGGTGGAACCCGTTTTCATATCGTCCTGCGCTCAGTGGGCTATGTGATCCTGCTGTTCGTCTTTTTCCTATTGCAGGACTCCATCTTTTCTTCCCTGCCCATCTGGGGGGTGCGGCCCCTGATCCTGCCGGTGTGCTGCACCGCCATCGCCCTCTCCGAGGGGATGGAGCGGGGCGGCGCCTTCGGCGTGCTGGCCGGCGTTCTCTGCGACATCGCCATCGGCAACCCGCCCATGGGCTTTACCATCCTTCTGACCCTGGTGGGCCTGGGAGTGGGCTGGCTGGGCGACAGCCTCATGGGCCGCAATTTTCTGACCCTGGTGGTGCTCAGCACCGCCGTGCTGCTGATCTGCGCCTTCTTTCAGACCTTCCGCCTTTTTGCCTTCCAGCATGTTCCCCTCGGAGCTCTGACCCGTACCACCCTGCTGCAGACCGCCTACTCGCTCTTTTTCACCATCCCCCTGGCGGGGCTGGTGAACCGCTCTGTTGCCCGGGGCGGGTGACAGCACCTGACCTTGACCTCTCCGGCATTTCGCCGTTTCGATCGATAGAAAGGAAACCCTCATGGAAAAGAACCTGCGTCCCGGCCGCTTTCTGGCCGCGGCCATTCTCATCGGCGCCATTCTGTTCTTCTATGTGGCCGCCATGTATGAGCTGCAGATCTCCGACCAGGAGACCTATACGGCGGTGTCCTCCGGCAACTATACGGTGATCACCACCCTCAGCGCGGCCCGGGGCAACATCCTGGACCGGAACGCCAACCTCTTGATCTCCAGCCGCGGCTCTTACAACATCGTCCTCAGCCGCGATGAGATCATCGGCTCCGAGGACCCCAACGGCATGATCCTCACCCTCATCAACATGGCCCGGGCCAGCGGCATCGAATACACCGATACCTTCCCCATCACGGGCTCCGCCCCCTACTCCTGGGTGGCGGATATGACCAGCACCCAGCGGGGCCGTCTCAACGCCTATTTTGAATTCTTCTCCGCCCTCCATGACGCCGAGGGCAACCCTAAGGAGATGGAGGCCTCGGATTTCATCGTCTGGCTGAAGGACCACTATAAAATCGACTATACTACCCCCATTACCGAGGCGCGGGCCATCATCGGCATCCGCTATGAGCTGGAGCTGCGGGCCATCGCCAACATCTCCTCCTATGTCTTCGCGGAAGATGTGGGCACGGATTTCGTCACCGCCGTGCTGGAGCGGGATTTCCCCGGCGTGACCATCACGGTCACCACCACCCGGGAGTATCACACCACCAATGCCGCCCACCTGCTGGGCTACACCGGCAAGATGACCGCCGACGAGTATTATGACCTCTATAAGGCGGCGGGCTACCCCTATGACGCGGTGGTGGGCAAGACGGGCGTGGAACTGGCCTTTGAGCAGTATCTCCACGGCACCGACGGCCGCCAGGTCACCACCTACAACGCCGCCGGCAAGATCATCAATCAGACCGTCACCAAGGAGCCAAAGGCAGGCTCCAACGTCATGCTGTCTGTGGATATCGGTCTGCAGGCCGCCACGGAGACGGCGCTTTCCAACCAGATCTCCGCCTTGAATGCCCGGCGGAGCATGGGCCTCAAGGATGACGGCACCGAGCTGGAACCCGGGCAGGAGAATCTGGAGCCCGCCCAGGGCGGCGCCGTGGTGGTCATGGATGTGAAGACCAACCAGGTGCTGGCCATGGCCTCCTATCCCACCTTCAACCCGGCGACCCTTTTTGAGAACTACCAGTATCTCTCCACCGACGCCATGCGGCCCATGTTCAACCGGGCCACCCAGGGCATCTACAACCCGGGCTCCACCTTCAAGATGTGCACGGCCTATGCGGGCCTTTCCTCCGGCATTCTGAAGCCGGAGGATACCAAGTACTGCGCGGGCCGCTATACCAAGTATATTGAAGCCGGATATGCACCCTACTGCTGGGCTGCCGGCGGACACAGGGAGAGCTTCAACGTGGTAGGCGCCCTGGAGAATTCCTGCAACTACTTCTTCTATGAGCTCTCCGACCAGATGGGCATTATGCGGATCGCCACGGCGGCGGAGCAGCTGGGCCTGGGGGTCAAGACCGGCATCGAGATCCCGGAGGCGGAGGGCATTATCGCTACCCCCGCCTACAAGGAAAACGCCATTCATGAGACATGGTACGCCGCCGATAACCTGCTGGCCGCCATCGGCCAGGGCTACAACTTCTTTACCCCGGTGCAGCTTTGCAACTATGTGTCCACCATCGCAAACTCCGGCGTGAAAAAGCGGGTCACCCTCTTAAACCAGGTCATGAGCCCGGACTATACCCGGGTGCTCTATGAGGCCCAGCCGGAGGTGACGGACATCCTCAGCAATGAATACGGGTATTTCAACCTGCTGCAGGAGGGCATGTACATGGTCGGCGCCCGGGGCACGGCCCATAAGAACCTCCTGGAATTGAGGTATAACGGGCCTACCATCGCCTGCAAGACGGGTACCATTCAGTCGGGCAAGGCGGTCAACAACGGCTGCTTCGTCTGCTATGCCCCCTATGACAGTCCCCAGATCGCCGTGGCGGTCCTGGTGGAGAAGGGCGGCTCCGGTGCGGGCATCATGTCCATCGCCCTGGATGTGCTGGATTACTACTTCCACAGCTCCACGGCGAGCACGTCGGTACGGAGTGAGAATCTGCCCATGCAATGAGTTCCTCGCAAATGAAACTGTTTCGCGTTTGCGCCAGCGCAAACGCTCGGTGAGTTTCATTGCTCGTCACTTTCAAAATCGGACCCACTGCGTTGGGCTCCGATTTTGTGAAGACGGGGGTACGATGTTCGCCCCGCCTCGTCGCCTTTCGATTTGAACCCACTTCGTTGGGCTTCAAATCGGTGTGGAAATCGGAGAGTTTCATTGCTCGTCGCTTTATCTTTTCTCAGTGACAGAGAGAAATCAATAGCCGCAGCAACTATCTTACCTGCATGTCATTGCGAGGAGGGCGGAGCCCGACGTGGCAATCCGTAACCACCGTCCCCTTCGTATTCAATTCGTAGGGGTAATTCGCAATCACCCGCATTTTCCCGTTCGCCCCTCATTCCTCTTTGCATTTTCCATCTCCCGTGCTATAATTGCCATAATCCAAAGACCTGAAGGAAAGGAGACTCGCCTGTGGGGAAAACCATCGTTATCGCGTCCGGCAAGGGCGGGACCGGCAAGACCAGTTCCTCCGCGGCCCTGGGCGCGGCTCTGGCCCTTCGCGGAAAGCGCACCCTGGTGATCGACTGTGACGCGGGGCTCCGGAATCTGGACCTGATCCTGGGCGTTTCCGACTTGGCCACCATGGATTTTTATGATGTGCTCTCTCATCGCTGTGACCTGGAGGAGGCGGCGGTGGAGCAGCCCCAGGTCCCCGGCCTTTTTCTTCTGACAGCCCCCAGCCTCCACGGCCCGGAGGAAATCGAGGAGGACGCCTTCCTCCAAATGGTGGAGGCGGCGAGGGAGCGCTTTGACTATTGCCTTCTGGACGCTCCCGCCGGGATCGGACCCGGCTTCCTTCTGGCGCTCTCCGCAGCGGAGGAGGCGGTGGTGGTCTGCAATGCCGACGCCGCCAGCCTTCGGGATGGGGAGCGGGTGGCCTGGGAGATCCGCCGACGCCGCGGCATATCCGCCCGCCTGGTGGTCAACCGCCTGCAGCCCAAGCTCCTGCGTCTGGGCAGCAGCACCGTGGACAACATCATTGATGAGGTGGGGCTCCAGCTTTTGGGCCTTGTCCGGGAGGACCGGGACGTGATCCTGGCGGGGAACCGGGGGATCCCCCTCTGCCAATACCGAAAAAAGGCGAAAAAGCGCTCCGCCCTCCGCCAGTTTGAGCGGATCGCCGCCCGCCTGGATGGGAATATGGTCCCGCTGGGCAAACTGTAATGATTGGAAAACCAAAGAAGTGCCTTTTGAATATAGAGTAAAGGAGAAGAAGTATGAACATTGCGCTCATGGCCCACGACCGGAAGAAGGAACTCATGATTCAGTTCTGCATCGCCTATTGCGGCATCCTGGCAGGGCACAACCTCTGTGCCACCAATACCACGGGCCGTCTGGTGGCAGAGGCCACCGGACTGGATGTGCAGCTCTATCTGCCCTGCTCCCAGGGGGGCGATCAGCAGATCGGCGCCCGTATCGCCTACAATGAGCTGGATCTCGTGCTGTTCTTCTGCGACCCCAACGACCGCTCCAAGATCATGGAGGTCAGCAATATTCAGCATCTTTGTGATAACTACAACATCCCCTTCGCCACCAATGTGGCCACGGCGGAGGTGCTGGTCCGCGGCATGAAGGACGGCTATCTGGACTGGCGCGACATCTCCAACCCCAAAAAGTAAGCCTATTTTACAGAAAACCTGTAGGGGGCGGCGCCTCGACGCCCCGATATCTTTGCGCGGTTTCGCATGGGTGTCGGGGGCTGCCCCCTACCGTTTCTTTGCCCTAAGGAGAACCTATGGAAAAGATCAAACCACGCACCCTCAGCGGCTTTATGGAGCTGCTGCCCCGGCGGCAGGCGCAGTTTGAGCGCATGCTCGCCATCCTGCGGGAGTGTTACTCCCTCTACGGCTTCACGGCCCTGGATACCCCGGTCATTGAGGCCAGCGAGATCCTGCTGGCCAAGGGCGGCGGCGACACCGAGAAGCAGATTTACCGCTTTCAGAAGGGGGACGCAGACCTCTCTCTGCGCTTCGACCTGACGGTGCCCCTGGCCAAATATGTGGCCATGAACTACGGACAGCTCACCTTCCCCTTCCGCCGCTATCAGATCGGCAAGGTCTACCGGGGAGAGCGGGCCCAGCGGGGCCGCTTCCGGGAGTTTTATCAGGCGGATATCGACGTCATCGGCGACGGAGAGCTGGATATCCTGAATGAGGCGGAGGTCCCCTCCATCATCTATCGCAGCTTCACCCGGCTGGGCCTTCGGCGCTTTGTCATCAAGCTCAATAACCGCAAGGTGCTGAACGGCTTCTTCGCCCTTCTGGGCCTTTCTGAGCAGGCCGGGGAGATCATGCGCACCATCGACCGGCTGGACAAGGTGGGCAAGGACAAGGTCCGCGCCATGCTGACGGAGGACGTGGGCCTTACGGAGGCCCTTGCGGACGAGATCCTGGCCCTCATCACCTCCGGGGAGGCGGGGATCGATCCCCTGGACGCCCTGGAGAAGTACCTGGGCCGGGATGAGACCTTCGATAAGGGTGTGTGGGAGCTCCGGCAGGTGGCGAAAAGCATGGAGGCCTTCGGCGTCCCCGCTTCCGCCTACCGCATTGACCTCTCCATCGCCCGGGGGCTGGATTACTATACCGGCACCGTCTATGAGACGGAGATGCTGGATCACCCGGAGATCGGCTCCGTCTGCTCCGGCGGCCGCTATGACGATCTGGCCGGTTACTATACGGAGAAAAAGCTCCCCGGCGTGGGCATCTCCATCGGCCTCACCCGGCTCTTCTATGTGCTGGAGGAGGCGGGCTACCTCAATGACGAGCTTTTGACGGCTCCGGCCGACGCCCTCATCATCCCCATGACGGAGGATCTGGCTCCGGCCATCTCCCTGGCCACCGCCCTGCGGGACGCGGGCATTCGCGCCCAGATCTACACGGAAAAGAAGAAGTTCAAGGCCAAGCTGAGCTATGCCGATAAGCTGGGCATTCCCTACGCCCTCCTTCTGGGAGAGGATGAGATCGCCAGGAACGCCGTCTCCGTCAAGGCTCTTTCTTCCGGCATTCAGGAGACCCTGCCCGTCGATGATGCCGCGGAGTTTTTGAAGAAGGGCCTCGCCCCCCTCACCTCCGGCGCCCCTATCCGGGACAAGGCGGAATGAGAAGCGCCGCTGCCACGCCGGCACAAGGCACCAGCGGCAAAATCGCAGATTTCAGCTGCCACAGGGCATCGCTCCCCATACTGGCAGAGGCAAATCGATCGCAGCAATGGCTGCCTCACACGCATGTCATTGCGAAGCCAGTGCGCACACTGGCTGTGGCAATCCGTACCCCCGTCCCCAAATGCAACAGATTATTCTAATAGATAGGATCGAGGAAAAAACAATGACTCAGATGCGTACCCATACCTGTGGAGAGCTTCGCCTTGCCGATTCCGGCAAGCATGTCCGGATCGTGGGCTGGCTGGAAAACGTCCGTGAGGTGGGCGGCAGCCTTGCCTTCGCTGTGATCCGTGACTTTTTCGGCACCACCCAGGCCGTGGCGGAGACCGAGGAGATGGTGAAGGCCTTCGCGGCCATCACCAAGGAGAGCACCGTGGCGGTGGAGGGCACCGTCCGGGAGCGGACCAGCAAGAACCCCAAAATCCCCACCGGCGAGATCGAGGTGGTCCCCGACAAGGTGGAGGTCCTGGGCCGCTGCCGTTATCCGGAGCTTCCCTTTGAGATCAACCGCAGCCGGGAGGCGGATGAGGCCGTGCGCCTCAAGTACCGCTATCTGGACCTGAGAAACCCGGCGGTAAAGAAGAACATCGTGCTTCGCAGCCAGGTGGTGGCGGCCCTGCGCCAGGCCATGACGAAAGAGGGCTTTTTGGAGATCTCCACCCCCATCCTGACCGCCTCCTCCCCTGAGGGTGCCCGGGACTACCTGGTGCCCGCCCGGAAGCATCCCGGCAAGTTCTACGCCCTGCCTCAGGCCCCCCAGCAGTTCAAGCAGCTTCTGATGACCTCCGGCTTTGACCGCTATTTCCAGATCGCTCCCTGCTTCCGGGATGAGGATGCCCGGGGCGACCGCACCCCCGGCGAGTTCTACCAGTTGGATATGGAGATGGCCTTCGCCACCCAGGACGACGTGCTGGCCGTGCTGGAAAAGGTGCTGGTGCCGGTGATGGAGGAGTACGGCATCTATGACCGGGTGACCCCGGCCCCCTTCAAGCGCATCCCCTTCAACGAGGCCATGGAGCTATACGGCACCGATAAGCCCGACCTGCGCATCGATCTCAAGCTCCAGGACGCCACGGAACTGCTCTCCGGCTGCGGCTTCGGCCCCTTTGAGGGCAACTGCGTCAAGGCCGTGGTGGTGACGGAGTTTGAGCATACGAGAAAGCAGATCGACAAGCTTCTTGCCGATGTGGAGGTTCAGACCGCCCAGAAGACCTACTGGTTCCGCATGGATGAGCAGGGTGAGATCGTTGGCGGCATCGCCAAGTTCATCCAGCCCATCAAGGAGCAGGTCGTTGCCGCCCTGGGGATCGTCCCCGGCTGCTTCGTGGGCCTTGCCGCGGGGAAGAAGGCGGTTGCCCAGAAGACGGCGGGCGTTCTTCGCTCCAAGCTGGGCCCCCTCTGCCCCAAGCACATGGACAAGGAGCAGTACCAGATGTGCTGGATCGTGGACTTCCCCATGTACGAGATCGGGGAGGAGAGCGGCGAGCTGGAGTTCTGCCACAATCCCTTCTCCATGCCCAACGGCGGCCTGGAGATCCTGGAGAAGGCGGAGAGGGGAGAGGTGGATCCCCTTTCCATCACGGCCTACCAGTATGACCTCGTCATCAACGGCTATGAGAGTGCCTCCGGCGCGGTGCGGAACCACGATCCGGAGATCATGATCAAGGCCTTCCAGTTGGTGCGCCTGGGGGAGGAGGACGTCAAGGCCAAATTCCCCGCCATGTACAACGCCTTCTGCTACGGCGCGCCCCCCCATGCCGGCGCGGCCCCCGGTGTGGATCGGCTCATCATGCTGCTTACCGGTGAGGAGTCCATCCGTGAGGTCATCACCTTCCCCATGAACAAGAATGCCCAGGATGTGATGATGGACGCGCCCTCCGCCGTGACGGAGAAGCAGCTGAGTGAGCTGCACATCGCCATCCGCCAGGAGTAAGGCTCCGCGGAATCCGGACATAAGAAACGGCGGGCGAACACAAAGTTCGCCCTGCGGGGGCATCGCTGCCGCATTCCCGCAAGGGCGATCTGCGATCGCCCGCAAGATTCGTACCCCGGAATACGGGTGTGCCGTAGGGGCGACCTGCGGTCGCCCGCATGCACACAGCTTGGGGAATGCGCCGGGAAACAGAGGCTTGCAATTCCTTTCGTTTTCTGTTACAATACTCCCCGCAAAAGTCAATACGCCGGAATGATGGAATTGGCAGACGTGCTGGACTCAAAATCCAGTGGTAGCGATACCGTGCGGGTTCGACCCCCGCTTCCGGCACCACGTCGGAGGACCCCTGAATGCTTCGCAATACCGCAAGCGGTATTGCTCGATGATTCAGGGGTCCTCCTCCTTATCCGAGACGGACCCACTTCGTTGGGCTCCGTCTCGGCGAGGACGGGGGTACGGGAGTTTCACAACGTTCGCGACGACTTTTTTGTCGTCGCTCACACGTTTAAGTCGCTCCTCCTTTCCGAGCCGAACCCGCTTTGCTGGGCTCCGTCCCGGCGAAAAAGAAACTGTATTCTTCAAGTCAGAAGATCAGGGGTGCAAATCCCATCAACTTGTGATAAACTAAATGTCACAGAATCAAATCACCTGCCCCGGCAGGGAAAGGAGCGGAAGTATGGCATTTGCACCGCTAGAGGTCCAGCGGGGAGTGAACTCCCTGGTAAAAGGCCGGAAGAAGACCGAGAACTGGCGGGAGGCGGAGAACCCCGTCCGCTATTCCTACATGAAGCTGCTGCGGGAACGGGATGAGACCCGGCGGATCTATGACGTGGATCCCTTTGTGGAGGTCTATACCCTGCGCCCCGGCATCTACGGCATCTACGCCGAGAGTCTGGACGGCATGGGAGATTCCTGGATCTTCCTCATTGACGGCCCGGAGAAGGCCCTGCTCATCGACACCGCCTGGGGCCTGGGAGATCTGAAGGGCCTGGTGAAGGAGCTCATCGGGGAGAAGCCCTGTTTCGTGGCCAACACCCACTCCCACCAGGATCACGCCTACGGCAATTATCAGTTCGATCGGGTCTACTGCCATGAATACGAGGTCTGGAAGCTGGAGGCGGCCATGAATCCCCATGTCTGGGACAAGCTCTTTGACGAAAAGGGCGAGGGGATCTGGTACGATTTCAGGCGGGAGGATCTCATCCCCTACAAGCCCTATGAGATCGTGGGCGTGCCCGACGGCTATACCTTCGATCTGGGCGGCGGCCATGAGGTGGAGCTCAAGTTCCTGCCCGGCCACTCCACGGGACACTGCGGCTTTTTGGATAAGAAAAACCGCATTTTCTTCCCCGGTGACGACTGCTGTGTGGGCGCCATCGGCGTGGGCGGCGGCGCGCCGGGAACCCCCTATGCGGCCTACGGAACGGTGGAGGCTCTCTATCAGGAGCTGAAGAAGATCACGGCCCGCGTCGGGGAGTTCGACGCCCTCTTCCCCAGCCACGGCCCGGTGGAGACCGGCCCCGTCATGCTCTTTTCTGCCCTGGAGGCCTGTGAGGCGGTGCTGAAGGATCCCTCCGCCTATGACATGAAGCAGGACAGCCCTCGGGGCGTCCGCTACGGGAAAATGATTTTTGAGTCCGGCTATCTCTTCTATAATTCCCGCTCCGTCTATATGGACCGGGAGGCGGAGATCCGGTAAGGCGAAATCGCCCGGAAGAAAACTCCCGGCAAACCCGGTGAGTACGCCAAAATGGTCGTACCTCCGGGTTTCCGGGAGATTTCGGTTTGAAGACAGTCTTTTGCTGCCGATAGGGGAGTAAGAGCACTATGGGCGGCAGTTTTCCCGTTGGGAATCGTCTCGTCTCACAGTACCGGGTTTTTCAGCTCACCCTCCAGCCAGGCGCGGAGATTGTCAAAGACGATCCCGGCCCGAAGGGACATGGATTCCTCCGTGGCAAAGGCCACATGGGGGGTCAGCAGCGTGTTGGGTGCGCCAAGCAGCTCCGTTTCCGGACTGAGAGGCGGCTCCTGAGAGAAAACGTCCACCGCCGCCCCGGCGATGACCCCCTCGGCCAGTGCCCGAGCCAGATCTGCCTCCCGGGTAACGGGCCCCCTCGCCACGTTGATCAGCAGGGCGCTGGGCTTCATGAGGCAGAGCTTTTGAAAGCTGATGAGGCCGCGGGTCTCGTCGTTCAGAGGGCAGTGCAGCACCAGAATGTCGCTCTCCCGCAATAGAGCATCCAGCTCCACCTGTTCCACCCAGGCGGGGTATTCCGGGTGCCGGCGGCGGCTGGTGGCAAGGATCCGGCAGCCAAAGGCGCGGCAGAGCTCCCCGGTGCGGCTGCCGATGCGGCCGTAGCCCAGGATGCCCACGGTCTTACCCTTCAGCTCCCGGCCCACAAGGCCTGCCTTGGTGCCGCCGTGACGCAGCCGATCCTGCACCTGGGGGATCTTCCGCATAAGGGAGAGGATCATGCCCAGCACCAGCTCCGCCACCGCCTCATCGGAATAGCCGGAGGCGTTGGAGACCCGGATCCCCTTCGCCTTCGCCGCTTTCAGATCGACATGGTCCACGCCGGTGAAGGCCACGTCAATGTATTGCAGGCGGTCTGCGGCCTGGATCACCTCTCCCGGCAGGGGCATATTGGCCAGGATCAGGGCGTCGGCGTCCGCGACCTCCCGCTTCAGAAGCTCCGGGTCCTCGGTCCGCTCATAGTCGTAAAAGCAGACCCGGTCCAGAAACGGCGCCTTCAGCGCCTCCAGCTCCTTGGGGGAGATTCCCAGTGATTCCAGGATCACAACATTTTTCATGGGGTCCGTCCTTTCTCCCGCCCTGCGGGTGGTGGATAGTCCAAGTATAACACAGCCGCGGCCGATGGCAAGAGAGAAGGAGAAAAAGATGGATAGCCTGTGTACCTGCCCATCCCCCCTGGGGGAGATCACTCTTGCCTCTGATGGCAGGGCGCTGATTGGCCTCTGGTTTTCCGGACAGCGTTTTGATCGCCTGGGCCTGCAGCCGGGGGCGGAGATGCGTGAGCTTCCGGTTTTTGCCGAGGCCCGCCGCTGGCTGGCGCTTTACTTTGACGGCCGTAAACCGGATTTCACGCCGCCCCTTTCCTTCCGGGGGACGGATTTTCAGAAAGAGGTCTGGGAAATGCTTCTTACGATCCCCTACGGCGAAACCGTGACCTATGGGGAGCTGGCCGCCCGTCTGGAGCGGCAGGGAGGGAAACGCTGCTCCGCCCGAGCGGTGGGGGGCGCGGTGGGGCGCAATCCCATTTCCCTGATGGTTCCCTGCCATCGGGTCCTGGGCGCCGGCGGCGCCCTCACCGGCTATGCCGGCGGGATGGATCGGAAGCGCAGACTTCTGGCGCTGGAGGGAGTTTGCCTGCCCTGAGGAGAGGCCGGCGCAGAATTGGGAGAGGCCGCGCACCAACGGAAAGGGGGCCGGACGCAGTAAGCCCCCGCCATTTTTGCCTTTCATGCCGTTCGATCCGTAACCTGTGGATTGATCGGACCGTCATTGGGGGATTATTCCTTGACTTTGGCCTGCGCATGCGCTAAAATATGCCTGCGTCTGAAAATGCCTTGGTAGCTCAGCAGGATAGAGCGTCCGCCTCCTAAGCGGAAGGCCAGCGGTTCGAATCCGCTCCAGGGTGCCAAAAACGGCCGATGTTCCGGATTTTTCGGAATATCGGCCGTTTTTTGTTTTGCTTTCCGCCTGACTCTGCCTCGGCGCGGCACGCGGCTGCCCCTCCTTGATCTTCATATTTCTTTCAATTCACGGTTCTCTATCATAAATCGCGGTGCTGTGAACCCGCAGATCCCGTATTGCCGCCAAGGCTGTCCATACAGGATCTGCGGGTTTCGTTATGCCGCAATTGCGGCCTTGTGCCGTTGAATTCTCATCAGGGAGTAAGGTCGGAGCTGTTTCTGATCAGTATCGGTCGCAGCCGATGCGAATCCTTTGACGGACGCTGCCGACCTCGCCCGCCTCCGCGGTTTTCCCGTATGTTTTTCTGCGGAATAGGGGAAGTCGGTTTCTGAGGGGGAGTGTTTGCCTGCAAATACGGATTAACGACGGATGTGTGACCTGCGGGGAAAATGTTTGTCATAAGAGACCGCCGAAGGGGCAGACCGGATCTCTTCTCCCTCTCCGCCCCGATGGGACCGGACCCGGTCTCGGGGACGGCGCGGAAAACAGAAGAAAAGGGTGCCTGCAAGGGAAGAACCCTGTGCAGGCACCAAGATATCGGAAATGGCTTGCGGGAAAGAAGGCTTGCGGCGATGGAGAAATGTGCCGCTTCAGTCCAGGGCGTCCATGGGATGGAACTCGTAGGTAACGCCGTCCTGGTCGACGATATCGAATCCGTACTCTGTTTTTGTCGTTTTGATGCCCTGCTCTTCCAGCTCGGAAATGGCGGCGTCCACATCATCCACAGCCAGTCCCACATGGCGGTAGTTGGCATAGCCGTTCATCCCGGGACGGCCTGGAGAGACTTCAAAGAAGAAGAAGTCGTTGTTGCACTTGATGTAGGTGTAGGTTCGGACGTCCTTGACATAAAGCTCGAAATGGATCCGGAAGCCGATCTTCCGCAGGAATGTCACGCACTTGTCTACATTCTCGGTGAAAAGGCCGATGTGCTCGAACCGCATGGGCGGCATGGTGTCCTCCGAAGAGGGGGTGCAGGGATTCTTCGGGTCTACCCAGGTGTCATCCTCGATCATGGGGATCAGGGGAAGGATCTCCTCCCGCTTTTTGAGCTGAAGACTCTTCTCCGTATACCCGTGCACCTCGATCCTGTTGCCGGAGGGATCGGATACAAAAATGCTGTAGCATCCGCAGGGCCCCTGCTTTCCCCAGCCGACGCCCGGCTGGTAGGGCGTCTTGATGCCCCGCTTTACGAAGTAATTGTCCGCTCTCAGGAAGTCGTCACAGCCGATGCAGCCGTGAAATGCGTGGGACTTTACGCCCATCTTGGGACTATACCGCAGAACGAGGCATTTTCCGTCGTTCAGCTCTACACAGGCGGAGCCCTTTGCTTTGTCGGTTCCGAAACGGCCGGTAACATCCTTGCACTGAAGGATGTCCGTATACCATTTCACATTTTCCTCTATGTCATTCACTTCAAGAGCCAGGTACGCGTATTTGGTTTTCATGCAGATCGATCTCCTTTCCTTTCCGGTTTCAAAAGCAAGAGGATATACTGACAACCTAATTGTACATGATCCTGCCCATTTGAAAATCTACAAATATTGTTTAAAGTGTACTTTTCGGCTGCGGTACCTGGTCCGCGGCGGAGACTGCGGGGAGGGAAGGCACGCTGTGCCCGACGACAGGACCGGGTCCCGAGGTGGCGAAAGAGCGATCAAAACGCTGCGCACCGCCGCAGAAGACCGATGCGCGGCGTATCTCCGCGGGGCGGGAACGCCGCCCCGGGTTTCACGGCCGATCAGCCGGCAGCTCAGTCTGAATTTTGTGCACCTCCCACCCCCTCTTTGGGGAGCCGCTTTTGCGGGAAACTGCATGCCGCGCCTCCCTTCAACGCCTGCGGAATGGGACAAAATGACGGAAAAAGCGCCGCCCTTCGGCCCGGACGGAGATCGGGGCGGAGCGGGAAACTGGAATAGGTCCACCCAAACAGGAAAACGTGAACTTGTTCCTCCCAGAGGCTCATGCTATAATGAACCTGGCCACGTTTCTGATGCTCCGCCGCTGTGAGGGCGGTGAAATCGGGCCGTAAAAGTGCCCAAGAGGGAAGGGAAATCAGAATGGAAGTAAGAAATCTGACCAAAAATGAAGATTTTTTCGTAAGCTTCGAACTCAGCACCCAGGGCGCTGAATGGCAGAAATACCTGAAGGATGTCTCAGCCCGCCTGCAGAGCAGAAAGCCGGTCCCGGGCTACCGGAAGGGGAAGGCGCCGCTTCCTGTGGCGCTCACGCACTACGGGAAGGAACTTCTTGGTATCGCCTTTACGGACGCCTCGCTGGATTTGATGGGGAAGGTGTGTGACCGGGAGGGGTTTGCTCCGGTGTCGGAGCCCTCCACGGAGATGCTGAGCATGGAGCGGGACCATATGGCTGTCCGCTGCTCTTTTTACACCTATCCCGAGATCCCGGATTACGATTACCATGGTCTCACGGTGGAGCGCCCGGTCCGCGCGGTCACGGAGGCGGATGTGAATGCGGCAGTGGATGATTATATGAAGAATCACCTCTATGTCCATGAGGTGCAGCGGGAAGCGCGCACCGGGGACATTGTCGAGATCCGCTACATCTGGCGAAAAGCCGGCGATGGGGAATATGACCGGGAACGGAAATGCCGCATTACCATGGGCTATGAAGAGCTGTTCGCGGGCCTGGACGAGGCGCTGCTGGGGCATGTGGGGGGAGACCGCCTGAAGCTGACCCTGGAGAATCCCCCCGATTACCGTCGGGGAAGCGTGGCCGGGATGACGGTCGACGTGGAGGTTTCGGTCGTGGGAGTATGGGCCAGAGACAGGCTGGAATGCACCGATGCGTATTGCCGGGATACCCTGCCGCTGAAAGAGATCAACACCGTGGCGGAATTCCGCGCCAAGCTGCGGAAGGACCTGGAGAAGGAGAACGAGGACAATTCCAATGAGTTCCTGCGTCTGCGCATGGAAAAGGCCCTGGCCTCCACGGTGCGCTGCACGATCCCCGAGGCCATGATGGAAGTGACGCTGAAGGACCGGGCCAACACCCTCGCTGCCATCTGCCGTCAGCAGGGGATCACCGTGGAACAGGCGCTGAAGGACGAGGGCGTGGATCTGGAGGGTTTCCTGGAGATGGCCCGCCCCTCCTGCGACCAGCAGCTGCGTCAGACCATCGCCATCGATCATATCATCCGCAGGGATCAGCTGGTGGTCGGCCGGGAGGAGCTGCAGCGCCATCTCAGACGCCGGATGGAGACGGAGGGCCTCAGCCTGGAGGAGGCGGCTGACCGGGAGGGCGGAGAGGCGGAAGTCCTGGAAAAGCTGCTCCATGCCAAGGCGGTGGAGACATTCCGTCAGTCTGTGACCGTGATCGATGTCCCTGTGGATCAGTGGCCGGAGGAATAAGGGAGAATAAGGCGTTTTATCGGCAGGATCTCGTCCCGCCGCCGCCGTGGATCCCCGATCAGTTATCCGTTCGATGAAGACCGGAGCTGAGAAAGTGCTTGCTTTCTCAGCTCCGGTCCCTTTTTTGCTAATATCGGACCCCTCCGGAGATCCTCTGAGGGCCGTTGAGAAAAGTGCACTAATTACGAAAGAATTGAGTTTACCGATTTGTGCGAGTTGAATATTATTAACTTACAATAAACCGTCGCGGAGGATCGTGTACTCCGAGTGTGCAGGCACAGGCCGTCATCAGCCTGTGCAGCAGACGAACAGCATTTATTTAATAGAGGAGGTATTTCTATGAAACTCGGTGTTGAAAGCTTCACTATGATGAAGGATTATTGGGCTGATTTTCATGGCACCATGAAAAAGGTCAGCGACCTGGGCCTTCATTATGTAGAGTGGCTTGCCCGCATCAGCGAGGAGGATCATGGCATGGGCCTGGGCTTCACCCCCAAGGAGGCCGTGAAGATCTTTGACGATTACGGCATGAAGCTGACGGGATGTATTTTTGTCTGCCAGAACTCTCGTGAGATCATTTTCAATTACGATGAGATGCAGAAGATCATCGACTGGTATGCTGAGGCCGGCTGCACCGCCATCGGACTTGCCAACGACTATTTTGTGGACGAAGAGTTCATGAAGCGCCGCATGGACGCCTACAATGAGCTGGGCCGCCGCTGCGGCAAGGCGGGCATGGTCTGGACCTATCACAACCATTTCCATGAGCAGCAGAAGATCAACGGCAAGACTGTGCTGGATCTCATGGTGGAGATGACCGATCCCGACACCGTCGGCTTCGACTGGGACGTGTATTGGGGCGTCAGAGGTCTGGTGGATCCTGTCGCGTTCATCAAAAAGGTCGGCAGCAAGATCAAGCGCTTCCACTGCAAGGACTTCCCCTTTGCCCGCCTGGACTATGTGAACATGGCGAAGGAGCTGCCTGAGGATGAGCTGATCAGCTGGGATAACCACAATAAGTTCAGCGCCTACAAGATGGTCAAGCCCGAGGACTTCATTGAGTGCGGCCAGGGCATCATCAAGTGGCAGGAGGTCGTTGACGCTGCCAATGAGGCCAACATTCCCTACATGTTCGTGGAGCAGGATTACACCACCTATGCCGACAAGTTTGAGAGCCTGGCGGCCTCCCGTGATTATCTGCTTACGCTGAAGGGCCTGGAGGCAAAGTAATTGTTTCTGTGATCCCGCCTCTTCGCTTTTTGAAAGCGGGGAGACAAAACGTAGAATGATCAAGCCTAATCACAAACTAAACTATTATGAAAAGGAGCTGCAACATGGATAAGGTAACACCGAGAAAGACAGTAAACATCGCCCTCATCGGCAGTGGATTCATGGGCAAGGAGCATTCCAAGGCTTACTCCCTGGCCCCCGTAAGCTGCCCCGACATCATGGCCACTCCGGTCAAAAAGATCCTTTGCGACGCCATTGGCGACAAGGTCGCAGAGCGCGCCAGGCTCTGGGGCTATGAGGAGTGGTGCACCGATTACCACGAGATCCTGGAGCGGGACGATATCGATATCATCGACATCTGCACCACCGCCTTCACCCATGCGGATATTGCCATTGACTGCGTCAAGGCCGGTAAGTTCGTCATCTGCGAGAAGCCCCTCGTCACCACCATGGAGGACGCGGACCGGCTGATGGCGGCGGTGAAGGAGTGCCACGCGGAGGGCCGCACCGCCACTGGCTTCAACAAGCGCCGCTGGCCCGCAGTCCTGTATGCCAAGCAGCTCATCGAAGAGGGCGTCATCGGCAAGGTGCTGGTCTACAACGGCCGGTATTGCCAGGACGTGGTTTCCCGCCGCAAGACCGCCTGGCCCGGCAGCAGCTGGAAGCGCTCCGGCGGCATGGCCGACTGCACCAGCCACATCGCGGATATGTGCCGCTTCATTCTGGACGACGCCTATGATTCCGTCGTCGGCCTGACCTATCCCATGGTTCCCACCCTGCCCATCCGTCTGCCCGAGCCCGGCGAGGACCCGGCGACCATCCCCACCTATACCACCGACAGCGAGGACCTGGCTGTGATCATTGCCAAGATGAAGTCCGGCGTCACCGCCACGCTGTATCAGACCTGGGCCTACTGCGGCGCCGGTGAGGGCATCTCCTTCGAGGTCCACGGCACCAAGGGCTCTGTGAGATGGACCGGTGAGAATCCCTCCGTCCTGCAGCTGGCTGTCGATTACGGCACGGGCAACACCGGCTTCAAGAACATCATCATGAGCGGCAGCCCCGTGGACGGACATCCCTATCGGAACAACGTCCCCGGCCACCGCGGATTCGGTGTCGGCGTGGCGGACAACATGGCCTTCCAGGCCTATGAAGTGATCCAGGCGTACTGCAGCGGCAAGCCTTACAATCCCAGCTTTGTGGATGCCTATGAGATCCTGAAGGTCTGCGACGCCACCAGAGAGTCTACCAGAACCGGCCAGTGGGTCAAGATCTGAGCAACTGAATAAGAGGCTGCAAAAGGATCGCGCTGACAGAGATCGGCGCGGTCCCGGTAGCGGAGTCCTTGCAACGGACTCGTTTCATCCGTGGGGGCACACCCCACGGATGTTTTAAATCCGAAGGAATCTGCAGCTAACGGAAGCGATAAAAAGGAAGGGAGAAGAAGAGCCGATGAAGAAAACAGGCATTTTAAACGCGGAGCTTATGTATGAATTGACGCGGATGCGTCATACCGACAAGATCGTGATCTGCGACGCGGGCTTCCCCGTGCCGGAGGGCAAAAAGCTGGTGGATCTCTCCCTGGTTGCCGGCCTTCCCACGGTGTCCCAGGTGTTCAAGGCCATCTGCAACGAGATCGTGATCGAATCCATCACTCTGCCGACGGGCTTTGATCGGGTGAGGGGAGACTTTTATCAGGAGCTGAAGGCAAAATTCCTCAACCACGAGTTTACGGAAATGCCTTCCCAGGAGATGTTCAAGCGCGTCTATGATCCGGACGTGAAGCTGTTTATCCGCACGGGTGACGTACAGCCCTGCGGCAACATGCTGCTTTCTTCCGCGTCCGGCGTACCGCGCGCCGTGCCCAAGTGGGACGTCAGCTTCGATTCCGTGATCTGATCCCGTTCCGCTTATCCCAAAGCAGTTAGGAGGCCCGTTTTGTTGAAAACAGAAAGAAAATTGCACTATGCGTGGATCATCGCCCTCGTCAGCGGATTGTTGATGTTCGGCATGAGCGCCCAACAGATGTCCGCCAGCATTTTTATCTACCGGGTCGCGGACAGCCTGGGTGTGGGAATGGGGACGATCTCCCTGGCATATTCCTCCTCCACCTTCTTCATGCTGATCATGACGCCCCTGAACGCAAAGCTCTATACCAAGTATCCGGTGCGGGTACTGGCGATCCTGACCGTGGTGGATCAGGTGCTCAGCCTCCTGCTCCTTTCCGTGGCGCAGAATGTGTGGATGGTGGCGGCCGCCTGCATCCTGGAGTGTTTCAGCGTCTCCAGTATTCTGAACATCATGCCCTCCGTTCTGATCAAGCGCTGGTTCAAGGACAAGGGACAGTTTGCCTATAACGTGATCCTGTTCATCTCCATGCTGGGCGGCGTATGCTTTACGCCCATCGCAAACCGGATCATCCTGGCGTCCAGCTGGCGGGTGGCTTACCGCAGCCTGATCGTCTATGTGATCCTGGTGGAGCTGCCGGCGGTGCTCTTCCTTCTGAAGGAGTATCCCGCTCAGAAGGGCCTTTCGGCCTATGAGGATCCCGACGCGGGGAACCAGCAGAAGTTCAGGACCACGCCGACCATGAACGCCGATGTGACGGCGAAGACCTGCTGGAAGAACAAGTATTTCTACCTTTGCTGCATCTACTCGGTGTTCTTTGCCTATTCCGCCGCCATGAACAATCACCTTGTCAAGCACCTCATCAGTGTGGGCTATGACAGTGAGCTGGGTACCCGGGTGGTGACTGCGGGCCTGGTGGCGGCGCTGATCGGCCGTGTGATCCTGGCCTTCGCCGGAGAGAAATTCAGCATCAAGGTGACCAACACGGTTTACTGTGCCCTGGGAATTCTGTCCTGCGTGTTCCTGTGGCAGGCCAGAGGGATGAGTCCGCTGCTGATCCTCCTGTTCGGCGCGATCTTCGGGATGGTCGTCAAAGTGTCCACCGTACAGACGACTACCCTGCGGTATAAGGTGTTCGGAGCTTCGGAGGATTATACCCAGATCCTGGCAAATATGCACGTCATCACCAATGTGATCACCGCCACCTCCGGTACGGTCTATGGATATATGTATGACCACACCGGCAGCTATTCCGCCAGCTTCATTCTGGCGATCGTCTCCTTCGCAATCTCTATTGTAATGTGCTTTATCATCCTGAAGGATGACGGAAAAAAGGCGGCTGCGTGACCTGGCTGTTCAGTCATTTAGAACAAGCAAATCCTGAAAAAGTACACCGAAGACAAGAAAAATGAGTGTATATCTTTGACAACTTGATGTAATATCCTACCAAGATAGAACCGCATGTTGTCATATTTACGAAATAAGTCGCCGGCCCTGCCGGAAAAGACGGGGAAGGCGCCGCGGAGGGATACCATGGCAAGCAAGGAAAGACTGGACGCACTCTTAGGGCAGTTTGTGAAGGCAGGGATTCCCGGCTGCGGCCTCTCTGTCAGTTATCGCGGCCGGATCGTCTATACCGGCTATTGCGGTTTGGCCGATCGGGAGAACGGGATCCCCATTGATGAAGACACGGTGTACACCGTGGCCTCCTGTACCAAGACCCTCACCGCCACCGCGGCGATGAAGATGTATGAGGAGGGAAAATTCCTGCTGGATGATCCGGTATACGAGTATCTTCCCTCTTTCCGCAGTATGAGCTATCAGACCTTTGATCCCTCGGGGGAGACCATTGTAAAGCCTGTTACAAAGCCCATCACCATCCGGCATCTTCTGAGCATGACCTCCGGCATCCCTTATATGGGCCGCGGCTCCCTCACCGCCCGGGAGTATCTGGAGAAGATCGGCGGCATGTACACGCTGCCTCTTCGGGAACTGGCGCAGAAGATCTCCGAGATCCCGCTGCAGTTCGATCCCGGCACCCACTTCCATTATGGCTTCAGCTACGATGTGCTGGCCGCCGTGATGGAGGAGATCGCCGGAAAGCCTTACGCGGAGTATTTGAAGGAGGCCGTGCTTGAGCCTTTGGGCATGGAGCATACCGCGTTCGTCCTGACAGAGGAGATGCAGCGGCACAGAGCGATCACATATCGCATGACCGCGGACGGCCCCCAGCGGCTGGAACGGAAGAGCACGCCCGAGGAACAGGAACGGATGAAGGGCGGCTACGGCGGAGGCGGACTGAGCTCCACCCTGGGAGACCTTGTGAAGCTTGCGGGTCTCTGGGGCAACGGAGGCGTCTGGGAGGGGAAGCGGCTGCTCAGCCGAAACACCCTGGACCTGATGCGAAAGAACCAGCTCTCAGGCCAGGCCTATGAGGACTTCCGCCTGATGGCGGAGGAGGCCTATCCCTGGTACCGCGGATATAGCTGGGGCCTCGCGGGCAGGACCTGTGTCAGCCCGGAGGAGGCCGGGAGCAACGGCTCCGTCGGTGAGTTCGGCTGGTGCGGCGCCACCGGACCGTATATCCTTGGTGACCCCGGCAGGCAGCTGGGTGTGGCCTACACCATGCAGACAAGCCCCGTCATCGGAGGCTTTCAGGATTATGCCCATCCCCGGATCCGCAACGCGGTTTACGCGTTGCTGGACGAATGGGATGAAGAGATCGGATGAGGAAGACCCCGGGTCAAATAAGCACCCGGGAAAGCTCCGCAGGGGGCTGTCAGGCTTATCGGAAAGGGGGAGGTCTTCGAAAGCTCTAAGCGTTGCCCCTTACTCACGTACGGAAGCAATTCAAAAGGAAATACACGGACAAAACAAAGAACTATGGAGGGAAATCAATGAAAACACTGACTCGCAGAAACTTTCTGAAGTATTGCGGCGTCGGCGCTGCCGGCATCGCGGCTCTCTCTCTGGCGGCCTGCCAGTCAAAGGGCAATGAAGAACCCGCCAACACCGGCACCGGCACCAATACCGGCACCGGCACCGGCGCAGGTACTGGTGACAACTCCGGCGCTCTCATTCAGCAGGGCGAAGTCGGCGGCGCTTCTACCAATGTCGACGCCTCTGCAACCGTGGAAGCCACCACGGAACAGGTCGAGAAGATGGGCTACGGCATGGCCAGCTCCTCCTTCAACCTGACCTGCTTCTCCAGCCCCGCGGGCGGCCGTGAGCAGATCCTGAGCATGATCTGGCCCCGCCTGATCTATCTGACCAGCTACGGCGGAACCCTTGAGGAGT
>CAMNAO010000024.1 GCA_946531435.1 uncultured Clostridia bacterium
AAAACCTGGCTTTGCCTACACACTCATCCCCGGCAGCCTTTGGCTGCCGGGGATCTGTTATTCATTACCGGGAAACGTTTTACAGACTTGTGCTGAAGAGCCAGTCCCGCAGGCCCTCGATATAATAACTCAGGTTCCAGCCGGCGAAGTGGGCGTTGCTGCATTCGTCCTCCATGCCCTTGCGCAGGGCGCTCTCTCCGGGATAGACGGTGAAGCGGAAGTAGTTTCCGTCGGCCCTGGCCTCATCCGCCAGCTTGCTGAGCTCCTCATGGCTGAGGCGGCCGTCCCACTCATAGTAACCAAAGGGCACGCCCTCCTTCTCCAGAATGGCCTTCGTCTCCTGAACGCAGGGGAAGCCGTGGCCGTCGCCCTCAGAGAGGATGATCCACATGTTCTGCTTCCGGCGGGCGCACTCCGCGATCTTTTCCCGGGTCCAGTGGCCGGAGACGCAGAGGGCCCCGGCAAAGTACCGGGGATAGCGGTACATCAGCTCAAAGGAGCACATGCAGCCCATGGACTGGCCGGTGGTGTAGACCCGTTTGCGGTCGATGCTGTACCGGGAAAGGACCTCATCACACATCTCCTTGAAGAGATCCAGCTTTTCCGACGCCACATAGTCGTCGTTGGTAACGGGACGGGGATCGTTGTGGACCGGGGCCAGTACGAAGCAGGGATGCTTCTTCTGCTCCTCCTCCGTCACCCAGACCAAGGCGCCCACGCCCTGCTCCAGGGTGATCCGGGCGTCCTTGCCCGCGATGGAGGCGTCGCCGATGAAGAGCACCATGGGGTACGCCTTTTCCGGATCGTAGTTTTCGGGGATGAAGAGATTGTACTCAAAGCCCTTATAGGTCCTCACCACAAACTTGTCGGAGAGGGCGTTCTCCTCCTTATGGGAGGTAAACTCCTCCGGCTCCACCGCGGCGCCCTCCGCCGTCTTCAGAGCGGCAAGCTGGCAGATCTTCAGCTCCACCGGCTCCCGCTTCTGGGCAAGGCCCCAGGGGCCCTTCCAGCCCGCAGGGCGTCCGTCCCTGGGCTCAAAACCGGGACCACCAGGACCGCCCGGGCCGCCGGGACCGCCGGGGCCGCCGGGGCCGCCGGGACCGCCGGGACCGCCGGGGCCGCCGGGGCCGCGCTTATGGATTTGCTGGACGGTTTTGGCCGCCTCATCCTTTTTATCCAGGGTGAGGGTGACGCAGTCGCCCTCAAGCTGGGGATTGCCCTCCCAGTCAGTGAGGGACGCGCCGGTGATGGTGCGATCCAAAACCCGGAAAGCCTCAGCAGTTACGGACGCCGGATCCAGGGGGGCGTCATACTGCAGGGTCACGGAAAGGACCCGCTGACCTGTGCCGAAGGGATAGGAACGGCTGATTGCGTCGAGGATGTGCTGTGCCATGCTTTTCACTCCATTTCCCGGCCCCACGGGGCCGAAAGATATGCTTAATATGTAAATTATAGCAAGGGAAGCTTTTCCCGGCAAGTTTCTTTTGATGCGATGGAGAGAGAATTGATAAAAGGCGCGGTCCTCCGGCGCGGCTTTCCGGAGGAACCCCGCAAAAGCGGTTGCTTTGCGCCGGAAACTGCATTATAATAAAGAACTATATAAAGACATTCAGGCAGTTTCCATTTCTCCAAGGAGGACCCATGGCAGAGCACAAGGACGTTTTGATCAGCATCAGAGATCTAACCAAGCGGTTTGCCGCCCCCGGCCGGAAAAAGGCCGTGCGTGCCGTGGACGGCGTCTCCCTGGATATCTACCGGGGGGAGGCGCTGGGTCTCGTAGGGGAGTCAGGCTGCGGCAAGACCACCCTGGGCCGCTGTATCCTTCGGCTCATCGAACCCAGCGGCGGCCGCATCGAATACGACGGTCAGGTGCTTTTTGACAAAGAAGAGGGCATCCGGGCGGAGATGCTGCCCTTCCGGCGGAAGATGCAGATCATCTTTCAGAACCCCGCCGCCTCGCTGGACCCCCGCACCACCGTGGGAGAGAGCATCGGCGAGGCCCTGGACATCCACCGCCTGGTGAAGGGACGGGAGGAGCGGCAGCAGCGGATTGAGGCCCTGATGACAGAGGTGGGTCTGGATCCCGCCGACGCCGGGCGCTATCCCGGTGCCTTCTCCGGCGGGCAGCAGCAGCGGGTGGGCATCGCCCGGGCTCTGGCGGTGGAGCCGGAGTTCATCGTCTGCGATGAGCCCATCAGCTCCCTGGACGTATCCATCCAGTCCCAGATCATCAACACCCTGGAGGATCTGAAGCAGCAGAAGGGGCTCACCTATCTCTTCATCGCCCATGATCTCAGCGTGGTGCGCCACATTTCCGACCGGATCGGCGTCATGTATCTGGGACGCCTCGTGGAGCTGGGGGACAGTGTCTCCCTCACCGCCCGGCCCCTGCACCCCTATACCAGGGCCCTGCTTTCCGCCGTTCCCCTGCCGGACCCCGAGAAAAACCGTCTCAGGGAGAGAAACCCCATGCAGGGGGAGCCCCCTTCGCCGGTGGATCCGCCCTCCGGCTGCGCCTTCCACCCCCGCTGCCCCATGGCCACGGAGAAGTGCCGCCAGGAGACGCCGCCCCTCATGGAGCGGGAGCCCGGCCGCTTTGCCGCCTGTCACATGCTATCACTGCCAAAGGAAGGACGCGATTCAGCCACATGAAACAGCGTGTAAAACGGTCTGTCCTTTTGCTCAGCCTTCTCCTTTTGCTCTCCGCCTGCGGCGGAAAGGAGGAGGACAAAGTGCCCATGGCCAACCGGGGCACCGGCGCCATCACCGT
The DNA here is from genome assembly GCA_946531435.1 of uncultured Clostridia bacterium. GTDB lineage: Bacteria > Bacillota > Clostridia > Oscillospirales > Oscillospiraceae > CAMNAO01. The sequence continues at coordinate 2,771 of CAMNAO010000024.1, forward strand.
GACCGATATTCTGCAGAATGCGGAGAACGCCCAAAGCGCCGAAGCCGCCGCCCCGGTCACCGCCAACGGGGAGACCCACGCCACCATCTCCGGCCCCCAGACCGGCATTGCCGCCATGGCCGGCTTTGCCGATGAGGAGGAGGACGACGGAAAGCCCAAGGCCCGACCCGGCGACTATGACATCGACCTTGCCACCCTCAGCGATGTCATGATCTACTCCCAGCTTTTGAATATGGCCACCACCCCCGACGACTTTCTGGGGCAGCATATCCGCATGATGGGTCTCTTTGCCAGCTATGAGGGGGCGGAAAGGCGCTACTTCTCCTGTCAGATCCAGACCATCTGCTGCCTGCAGGAGATCGAGTTTGTCCTGGCCGGGAATCCCGCCTACCCCGATGATTACCCGAAGGAGGGGGACTGGATCGTGGTATCCGGCACCTTCGGCACCTATGTGGAGGACGGGAAAATGTACTGCCAGCTCATAGACGCGGTGCTGGAGGAGTACGACTGAAACGATAGACACAAAGGCCCCCGGCGGCGCCATCATGGCGTCGCCGGGGGCTGCAGAATGTAGACAAAGCCCAGATGATGAGAAGGAACACGGAAACGCAGGTATTTCCCCAGACACCGTAGGGGCGGCTATCAGCCGCCCGTGCAGGAACCCGGAAAACTGCGAAAAATGTGCAAATATAGAAAAGAGATAGCAATTACGGGCAATGATTCGAAATTTCTCTTTGTTTATCGGGCGGCTGATAGCCGCCCCTACGTCAGGACCAGGCATTCTTTGCAAGGGGAAACCCTGAAGAAACACCAACCCTTGAGAGTATGGAATCCGGCCACAGGCCTTTGTCTGCACTCTGAGGCCCCCGGCGGCGCCATCATGGCGTCGCCGGGGGTTGCTTCTCCGTTTTTGCAAAAAGTTAAGGCAGGCAAGAGACTCAAGGTCTCCTATACGGGCCGTCGAGGGCGCCGGCCCCTACGGGGTGCGCGCGGTCCTTCTCCGTTACAGGGGACGGCGGGCGATCGCAGATCGCCCCTACGGGGTGCGGCACGGGTACGGCGGGCCGTCGAGGGCGCCGGCCCCTACGGGGTGCGCGGTCCTTCTCCGTTACAGGGGACGGCGGGCGATTCGTGAATCGCCCCTACGGGGTGCGGCACGGGTGCGGCGGGCCGTCGAGGGTGCCGGCCCCTACGGGGTGCGCGCATCCCGTCCCTGTTGCAGGGGACGGCGGGCGATTGGTGATTTGCCCCTACGGGGTGCGGCACGGGTACGGCGGGCCGTCGAGGGCGCCGGCCCCTACGGGGTGCGCGCGGTCCTTCTCCGTTACAGGGGACGGCGGGCGATCGCAGATCGCCCCTACTGCCTTGTTACAATAGCCGCTTAGCCCAGCACGATGGGAAGCAGGTCCTTCAGCGTATCGATGCGCTCGTCCGCGATCTCGCTGCGGCGGGCGTCGGAAATGGCCACGGCGGTCATGCCGCCGGCCTTGGCCGCCTCGATCCCCGCCAGGGCATCCTCCACCACGGCGCAGTTTTCGGGGGCGATCCCCAGCTTCTTCGCAGCGCAGAGGAACACCTCCGGGTCCGGCTTGGAATGGGTGATATCCGTGCCGTCGGCAATGGCGTCAAACTCCTCCAGGAGCCCCAGCTTGGTGAGGATCTTCTTGGTATTCTTGGAGGAGCTGCCGATGGCGATTTTGATCCCTGCGTCCTTCAGGGCCTTGAGGGTTTCCCTGGCGTAGGGCAGGGCGTCGGAGGGCTTGATGCCGTCCAAAAGCGTCACATAGAAATCGTTTTTGAAGGTGCAGAGCTCCTCCACCTCCTCATCGGTATATTCCCGCGTCGCCTTTTCCAGAATGATGCGGCAGGAGGCCACACGGGAGACGCCCCGGAGCCGGTTGTTGATCTCCTTGTCGAAGGGGATCCCCTCCCGGTCCGCCATCTTTTTCCAGGCCTCGTAATGCAGCTCGTCCGTGGTCACCAGAACGCCGTCCAAGTCAAAGATCACCGCTTGCAGTTTGTTATCCATGATTTTTCCTCCCAAAAATTGATGGGGTATCCTTTTTTCATCATAACATAAAACACCCCTTAAATCCAGCCCGAAAGCCGGATTTAAGGGGCGTTTGTCTTCTGCTCTTCTTATTCCTTCTCCGGCAGATCCCGGGACCGCAGGGCGGCCCGGCGCAGCTTGTAAAGCTCCTCCGCCGCCTGGCGGGTCCTGGCCACCACGTCGCCGCAATCCTGGGGGAAGCAGTAATAGAGGGCGTCGCCCCCGCCGATGCAGATCACGTCCGCCAGTTCATACCAGAAGTAATCGGCGTAGAGACCGTAGGAGCTGAGGGGAGACTGGCGGTAATCCAGCCGCCCGCCGCAGCCCGTAAGATGAAAGCCCTCTTTGTCGTGGGCAAGGCGGCCCTCCCCCACCATATAGATGGCCTTGTAGTCCACCATCATGCCGATCTTTACCGGGACGTCCAGGCGATAGCTGCCATCCAGCAGGCTCTTTCGGATCTCCTCCCGCTCCCAGGCGTACCAGGCGGGGATGGACTCGAACTCCGTCTCCCCCCGGTCGGCGGCCAGCGCACCTGCCTCCGTCAACTCCCAATGCTTCCCGCAGCGGCGGCAGGTGATCCCGGTGCCGGAGGCCTCCATGCCCCCCTCCCGGCCGCAGGCGGCGCAGCGGTAGAGGATCCGGCTGAGGCCCTCGGCCCGGGTGGGCTCCGTGATCAAAACGCCGTTTTCCCGCTGCCAGGCAAAGTGGTCAAAGCGGAACTCCTCCTCCAGGGCGCTCCCCAGCTGAGAGACAGAGAGGCTCCGCACCTCCTCCAGGCTGAAAAGGCCCTTCACCACCGCCGAAACCCGCACCTTCCGCTTGCGAAGGCCGTTGTAGAGCGGATCCCGCTGAAAGGCGCCGCAGGTGCGGATCATCATCACCGGCACCTCCAGCTTCTTCAGCAGGAGCCCCAGCCCCCGGGGCAGGGGCGTGGCGGTGCCGTCAAAGGAGTAGCTGGCCTCGGGATACATGAGCACGCTGCACCCAAGCTCATGGAGGGCATGGCGCATATCCCCAATAAGGCGCACGTCGCTGACGAATTTCTGGGTGGGGATGCAGCCGATGGCCCGCATAAGGCCCTCCTTCCCCACAAAGCCGTCGGAGGTGCAGACGATGCAGTAGGGTCGGTCCCGCAGCACCTTAGAGCAGATCTCAAGGTCGATAAACGCGGAGTGATTCATCAGCACAAGGCAGGGCCCCGACCCCAGCTTCTCCAGATCCCGGGTCTCATAAGCAAAGCCCGTATCCCGAAGATCCCCGGCGGAGAGAGCGCGAATCAGGGCCCGCAGCAGGGGATTCGGTTTTCGGGGCGGCTTATGCTCCGGCCGGGGCAGGGCCATGACCGCGTCGTAATCCATGGGCATCGTCTTGATCTTCATGGAGGTCTCCTTTGTCGGTTGAGCTATACCGGACGGTGTTTCCGCCCCTCTATCGGATCTTACCGTCCCAGGAAAAGGGATTGAGCGGGAAGTGGAGCCGCAGATGGGCGGTTTCCCCGTTCCCTTGCCCCAAATACGGCGCTTCCCCCTCATCCGTCATCCGGCTTGTATTTGACGCCGGACGCCGCCTTCCCCCGCCGGGGAAAGGCTCACCCATACGGGGCAGTCTCCTCTTACTCATGGCGCAAAAGCTCCCGCAAGCCGCTTTTTTTCAGGAAGGGCATCAGGGGGACAAGATCGTCCAGCTCCGCCTTCCCGCTGCGAAGCGCCTCCCCCACCAGCTCCGTGAGGGTATCCCGGCTCATGAAGGGCGCCAGGGGGACGAGATCGTCCAGATCGTCGATGCTGTGAGCGGCGCGGACCGCTTCATCCAGCTGCTGCCGCCCCAGGAAGGGGGCGACGGCGGCCAGATCGTCCAGATCCGCACCCCGGCTCAAGGCGGTGGCGGCAAGCTTGCCCAGCGTCTCTTTTCCCAGGAAGGGAGCCAGTCCCGCCAGATCCTCCAGATCCGCGTCCTCCATGGCCTTCTCTGCCAGCCTGGTCAGGGTCTCCCTCTCCAGGAAGGGGGCCAGGGGAACGAGGTCATCCAGGTCATAGTCGCTGTCCAAAAGGAGCTCTGCCAGGCCGTCCAGTCCCTCCTCACTCATATAGGGGGCGACGCGGCCGGCATCCCCGACGGTGACCTCATCCATTCTGTCACCAACGGCGGCGTCCACCTGGTCCGGCCGCATCAGGGGGGCCAGATCCTCCACCTCTTTCAATTCCATGGGGGGTACGGGGGTCTCCCCCTTATTCAGATTCTCCGCAATGGCGGCGGCCCGCTCATTGCCCAGGAGCTCATCAATGCTGACGTTGAATACCCGGCTGAGCTCCCCCAGCTTGGCGATGTCCGGGCAGCTCTGGCCCCGCTCCCAGTTGCTGACGGCCTGAAAGCTGACGCCCATGGCGTCCGCAAGGCCCATCTGGGTCATGCCCGCCGCCTTCCGCAGCCGGGAGATATTTCTGCCCACCGTATCCATCTGAAACATACTGTTTTCCTCCGTCCAATGACTGTTTTTTCCGCGGGATCCCCTGTGAATGGTAATTTTCATGGGGGCACCTCCTTTCCGGTGATGGCCCCATGGTATCCCGAAAGCGGAGAAAAAGACAGCAAGCAGCGCTTGAATTCGGGTCCTTCAAGCAGCGGTTGAGATCATTCTCTCAGCCGCGGAAGGGCATTTTTCTCCCTGATACCGGTTTTTTCAGAGGTACCAGTCTTCCTCATTCCAGAAGGTACTGCCGAGATCAGGATCCCGGTCGCCGCTCTCCCGCTTCTCTCCGGTAAACTCATCCAGCATCTCGTCCAGCCGGCCGGTGATCTTCTGCCAGGCGGCCTTGCGCTGGCTCTCCGCCCTGGCCATGGACTCCATCATCTCCCCCTGGCGGCGGAAGAATTCATCCTCCAGCCGGTCCTTCCGGGGATAGTAGCCGCTGCGGTAGCGCTCCATCACCACGCCGTAGCGCTCCCGCGCCCTTCGCACAGCCTCCTCCCAGCTGAAATACAGGTTCCTTTGGGCGCCCTCGCCCACGGCCTGCATCTTCTCCGGATGCTCCAGCAGCCGGTCCAGACACAGGGCCATGGAGGCGGCATTCTCGGAGATCAGAAAGCCGCTCTCCCCCTCTGTCACGCCCTCGGCGGCGCAGCTGTCCCGCACCAGCACGCTGGCAAGGCCCACGGCGGCTGCCTCCCGCACCACGAGGCCGTTGGTATCAAAGGTGGAGGGGAAGAGGAAGAGATCCGCCCGGCTGTACCAGGCGCGGATCACCTCCCGGTCCTGGATGGGGCCCGTAAAGAACACCCGGTCCGAAAGCTTCAGCTCCTCCACCGTCTTTTTGATCTCGGCTTCATCGGCGCCGCCGCCGATGAGCACCATGCGGAAGTCCCGCCCCGCGTCCTTCAGGGCGGCCAGCGCTTCCAGTGAGATACGGATGCCCTTATACCACATGAGGCGGCCCACAAAGAGGAAGAGGGGCACCCCATCCGGCAGGTCATAGTCCTTCACCGCCTCCCGGACCGCCTCCTCCGAGGCCTTTCCCAGGGGCATATCCACCCCGTTTTCCATCACGATCCAGTCCCCCTCATAGCCCAGGGAGCGCAGGTTTTCCCCGGCACCCCGGCTGACGGTCCAGACCTCGTCACAGGCGGAGATGTTCTGCACCAGGACCTTGATGGCCCCCTCCTGCAGCATCCTGGAGCGGACGGCCTTGGCAATGTCTACATCAAATTTGGTGTGGTAAGTCATCACCAGAGGGGCGTCCACCACCCCCCGCAGAGACCGGGCCAGCACCGTGGAGGCCACGGGGCAATGGCTGTGGATGAGGCCCACCTGCTGTTCCTTCATGGCGGCGGCCACATCCGGGGAGAAGGGATAGCCCGCCATATAGCCCACCGCCTTGCGCATATCGATGCTGGGGTAGCGGACCACCGGATAGGGGTAGGCGCTGTCATCCGCCCCGGGATAGGAGGGGGTCACCACCAGGGCTTTATCCCCCATGTTCGTCAGGACCCGGGCATAGTTCACCACGGCGTTGGCCACCCCGTCGATGAGGGGCGGAAAGGAATCGTTCATAAGACAGATGCTGTAAGCTTCGGGCATGAAAAAGCCTCCTGAGATGAAATGTGAGATAGGCGGCGCTTATCCTACGCCGCAGGGGAAGCAACTGCGGATTGCCGCATCGTCGCCGCGCTTTAACCGCGCAGGGGTGAACTTCGTTGGCCCGCCTGATGAGAGTCACGATCAAACGGGCGATCTCAGATCGCCCCTACGGCGCACGGGGTACGTGGCGCTGACATCACCGGGGTGAAGGGTATCCCCTGTACTCCGCGCTCTTTCACTGTAATGACAGAGAAGAATCGGCAGCCGCAGCTACGAACACCCATGCGTATCCTTACGAAATCGCCAGAGTCTCCCCCACCCGGCAGATCTCCCGGATCGTGCCGTTTTCCAAAAGCCATCCCTCCCCAAAGAGGGTGGTTTTCCCGTCCTCCACAAGGAAAAAGGAGCCGTCGGGGATGGCGTAAAAGGGGTGCACCCGGCTGTCCTTTAGGCTGATATCCTCCAGGATCCGAAGGCCGTCCAGGCTCATTTCCCGGATCTCCTGCCAATGTGGCACCAGGGTCACGGTGCTGAGGCCAAGGCCGGAGATCCAGCGCGGAAACGCGGGATCCAAAGCCTCCCCCTCCAGCTCCGGCTGGGCGTAGACCAGCCCGGCGGCGTTCATGGAGCCGGCGCTGATGCCCACCACCACCCCGGGATAGTCCTCCATGGCCTCCTTAAGGCCGATGCGGCCAAAGAAGGCGTTCTGGGTGGGCACATGGCCCCCGGATAGGATCACAAGCTCGCTCTCATGAAGAAGGCGCTGAAGCTCCCCCTCATTGCGTCCGTCCAGAAGGGTCATTTCCGTGACAGGGATCCCGCTGAGGCGCAGCCCCTCCCGGTTGAGGGCCAGGTAAAAATCATTGATTTCATAAGCCTCGGGATCCGAGGCGATGCTGAGGACACGGACCTTCCGTGGCAGGGACGCCCGCAGGAGCCGATCCAGGCCGTTGGGATTCCGGATGGGGGCCGGCACCTTGACCTCTCCCAGGTATTCATGGGCTTCCAGCGTACTGGTAAGAAAAAGCTTCATTTTCTTATGGTCCTTTACTCCTCGCCGTGAAGCTGCAGGGCGGCATAGCGATAGGCCATCCGATAGTCCTCCTCCGCCGTGTAGGCCGTCTCCAGCGCGGCATAGATCTTCAACAGCAGCGTCCGGTCCCTGGGGTCGCAGCGTTTCTCCGCCTCCCGGAGATATGCCAGCGCCTGCCGGGGATCCTCCTCCAGGATGCCCCGGAGGTAAGCCCAGGCGGGGGAGGCGACAATCCCCGGATCCGTCACCTGCCCGAGAGTCTCCCGGGCGGCCTCACGATTCCCGGCCCGATGCAGCCAGGCGGCCTCCGCCAGGGAATAACGGGAGCGGAAATCCAGAGCCCCGGCGGCCCGCAGATACTCCCGCCGGTTCTCCTCATACTCCTCCCGATCCAGCCGCAGGGCGCACTCCAGAAGAATGAGGCTCATCTCCGCATCCAGGTCCCCGGCGTAGTATATTCCCTGCTTGTTGTAATAATCCGCGTCGTCGGCGTACTGCTTGGCCGCCTCATAGTCGAAGGCGGCCATGGCCTCCCGGGCCGCGGCGGCGGCGCTGCGGGCCCGCAGAAGGAAGCCCTCGTCGGTGGCGCAGGCCTCCCGGTCCTCATCCAGAAGCCGCATGCAGTCAAGATAGCGCCCTTCCCGGTAGGCGCTGCGCATCAGGCTGAGCCCGTCGGGGATCTCATCCATCCCGGGGCGCAGCTCCCCCAGCAGGTCCCCCGCGGGCAGTCCCAGGCGGCTTGCAAGATATTCCAGGGTCCGCACCGAAGGCGTGGCGCTGTCATTCTCGATCTTGGACAGCATGTTCCGGGTGATCTGATCCCCCACCAGCTGCTTTTGGGTCATGCCGCGCTCCTGCCGGGCCTCTTTGATTTTCTGTCCCAGGGTCATTCTCTTTCCTCCCAAGCGATGATCCAAGTAAAAATTTTTCCTACCCCCATTATACACAAATTCCCGTCCTTTTCAAGCGGACGGGAATTGTATTTACATTTTGTTTTTTGGGGGACGGGGGTTGCGGGTACACCCAACGTAAGCCCAGCCTTATAGGTACGGACGAGCGCCCGCAGGCGCCGTGCTGGGCGGGCAACCGGGCGCAGCCCGGCTCTTAGCCCGCCGCTTTGCCACGTCGCCCTGTGGGCTCCTCGCAATGACATGCGGGCGGAAACAACCATTATTCGCCGGGAGGGGGCTCCCTCCCCTGCAGGAACACAGTAGCCGGAGATCCCCTGCGCTTCCCCGAACGGTTTACCCCGCCAGAGGAGCATCCTCGAACTGGCTGTTGTACAGGGTGGCGTAGAAGCCGCCCTTTGCCAGCAGTTCCTCATGGGTACCGCTCTCCACAATATCCCCCTCCCGCATGACGAGAATGAGGTCCGCGTCCCGGATGGTGGAGAGGCGGTGGGCGATGACGAAGGAGGTGCGGCTCTCCATCAGGGCGTCCATGGCGGCCTGGATCTTCAGTTCCGTCCGGGTATCCACCGAGCTCGTGGCCTCATCCAGGATCAGCATGGGCCGATCCGCGATCATGGCCCGGGCGATGGTCAGCTGCTGCTTCTGTCCCTGGGAGAGGCTGACCTGGTCTGTCAGCACCGTATCATAGCCCTTGGGCAGGGTGCGGATGAAGTGGTCCAGGCCCACCGCCCTGGCGGCGGCCCGCATTTTCTCATCGCTTACGCCCTGGGTGCAGTAGACGAGATTCTCCCGCACCGTGCCCTCAAAGAGCCAGGTATCCTGCAGCACCATGCAGAAGAGGGCGTGGACGTCCTCCCGCCGCATATCTGCGATGCTGACGCCGTCCACCCGGATCTCGCCGCCCTTCAGCTCATAAAAGCGCATCAGCAGATTCACCAGGGTGGTCTTGCCGGCGCCGGTGGGACCCACGATGGCGATCTTCTGCCCCGGCTTTGCCACGGCGGAAAAGTCGTGGATGACGGTCTTCTCACTGTCGGGGTAGCCGAAGCGCAGGTGGTCGAACTCCACCAGCCCCTCCACGGGACCCTGGCGGGGCGTTTTCTCCGTCTCCGGCTCCATCTCCTCCGCCTCCAGGAAGCGGAAGACCCGCTCCCCCGCCGCGGCGGCGCTCTGCAGGTTCTGGAAGGCCTGGGCGATCTGGTTCAAGGGCTGGCTGAAATAGCGGACATAGAGGATGAAGGCCACGATGACCTCAAAGCCGATGCGGCCGGACATGGTCATGGCGGCGCCCACCACACAGACGGCGGCATAGCCGAGATTTCCCATAAAGCCCATCAGCGGGCCCATGAGCCCGCCCAGGCAGGAGGCGCGGAAACCGCTCTCCCGCAGCTCGTCATTGGCCTTCCGAAACTCCCGGAGGGCCGCCTCCTCTCCGGAGAAGGCCTTGACCACCGTGTGGCCGGAATAGATCTCCTCCACCTGGCCGTTGACCACGCCCAGGGCCTTCTGCTGCCGGGTGAAGTACTTCCGGCTGCGGCCCATGATGGAGAACATCAACCCAAAGCCCAGGATCGTGGCTGCCACGGCGGTGAGGGTCAGGATCACATTGGTGAGGAGCATCATGAGAAGGGCGCCCAGGAACAGAGTCACGGAGGAGACCAGGCCGCCCACGCTCTGGCTCAGGGTGGAGGCGCAGGTATCCACATCGTTGGTCACCCGGCTGAGGATGTCGCCGGTGGCCGTGCGGTGGAAATAGTCCATGGGCAGCCGATTGATTTTTCGGGAGATATCCCGCCTCAGGCCCTGGGCCATGCGGTGGGTGACCTCCGACATGATGAGCTGCTGGACCATGCTGAGGGCCACGCCGGTCCCGTAGTAGATCACCAGGGTCCGGCCGATGCGTCCCACCGCCGCCATGTCGATCTCTGTCAGCATCCCCCGGGCGATGAGGCCGGTCATCTCTTTGATCTTATCCGGGCCCAGGATGGTCAGCACCGTTCCGCCGGCGGAAAACAGCACCGCCAGAATCATCCACGGCCACCAGATCCTGACCCGCTCCAGCAGTTTTTTCCAGGTGCCGCCGAAATCGTCGGCCTTTTCCACAGGCCGCCCGCCGGGGCCGCCGTGACCGGGACCGCCCCGGCGGGGCGGCGACGGACGTTTTTCCTCTGCCATATCGGACTCTCCTTTTCGTGGTGTATCTCAAAGCGGGGCGAAAAAGGGATGCTTCCCCGCCCCCTCGTATGAATTGTAAGGCAGCTGTCCCTCCGGGCGCAATCGGGGTAAAACCCCGCCGGATCACGCTTTTTCAGGAGATCCAGCGGCCGCTGCCGTCAAAGCTATACTGCTTGCCCCCTATGGTGAGGGTGGTGCCGGAGACCATCCGGCCGCTGTCCTCGAACCAGTACCAGCTGTCGCCCACCTTATACCAGCCCGTTACCATCCGTCCGCCGGGTCCCTGGTAATACCAGTTCCCACCGGACTTCAGCCACCCCGTCTGCATCGCGCCGGAGCCGTTGAAGTAGTACCAGCTGTCGTTCACCTTGTACCAGCCCGTCACCATCCGGGAGTCCATATAGTACCAGCTCTCACCGGACTTCAGCCACCCCGTCTGCATCGCGCCGGAGTCGTTGAAGAAGTACCAGCTCTCGCCCACCTTGTACCAGCCCGTCACCATCCGGGAGGCCAGATAGTACCAGCTGTCGCCGAGCTTCAGCCACCCCGTCTGCATCGCGCCGGAATCGTTGAAGAAATACCAGCTCTCGCCCACCTTGTACCAGCCCGTCACCATCCGGGAGTCCAGGTAATACCAGCTGTCGCCGGACTTCAGCCAGCCCGTCTGCATCGCGCCGGAATCGTTAAAGAAATACCAGCCGTCGTTCACCTTGTACCAGCCCGTCACCATCCGGGAGTCCAGATAGTACCAGCTCCCGCCGGACTTCAGCCAGCCCGTCTGCATCGCACCGGATGCATCCAAGTAGTAGAACTGACCGTTCGTTTTGAGCCAGCCGGTTTTCGGATTGCCCCAGGGGTCCTCCCATTTCCAGGCGGAGCCCTCCTGCTTCCAGCCGTAGGCCGCCCAGGAGACCTGCTGCCCCCCGTAGCTTTGCCGGGCTTCCGCCGTCCAGCTGGGCTCGGAATTGGGATAATACACCGTCATGGGATGCCCGGATTCCAGCGCATCGGCTTCGAAGGCGGGGCAGGGGCCCTCAAACACGATGGCGTCCTGCTCCGTCCACAGGATGTCAACAAACTCGATGCTGTCCGGCAGGATCAGCGTCTTCAGCGCTGTATTCCCGGCCATGGAGAATCGGTACATCGTTTTCGTTCCGTCCTCCACACGGTAGACGGTATCGGGTCGGCCGAAGGGGTATTGGACCAGGGTGCCGAACTTATCGTACAGCACGCCGTCCACAGAACGAAGTGAAATATGATCCCCGGTGACGTCGATCCGTCTCAAAGCGGGACAGAAAGCGAACATACCGCTGGCACAACCAAAGGAGTCGAGGTCGGGGTCTCCTTCAATGGTCACGGTCTCCAGACGGGGACTGCCCTGATACGTCGCATCCAGCCAGCGGACGGAGGCGGGAATGGTGACCTCGGTCAGGGCGCAGTTTGCGAAGGCCTGCTGGCCCAGGACCTCAAGGCCGTCGTTCAGCGGCGCATCGTTCAGCGAGGTGCAGCAGAAAAAGGCAATATATCGAATCTCTCGCAGAGACCGGGGGAAAGAGACGCTCAACAGAGGCTCACAGGAGCTGAAGGCCCCGGCGCCGACGGAGGTGACCCCCTCGCACAGCACAACGGCCTGAATGCAATTCTTCGATTCCTCCCAGGGGCAGGGATGGTAGTCGCAGAGGTCCCCCTCCTGCACCATGTCCCACATCTCCCCTGTGCCGGAGACGGTAAGGGTTCCCGTTTCGTCCAGCGCCCAGGTCAGGTTCTCGCCGCAGATCCCGCTGGTTTCCGGCGCTTTCCGGACAGTTACCACGAAGGAATCCGTGAAGCCGCCATAGCTCACCGTCAGCGTCTGGGCGCCGATGACGCTGCTGTCATAGCCGGTAACCATCTCCGCCGTCAGCGGGATCTCCTCAGTAGTGTAGTCCTCATACGTCAGCGTCAGCATCCCGCCGCTGAGGTCAAGGGCCTCACCAACCAGATACTCTCGCTTCTCCGGCTGGGCCGAAAGCGCGATGGATGTAAGCGCCTTCTCCCGGACCGTCACCGCGAAGGAATCCGTGAAGCCGCCGTAGCTCACCGTCACCGTCTGGGTGCCGATGACGCCGCTGTCATAGCCGGAAGTCAGGTCCTCTGTCAGCGGAATCTCCTCGGTAGAGTAATCCTCATAAACCAGCGTCAGCCTGCAGCCCTCCAGCTCCAGCCGCTCCCCGATAAAGTATTCCGTCTTACCGGGCCGCACGGTGATGACGATACGAATAAGGCGCCGTTCCCTGACGGTCACCTGCAAGTCAGTCGTAAAGCCGCCGTAGCTCACCGTCAGCGTCTGGATACCGATGACGCCGCTGTCATAACCGGAGATCATCTCCGCCGTCAGCGGGATCTCCTCGGTGCTGCCGTTATCAAAGCTGAGCCGCAGCACGCCGCCATCCAGGTCAAGGGCTTCCCCGACGATGTACTCCGTCTTGCCCGGCAGGGCGGAGAGGGAGATCCCGGAAAGGGTGGCCTCCGCCGTCGGATCGTAATCTTCGTCGCCGAGGGTCAGGATCTCCTCCCCGTAAAGGGCGATGGAATCTGAATCATATGTATAGGTCCCGCTATTGACTGTATAGGTCGGAAAGCTTCCGCTGTCATACCCCATCAAAAACTGCCAGTCCGAGCCCTCACCGCTGTTGTCACACCAGGTCACGTCCGCGAGGTAGCTCTTCCCGTCTCCCATGCGGACCACGTTCCACATATGCCCGCCGCCCGCATCGCCGGTTACGGAGATGCATCGGATCTCGTCCCGGAAGGTGCTGAGGTCGCAGAGATGCTGGAAGGCCTTGGCATAGCCCTCACAGACGATGTTGGTCTCCGGGTCGCCGTCAAAGGCCCAGATGATCTGCCAGGGATTGCTGGAGCTGATGCTGTCCTGCTCACTCTCCTCCGCGGCGTCGTAATTGTAATTGACCAGCCTGCAGATCTCCAGCCGGTAGCCGTGAAGCTTCTCCCAGTCGCTGCCGCCGGCGTAGGCGGCCACGATATCCCGGGCGTTCTGGGCGGCGGTCAGCACCGTCTCGCCGACTTCCGTCTTCATGGTGGTCTCATTGCCGTCGGCATACTCCGGCATGACATAGAAGGTAACACGGACCAGGCTGAACTCGACCCACTCCTGCTCCGATCCGACCCGGCAGTTGCTTACGCCGTAGCTGAGCCATCTCGTTTTATCGGACCAGTAGAAGGCATAGGGGTGATCGTCATTGATCGCGGAATACAGGAGATCCGTGCGGAAAACCTCAAGGAACTTATCCCAGAGCTCATCCACGATGTGCCCGTCTTCATCCAGCACCGATTCAACGCCGAGATCCTCCTTGGTCCACCGAATGGATTCACCCAGTCCCAGCTCCTCCGTCGTAAACTCCAGCCGAGTGGAGGCGCGTCGCCCCTCGGCGATCTCCACCACAGCCGCGCTGACGAGATCATAGAGGGCCTTTGCCTCCCCGGTCAGTCCGTTTCCGGCACCGGCGGATTTCCTCAGCCCCGGGCGTAAGGAACGGCCCCGCATCTCGCTATCCACAAAGCCGGCAAAGAGCGTATCCGGATCCGCCGTATCTCCCTGAATCGGCAGCGTCTTCTCTGCGGGGTCGGCAAACGCCACCCCCTCCGCCGCCTCCTCGGCGGCTTCCTCGTTCGCTTCTTCGGCGGTCTCCCCGACCATAGCAGTATCCTTTGAGGTCTCTTCAACGACAGGAGCAGCTTCCTCGGGGGCCTCTTCTACAGGCGCAGCGGTCTCTCCCTTAGCGGCAGATTCCGGCTCCTCCGGCGCCGCATCGTCAGTCTCCGCAGATGCCGCAGGCGCGGGCTCCGCTTCTTCAACGGCCTCCGTCACCGGGGCGTCCGCTGCTTCTTCCAAAGCAGGCTCCGCCTCCTGCGGGGGCGCAGTCTCCTCAAGGGAGGGGTCGGCAGGATGCTCCTTCAGGGGATCTCCCATGTCGGCGGTCTCTCTTTCAACGGCAGCCATATCCGCTGCTTCCGCGTCATCGATCCCGTCGGCGGAGGACTGGGGCAGCGCATCCTCCGGGTTCCTCTGCTCCTCGTCCTCGATGGAGGCGGCGTTCCCTTCCGGTTCCTCCCCGAAAGCAAACGGCTCCCCGCCATCATAACCGCTTTCCGGGTCCTGAACCGCCCGTGCCTCTGCCGCCGGGAGCAGTATCCCCAGCGTCATGAAGAGCGCCAGGAGCATTGTCAGACTTCTTTTTTCCGTTTTTTTCATAGTGGCCTCCCTCATGCTCCCAAAAACGGAAGCGGCTTCTTTCAAGGACTTTCAGTTTCATGAACCACTCCCTCAAACTCTGTCGAGCCGTGAGGGAAGCTGGTTCTGTCTGCGTTTTGCGCCATCGTCCCTTCACCCCAGCTCCTCTTCCGAGAGCTGGCTGCGGGCGATCTGCTGATACACGGGGCAGGAAGTCATCAGCTCCCCATGGGTGCCGATGCCTGCCACCCGGCCCTCCTCCAGGACCACGATGCGGTCCGCGTCCCGGATGGTGCCGATGCGCTGGGCCACGATCAGCTTGGTGGCCTCCCGGCAGTTCTCCTTCAAAGCGTTCCGCAGCGCCCGATCCGTGCGATAATCCAGGGCGGAGAAGGAGTCGTCGAAAATCAGGATCTCTGCGTCCCGACTGAGGGCGCGGGCGATGGAGAGCCGCTGGCGTTGGCCGCCGGAGAAGTTGGCGCCGCCCTGGGCCACAAAGCTCTCCTCCCCATCGGAGAGGCCATCCACAAACTCCGCCGCCTGGGCGATCTCGATGGCGGCGCGGCGCTTTTCCGGGGGCGTCTCCCCCTCCTCCTTCTCGCCGTAGACCACGTTGGAGCGGACGGAGCCGCCGAAGAGCAGGGCCTTCTGGGGCACATAGCCGATCTTCCGCCGCAGCTCCTCCTGTCCGTACTGCCGCACGTCCACGCCGTCCACCAGCACCCGGCCCTCCGTGGCGTCATAGAAACGGGGCACCAGGTTCACCACGGTGGATTTGCCGCAGCCCGTGGCTCCGATGAAGGCCACCGTCTCCCCCCGATGGGCGGAAAAGCTGATGTCGTGAAGCACGTCCCCGTCCCCGTCCGGGTAACGGAAGGATACATGCTGAAACTCGATCTCCCCCTTCAAATCGGTCGCCCCCACGCCGGGGCCGTCGGAGACGGAGAGGGGCATCTCCAGCACCTCCAGAATACGCCGGGCGGAGACGGAAGCCCGGGGCAGCATGATAAAGATCATCACCAGCATCATGAAGCTCATGACCACCTGCATGGCGTACTGGGAAAAGACCACCATATCGGAAAAGAGAACGAGGCGGTCCTGCAGAGGGGCGGCCTGCAGGATGGCGGCGCCGAACCAGTACACCGAAAGGGCGAGGCCGTTCATGAGAAGCTGCATCATAGGACTCATGATCGCCATGGCGCGGCCGGTGAAGAGGCCGGTATTCGTAAGGGCGTCGTTGGCGCCGTCGAACTTTCGCTCCTCAAAGCCCTCGGCGTTATAGGCCCGCACCACGGAAAGGCCGGTAAGATTCTCACGGGTGACCCGGTTGAGATCATCGGTGAGCTTCTGCAGCATGCGGAACCTGGGTATCACCAGGGTCATCAGCACCGTGATTCCCACAAGCAGAATGCCCACCGCCACGGCGGTGGAGGCGGTCCACTGCCAGCTTTTGCCCGCGATCTTGCCGATGGCCATGCCCGCCATGATGGGGGCACGGATCATGGCCTGCAGGCCCATGACGATGAGCATCTGGACCTGGGTCACGTCGTTGGTAGACCGGGTGATGAGGCTGGCGGTGGAGAAGCGGCCGATCTCCGCCATGGAGAAGTCCTGGACCCGGCTGAAGAGTCTGAGGCGTAAGGCTGCGCCGAAATCAGTCGCGATCCGGGCCGCCAGCACCGAAACCAGCACCGAAACCACAAGGCTTCCCAGGGCGTAGAGCAGCATCCTGCCCCCCTCCAGGAGAATGTCGGCCATCACGCTGCCGGGGGTCTGGACCATGGTGGTCATGGCCGCCATGCTGTCCGGCAGCTTCAGCTCCAGCCAGACCATCAGCACCACCAGGGCTACGGCCAGAAGGGCCAGAAGCCGGTCCCTGGGAGAAATATTGCCAAAGAGTTTGAGCATCTTTCGCGCTCCTTTGTTCTGAAAGAGATGATTTATCTTACCACGGCCAGGGCGTTAAGTATAGGACTTTTTTGTAAATATGTATGAAACAACGGAAAGGGACGATTGCCGCAGCAGCTGCCCCACCTTGCATGTCATTGCGAGGAAGTGCACACATCGCTCCGCTTTCAGTGAGTGCTGCCGTGAATCGCGGAGGCGTCAGGGGACGCCTCCCTACGGCGCTTCTGTCCTCTCCCGGCCCTTTCACAACAATGACGGGCAGTTGGCTGGCCGCAGCGGTCACCGATCTTCCTTTGTCATTGCGAGGAGCCGGGTGACGCGGCAATCCGTCCCCATTCCAACGGCAAAAACGCCCCCGGGCGGAAGCTTTCCCGTAGGGAGCGATGCCCACATCGCTCCGCTTTCAGTGAGTGCTGCCGTGAATCGCGGAGGCGTCAGGGGACGCCTCCCTACGGCGCTTCTGTCCTCTCCCGGCCCTTTCATAACAATGACGGGTAGTTGGCTGGCCGCAGTGGCCACCGATCTTCCTTTGTCATTGCGAGGAGCCGGGTGACGTAGCAATCCGTCCCCATTCCAACGGTAAAAACGCCCCAGGCGGAAGCTTTCCCGTAGGGAGCGATGCCCACATCGCTCCGCTTTCAGTGAGTGCTGCCGTGAATCGCGGAGGCGTCAGGGGACGCCTCCCTACGGCGCTTCTGTCCTCTCCCGGCCCTTTCACAACAATGACGGGCAGTTGGCTGGCCGCAGCGGTCACCGATCTTCCTTTGTCATTGCGAGGAGCCGGGTGACGCGGCAATCCGTCCCCATTCCAACGGCAAAAACGCCCCCGGGCGGAAGCCCGGGGGCGAACTCAAAGATGCGGTCTTTACTTCTCCGCGGGGGGCTCGGACTGAAGGATCTCCTTCACGCTGGCGGCCAGGCCGGCAATGCCCTGGATCTCCGAGGGGATGATGATCTTGGTGGCCTTGCCGTTGGCGGCGGCAGCAAAGGCCTCCATGGCGCGGATTTTCAGGAAAGCCTCTGTGGGGGCGGCCGCGTTGATCCGACGGATGCCCTCGGCGGTGGCCTCCTGCACCTTCAGGATGGCCTCCGCCTGGCCCTCGGCCTCCAGCACGGCGGCCTCCTTCTTGGCGGTGGCCCGCAGGACCGCGGACTCCTTCTCGCCCTGGGCCTCCAGAATGGCGGCGGCTTTTTCGCCCTCGGCCCGGAGGATGGCTTCACGCCGCTCGCGCTCGGCCTTCATCTGCTTCTCCATGGCGTTCTGGATCTCCTTGGGGGGCAGGATGTTCTTCAGCTCCACACGGGTGACCTTGATGCCCCAGGGGTCCGTGGCGATGTCCAGGGTGGTGCGCATCTTGCTGTTGATGATGTCGCGGCTGGTAAGGCACTGGTCCAGCTCCAGCTCACCGATGATGTTACGCAGGGTGGTGGCGGAGAGGGTCTCGATGGCCTGCATGGGGTTTTCGATGCCGAAGGTATAGAGCTTGGGGTCCGTGATGTAGTAATAGACCACGGTGTCGATCTGCATGGTGACGTTATCCTTGGTGATTACGGGCTGCGGGGGATAGTCCGCCACCTGCTCCTTCAGGGAGACCCGCTTTGCGATCTTCTCAATGAAGGGCACCGTCATATGAAGGCCCACGTTCCAGGTGGTCTTGTAGGCCCCCAACCGGGTGATGACATAGGCCTCCGCCTGCTGCACCACGCGGACGTTCGTCGCCAGCACATAGATGGCCAAGAGAATGAGAATGGGTAAAACAACATATCCGCCCATAGGGCACCTCCTTAAAATATAAAGTAAAACGATTGACTGACAGGGTCTTAAAACGGCTCTATGCCGGAGCCTCAATCCTCACGCTCAAAGATGAGGTCCACAGCCTTGTACTTGCCGTAGTCGCTGAATTCCGTGGGGATATAGCCCACATAGCGATACCCCATAGCGGCGTATTCGTCGATGACGGTGCGGTGCTCCTCCAGCTTGCCGCCGGTCCATTTCTGTGAGACGAGCACATTTACATACTCATAATGCTTCACTTCTGCTTCCTTTCTCTGTCCTCACCAGAGAGGACCCGTGCCCACAGGCACCTCGGCAGGCAGCACGATGAGCTTCACCCCCTCGATGCACTGGGCGCGGACCGGCGTCCCCACCGGGAGCACCCGGCCGTCCATGCTGCGGGCCATCCAGTCCTTGCCGTCCACGCGAACGGTGCCGGTGGCCTTGACGTTGTCCACCTCCTCCGTCACGACGCCCACCATTTCCAGGGTGCGGTCAAAATTGGTGGCAGAGCGGCGCACCGCCAGCTTCTTCACCAGGATGGGCCGCGTGAGCGCCAACGACGCCAGGGACACCGCCAGGAACAGCGCCACCTGCAGCCACACCGTCGCCCCCAGGGCCGCGGCAATCAGTGCCGCCAGGGCGCCGATGGCAAACCAGACCGAGGCCAGGCCAACCGTGGCAATCTCGATGATCACCAGGATCCCGAAGGCCACGCTCCAGACCAAAACCATACCATCACTCCCTTCCGTTGTTGTGATCCAATAGTAACTCACAATTACACTTTTGTCAAGAGGAACTGGTAAATATTTTTTACAATTTCTGGGGCTTGCCTTCTCCTCGTCCCTCGGAAATCTTGATCTGCATGAATGACAGACGCATAAAACTGCTGGTTTTGCGGCGGGGATCCGTGAAGGGGCCGGCCAAGAGGCCCCTTCACATCGCATAACCCGCCCGTGGCGCAATATTTGCAAGCCTACGCTTGCAAATATTTTCGGTGCGTAGACAAAGTCTACGCACCGAAAGCGCCCGAGGTGAATGCCTCGGGCGCTTTCGGGTTTCGTTATTCTAGCCTGATGGCACCAATTAGAACACGGTTTTGACGGGCCGATCTCCGCCAATACCGCGTTAGGTGCCTTGACAATACAAAAAGTATTCTCTGCGGCACCTGCCTTGTCTTGACGAAAATCGGCTCCGTCAAAACTCCTGCGGACTGAAAACAAGATATTTGAGGCATTTTCCGTTTTTGAGGGCGACGGTGGGCTGTCGCCCACCGAGACCGAAAGGACGGAAAAGGGCCAAAGACCGTAGTTTTCAGCGTGTTCTAATTGGTGCCATCAGGCTAAAGGGAGACAAAGGGGATTGGGAAAGTGGTTACACAATAACAGGAGGTTTTCCACGGCACGGGACCCAACAGCCACGACGGATCAGGCGCCGCTCTATGGTTAGTTATCTCTAACCGATGGCCTTATTATAACGGCATCTGCCTATCCTGTCAATAGGTTTATCGAAGAAAATCGAAAAATTTTGGAGATTCTATGCTCGTTGGCAGAGGACGAGAGCGGGGGGGGCGTTACACCTCACCCGCCCCAACGCCGCGGCGCCGGAGGCCTGTTCTATACGATCTGCCGGAGACCTGCAGCATAAATGAAGAGCGACAACAGGGCAATCAGAGTCCAGGAAAGGCAGCGGCTGAAATATTCCCACTCCGAAGGCTCGGCCCTTTCCGGATTTTGGATGCGGAATCGAAGCTGCCAGCGGAAGAGCTCATCGGCAAACAGGATCGTGGCCCCGTTTACCACCGAAAGCAGGGTGCCGCAGAGCCAGCCCGCCCAGCTGCCCCGATGGCGGAGCCTGGGTCCCTCCATCAGCTCCAGAAGCTCGGAGGCCGTGGGCTCATCGGGGTCGATGACCCGCCCGTTTTCATCCGTCACCACCCCGTCGCCTGCGGACACAGTAATCCTGATATCTTCCATAGTGCCGTCCTCCCGGAAGAGAAGGCGGGAGCCCGACTGCACCAGGACGCCGCCCCGGAACACTATCTCTTCCCCGCAGCGGAGCTCCAGGCCCCGCAGGACCGTATCAAAGCCGGTACCCCGGGGAACGGCCTCTGGGTCCTCCCGCAGGGTGTAGGGGCCGTAGACGGTCTCCCCGTACCGATACTCCACAGCGCCTTGACGAGAGACCAGAAAGGACGCCTCGCGGCCATTGAGACGCCCTTCATATACGAGGGCGTCGCCCTTCTCCCGGGGAACCAGAATCGCACTCCGGTAGGCAAAGCCCTGTCTTTTGACGGTAAGGGCGGTAAGGACAGCGAAAACGAGCGCCAACAGCACCAGCAACAGAAGCAGCCCACGCTGATATCCGTTCAAGTCTCGGATGCGTTTCATGGAGCCTCCTTCAGGAAATCAGATAAGCCAGCAGCAGGGCGAAGGTGTTTTTGAGCCCCTCCAGGTGGGTCCGTTCATAGCCGTGGCTGTTGGCGGTGCCGGGGCCGATGGCGGCGTGGCGGATATCGTAGCCCGCCAGAACACTGGCGTCGCCGTCGGTGCCGTAGTGGGGGGTAAAGATATCCATGACGTAGTCCACCCCGGCCCCGATGGCGGCGGCCCGGAGCTCGTTCGTCATGCCCCAGTGGTAGGGGAAGCGGGAGTCCTTGGCGAAAAGGGAGACCTTGCGCTCATCCGAATTCTGGTCCGGCCCCGTGGGGGCGATGTCGATGGCCAGAAGATCCTCCACATCCCGGGGGAGCCAGGTGGTGCCGTGGCCGATTTCCTCAAACATGGCAAAGTAGGCGTAGGTCTTCCGGCCGGGGATAAGGCCCCGCTCCTTCATGGCCTTCATGGCAGCCAGCAGCACGGCGGCGCAGGCCTTGTCATCGATGAAGCGGGATTTCAGGTAGCCGTTTGACAGGGTAAAGCGGGGCTCCAGGGCAACCATATCCCCGGTTTCGATGCCCAGGGCCCGGGTATCGGCGGCGGATTTTACGTTCTCGTCCAGCACCACGCAGACGTTTTTGCGAAAATCGCCGGGCACAGAGCGCAGCTCCTCCTCCGTCACATGGATGGAGTTGGGGGTGCGGCAGACGGTGCCGGTATAGATCCTTCCCTCCCGGGTGTGGACCCGCACATTCTCCATCACCGCATAGAAGGGATAGAGCCCGCCCACAGGGCAGACGTTCAGGGTGCCGTCGGCGTTTACATGCCGCACCATAAGGCCGATGTCGTCCAGATGGGCCGTGACGCAGAGGGGGTGTCCCTCCCCGCCCAGGTCGGCGATGACGCCGCCCTTATGGGTGACGATGTAGGGCGTGCCCAGCTCCTCCAGCATTTTTATGAGCAGGGTCTGGATCTCCTCATATTGGCCTGTGGTGCTGTCCACCGCCAGCAGACGACGGAAATAGTCCAGAACCACCGATTCCTCAAAATAACGGGCAGGGTTTTCCATACCGTGACCTCTTTTCACAAGTGATGAGACCATGATAGCACGGGAGGGAGGAAAAGGCAACGGGGGTGCGGATTGCCACGTCGGGCTCCGCCCTCCTCGCAATGACAAACAATGGGGGCAGCCGCTGCGGCTCCCGATTCTCCTCTGTCATTGCGAGGCCACGCAGTGGCCGTGGCAATCCGTCTCTCCCGTCCCCATTCTTCATTCTTCATTATTTAATCTTCATTCTTCACTGTCTCCTCCCCGTCCCCCTTCGACAAAAATCGCGGCGGAGGGGGTGTAGGATAGGGGGAGAAAACCGCAAGGGAGAGGAGATGGGGCACTTGGCGCGAAAAGGCGGGGGCTTCGGCTACGCGGGAAGGATCGTCTTTCTGCTGCCGGGGGATATCCTTCCCAATCCCAATCAGCCCCGGAAGGCCTTTGAGCCCGAAGCCATGAAGGAGCTGGCGGAGAGTGTCCGCCGCTACGGTATCCTGCAGCCCCTGACGGTGCGCCGGGCGGGGCGGCAGTTCGAGCTCATCAGCGGGGAGCGGCGTCTGCGGGCCGCCATGATGGCAGGGCTGGAGCGGGTGCCCTGTCTCGTGCTGGAGGCGGAGGAGACCGATTCCGCGGTGCTGGCCCTGGTGGAGAATCTGCACCGCCGGGACCTCAATTTTGTGGAGGAGGCCGAGGGCATCCTGCGGCTCATCTCCGTCTATGATCTCAGCCAGGAGGAGGCCGCCCAGCGGCTGGGAAAATCCCAGTCCTCCATCGCCAACAAGCTGCGGATCCTGAAGCTGCCCCCCGACCTTCTGGACCGGCTGCGCGCCGCCGGGCTCACCGAGCGCCACGCCCGGGCCCTTTTGCGCATCGAGGGGAATGAGGCCCGCCGGGCCGCCCTGGAGGAGATCATCGAAAAGGGTCTCAGCGTGAAAAAAACAGAGGAATACATAGATGGGCTTTTGAAGCAGAATCCTCCGAAAAAGCCCGCCAGAAAGCCCCTTTACATCCTGCGGGACGTGCGGGTCTTTCTCAACACCTTAAGCCGCTCCCTGGAGGTGATGCAGCGCTCCGGGGTGGACGCCCGCTGCCAGAAAAGCGAAACGGAGCGGGAGCTGGTGCTGACCATCCGCATCCCCAAAAAAAACGATCCGTAAGGATTTTTGCGGGTCCGTCAGGTATTTTCGTAAAATCTATATTTGACAGAGAGGGGCAGGGACGCATATAATGCCTATGGCGCGCAAACGATTTTGTGCGCCACGGAAAACAGTCTGACGGGAAAGGAGAAGCGGAAGACTGTCAGCGCCTGGACCTACGGGTTAACGAGGAGAACGGTGATCGAAAGATTCGGCGGATGCCGTTCCGGTCCGCGGCGGGTCGTAAGAGGAGGAGCAAAGAGCAGAATCAACACTGTATGAGAGGCCCCCTTTTCGCCGTAGAATAACAGATGACGGCACTTTTGCCGGAGGAGAATTGATCTATGAGAGTTGTCATTCAGGAAAACTATGACAAGATGTGCAAGTGGGCCGCGGACTACATCGCAAACAAGATCCGCAGCCACAAGGAGGATCGCCCCTTTGTGCTGGGTCTGCCCACCGGCTCCAGCCCCATCGGCGTCTACAAGGAACTTTATCGTCAAAATCAGGCGGGAGAGCTCTCCTTCGCCAACGTGGTCACCTTCAACATGGATGAGTACCTGGGCCTTCCCCATGAGCATGACCAAAGCTACTGGTACTTCATGCACGAGAATTTCTTTGACCACCTCAAGGACATGAAGCCCGAGAACATCAACATCCTCAACGGCATGACCGAGGACCCGGAGGGCGAGTGCGCCCGGTATGAGGCCAAGATCGCCTCCTACGGCGGCATCGACCTCTTCATGGGCGGCATCGGCGTGGACGGCCACATCGCGTTTAACGAGCCCTATACCTCCCTGGCCTCCCGCACCGGCGTGCGGAACCTGACCACCGACACCCGCATCGTCAATTCCCGCTTCTTCGGGAACGATCCGGAGAAGGTGCCCTCCCAGGCCCTTTCCGTGGGCGTCGGCACCGTCACCGACTCCAAGGAGGTGCTGATCCTCATCAACGGCCACAACAAGGCCCGGGCTCTGGCCGCCACCGTGGAAGGCGGGGTCAGCCAGAAGTGGACCTGCAGCGCTCTGCAGATGCACAACGCCGCCATCATCGCCTGCGATGAGGCCGCCTGCGGCGAGCTGACCGTGGACACCTACA